>NZ_JBICWZ010000046.1:0-1062 GCF_043199995.1 Streptomyces sp. NPDC048507 | reverse complement strand
CTAGGTGTGTTGTCCGGAGAGGTTGGTGGCGCGGCTGGCGGGGGTGTGGCCGTGGATGCCGGTGTGGGGTCGGTGGTAGTTGTACCAGTGCAGCCAGTCGGTGAAGGCTTCCATCCGTTCGGCATTTGAGGTGTAGGGCCGCTGGTAGGCCCATTCTTCGAGCAGGGTGCGGTGGAAGCGTTCGACCTTGCCGTTGGTCTGGGGTCGCCAGGGGCGGGTCCAGCGTGGGCTGATGCCCAGGTCACGGCAGGTCTGGCGCCAGGTGTTCTTGCTGTAGGCCCAGGCGTTGTCGGTCAGGACGCGTTCCACGCTGATGCCCAGGGATGCGAACCAGGCGGTGGCTCGTTGCAGGAAGGCGGCGCAGGTGGGGGCGGTCTCGTCGGGGAGGTCTTCGGTGTAGGCGAGGCGGGTGTGGTCGTCGAGTGCGGTGTGGAGGTAGGCCCAGCCGGCCCCGGTCTTGTTGCGGCGGCCTTCGGCCCGGCCCAGGGTCTTGTGGCCGCCGCCGTCGGGGATCCGTCCGAGTTTCTTGACGTCGATGTGGACCAGTTCGCCGGGCCGTTCACGCTCGTACCGGCGGACGGGTTCGCCGGTGGCCCGGTCCAGGGCGGCGAGGGGCGGCATGCCGTGGCGGGTCAGGATGCGGTGGGCGGTCGAGGGTGCGATCCCGCAGCGGGCGGCCAGCCGCAGGGGTCCGATCCGGTGCTCGCGCCGCAGCCGTAGAACCTGCTGCTCCACCACGGCCGCCGTCCTGGCGGGCTGGTGGTGGGGACGACTGCTGCGGTCACTCATTCCGGCGATCCCGAGTTGCCGGTAGCGGCCGGCCCAGCGGGCAGCGGTGGCGTGGCTGACCTGGAAACGCTCCGCAGCCCGCCGCACGGGCCAGCCGTCGTCCACGACACAGCGGGCCAGGCGAAGACGTCCGGTCTCGGTCAGCGGGGCATTACGGTGGACCACGAGGGCCTCCTGTCTTCGGTGCAGATGTCGCAATCCACACCGAACCCGGAGGCCCTCACCCATTTCAAGAACCCAGCACGCGTGTCACCAACGTCCCCGGACAACACA
>NZ_JBICWZ010000045.1:0-1069 GCF_043199995.1 Streptomyces sp. NPDC048507 | reverse complement strand
CCGATGACCTTTTGCTGGTTGGGGGTGAATGGGGTCGATGAGTTCGGAGTTCATGTGAAGTCATCCTGGTCATCCCGCCGGTCATCCCCCATCCCGCCAGGCCATCCCGGGGGTGTGCCGGACGGGGGTGTGCCGGACGTGGTGTACCCATCCCGGGGGTGTGCCGGACGGGGGTGTGCCGGACGGGGGTGTGCCGGACGGGGGTGTGCCGGACGTGGTGTACCCATCCCGGGGGTGTGCCGGTTCAGCTCGGGGGTGTGCCGGTTCAGCTCGGGGGTGTGCCGGTTCAGCCCGGGGGTGTGCCGAGCCGACCATGTGCAGTGCCGGTGCAGCGACGTGCAGTGCCGGGTCGGGTCGGGTCGGCTCGGGTCGGGTCGGACCCGACTGTCAGCCGCGCGGCGTCGGGGACAGAGAGTCGGGGACACGAGCCTCACTGAGGGACGAGGCGGGGACATGAGTCTCACGCGGAGACACCGGTGGGACACGAGTGAGGGAGACCCCGACGAGACCTGAGAGCCCGCGGGCGAGACCTGAGAGACCCCCGACGAGACCTGAGAGCCCGCGGGCGAGACCTGAGAGACCCCCGACGCTCGCCTGGCGCGCCCAGCGAGCGCGCCCTCACCCAAGGCGCGCTCACGGGCTCACCGGGCGCGCCCTACCCGCGCGCCTTGGCGCGCCCTACCCGCGCGCCTTGGCGCGCCCTACCCGCGCGCAGCCGGCGAGCGGAGCGCTGCCGCTTCACGCGTTCTCGTTTCTCGTGCCGCCGTTCTCGGTTCCCTGCTGGCGTTCACGGCAGGCGGCAGCAGGAGCGTGAACAGACACGCTGCGTGAACACCCCGTGAGTTCGACCTGCGGGTCCGACAGTTGCCGGGCCCCTCTCTGGAGACTGTTCCGTGAGCCGTTCCGCGAGCCGTTGGGTCGTTCCGCGAGCCGTTCCGCGAGCCCCCGTACGGAACGGTTCCCCACCCCCGTACGGAACGGTTCCCCACCCCCGTACGGAACGGTTCCCCACCCCCGTACGGAACGGTTCCCCGTACCGGTAAACGACCGGTCCCAACACCGGTAGGAC
>NZ_JBICWZ010000044.1:0-1492 GCF_043199995.1 Streptomyces sp. NPDC048507 | reverse complement strand
TCCGCACAGCAGGTGGTCACACGCTCCCCGTCGCTCAGTGGCCGCAGGCCGTCCGTGGTCGCTGCCATCCGGGCGGCCGGCATCGTCCGGGGGCTAGGTTGGGTGACCATGAATCAGCTGCCTGCGGATCCGACGGTGTTGCACCCCCTGCCCGACCAGCCGCGCGTGGTGCTGCTCAAGCCACTGGTGACGTCCGGGCTGATCGAGGTCGGGGAGTACTCGTACTACGACGACCCCGACGATCCGACCGCCTTCGAGACCCGCAACGTCCTGTACCACTACGGGCCGGAGAAGCTGGTCATCGGGAAGTTCTGCGCGCTCGGCGCCGGCGTGCGGTTCCTCATGAACGGGGCCAACCACCGGATGGACGGGCCGTCCACCTTCCCGTTCCCCATCATGGGCGGATCGTGGGCCGCGCACTTCGACCTGATCACCGGACTGCCGGGGCGGGGCGACACCGTCGTCGGCAACGACGTCTGGTTCGGGAACGGCGCGACGGTGATGCCAGGAGTACGCATCGGACACGGGGCCATCATCGGCTCGGGTGCGGTCGTCGTCGACGACGTCCCCGACTACGGCATCGTCGGAGGCAATCCGGCCCGGCTCCTGCGCACCCGCTACGACGACGCCGACATCGCCCGCCTGCTGCGCATCGCCTGGTGGGACTGGCCGGTCGAGCACATCACCGCGCACCTGCGCGTGATCATGTCGGGCACCGTCGGCGAGCTGGAGGCGGTCGCGTCAGGTGTTGGTGTTCAGGAAACCGATGACCACGGCGCCCCACCAGCAGAGCTGTGAGACCAGGGCGGTCGCTCCGCCCCACAGCAGCAGCCGCCTGCCGACGGGCTCGGCGGCCCCTTCGAGGCGCCGGCCCAGCAGGCCCGCCTGGAGACCGTTGACCGTAAGGGCGGCGACCAGCCCGAGCTTGGTCAGGGTGAGGGCCGAGTGCAGGTCGGGGTGGAGCATGAGGCCGCTCACGACGAGCCCGCCGAGCCCGGCCCAGATGGGCACGTGCAGCCGGGCGGTCGCGGCGACGACCTCGGCGAGGGCGCAGCGCCCGGTGGCCCAGAGGAGGCCGTAGTAGTCCGCCGACAGGACGGCTCCGAAGCCGAGCACGAGGGACGCGAGGTGCACGAAGAGCGCGGCGGAGTGCAGCGTCTCGTCGGTCTGCACGTGCGCGGAGAACCACAGCCCCGCCGCCAGGCCGACCAGCGCGCACAGCGCCCCTGCCGCCACCGTCCACCAGGAGTCGTACAGGCGGACGGGACGGGCGGTGAGTCTGACGGCAGGGGACGACATGTGAGCTGACTCCGGGGGACAAGCGGACGCGGCACCACTTGCCGCAACGGGGGAAGGTAAGGCTTACCTAAACTTCCACTCTCGTCAATCCACGTCCACGACCCAAGACGCACCGAGCCGCCCGGATGGCAGTGACCACGGACGGCCTGCGGCCACTGAGCGACGGGGAGCGTGTGACCACCTGCTGTGCGGG
>NZ_JBICWZ010000043.1:0-2111 GCF_043199995.1 Streptomyces sp. NPDC048507 | reverse complement strand
TACGGACCCCCCGGCACCCGCCTCTACCGCAC
Source organism: Streptomyces sp. NPDC048507 (assembly GCF_043199995.1). Lineage (NCBI taxonomy): Bacteria > Bacillati > Actinomycetota > Actinomycetes > Kitasatosporales > Streptomycetaceae > Streptomyces > Streptomyces sp. NPDC048507. The sequence continues at coordinate 2,079 of NZ_JBICWZ010000043.1, read as the reverse complement.
CGGCGACCAAGCCCACTGGGACACCCACGGAAACCTCCACTACACCGGCCGCACCGACACCCAAATCAAAATCCGCGGCTTCCGCATCGAACCCACCGAAATCGAAACCACCCTCACCACCCACCCCCACATCACCCAAGCCACCCTGACCCACGGCGACCAGCAGCTGACGGCGTACGTGACGGCCGCCCCCGGAGTGCCGGCGCCGCGTCCGGACTCGCTGCGCGCCTGGCTGCGGCAGCGGCTGCCGGAGCACATGGTTCCGGCCCGGTTCGCGGTGCTGGACCGGCTGCCGCTCACCCTTAACGGGAAGATCGACAAGGCGGCTCTGCCCGCGGTCGAGGCCCCGCTCACCAGCGGGGGACGCCAGCCGCGCACGGAGGCCGAGGAGCTGGTGCGGACGCTGGTCGGCGAGGTGCTCGGCGCGGTCGCGCCGCTGTCGATGGACGACGACTTCTTCGACCACGGCGGCCACTCCCTGCTCGCCGCCCGGCTGACGAACCGGATCGCCGCCACCCTCGGCGTCACCCTCACCCTGCGCGACGTCTTCCGCCACCCCACCCCCGCCGCCCTCGCCCGCCGGATCGACGAGGTCGGCGACCGGCCGGCGCTGCCCCGGCTCACGCCGGGCCTGCCCCGGCCCGAGCGGCTCCCCCTGTCGTTCGCGCAGCAGCGGCTGTGGCTGGTGGCCGCCGGCCTGGGTACGCAGGGGAGCACCGCCTACAACGTGCCGATGGCGGTCCGGCTGGAGGGCGAGCCCGACGTCGCCGCGCTCCGGTCCGCCTTCGCGGACCTGGCGGAGCGTCACGAACCGCTGCGCACCCGGTTCGTCACCGCGGACGGCGATCCGTACCAGGTGGTGGATCCGGTCCCGGCCTTCGCCTTCGAGGTGGCCACGGTCGCGCCCGCCGAGGTGGACGCCGCACTGGAGGCCGCCGCCCGCCACTCCTTCGACCTGTCGGCCGAACACCCGCTCCGGGTCACCCTGCTGGAGTGCGGTGCGGGCCGCTACGCACTGCTCGTGCTGCTCCACCACATCGCCACCGACGGGCAGTCGCTGCGGCCGCTGTTCGAGGACCTGTCCCACGCCTACGCGGCCCGCCTCGCGGACGCCGGCGCCGCCGGAGCCCGGCCGCCGCTGCCCGCCGCGTACGCCGACTTCGCCCTCTGGCAGCGCACGGCCCTGACCGGCGATCCGCTCCGGACGCAGCTCGCGTACTGGAAGACGGCGCTGGCGGGCCTGCCCGAGGAGCTCGGGCTGCTGCCCGACCGGCCGCGTCCGCCGGTGGCGGGACAGCGGGGCGCGATGGTGCGGGCCGACTTCGGGACCGAGCTGCACAAGCGGGTCGTGGAGCTGGCGCGGGCCGAGCGGTGCACCCCGTTCATGGTGGTCCAGGCGGCGCTGGCGGCCACGCTGACCCGGCTGGGCGCGGGGACCGACATCCCCCTGGGCTCCCCGGTCGCCGGCCGTCCGGACGAGGCGCTCAGCGGGCTGGTCGGGTTCTTCGTCAACACGCTGGTGCTGCGCACCGACACCTCGGGCGACCCGGTCTTCCGGGAGTTGCTGGCCCGGGTGCGCGGCGCCGATCTGGACGCGTTCGCGCACCAGGACGCACCGTTCGACCTGGTCCTGGACGCCGTGAACCCGGTGCGCTCGCTGGCCCGGCACCCGCTGTTCCAGGTCTGCCTGGCACTGGAGTCGGGGCCTTCGGTGGTACCGGACCTGCCCGGGCTGCGGGCGGGGGCGGCGCGACCGCTGGCCACCGGGGCGGTCAAGTTCGACCTGGAGTTCCTGCTCCAGGCAGACGAGGAGTCGGGGCTGACGGGGGCAGTGCTGTACCGCTGCGACCTGTACGACCGGGCCACGGTCGAGCGGATGACCGCGATGCTGCGGCGCACGCTGGAGCAGGCCGTACGGGAGCCGGGGGTCCGGCTGTCGGAACTGGAGTTGCTCGGGGAGGCGGAGCGGCGGCAGGTGCTCCAGGAGTGGACGGGCATCCGGGCGGAGACCGGACAGGACACCCTGGTCGACCGCTTCGAGGAACAGGCCCGGCTACGCCCCGACGCCCGCGCCCTGGT
>NZ_JBICWZ010000042.1:0-3225 GCF_043199995.1 Streptomyces sp. NPDC048507 | reverse complement strand
CCCGCCTCCACCTCGACGCGCTCGGCGTCCGGCTGACCACCCTGCGCCCCGAGCAGGCCGACTACATCGGCGTCAAGGTCGAGGGCCCGTACAAGGCGGACCACTACCGCTACTGATCCCCACGGATCCACAGCACCGAGCCAGGCCCCCGGCGACCGCGCCGGGGGCCTGCCCCGTACGCACGCAAGGACCACGCCCCATGCCCCGCGGCCGCTACTCGCTCCACGACCCGCACGACCACGCCCCCCTCGGCGAGGAGCACTTCCACTGCGCCCCCGGCCCGTCCGGCTGGCGCTACGTCGCCCAGCTGACCCACCCCGACGGCGGACACCGGGGCTCGGTCGACCTGGCCGTGGACGCGCTCGGCCGGCCCATCCGCCTCGAACTGAACGCCTCCGGCTGGCAGGTGCGCGGCGCCGCCGTCGACGGCGTCACCTGGGTCCGCACCGACCCCGCCGGCGCGGAGGCCACCGAGGGCAACGTCCGGGCCCCCGGTTTCACCGGCGCCTCCCCGGCCTTCCTCGTCGCCACGGCCCGCCTGCTGCGCCTGGCCCCCGGCGCCCCGGCCACCCGCGTACGGCTGGTCGCCCTCACGGACCCGGTCCTCGCCGCCCGTACGGTCGACCAGGCGTGGGCGCTGACCTCCCGCGCGGAGCACCCCACGGACAGCGGCCCGCTGGTGGTGGACGAGTACCGGGTCACCGCGCTCGACACCGGCGAGGTGCACACCGTCCATCTCGCCGGCGACGTCGTCCTGTCGGCCCCCGGCATCGAACTCGAACACCTGGAGACCCCGCCCTCGGCCTTCCCCGAAGGCGACCCGGACGACCCCTACGCGCCCTAAGCGGGCGGCGCGAACCCGCTCCCGCGTCCGGGCGAAGCGGCGGGCGGCGCGACGGGCGGGACGGCCGCGACGGGCGGTGCGGCCACGACGGGCGGTGCGGCCACGACGGGCGCGCCCGCCGGGGCCGACGGGTACGGTCCCACCGGCCCGGCGAAGGCCCGGGCCGCGTCCCGCGTCTGCCGCTCGTGCACCACGGCCATCAGGAACGCGGCCGCCGGCACCCCGGCCGGCGGCGGGGTCCCGGTCCTGGCCACCACGTCGTCCGCGAGCCGGGCCGCCATCGCGGCGCCCGTGTGCGGGTCCAGCTGGTTCATCCGCGTCAGGTACTGGCGGATCGCCAGCCACAGCCCGTCCGGCACCGCCGAGAGGTCGAGCGCGGTGAACCGCCCGGCCAGCCAGGGCGGCGGCGGGGGCACCGGCATCACCCGGGCCCCCGGCACCCGCTCGCGGACCACGAGCGTCCCCGCGAACACGTCACCGAGCCGCCGTCCCCGCTCCGAGACCAGCGAGGCGATGCAGGCCACCGTCCCGAGCGTCATCAGCAGCTCCACCACGCCCAGCGCCCCGCGCACCAGCGCGTGCCGGAAGCGGATCGGCCCGCCGTCCTCGCGCACCACCCGCAGCCCGCAGGCCAGCTTCCCGAGCGAGCGTCCGTGCGTCAGCGTCTCCACGGCGATCGGCACCCCGACCAGCACCAGCAGCAGACTCGCCACGGTCACCGCGGCCTGTGCGGCATCGTCCAGGCCGGCCGTCGCGAAGACCAGCCCGATGGAGACGATCATGAAGCCCGTGCCGTACACGACCAGGTCGAGCAGGATCGCCAGCGCCCGGCTCGGCAGCCTCGCCGGCCGCAGACCCAGGACGACCGCGTCCCCCGTCACCAGATCGCTCACCGAGTGCACCTTTCACCGACCTGACCCGCCCCTGTGCGCTCCAGTCTGCCAAGCTGACCACAGGAGCGGTACGCCGAATCGAACGGCCAGGGGCAGGGGAGCGGTAACCGGATGGACCTCGACGTCTTCGTGGCGGCCCACCAGGCGCAGTGGGCGCGCCTGGAGCAGCTCCTCGGCCGCGGCCGGAAGCTGACCGGAGCGGAGGCGGACGAGCTCGTAGCGCTCTACCAGCGCACCTCCACCCACCTTTCCCTCGTCCAGTCGAGCGCCCCCGACCCCATGCTCACCGGCCGGCTCACCCAGCTGGTCGCCCGCGCCCGCGCCACCGTGACCGGCACCCGCCGGGCGAGCTGGCGCGACGCCGCACGCTTCTTCACGGCGGGCTTCCCCGCGGCGGTGTACCGCAGCCGCCGCTGGTGGATACCCACGGCCCTGCTGTCCACGGCCCTCGGCGTCCTCATCGGCTGGTGGATAGCCACCCACCCCGAGGTCCAGAGCGCCATCGCCGCCCCGGAGCACCTGAAGGACCTCACCCGGCCGGGCGGCGGGTACGAGACGTACTACTCCAGCCATCCCGCGGCCTCGTTCGCCGCGCAGGTCTGGACGAACAACGCCCAGGCCGCCGCGATCTGCCTGGTCCTCGGCGTCTTCCTCGGCCTGCCCGTCCTGTGGATCCTCTTCCTGAACATGGCGAACCTCGGCGTGGGCATCGGCCTGATGAGCTCGGCCGGACGTCTCGACGTCTTCCTCGGCCTGATCCTCCCGCACGGCCTGCTCGAACTGACCGCCGTCTTCGTCGCCGCCGGCACCGGCCTGCGCCTGGGCTGGACGGTCATCGACCCCGGCCCCCGAACCCGCCGGACGGCCCTCGCCGAGGAGGGCCGTGCCGCCCTCGGCATGGCGATCGGCCTGGCCGCGGTGCTCTTCGTCTCGGGCCTGATCGAAGGCTTCGTCACCCCGTCGGGCCTTCCCACCTGGGCCCGCATCGCCATCGGAGTCGCGGCCGAGGCCGCCTTCCTGACGTACGTCTACGTCCTGGGCGGCCGCGCCTCCCGCGAGGGCGAGGCGGGCGACGTGGAGGAAGCCGACCGCACGGCGACGCTGCCCACCGCGGCCTGACGTGCCTGATGTGCGTCGGGCCCCGCTGAGCTGCTAGTCTCCTCGTCGTCCCGCAAACACCGTTGACACGGTCGCTGCGGGGAGGTAGATTCGAACGGTTGCCTCGAACTGGACAAGTTCGGCAGTGATGGTTTAACATCTCTCTCGCCCCCAAGGAATTGAATTCCACTGGGGCACATTCGACTCTCCATCCAGAATCGAAGCCGGGAAATCCGGTGGAAAACTTCTGATAGAGTCGGAATCGCCGGAAAGGGAAAGCGCGAAAGCGCAGGATCTGGAAAGCACCGAGGAAATCGGGCCCGAAAGAGTCTGATAGAGTCGGAAACGCAAGAACAGAACAGAACGAAAGCCCGGAGGAAAACCCGCGAG
>NZ_JBICWZ010000041.1:0-3880 GCF_043199995.1 Streptomyces sp. NPDC048507 | reverse complement strand
GGGATGGGGGATGACCGGCGGGATGACCAGGATGACTTCACATGAACTCCGAACTCATCGACCCCATTCACCCCCAACCAGCAAAAGGTCATCGGCTGGCCTGCCCTGTTTTTCTGGAATTCTTTTCCGTGAATGAGGGTTGGCTTGTTTATTATTTCAGAATAAAGGCAGGGCGACGTTGGTCATATTTGGCCTTCTCGAAATGCGGCATGGAGTGTATCCTGCTTTGGGGTTGCTGCATTTAATTGTGTGGTGATCGCAGGGCCCAAACATGAAAGCGGGCCCCACGCTCCCGCTGCTGAGGGAGGGCGTGGGGCCCGGATGCCTGGGCCTGGGTGGGTCTGGCTGCGCCAACAGCTAGGCCCACCTGCGCTTTTAGAGCACTCCAGTGAGCTTGAGACCCCAGTACACGGCCTGCAGGATGCAGGTGACCAGGGTGACCGTCTCAGCTGCGCGCTTGCGCTTTGACCGGCCCGGCTTGGGCTGCTCGTCGGAGCCTTCCATGCCGGACATCGCTCACCTCCCCTCTGGTGATAATCGATCCCCGTCCCTCGGGGTGATTTAGACGTTAGCAGGAGGGGAGGTCGATAAAGCTGGTTCGTGTGACCGTCAGGAACCTTCGGAAGCCCTGGCCTTGGCCATCCCCAGGACGGTTGAGCGAGACCGTGCGGGGAGTTTGTACCCGGCGCCGGATTCCGTTTTCTTGATGCCTATAGTTGGACTCAGGAAGCCAGTCGATTCGTTGAGAGGAGCACGGCTCGATGGGCATCATGGGCGACAGCCTCGACCGTGCCGCGCAGGCCGCGTTCACCCGCCCGATCCCCAAGTCGGCGGGCGCGCAGATGCGCTACCTCGTCAAGCAGGAGAAGACCACTGCGGCCGTCGCGGCGTTGCTCGGGATCAGCCGGCGTACCGTCGAGCGGTACGTCAGGGACCAGATCAAGAACCCGAAGCCAGCGTTGGCGGACCGGATGGCGGCTGAGGTCCGCCGGCGGTGGCAGCCCCTGGTCCGCAAGCGCGCTCGGGACCAAGCCGCGCGTCAGACCGGGCTGGTGATCGAGACGCGGGCCCGGTTCGGGTTCACCGCCGCCCCGGGCACCACGGATGACGGGCGGATGCGCCGGATCACGCAGCACCTTCCCCCGGAGTACGCGGGCCGGCTGCTGGCCGCCCAGGACGCTAGGGCCTCCGAGGCCGACCTACAGCGGATCGCCGCCGAGGGCCTGCAGGACGTCTACTTCAAGGACGGCGGCAGCCGCGCCCAGGGGCTGCTGGTGGAGTTCACGGACATCGACTACATCGACGTGGGCCTCTGACCGCCTACCGGCGACTCGTGATGTACATCACGTAGTTCGGAGTTGCGGGCCTAGCCCATAGCCGGGGAATGAGCCCCATTCAAGGCTGATCTGCGATCAAACTTGCAGGTCAGAGCCTTGAATGGGGCTTCTTACTGCTTCAGGTTGAGCAGGGTTGCGGGGCTTACCCCCGCCTCGGTCAGAGTCCGGATCGGCGAACGCCGACACCGCCAGTGCTGTCGGCACGGCACCCCGAGACGCAAGGGGTGCGAGGACTTCATGATCCGCCCGCCTGAGTGCCGAGAGACGGCACCTGAACTTGAGGGGGAACCCCGTGAACAAGACCACCCTGCTCGTCCTGCTGCTCCTGGCCGCCGTCGCCATGATGGCGCTCGGCGCCGTGTTCTACGTCGCCCACCGGTACCCTCGCCTGGCCACGCCCCTGATGGTGACCGCCGCGTTCGCCGCCGTTTTCGTCGCGCTGATTGCCGGTGTGGCCGCCCTCTGACCTGGCGGGGACGAATACGTGGTGGACGGGCGGGCGGCCCGACCTGGGCCGCCCCACGGACTTCCTTCCTTCCCTCCTTCCCGAACAAAAGACCTGCTCAGGGCCCTCTCTGGGCTGGGGGAGCGGTCCTTTCGGGAAGGAGGGAAGGAAGGAAGCCGATCACCCCTCGCGGGTCCCGCGCTCGTCGAGCTTGCGGTCGACGTGCATCAACCACGGAGCCGGAGTTCTCGTCGGAGGTGTACTGCACGCTGGCGATGACGGGGAGCGCCTACGCGAGCTCCACGACCGCAGCTCGGCGGCGTCGTCCACAACCGGGCCAGGCTCCGCGCCGTCCCGTCGGGGTAGATTAGTGAACGTTGTCAGTGGGCGTTGCCACAGTAGTGGTGGGGCCAGCAACGAGCCGGCGGCCTCTGCCCGGGCCTGGAAGCGTGGACAGAGACCGCCGCGGGTGAACCCCCGCACCTCGCGCCTCCTGGTGTTCCACCACCGGGGGGCGCGACGCGGTTACAGGTGGCTGATCAGCCACTCCGCGCCCTGGGCGACCCAGTGCGCGGTCTCGCCGGCCAGCTGGACCAGGAAGGCCTGGCCGACTGCGGCGAGCAGTGTTCCGCGTGTGGTGCTGCGGTTCTCACCCCGGTCGAGCGGTTCACCGCGGTCTTCCGGTTCGTCGGATCGCGGCGGCTTGCTGTTCCAGGGCATGGAACCTCCAGTCCGGAGCGCCGTGTGCCTCACTTGGAGAGCGGGGACGGACGGTCCGTCAACCCCCGGCGCCCCCAGGCGCGGCACATGCACCTGACTGGACGACAAAAGCGTACCGACCGCAGGTGACACACAACGTGGCACGAAGAGTGCCACCCCCACCCCCACCCCCGCCCTCACCGCAGCTCGCTGAGGAGCTCGGCCCGGGGCGGGGAAGTGTCGAGGCGGATGACCTGCGGCTACGCCAGCTCATCTGGCTCTGAGGCGTGGAGGGCCTAGTCGGCGAACTTGACGATCCTGTCGATGAACTCCAGCTTCGAGAAGGTGCGGTGCGACTTCTTGTTCTTCTAGGTCCCTGGTTCGACGGTGTGCGGCGGGATGGAGCTGGCTACGCGGCCGAAGTCGGACAAGGAGGCCCTCCGGCATGAGGTTCGGGCGTCACCGGCACTAGCGCGCACTTGTTCGGGGAGACGGGCGTGGCCGCCCTGCCGACGTCGGTGTCCCCTCGGATGATCCATCGGAGCAGCCAGACCTCCCCCCTCCCGCTCCTGCCACCCTCCCCACGTTGGCGTCCACGAGGAGGGTCGCCTACGCCTGTGAACTCCCCATGGATTTGCACATAGCATTTAAGTTTCGTTGCGCCAAGATGAGGGACGCGACCGTTGAAGCATTGCTCCAATGGATGGAGCGAAATCTCGAACAGTAGAAATTCAAGGGATTGTTTGAGTTGTTTGTTGCGTGTTTTATGGCGACGCTCTGAAATTCTTCAACTTTCTGACGCTACGTCAGTTAAGTGTGTTTTGGTGGTTGGTGGGGTGGGGCCACCAAGGGGCGGGGGCGTGTGGGCGGTTGTGAGGGGCGTTCTTGACGGGGTTGGTCCTGGGAATCTGTGCAGTTCGCAGGCCCTCAGGCGGGCTTTCAGGGGTGTTGAGGGACAGAGTCCCGGGGTTGGTCCGGGGGAGCGTCATCGTGGTCCCGCGCCCGTCCGAGGGTGCGGGACCCGGTCTGGTGGGGTTGACAGGACCCCATCCCAGCCGGGATCCTGACTGAGCGTTACCAAATCCAAAGTCGCGCTTTGGATTCTGGCCCGGGCCACCCTCCCTCGTAGCCAGCTGCCCGCGAAGCGGGCCCACGGTCGGGGAGCGAAGCGGACCGGCCCCACAGCCCAGTAACCCCAAGGGTTCGCGAAGCGGGCCCGCCCCCCAAGGGGTCTGGAGTGTAGCGAAAGACCCCGAGGCCAAGCCCGCGAAGCGGGCGCCGGCCCGTCCCCGCGCGAAGCGCGGGGATTCACGCTCCGTCACCACGGGCGCGCAGCGCCCGCGTTCCCTTCCCCAGCGCGCAGCGCTGGGGGTCCCGCTCCGAAGAGTCCGCTCTCCTC
>NZ_JBICWZ010000040.1:0-4026 GCF_043199995.1 Streptomyces sp. NPDC048507 | reverse complement strand
CCCCGCCCCCCCGGGCTGGCCGCGCCCGCCCCCCCGTCGGCGCCGCCGGCCTCTCGGGGGCGTGTCCCCCCCCGCGGGGGTGGGGGGCGGGGCGCCCCCCCCCCGCCCCCCCCCCCCCCACGGCGCCCTGACGGAGACCCAGTGACTGACACCCGCGCCACGTCCCGCCCGCTGCCCGACGCCCCCGCCGCGCCCCCCGCCGTCGACGCCCCCGACGCCCGCCACGAGGCGTTCGTACGGGAACTGCACGCCCACCTCGCCTCCCACGGCGCGCTCCCCGCGGCCCACGTCCCGGTCCGCTCCCTCGGCCTGGCCCTCGACCCGCCCGGCCGCCCCGCCCCACAGCCCGCCGCCGTGCTCCTGCCGCCCCCGGGCGGGCCGACGGTCCCCGTCCACCTCTACGGCGACACCGTCCTCGTCGGCCCCGCTCACGCCCCCGACGGCACGACCCGCCCGTGCGGCGGCTGTCTGCGCCGCCGGTGGACGCGGCTGCGCCCCGAACGCGAGCGCCAGGCGCTGGAGTTCGCGGGAGCCGTCACCACTGCGGGGCCGGGCAGCCCCGTACCCGCCGGCTGGCACGTGCCCGCCGTCGCGGCCGCCCTGCACCGGCTGGGGGAGGCGTGGTCACGCACCGCGTCCCACGGGGACCGCCCCGACGGGCCCGCCGACGTACTGGAGATCGACCTGACCAGCGGCGCCACCACCCGGTTCACGGTCCTGGCCGACCCCGGCTGTCCCCACTGCGCGCGCCCGCGCGACGACGAACCGCCCGCGGCGCGGGGCTTCCCGCTCTCCCGGCCGCTGCCGCTGCCCGGCCTCACCCGGCTGCGCCCCTGGCACGCCAGTCCGCTGCCCGTCGACGCGCTCACCAACCGGCTCTGCGGCGCGCTCGGCACCTCGCGCGCCAACCGGCTCTCCACCGGCATCAACGCCCCCGTCACCGGCAGACTGCGGCTCGGCGGACGCCGGTCGGAGCGCACCACCCTCTACGACATCACCTGGGGCGGCCACGCCGCGACCTACCGCGAGAGCCGTGCGCTCGGCCTCCTCGAAGGCCTCGAACGGTACGCCGGACAACGCCCGTACGGCCGCCGCCCCGCCCTGCGGGCCGCCCTCGCGGACCTGGACGACCGCTCGGCCGGCCCGGCGGCCGCCCGCCCCGCCCTCGACCCCCGCGACACGGTGCTCTACGAGGAGGGCTTCCACGACCGCGACCACGCGCGCCCGTTCGTCCCCTTCGCCCCGGCCGGCGAGATCAGCTGGGTGTGGGGCCACTCCTTCGCCCGCGGCGGCCCCCTCCTGGTACCCGCCCAACTCGCCTACTACGGGCCGCACCCGCTGCGCGAGCAGTTCGTCCTCGGCTCCTCGAGCGGCTGCGCCACCGGCGGCTGCCTGGAAGAGGCGGCCCTGCACGGCCTGTTCGAACTCATCGAGCGCGACGCCTTCATGGTGGCCTGGTACTCGGCCGCCACCCTCCCGGAGATCGACCCCGCCACCTGCACCGACCCGCAGACGGTCGCCGCGATCGACCGGATGCGGGCGCTCGGCTACGACGTGCGCCTCTTCGACCTGCGCCTGGACCTGCCGGTGCCGATCGTGCTGTGCGTGGCCCGGCTGCGCACACCGGGCCCGGGAAACCTGTGCATGTCGGCGGGGGTCGGACCGGAACCCGAGGACGCGGCCCTGGCCGCCGTCCGCGAGGTGGCCAGCTACCTGCCCGGCTTCGCCGAACGCACGGAACGCGACCGGGCCGGACTGCTCCCGCTGGTCGACGACTACACGGAGGTGACCGAACTCGACCACCACGGAGCCCTGTACGGCCTGCCGCAGATGGCCGGCCGCTCGCCCTTCCCCGGCCCCCGCACCACGACCCGTCCGCTGCGCGAGACGTTCGCCGACTGGTCCCCGCCCCGCCACGGCGACCTGCGCGACCAACTGCTCCACTACGTCGACCTGGTCCGCACCGTCGCCCGGGACGTCGTCGTGGTCGAGCAGACCTGCCCCGAGCAGCGGGGAGCCCGGGTCTCGACGGCCGCGGTCATCGCGCCCGGACTCGTCCCCATCGACTTCGGCTGGGACTACCAGCGCGTCCTGCACACGCAACGGCTGCGGACGGCGGCCTGGCGCGCGGGCAAGAGGTCCGCCCCGCTGTCCGAGGACGAGATCCACCGCCACCCGCACCCCTTCCTGTGAGCCGGGGAACCGGGGAACGGGAACCGAGGAACCGAGGAACCATGGCCGAAGCCGACGCAGTCCGCGCCACCTCGACCCCGCCCCGGCCGCACCCCGGCGGCCCGGCCCGGGTCGCGACCGTACTGGCCCACATCGAAGCGGTCCGGGACCGGCCCCGGGCCGGACTGGACGACGGGGACTTCACCCCCGACTGGTCCGACCGCCCCTCGCCGCACACCAGCCACCCCGGCGCCGAGCAGGTCCCCCTGCCCACGGCCCGCCCGGCCGACGGCTGCGGCAGCCTCGCGGACGCGGTGACGTACGCGGAAACGGCCGCCGGAGGCGGAGGCGGAGGCGGAGCGGGAGCCGAGACGGCCGGCGCGCCCGGTCTCACCCTCCGGTCCTTCGCCGGGGCCCTCCACCTCACCGCCGGCCCCCTGTCCCGACGCTGGCAGATCGACTGGAACGGCGACGCGGCCCGGCGCGCCCGGCTCCGTACCGCGGCCTGGGGCAGGGGCACGCCGTCCGGCGGCGCGAACCACCCCTGGGAGCTGTACTGGGCCCCCGCCCCCGGACTGCCCGTCCCGCCGGGCCTGCTGCACTACGCGAGCGGCCGCCACACCCTGGAGCGCCTCGCCACGGGCGACGCCACCCCCGCGATCCGGGCGGCCCTGCCCGCCGCCCCGCCGCCGCCCACCGGCGGCTACCTGATCTGCACGCTGCGCCCCTGGAAGACGGCCTTCAAGTACGGGAACTTCGCCTACCACGTGGCCACCCACGACATCGGCGCCTTCCTGGGCTCCTGGAACCTGCTCCGGCGGGCGGCCGGCGACCCGGCCCGGGCCGTACTGGACTTCGACGAGGACGCCGTGGGCCGCGTCCTCGGGCTCGACCCCGGCGAGGAATCCGCCTACGCCGTCCTGCCGTTGGCCTGGCACCCCGGCGAACACCGCGCCCCCCTGCCCGGCACGCCCGCGCCCGCCGCACCCACGGGCGGCGGCCCGGGACGTCCCCGCGCCGCAGAGCGCTCCCGCCGCCCCCGCGGGTTCCCCCTCCTCGACGCCCTGCGCTCCGCCACGGCCGGCCGGCGGCCCGGGGCGGCGCCGGGCGCCCCACCGGCACCGGTTCCCGTCACCTCGTCCCCGCCGGTGCCCCTGCCCCGGGCGCCGGTCCCGGGCGCCGGCCTGGCGGGCCTGCTCTCCCGGCGCCGCTCCGCCGTGGGCCGCCTCGACCCGCGCACCCCGCTGACCGCCGAGGAGCTGGCGGTGGTCCTGCGCTGTGCGGCCGCGGCGTCGGGGGAGCGGTCCGTGGTCCGGATGCGGGTGCTCGCACAGCGCATCGAGGGGATCGGGCCCGGCAGTTACGAGTACGCGTCCGGCCGGCACGTGCTCCTGCCGACCGGTCCGACGGCGCGGCTCGCGGCGGGCGACTACGCCCTGGAGAACTACGCCGTGGCCCAGGCCGCGGCGGTCATCGCCTTCACCTGGCGCCCCGTTCCCGTCCTCGACGCGCTCGGCGCCCACGGCTACCGGGCCGCGCACGCCGAAGCCGGCGCGGCCGCCCAGCACCTCCACCTCGCGGCGCAGGCACTGGGGCTCGCCTGCGGGCTGGTCCTGGGCACCGACCCGCGGGCCGTCGACCGGGCCGTGACGGGCCCCGCGGACGGGGAGGACGAAGTCCGCACCTCCTTGTGCGCGTTCCTGTCCCCCCGCCTCCCGGGCACCGCCGCCCTCGACGACCGCCTCGTCTAGCGTGGTCGCCCCTGGGTTCAGGAGCGGGGGGAGGTGAGGGCGACGGCTTCGATCTCGACGAGCTGGTCGGGGAAGGCGAGGTCGGTGACGCCGAGGATGGTGT
>NZ_JBICWZ010000039.1:0-2506 GCF_043199995.1 Streptomyces sp. NPDC048507 | reverse complement strand
GAGTCGTGACTGCGTGCCTTTTGAAGAATGAGCCTGCGAGTTAGCGGTGTGTAGCGAGGTTAACCCGTGTGGGGAAGCCGTAGCGAAAGCGAGTCCGAATAGGGCGATTGAGTTGCACGCTCTAGACCCGAAGCGGAGTGATCTAGCCATGGGCAGGTTGAAGCGGAGGTAAGACTTCGTGGAGGACCGAACCCACCAGGGTTGAAAACCTGGGGGATGACCTGTGGTTAGGGGTGAAAGGCCAATCAAACTCCGTGATAGCTGGTTCTCCCCGAAATGCATTTAGGTGCAGCGTCGTGTGTTTCTTGCCGGAGGTAGAGCACTGGATAGGCGATGGGCCCTACCGGGTTACTGACCTTAGCCAAACTCCGAATGCCGGTAAGTGAGAGCACGGCAGTGAGACTGTGGGGGATAAGCTCCATGGTCGAGAGGGAAACAGCCCAGAGCATCGACTAAGGCCCCTAAGCGTACGCTAAGTGGGAAAGGATGTGGAGTCGCAGAGACAACCAGGAGGTTGGCTTAGAAGCAGCCACCCTTGAAAGAGTGCGTAATAGCTCACTGGTCAAGTGATTCCGCGCCGACAATGTAGCGGGGCTCAAGCGTACCGCCGAAGTCGTGTCATTGCAGCAATAGGGCCAACGCCCGCTGTGATGGGTAGGGGAGCGTCGTGTGCCGGGTGAAGCAGCAGCGGAAGCTAGTTGTGGACGGTTCACGAGTGAGAATGCAGGCATGAGTAGCGATACACACGTGAGAAACGTGTGCGCCGATTGACTAAGGGTTCCTGGGTCAAGCTGATCTGCCCAGGGTAAGTCGGGACCTAAGGCGAGGCCGACAGGCGTAGTCGATGGACAACCGGTTGATATTCCGGTACCCGCTTTGAAACGCCCAATATCGAATCAGGCGATGCTAAGTCCGTGAAGCCGTTCCGGACCCTTCGGGGAAAGGAAAGTGGTGGAGCCGACGAACCAGACTTGTAGTAGGTAAGCGATGGGGTGACGCAGGAAGGTAGTCCAGCCCGGGCGGTGGTTGTCCCGGGGTAAGGGTGTAGGCCGAGGGGTAGGCAAATCCGTCCCTCATTAAGGCTGAGACCTGATGCCGAGCCGATTGTGGTGAAGTGGATGATCCTATGCTGTCGAGAAAAGCCTCTAGCGAGTTTCATGGCGGCCCGTACCCTAAACCGACTCAGGTGGTCAGGTAGAGAATACCGAGGCGTTCGGGTGAACTATGGTTAAGGAACTCGGCAAAATGCCCCCGTAACTTCGGGAGAAGGGGGGCCATCACTGGTGATCGGACTTGCTCCGTGAGCTGGGGGTGGCCGCAGAGACCAGCGAGAAGCGACTGTTTACTAAAAACACAGGTCCGTGCGAAGCCGTAAGGCGATGTATACGGACTGACGCCTGCCCGGTGCTGGAACGTTAAGGGGACCGGTTAGTGACCTTTCGGGGTTGCGAAGCTGAGAACTTAAGCGCCAGTAAACGGCGGTGGTAACTATAACCATCCTAAGGTAGCGAAATTCCTTGTCGGGTAAGTTCCGACCTGCACGAATGGCGTAACGACTTCTCGACTGTCTCAACCATAGGCCCGGTGAAATTGCACTACGAGTAAAGATGCTCGTTTCGCGCAGCAGGACGGAAAGACCCCGGGACCTTTACTATAGTTTGATATTGGTGTTCGGTTCGGCTTGTGTAGGATAGGTGGGAGACTTTGAAGCAGCCACGCCAGTGGTTGTGGAGTCGCCGTTGAAATACCACTCTGGTCGTGCTGGATGTCTAACCTCGGTCCGTGATCCGGATCAGGGACAGTGTCTGATGGGTAGTTTAACTGGGGCGGTTGCCTCCCAAAGGGTAACGGAGGCGCCCAAAGGTTCCCTCAGCCTGGTTGGCAATCAGGTGTTGAGTGTAAGTGCACAAGGGAGCTTGACTGTGAGACCGACGGGTCGAGCAGGGACGAAAGTCGGGACTAGTGATCCGGCGGTGGCTTGTGGAAGCGCCGTCGCTCAACGGATAAAAGGTACCCCGGGGATAACAGGCTGATCTTCCCCAAGAGTCCATATCGACGGGATGGTTTGGCACCTCGATGTCGGCTCGTCGCATCCTGGGGCTGGAGTCGGTCCCAAGGGTTGGGCTGTTCGCCCATTAAAGCGGTACGCGAGCTGGGTTTAGAACGTCGTGAGACAGTTCGGTCCCTATCCGCTGTGCGCGTAGGAATATTGAGAAGGGCTGTCCCTAGTACGAGAGGACCGGGACGGACGAACCTCTGGTGTGCCAGTTGTCCTGCCAAGGGCATGGCTGGTTGGCTACGTTCGGGAGGGATAACCGCTGAAAGCATCTAAGCGGGAAGCCTGCTTCAAGATGAGTATTCCCACCTCCTTGAGAGGGTAAGGCTCCCAGTAGACGACTGGGTTGATAGGCCAGATGTGGAAGCCCGGTAACGGGTGGAGCTGACTGGTACTAATAGGCCGAGGGCTTGTCCTCAGTTGCTCGCGTCCACTGTGTTAGTTCTGAAG
>NZ_JBICWZ010000038.1:0-6670 GCF_043199995.1 Streptomyces sp. NPDC048507 | reverse complement strand
GAACGGACGCTTCCTTTGTACTCACCCTCTCGGGCTTTCCTCCGGGCTTTCGTTCTGTTCTGTTCTTGCGTTTCCGACTCTATCAGACTCTTTCGTGTCCGATTTCCCCGGTGCTTTCCAGGTCCTGCGCTTTCGCGCTTTCCCTTTCCGGCGAGTCCGACTCTATCAGAAGTTTTCCACCGGTTTTCCCGGCTTCAACGTTCTCGAATGAGGAGTCGAATGCACCCCGCGCCGAATCTTCATTCGTGCAGGGTGAGTGGTTGCCGAACCTGTCCGGTTCGAGGCAACCGTTTGACTCTACAACCCTGCCTGAGGGGTGTCAAAACGAGGTCGCCCATGCGTGCCCGGGCGTGCGCAGAGCCATGATCTGCCCCCTCTCTCCCCAGTCGGCGGAGGTCTTTCCTCCGTCGCGGATCGGCGGGACGCTGCCTCCAAGGAGGCCACATGAGCTGGTTGGGACCGAGCACCGCCGACGAGGTAACGGTGCCCGACGTCGTCGGGCTGACCGTTGCCGAGGCCCGGACCGTCGCGTGGGAGGCGGGAGTGGTCATCGCCGCCGCGGATCCGGACGGGCCGCCGGTGGCAGCGCTGACCTGGCCGGGGGTCTGGATGGTCACCGCCCAGAACCCGGGCCCCGGATCCCGGATGCGCCGGCTGGGCTCCCTCGTGATCGAGTTCCGGGAAGTTGCCGACGGCACGCCCCCCTCTCCCTGAAGCAGGAGCAGCCCGCAGGCACGCCCCCGGACCGGTCAGGGCCCGCTCCTCCCCGGGCAGCAGGCTCCCTCCCCCGGCCGGTGGGACGTTCGGAGCATGACCGGTGTGAAACGGACGACGATCAAAGCGGCCCGGCACGCCCAGTGGCAACGATGGCCGCACTGGGTGGCCCGGGCAGCGACGCTGTGGGCGGTGCTGTACGCCGGCTTCGGCCCGGCCTGCGCGCTGCGCGGGACCCCCTTGCTCGACCACCGTGGCGGCGCAGCGGCCTTCTGGCTGGGCTGGACGGTCGTGGCGGTGGGGGCGCCGGCCGTGTCCGTCAGCGGAGCGGTGGTCCTGTACGGGCCCCGGCCACCGCTGCGGCCGCTGCTCTCCGCTGCGCACCGGGTCCTGGCGGCGGTCGGGGCAGTGCTGCTCGCGGCCACGGCCGCTCCGGCCGCCCGCCCTCCCGTACCGCCGTACGTACGCCGTCCGCGGCACCGCGGGGCGTCCGGCTCGCCGCCCGGGCGGGAACGCCGGCCTTCGTGCCCTACACGGCGATGAAGCCGTACTGGGCGTCCGGCGGCACCTTCGCCGGGATCACCGGCGAGGAGGTGCTTGCGGTCTCGGAACGGAACGGCGCTTCGGCCTGCTCGGAGCCGCCACGCTCGGCCCGTACGGCGTGGTGGGGGCCGGATACCTGACCCTGGCCACGGCCGGGGCAGTGCTTCCACTCCTCGGCGACGCGCTGCTGGTCAGCCGGATCGGAGCGGGCGCCTTCGCCGTCTACGGGATCGCCCTGACCGTGGCGGCCCGCTCGTACGGGCAGCGGACGCGCCCCTCCCCCCGAGCGGGAGACCACGTCCACCCCGGCTGACCCCCCACGGCCGGGCTGCGTCAGCGCGGCCGGGAGGCGTTCAGGCGGGCGGCTTGGCGGGTCAGGTGATCGCGCTCCGCGAGGTTGGGCGCCTCCAGGGCCGCCTCCGCGTACAGGCGGGCCGCCGTCTCCAGGTCGCCGTCCCGTTCGTGGAGGTACGCCGCCACCGCCGTGTGGCGGGGCACCGAGGCCTCCACCGCCGCGAGCGCGGCCAGGCCGGCCCGCGGCCCGTCGGCCTCACCCACGGCCACCGCCCGGTTGAGCCGGACGACCGGGCTGTCGGTCAGGCGCGCGAGTTCGTCGTACCACTCCACGATCTGCACCCAGTCGGTCTCCCGCGCGGTGGGCGCGTCGGCGTGCAGTGCCGCGACGGCGGCCTGGGCCTGGAACTCCCCCAGGCGGTCCCGGGCGAGCGCCGCTTGCAGGATCCGTACGCCCTCGGCGATCGACCCGGTGTCCCACCGGCCGCGGTCCTGCTGGGCGAGCGGCACCAGACTTCCGTCGGGCGCGGTCCGCGCGGCACGCCGGGCGTGGTGGAGGAGCATGAGGGCGAGCAGCCCCGCGACCTCGGGGTGGTCGATGGTCGCGGCGAGCTGCCGCGTGAGGCGGATGGCCTCGGCGGCGAGGTCGACGTCACCGGAGTACCCCTCGTTGAAGACCAGGTAGAGGACGCGCAGGACGGTGGCGACATCGCCGGGCTGGTCGAACCGCACCCCGGAGACGGTGCGCTTGGCCCGGCTGATGCGCTGCGCCATCGTCGCCTCGGGCACCAGGTAGGCCCGGGCGATCTGGCGGGTGGTGAGCCCGCCGACGGCGCGGAGCGTCAGGGCTACCGCGGACGCCGGCGTCAACGACGGGTGGGCGCAGAGGAAGTAGAGCTGGAGCGTGTCGTCCACCGCGGGGGCGGGCCCGGGCTCCGGCTCCTCCTCCGTACGGTCCTCGCGCCGGCGGCGGGCCGCGTCCGCCCGGGCCCCGTCGAGGAACCGGCGCCAGGCCACGGTGACCAGCCAGCCCTTCGGGTCCCGCGGCGGATCGGCGGGCCAGACGCGGACCGCTTCGAGCAGCGCGTCCTGCACGGCGTCCTCGGCCGCCGCGAAGTCGGCTCCGCGGCGGACGAGGATCCCGAGTACGCCCGGGGTGAGGGTGCGGAGCAGGGCCTCGTTCACCTCGGGCTCACTCCGTGATGGTGGGCGGCGTGGACAGGAACGGGCGCAGCTCCAGCCACTCGTGGATCGGCTTGCCGCCGGCGCCGGGAGCGGCCGACAGCTCTCCCGCCAGCTCGACGGCACGGTCGTAGCTGTCCACGTCGATCACCATCCAGCCGGCGATGAGGTCCTTCGTCTCGGCGAAGGGGCCGTCGGTCACCGGCGGGCGCCCCTCCCCGTCGTAGCGGACGAACGTACCCTGCGGCGCGAGCGCCTGGCCGTCGACGAACTCGCCGGTCTTTTCGAGGCGGTCCGCGAAGTCCTGCATGTACTGGACGTGGTCCGAGATCTCCTGCGGCGTCCACTGGTCCATCGGGACGTCGTTCACCGCGGCCGGGGCGCCCCGGTAGTGCTTGAGAAGCAGGTACTTGGCCATCGCGTGTCTCCTCGGTGCTGTGCGGCCCGTTCCGGCCGCGCTCACTACGGGGACGGAGCCGGTCCGGGGTTCTCGACATCTCCGCCAGAAGTTTTTCCGGCTTCCTTCCCGCGCGGACCGCCGACGTACCGGTCGCCGCGCGTGTGCGGCGTGCCGGGCAGGCCCTCGAGCTCCTCGCCGCCCAGGATCCGCCGCCCGGCGCCCCGCTGCGAACAGCCGGCGTGGGGAGCGATTCCGCCCGCGAGCGCAGCGACGGATGAGTGCCGAGTGCTCGGAATCCTCGCCCCCCATGCCCGCAGCTGACCATGGGCTTGGGCGGAGGGCAAGCAAGCGTGAGTCGCCCCGACGGGTTGGGGTTCGTAGAAGGTTCCGTCGCGGAGCATGGCAAAGAGGATGCCGACCCGGCGCCTGGCGAGGCAGAGCAGTGCCTGCATGTGGTGGTGCATGCCCTGGGCGATCTTCGTGTCGTAGCGGCGCGACCAGGGCGTTTCCTTCCGATCATCTGATCGTTGGTTGATGTGTGTGTTGACTGATGCTCAGTGGGCCCGCATCGAGCCGGTGCTGCCTGATCGGACGCCTCGGCGGGTGGCCGGTGGAGTGGCGTTCAAGTACCGCACCGGGACGCCGTGGACGGACCTGTCCCAGCACTTCGGATCGTGGAAGGGCGCCCACAACCGGCTGCGGAAGTGGGCCGCTGACGGCACCTGGGAGAGGGTCTTCACCACCCTGCTCACCCAGGCCGACGCCGAAGGCGACTCCACACGCCGCCGGGGCCCGTCGAAAGGGGCTCCGGGCGGCGAACCCGCCGACCATGCCCCCGGACGCTCCCGCGGCGGACCGACCACCAAGATCCACCTCGCCGCCGACAGCCGCTGCCGCCCGCTCGCATTCGTCATCCCGCCCGGCCAGACTGGTGACGCACCGGCGTTCAGCCAGGTCATGGCCCGCCCCAGGGTCACGCTCGATACGGTCCTGGCCGACAAGGCCTACTCGTCCCGCGCGATCCGTTCGCACCCGCGGCGGCGCGGAATCCGGGCGGTGATCCCACAGCCTGCCGACCAGCCACCGACCGGCAGCGGCGCGGCCGCCACGGCGGCCGCCCGCCCGCCTTCGACCGCGAGGCCTACAAGCAGCGGAACACCGTCGAACGCTGCACCAACAAGATCAAGCAGCGACCCGGCTAACCTCGCCGACTACGCCATCCAGTTCCACTACGCCTTGCCCGACAATGCCTGTGCTGTGGAGCTGACCGAGGCCGTGCCCGCGGCGGCCGAGACCCCCAGCACCGAGAGGCACCTGCCCGGGGCCGCCTTCTCGGTGGCGTTCGTCCCCGACGAGGATCCGGATATGGAACCGACCGTCCACATCCACAGCCATGGTGAACACGTCATCCCCCACGAGATCACGCGCTGGTTCATGGAGCCGTCTTAATCCGATGATGGCGATGGCCCTTGAGGGACGTGCACCCGACGGGCTGTTGGAGCGGTAGCCGCGTTGGCCGTGATGGCGGTCACGTGGGTGTCGGGCCGACGCCTTGAGCCGTCTGGGGACTTTGATCCCTATATCCAGAGCGGTGGTGCCCGATGCTCTCGTGACCGGCGCCCTGGTCCTCGCCAACGTGCTGCGGACCGACATGCACGCCCATCGCCCGCTTCCCCAAGACAGCGACCTGGGCCGCGCCGTTGCGGTCCTTGCACGTGCTCAGCAGCCAACTCCGATCCCTGTTGCGCGAGTACTATCCCGCCGCTCTCACGGCTGCGAAAGCCTGGAAGAACGGACTCTGCCGGCCTGAGGCCCACGAGCTCTTGAAGGCAGCCCCGACGCCGACCAAGGCGGCTCGGCCTACCCGCACACAGTTACAGGCCGCGCTCAAGCGGGTCGGCCGCCAGCGGGGCATCGCAGCCGAAGCCGAACGGCTCCGCGAGGTCTTCCGGGCCGACTGGGCCCACCAGCCGCAGCTCGTCGAGGACGCACTTGCAAGCAGATGCTCGCCCTCCTCATGCAACTGGAGGTCGCCTACGCCCCAGCCGACAACCTCGCCGAGGCGGTCGAAGAAGCGTTCCCGCAGCACCCGGACGCTGAGATCGTCCTCAGCGTCCCCGGCCTCGGCACCCAGCTCGGCGCCCGGGTGCTCGTCGAGATCGGGGACGACCGAGAGCGGTTCGCCGATGCCCGCGGCCTGAAGGCATACGCCGGCGCCTCGCCCATCACCCGGGCGTCCGGCAAGAAGTCCAGCATCACCCGGCGCTGGGTGAAGAACGACCGCCCACGCCGCCGCCCAGCGCAATCTGTTCAACCGCATGATCGGCCAGCGCTACCACTGCCTCCGGCAGGACCAGCGATATGACGAGGAACTGGCCTTCCCGGCCCGACCCGACGAGGTGGGCGTATCGGCCGCCTAACCCTAGGGCCGCTCAGGCGACCGCACCCAGGGAGCGAAGCGCTGATCGGGTCCTGCATCCTCGCGCCAGTACCGCAGAACCGTTTCCTGGACGATGTCGAGCCTTTCTGCAGCGATCAGGCACGAGACCGGATCCTGCCCGCCGGCGTCGGCCTCGAAGGCGACCACGACGGGCGGCTTCCCGCTGAGCTGACGAGTGGCCTTCAGAAGCTCGTCGGGTGACGGGGCACGGAAGACCGGATCGTGAAAGACGGACGGACAGCTGACGATCAGCGGATCACAGAAGACCAGTTCTAGGTTGTGGTGGTAGGTCAGATCATGGTCAGCGGCGAGCTTGAGTTGTCCGCGGTCCCACGAAACAACGTCCCAGTCCCACCAGGACCCTTCGGGAAGCTGGATCGCGGCATGCGCTCCCTCGGAATCCACCAGCAGCCCCCTCATCCCGTTCGAACAGATCGACAGGCTACACAGCGGGCCGCCGGCCGAAGCTTGACGAGTTAGGACCCTGAGGTGTCTGGATAGCCCCGTTCACCGGGCTGAGCCCGCGTGTGTGCGGAAGCTGGTGACGGTTCTGCGGCGCGAGGGCGCGGACTCCGTCCGCAGGGGCCGGCCGTGGAGCCTTCCGTCGGAGGACGGGCACTGCTGGAGGCCGCGCACTGGCGCACGGACTTGACGATGCGGAAGCTCGCGCCGCTCTTCGGGGTCTCGAAGTCGGCGGCGGACCGCATCATCGACGTGGTCGGCCGGTCGTTGCCGGGCAACAGGCACGACTCCCGCGGCCAGGAGGAGTCCGGCGCCAAGGACGCCGTCGGCAACACCACCACAGTCGCCCAGCGGAGCGAGACAGCCGGGTGCTGCAAAGGGATGGAGCTGGGTCAGCAGGCCGTGCAGCCGGTTGGCGCCGCGGGTCGCCTCGCCGGCCAGGTCATCGATGGAGGCCGGCCGGTCGACTCCGATCAGCATGACTCAGGGGGGGAGTTATGCCGGACCCGAAGGCCGGTAGCCCCATCGTGGATCGCAAATGGCCCGTAAACGCAGAAAAGCCCCGCACCAGTTACCTGGTGCGGGGCTTTCCCACAATGATTGTTCGGCGGCGTCCTACTCTCCCACAGGGTCCC
>NZ_JBICWZ010000037.1:0-13186 GCF_043199995.1 Streptomyces sp. NPDC048507 | reverse complement strand
CCCCGCGGAGCGGGACCCAGAGCGCTGCGCGCTCTGGAAGTGATCCACCGCGCTGCGCGCGGTGGCCGGCCCTTCGGGCCGGTGCGGCCTGCGCTTCGCTTCGGCCGTGGTCAGTGCGCTTCGCTCTCTGACCTGCGGGGATTCGCTGCGCTCCTCCCCGTGGCCGGGCGGCGCTGCGCTTCGCCCGGGGCGGCCGCGGTGCGGCCTCGGGGCCTGGGTCGCTGCGCTCCCCTGGCCCTGGGCCCGCTTCGCGGGCAGCTGGCCACAATGGAGCGGGCGGGGGTCGGTTGGGACGCTCTCCTGGCCGGGGTCTGAGCTGTGCCTCTCGGTACCCCTGACGGCCCGTCTGCGGCCTTGTGGCCTGCGGGAATCCCCTAGGGTCAGCTGGCTCGGGAACGTCCCTCACGGGAGCGTACAGGGCTTGGGGAGTTGAGGCCAGGGGTCAAGGTTCACTGAAACACACCTATCTGACGATCAGTCAGGGAATTCTTAGGGAATTCGGCTGTCGCCTTTCGGAATTGATACGAGGGTTCCAAATTCCTCTGGAATCGAATTATGGCGCGCCTTGATAAGCAGGGTTGGGCGGGGAGCTTGGTGTGTGTTTCGGAATTCAGGTTCCCCGGGCGGGTGTGGTGGTGAACTGATGTGCGGCCCGGCTCGGGTGGGTTGGCGGGGGCAGGATGCCGGGCATGGAGCGTCCCCGTCTGAGCCTGCGCGCTGCCGCCGATGCGTGCGGCGTGAGTCTGTCCACCATGCGTCGGCGCCGGGAGGGCGGCGCCTTCCCCGGGGCGGAGCGGGACCCGGTGACGGGGTGGGGCGTGCCGGTGGAGGACCTGGTGGCGGCCGGGTTCACGGTGACCGGCTCGGTTTCCGCCCAGGCCGAGGCCGGGGAGCACCAGGACGTGGCCGGGGCCACGGCCGGGGCGGGGCCGGCGGACCGGGTGGCCGAGCTGGAACGGGAGCTGCTGGCCGAGCAGCACCGCCGGGAGGTGGCCGAGGTCGAGGCCCGGGGCCTGCGGGCGCAACTGGCGGCGAAGGACGAACATCTGCGGGACCTGCGGCGGGTGAGCCGGGGCTGACGACCCCGGCCCGGTCGGCGGGCCGGGCGGCGCGGCCGCGAGACTGGGCGGATGATCGAGCGCCGCCCGCTGGGCACCGGCCCCCGTCCCTCCACCGACACCCCGGCCGCGGCCGGCCCCCGGGCCCGCCTCGCGGCCGAGCTGGCCGAGGTGGCCCCGGCCGCCGAGGCCACCGACCCCGCCGACCGGTCCGCGGCCGCGCCCGGCCGGCGCCGCCTGGGCTCCGGAACCGCAACAGCCGGGCACTGACCCCCCGTCACCGGCTGCGGACAACTCACCACTCACCCACCAGGAACTCACCGGCCAACTCACCAGTGACTTCGCTTCCCGGTCACCACTCCCCCATGGGCAAGCCGGGCTTGCCCGGTTACCAGGCCGGTTACCTCCGGCTCTGTTACCCCCTCTGACCAGGGCAAAGGCTCCCGGGACCCGGCTCCCCCGCCGGAGGTAACACCAGGCTTGCCCAGCCAGCACGAAGGCTTGCCCAGGCCGGAGCGGCCAGGCTTGCCCACCCCACGCCGGGCCCGAGCAGCAGGGCTTGCCCACCCCGTCCCGAGCACGCCCAGACGCAGCCGGCCCCACCCCGGGCCGCCCGGACCGGGGTTGCACCGGAAGGGGGCTGGAGGGGTGCACGTAGAGGTGCACTAGGAGGTGCACCGGAGGTGTGACCGGGAGTGGGACCCCCACTTTTGCGATCTTGAGCATCGCGCCTGGTCAGGCCCGGTGGGCAAGCCTGTCAAGCGCGCCGACACCTCTTTCTGCGATAGCCAGGAAGAGGTCCAGCACTCCTCAGGGACGGGGCGGCGGCCGGTGTCGCGGCCAGGCTGTCGCACACCGGGGCCCGGGCCTTCCCGCCCCAGGCCACACGGCCCGTGTCGCGCCGACACCGCGGCCCACGCGACAGGGCCACACGAGCCCCCGCGCGTGCGGCACGCGCGGCACGCGGCACGCCCGGCACGCGTTGGCCGACGCCGGCCGGAACCAACCGGCTCTCGTGTGCACGGGGGTGAACGTGCACACGGGCACGTGCAGGGCCTATCCGGCACCCGCCGAACCATCCGCCGAGTACCCGCTGGGAGTCCGCTGAAGAGCCCTGCCGGTCCGTTGACTGGCGGGCCCCCAGCGGTGGTTCAGCGGACGCTCAGCGGGGCCACGGGACGGACGCCGGCCGCCACACCACCGGCTGACACCTGACGCTGACACCGCCGCCCCCGGCAGACACCGGCTCCTACCCCAGGTCAGCCGCCGTTCTGACATGTCAGGTGTCAGCACTGCCCCTCACCCCGGGGGAACACATGGGGGGAGGCAAGGAGGGACCCAGGAGGGGGAAGCAAGGAGGGAAGCTGAGGGGGGACGCATGGGGGGAACCAGATTTTCCGACCAGTTCGTATCTCCCCAGGTCAGCCCCCGAATTGCAGCCGGTGACTGGCCGGACTTTCTGTCTGGGGAAGGCAGTAGAGGGCGGGAGCGGGAAGAGCGTGCGGGCGGGTGCTGGCGGGCCGTGAGGGACCGTCACCAAGACGTCGTCCGCAACGGGAAGCCACAAGAGCCCCGCTGAGCGACTTTCAGGAACCGACGCGACCGAAAGGGGTCGGAGCGGGCTGTGAGGCGCTCAGCGGGGCGCACAGCGGCTAGAACGGGGCTGCTGCGGCTTGCGGGTCGGGCTGCTGGGCGTAGGCGGCCAACTCCGGGTGCTCCCGGGCCAGCTGTTCACGGAGGCGGCGGGTCTCCTCGGCCTCGGCGGCGCGCCGGGCCCGTACGGCCGCGTTTCTGACCGCGTCCCGCTCGGCGTCCTCGGCGTAGGCATCGTCCAGGAGCAGCGCCCACTGGGCGGCCGCCTTGGCCCGCTCGGCCTGGGCGGCGTACTCCGCGTCCCGCTCGGCACGCAGGCCGGCCGTGGCGTGCTCGATCACCTCGACCTCGACCCGGTCGTGGCACACCCAGCACAGACCGTCAGCCGGGCGGGAGCCCTTGCCGGTTGCCTGGCACGGCTGGCCCTGGTCGTCGGTGCCCTCGCAGTCCCACCACACCGGGGCGGTACCGGCCTCCCGCGGGCCGGGCACGATGCCCTGGCGCCGGTCGGCGCGGCGCGCTGCCCGGCGTTCCTCGCACTTGGGGCAGACGTCCCGGGGGCCGAACTGGATCCGGGCACCGTCCTCGCACATCGGGTCCGGGCAGTCCGTGGACGGCCGGACCAGGCCGACCGCCACGCCGACCGCGGAGCTGATGCCCTTGCCGCCCGGCATCACATCCATGGCGTAGCCGTGGTCCCACCACCGCCGCCGCACCCGCTCCGCCAGCTGCTCCGCGGACCGGCCACCGTCCAGCGCGGCCAGGATCGTGTCCCGGATGACCACCGGCCGGTACTTCGGCAGCAACGCGGCCAGAGCCTCGGGCCAGGCAGCCTCCACCGTCGCCACCGCGGCGGCCTGCTCGGCTGACATCCGGGTGCCCCCGGTCTTGCGCGCCTTCCCCGACCGAGCCCCCGCGTTCGGCGCGCCAGCGCCGGAAGACGCGGCGGAGCCGCCCGCGCGCTCGCTCGCGCTACTACCCGCACCAGCCCTACGGGCGTCACCAGCGGCTCGCGCCGCAGGCGCTGATGTGTTCTTGGTGTTCTTGGTGTTCTTGAGGTTGGTGTTCTTTGTTGGCGGATTACCCTGCGCAGGATTATCCAGCGCAGGGTTTTCAGACTTAGGTCCTGACCTGCGGCTTTGCTTGATTTGAGGCAGATCTGGAGCGTCCTCTCCGAACAGCTCGAAGAGGTGGGCCGGCATGTCCGTGATGGAGTAGACGGCGCCGCCCAGGGTGCCGTCCGGGTTTCGCTCGCGGTCCCGGACGAGGTACCCGAACCGCTCCAGTTCCTTCACCCCCGAGGTGACTGCGGCCTTGCCGTCCGTGCTGGCCCGCACCAGGTCTTCGATGGTGACTCGCCAACCATCGGTATGGGTCGAGATAAGCCCGAAGATCCCTTTTGCCTTGTAGCTCATCCGGGAGTCCCGGAACAGAGCGTTCGAGATCTGCGTGAACTTGTCGGCCGCCATCTGACCGCGCTGGATGCCAGCGCCGTACGGCCCGCTCACTCGGTCACATCCGCGAGGTAGCCGAAGTGCGCCAGCTCATCCAGCGCAGCCTGGACGGACGCGGGGCTGTCCGGGGTGCCGGCTGCGAGTGCTGCCGCGCTGATCTCTGCGTCATCAGGCAGCAGGGCCAGTAGGCCGTACACACCCTTGGCCGTCGCGGACAGCCGTGCGTCGCGGTAGACCTCGGCGTCGATCACCAGCGGGCGCGGCCGCCCGTGGCGCAGCCTCGACCATTCGTTGCTGGCCTGGGGGGCGGCCGATGGGCCCTGTGGTGTTCCCGGGGTGGTGCCACGTACTCTCATGAGGCTCTTCCTTGCGTGGAAAGCTTCTCCAGACCGGGGCCTCTAACCCCCGGGCTGGACCATCGGGCCCCGTCATCGACGGGGCTCTTTGCGTGGTGGACCATGCTCCCCCACCCCCTGATGAAGGGGGGAAGGAGCGTCACTCCTCGGCTTCCTGATCCTCTTCGGAAACCTGGTAATAGTCGCTTGTTGCGGGCTGTACGGGCCATTTCGCAGAGGCCCCGCGCGGGAGCGGATAACCAACCGCGAACAGTGCAGAGGACATTCTGATGTCCTGCACCTCAACAATTCGAGAAGGCTTCTTTCCCTGTTTCGGGAAATAGGTAACCCGAATGACGCGCAGCAGGGGTACGCCCGTTGTAGGCATGTTCAGGGCTTCTGCCTCATCTGGTGCAGGCATTCGGGCCGAGGCTTCTTCTCGCCATTCAAGTGGCCTCTTTGCCCACTCTTCCAGCCGGTCATACATTCCACCCGGGCCGGTACTTCCGGTGAGTTGGGGCAGTTCTTCGATCACCCAGGACGCCAGCCAGCTGTCCGCCAGCTGCCGGTGCGTGTCCACGTCGGGATCTCCGACGATCCGCCGCCGCACGGTCAGTTCGGTGCCGGCCGAGGCGTCGAGCGCATCCGCCACGTCCGCCGGTACAGCAGCGGTGGTGACGCGGGTGGTGTCGCCCTCGGGCCAGGGGATCGCCCGCCAGTGCTGCACCTCCGGTCCGCTGTAGTAGCCGAGCTGGTCGCGCTCGATCTGGCGGTTTCGGACCAGCAGGCGGAGCCGGTCGGGGTGTTCGCGCACGAACGTGCCTGCACGACGTCGGGACTCAATCAGTCCTTCGCGGGTGAGTACCCCCCACGCCTTCCGAACGGTGATGTCACTGACCCCGTACTCCGCAGCGATGTCACGCATGAGAGGGAGGGCCGAACCCGGGGGGTACACCCCCTGTGTGATGCGTTCGCGCAGGTCACGCGCGATTTCCTCATACCTGGCCACGTCCCCAGCTCCCTCCGCTGATCACCCCGAACGAGATTTAGCGTATACGCCAACCTTGCGTTCGGCTACTTCTAACGTATACGTTATCTCACGTCAGCCAGAGCGGCCCCTGGTTGGAGCCAGGGGCCGCCTGTGCCGGTCGCATTGGAGTGCGCTCGGCATGGTGATGCCCGGCGTTGGAGCGTCGGGACGGCTGTCGGACCTGCCCATATGTGTGGATGAGGGGACCGACTCTCGTGATGGTTGCAGAGATGGGGCGCTGGTGGCGCCCCCGGCGGGGCGGGTGCCCTGCGGTGGTGGGGACGCGGACGGTTTTACCGTCACGGTGCTGCACCGCCGGACTGGTTGAGATCCCCCAGGCGGCGCCGGGGGCGCTGGCTCTGGGTGGGGATGAGCTGCGGGTGCGGGCCGGCCTGCGGGCGTTGGGGGTCGAGCTGTGAGCGCCGTGCGCGGGGTGCCCCCGCTTCCGGCTGGCTGGACCGCTGCGCGTCCGGCCGACTGGCTCGACCGGCTGTGGCAGTACGAGGACCTGGCCCCCGCCCCGGCGGTGCGCCGGGATCGGTCGGGAGGCCCGGCCTGCACGAGCGTGGACCCGGAGCTGTTCTTCCCGGAGCCGTGGGAGCTGACCCCGGTGGAGCGGGAGGCGTCCCCGGCGGAGCGGGAGGCGCTGGCGGTGTGCGCCGGGTGCCCGGTGCAGTCCTGGTGCCTGGCCCGGGAGCTGGAGCAGTGCTCCACGGAGTCGAAGGTCCTCGGCGTGCGGGGCGGGCTGCGTCAGTCGGAGCGGCGAGTGGTGCATCGGCTGCTGGCCGGGCGGGGGCTGCTGTCGGGGCTGGGTGTGGGCCGGGGGACGGTATGACGACCACCGACGACACCGGCCGTGACTGGCTGGAGGAAGTGCTGGCCGGTGAGTGGGACGAGGACGGCCCGCAGACGGCCGCGGCCGTTCCGGTACAGGCCGCACCTGCCCCGGTCCTGACCGAGCGGCAGGCCCGGGAGCGGGACCGGCAGGCGGAGTGGGAGGCCCGGAACCGCCCGAACCCGGTCGCGGAGGACGCTCGCCGCCGGATGCGCGAGGCGGCCGAGGCGCGAAGGCGGGCTGCTGCTGAGGCTGCTGAGGCCGAGGCGCGGAAGCAGGCCGAGGCGGAGGCCGCCGCTGAGGCGGACGAAGACCTGGACGGCGAGCCGGACAGCGGCGATGACGTCGAGGCCGGCGCCGAGGCTGAGGCCGGGGCGGACTCGGGGCGGCAGCGCTGGTGGTCGCTGAAGCCCGAGCGGGCCGAATCGGACGGTCCTGGCGGCCCGGACGCGGATGGTGCGGAGGGCGGTGCGGCTCCGGCCGCACCCGCCGCTGCGTCCGCGCCGAAGCCGGGTGCGGCGCGGAGTGCCGCGTCGAGGTGGGGGTGGCTCGCCTATCACGGGAGCGCCGCCGCTGTCGGGCACGGCGCGTTGTGGGGGCTGACCGGCAATCAGATGGGCGGGGCCGCGTGGCTGGACTCCGCGATGGTCTCGGTCCTCCCGGTCACCACGGCCGCGGTCGCATGCTGCGCGGGGTGGGCGGGATGGCGGCTCGGCCGGGCGCTGCGCCCGTACCTGCCGTACGGCGCGCTGGCCGCTCCGGCCGGGCTGATTGCGGGGCTGGCCTGGGGCCAGGGCAGCACCGGTCTGGTGGCGGAGGTCTTCGCGTGGGCCGCTCCCTGGCCCGCGCTCGCCGCCCCGGCCGTTATGGCCGCCCTGGCCGGTACCGGCTGCTGGGCCGCTCTGGATCGCCGGGCCCGCGCCCGTAACTGGGCCCCGCCGCTGCGCTGGGCCGCTCACATCCCCCTCGCCACGGTCGCCCTGTCGGCGGCCCTCTACGCCCCCGGAGCGCTGCTGTGACCCCCAACCAGATCCTCGCGACCGACACCGTGCTCGCCGCCACGGGCGGCGGCTCCCTCCTCGGTAGCGTCGGCGTGTCGGGCCTCGCCTTCGCGATGGGATTCCTGCTGTTCAGCGGCCTGCGCGGATCCGACCGCATGAAGCTGGACAGGGACAAGGCGGGCATCCTCGGCATCGTGTTCAGCACGCTGTCCGCCTCCGCGTCCGGGATGTGGGGCAGCGTCGCCTCCGGCGCGGCGGAGGTCCCCCGCGGCCTGATGGAGGGCCTCAGCTTCGGCAACTTCGGGCTCGGCGCCGTCGCGCTCGGCAGTAGCTTGATGATCTTCATTCCGAAGTGGAAGAACCTCTGGATGCCCGCGTTCCTCGGCGTCGGCGCCGGGTGGACGTTTGCCGGAGCCGGGGGAATCTGGGCGCTCGCGACCACCCTGGTCACCACCATGGCAACGAAGCTGGGCGGCATGTGATGGCCGCCCAGCACACCGCCGGCCTGCGGGGCGTGGCGGGTGAGGTGCGGGCCGTCGGGAACGGTATGGGCCCGGTGTGGGTCGTACTGACCCGGGGCTCGGTGCGGCTGCTGGGTCTGGGGTGCCGGTGCCTGGGCGCCCTCGCGGGCGGTATCTGGCGGGCGGTGTCCCTGGACCCGACCCGGGAGGCACAGGCCCGCGCCAAGGCCGTCAAGGCTGCCGAGACCCGCCAGCGCAAGCGCGCCGCCGCCGCGAAGAAGGCGAGGGCCGCAGCCGCGAAGGCGGCCGCCGCCGACCTCGATGATGACGACGACCTGGCCGAGGACGACGACGAGTGCCTGGCCGACGACGAGGTGCCGAAGACCGTGGTGCTGTCCGCGCAGGCGGAGACGGCGATCCGGGCAGCGTCGGCCCGGCCCCTGTGGGAGGCCCTGGCCCTGCTGGGGCTCGGCGGCGCAGTCACCGCCGTCGGAGTGGCCGTTCTTGTCCAGGTCGTGGCCGGCCCGGCGGCCGCCTGGGGCGGCCAGGTCTGGGACTCCTGGTCCGGGCTGATCACCACCGGCGCACTCACGGCCTGGACCACCGGCGCCCTGATGGCCGGGCCCTCCCTCGCGGAGGCTGAGGCGATCCGGGCCACCCGGTGGGCCGCGCGGTCCGCGAAGCAGGACCAGGACCAGGACCAGGACCACGAGGAAGAGCCGGCCGAGGACGAAAAGCACGCCGCGGAGCAGGAGGAGCAGCAGAACGTAGAGCAGGAAGAGGAGCAGCCCGTGGACCGGGGGACGGTGCTGATGCTGCACGTGCTGCGGGCGCTGGCCGACGCCGAGGCGGCTCGGCGCGCCGGGGTCCACCTGGACATCGTGCTGGCCTCGGCGAGCGCGGCGGGCCTGGTCTCCGCCGGTACGGAGGTGCCGGAGTTCCGCCAATGGGTGGAGCGCGTCGGCCTGCCGACCAAGGAGATCGGGATGCGGATCGGCGGCAGGCCGGTGACCCGGGTGGGGGTGCGGGTGGACATGGCGACCGAGGTCCTCGGCATGGCCCCCGGGGCCCTGCTGAGGGCCCGCTCCGAGGCCTCCGTCCGGCCCCTGGGGGAGGCCCCCGTCGAGGCGGTACGGGTGCCCGCTCAGCCGGTCGGGGAGACCCCCGCCGAACCCGCGGCCAACACCCCCGCCGCGGCCCCCGTCCCGGCCCCCGACAGCACCCCTGCTGCGGCCGTCCTGCGGCTGATTCCGGGGGGTCTGCTGGACCCCGGCCAGGACCTCTCCCCGACCCCGTCCCAGGCCCTCTCCCAGGGCACCCGATAGGCAGGCCTATCGACCCTCTGACCTGCGGTTCTATCGGACTCCTAGCAGGCCCTGACAGGGGGCCTGACGCGCTTCCCTGACACCTCAGACGCCGACCCCCGAGAGGGGTCGGGAGCACCAGAAACAAGACACCCCGAGGCGACCGACTTTCTTGGCAGTTGGGCGGCCGCCCCGGGGCTTCCATCCCTCACGAGAGACGGAGCCACATCATGGCATTCCGCAAGACGATCTCCCAGAGCGAGCTGGCCCAGGGCCAGAGTGACGCGGACCGCGAGCGCCACGCCACCGATTACAGCGCCAGCCGGGGCGGCTGGTTCACGGCCGAGGCCAAGCCCGTGGCAGGCCAGGACAAGGACAGCAGCGGCGCCTGCCGGTGGGGTCGGCGGTGAGCCGGGCGACGGCGCCGCGCTGCCACGGCCGGCGGATGAAGCAGGACCGGACCCGCGGCACCTACCGGTGCCCGGCGTGCGGGGGCTGGACCGCCCGCCTGAACGCCGCCCTCCTCGCCGGGGCTGCCCGGTGAACGCCGCGCAGGCTCAGGCCGACTACGAGGCCGCCCGGCTCCAGCAGGCCCAGGCGCAGCAGCAGGCGGAGGACGCGGCCGCGGCCATACGGAACGCCTCGGAGGCGGCCGCCGCGCTCAACGCGGACATCGCTGCGCACCTCGGCCGCTGACCGGCCGCCCCTCACGCCGTGGAAGAGCATCCCTCCCCGGAGGGACAGGCCACCGCGGCCGTTCGATCCGGCGGGCCGGGAGCAGTCTCCCGGCCCGCCCCCCAAGACCCTGTTCTGGAGGTTCCTGTGACGACGCACCACATGCTCGACGATCTGACCCGGCCGCCCGTCCCGTTCGCTCCGGCCGGACCGGCTCCCGCTCCGGTTGGGCGGGCCGGTGCTCCGGCCGCACCCCCGAGGGGGGAGACTGCCCGGATGGAAACGACGCTGACGCACGGCCAGACGACCGGCCAGGGGGAGGCCGTGGCCCCGGCCACTCCGGCCACGGCCGGGGCCGCTCCGGGGCCACGGCCGGGCGCTCCGGCCCGACCGGATGGCGCTCCGGCCGCGCCCCGTCTGGGCGGCCAGGGTCGGCCGGGGGTGGCCGGTCAGGGGGTGTCCACGGCCGGGGCCACCGCTCCCGTGGACCCGGCCACCGTGGCCGACCCGTCGGCCGGTTCGGCCGGGGCCGGCCGGGTCTCCAAGGTGCTCGCGGTGGCCGCTCTGGTCGGGATGATCCCGGTCGCCGTGATCGGTTTCGCCGCGTCGTACACCACGGTTGCGGACAAGGCGGCGGCCGCAGGGTTCGCTGGCTGGCTGGCCCCGTGGATCCCGATCGGCCTGGACGGCGCGATCATCGGGTTCCTCGCCCTGGACCTCTACATGACCCGCCGCCGGACCCCCTGGCCGCTGCTGCGGTTCGCCGCGCACGGCATGACGGCGGCCACGGTCATCATCAACGCGGCGGCCGGCGCGGCCGTGGCCACGGCAACCGAGGGGGCGGCCGCCGCGGTGCTGCCCGGCCCGGTGCGGGTGTTCTGGCACGGGCTGATGCCCGTCCTGTTCGTGGTCGGGGTGGAGGCCGCGCGGCGGCTGATCGTGCACGCCACGCAGCTGGAGGACGGCACCGCCATCGACCGGATCCCGCTGCACCGCTGGGCGCTCTCCCCGTGGAAGACCCCGCGGCTGTACCGGGAAATGCGGCTCGCCAACATCCGCTCGTACCCGGAGATGGTCCAGCGCAAGCGGGAGCTGGAGGGCTACCGTGTCTGGCTCAAGCAGGAGCTGGACGGCGACCTGGCGCGCGCCACCGACGAACAGATGCTGCCGATGACGATGGCAGGCCAGGGGTTCACCGTGGAGGAGGCGCTAGCTCTCCCGGCGAAGTGGCGGGCCGAGGCGGAGCGGCGCGAGGAGCAGAAGCGCGAGGAGGAAGACGCGCGGCAGCACGCCGAGGCGGAGCGCCAGCGCGAGGAGGCGGAGCGCCGGGACGCGGAGGCGGAGCGCGAGCGTCTGAGGAAGAAGGCCGCTGCGGTGGCGGCGCTCACCGACGACACCGACGTCGAGGTGATCAAGCTGGAGCAGGCGGCGCGGACGGGCACGGCGGCCGCGAAGGCGGAGGCGGCCCGCGCGGCGGCGGAGTCGGAGGCGGCGGCCGCGAAGGTGGCTGCGGAGCACCGGCGTACGGCGGCGGAGCGGCAGTCACTCGCGGAGTCGGAGGCGCTGGAGTCGGAGCGGGCGGCGGCCGCGCGCCGGAAGGCGGCCGAGGACCTCGCGGAGTCGGAGCGCGCGGAGGCGGAAGCGGAGAAGCAGCGCGCGGAGAAGGCCCGCGCGGAGGCGGAGACGGAGCGCCAGAACGCGACCGCCGCCCGGGAGCGTGCAGAGGCGGAGCGGGCCAGGGCCGACAAGCAGGCCGCGCTTCAGGCGGCCGCCGAGGCGTCCAATGCGGCGGCGCAGGCCCGGTACGAGGCCTCGATGATCGAGGCGCGGGCCCAGCAGGCCGAGGACTACGCCCGTCTGACCCCGCGTGAGCGCAATGAGCGGCTGGTGGCCCGCATGCTGCTGACGGCCGGCGCCCGCCCGGAGACGGCGGAGCAGCATGTCGACCTGGTCCCGCTCACCATGGTGATGGAGGCGCTGGGCGTGAAGCAGACGGCCGCCGGGGACATCCGCAAGGCGGCGGCGGTCCTGCTGGAGTCCGGCTACCGGCCGACCCAGCTGGAGACCGCGCTGGATCCCGGGCACTGAACGAACGGCGGCGGGCGGCACCCCGGGTGCCGCCCGCCGCGGTGCGTCCGAGGTCAGGCCCGGCCGCCCCACCACCGCCGACGCGGCCCGCCCGCCTCGGCGGCCGGGGCCGGGGCGGACGCCGGTTCGGCCTGGGCCTGGCCGGGCACGGTCGGCCCGCCCGGCGCCGGGGTGAGCGCGGCCCGCTCCGGAGCCGGGGTCAGGGCAGCCACCGCCCGCTGCAAGTCGGCGATCCGCTCGCCTCGCTCCGCCAGCTGCACACGCAGGTGCTCGGCCTCGGCCTGGGCCAGTTGCTGCCCGAACCGGGCCTCGGCCAGGGCCAGGGCGTGCTCCGCGCGGATCCGGTCCAGCTCGGTGCGCAAGGCGGCCGCGTCCTGGCCTTGGCCATCGGCCGGAGCGGCGGGGCCAGCCAGAGCCTCGGGGGCGGGGTCTGCCGGGGCGGGGGCGTTCAGCCGGAATCCCGCGGCCAGCAGGGCGTCCACCGGGATCATCCAGCCCCGCGTGGGGTCCTCCACCGAGCCGGGCAGGTCACCGGCCTCACGGCGGCGGCGGATGGTGGAGCGGCTGACGCCGCACGCGGCGGCCGCCTCCCGCTGGGTCAGCATCGGGCGCGTCATGGGCCAATCCTCTCCGCAGCGGTACCGGGCGTAGTGGCCGACCCACCCATCTCGAGGCACGCAGCCTACTCCGCGCGCTGTCTAAACGATCATGATGATCCGCTCCCAGTGGCCATCCGTGGGCCTATGTAAGGCCACACAACAAGCTGATGTGCTGGATTCCGTTTACCGGGTCAACTCGCGGGATGTCTAGACCTCTAAGGAGCCCGACCCCTCCGATGGCCGCCTGTCGTCTGTGACACACATCACATTAGAATCGATGGTACAAAAGGTGCGAACTGCCAGTTTATGGCGTACGCCACAACCCAAGTTGCTGAGCTAGCACCCCTCTTGCGAGCCAACGACCGAGGACCGTCGAGACGATGGCAGCCACGCGCAGGAGGGATGGAGGCGCGCCTGGCCCATGCATCCACTCCTCCGGTTCCACCCCACCTGGCACGAAAGCAGGCCTAGGCGACCAGACCCAATTTGCCATCAGCAGCAGGCCGCTTGAGCTCGACGCAGCCGATCAGACCAGCTGAATCCGAGGTTCGCACGCACCCTGTCGTCTGCATGCGTCCCGACCCCTGGCCCCACATATACGGAGAGGGGCTGCCCCGGCGCAGGCAGCCAATCCGCAGAGCCATCACGCCGGGTCGACCCGATGACCTTTTGCTGGTTGGGGGTGAATGGGGTCGATGAGTTCGGAGTTCATGTGAAGTCATCCTGGTCATCCCGCCGGTCATCCCCCATCCC
>NZ_JBICWZ010000036.1:0-17118 GCF_043199995.1 Streptomyces sp. NPDC048507 | reverse complement strand
CGTCGACAGATCGTTCCCGAAAGACGCCGTCTCCGACGTGAAACGGTCACCCGTCAGCTGCATACCGTCACCCGAATCACCCGCGAAACGGATGACCACGCGGTCGACGCGGCGGACCTCGGTCGTGGTGGTGGGTGCGGGCGTGGTGGTGGGCGTGGTCTCCATCTCAGTGGGCCGGCTCTTCCCGCACCAGCTCCGGCGTGTGCTTGTAGCCCATGATCAGCACGTCCCGGACGGCCGCCTTCGACGGGTCCTGCGGGAAGATCGGGCGCACCGCGTGCAGGATCTGCCCGTCGGCCCAGAACATGGTGTCCATCCGCTCGGTGAGGGTGAACTCGGCGACGAGCTCCTTCTCCAGGCTGTAGACCTGGGACTCGCCGCCCTGCGCGTTGAAGCGGCCCATGAGGTGGATCACGCCGAAGTCGACCTCGTCGCGGTGCGGCCCCTCGGGAGTGGGCTCGCCCGTCTCGTCGGGGGTGCTGATGATCCGGAACTGGTGGCACTGGACGTCCCACGGGTCGTCGAGCCAGGCGTCCTCGGGGACCGGGAACTTCTCGAAGTCGGACCGCAGGAGCCGGGTCAGCAGCGGGTTGTCCAGGGTGGTGCGGCTGAGCGGGGCCACGTCGCGGTCGATGCCGCCCGCGTAGTCGTTGGCGTTCATCGACTGGAAGTAGGGGCGGTGCGGGCGCAGCCTGACCTCGCCGGTGCGCGGCACGAAGAAGAACCGGTCGTAGCGGCGCTCGCGGAAGCGCGAGCCGCCCTTCAGGTACTGGTCCGTCTCCAGGTTCTCCCACTCGGCGGCCAATTCCTTGACGTGCTGCCGCAATTCGGCGTCGAGGACGAGCCGGTCGGCGGGCAGCAACGCATATCCGTTGGTCCGCAGTTCTTCCCGTGCCTGGGTCTGCATCGTGAACTCCTCCACACCGGCTTCGACCGCTCCGCTCCTGCATGCCGAGGTTCCCACAGCCGTACTGACGCTGAACTGACGGGCCGGCCGGGTCAGGACGACGTCAGCCGGTCGTCACGGGCTGCGTGCTTCACTCGACCGGTATGACAGAACAATTAGTGTCCTCACCCCGGTCGGAACGCCGGACGGTTCTGGAAGAAATCGTCGTGGCGGAATTCAAGACGGCGCTGCTCATGCCCGAGGACGAGGAGCTGCCCGTGGAGGACAGCTTCTTCGAGCTCGGTATGACGTCCCTGCTGCTGACGCAGGTCAAGCAGCGGCTGGAGGAGCAGCTGGGGCGGGGCATCAGCAGCACGGCCCTGTTCAACCAGCCCACCGTCGAGCGGCTCACCGACTATCTGGCCTCGGACGTACTGGCCGACATCTTCGACGCCAACTGAGAGAAAGGCCGCCACCATGCCGGGAACTCCGGACGCGCGGGACACGCGGGACACGCGGGAATTCGAATCGGTGAGGGAAATCCGGGAAAGGCTCGAAGCGGCCGAGGAGACGGTCGGCCGGCAGAACCGGGCGCTCGGGCAATTCCTGCTGGAGAAGCACGAGCCGATCGCCGTGGTCGGTGTCGGAATGCGGCTCCCCGGTGGCAGCCATTCGATTTCCGATCTCGATTCCTTCCTGCGGGACGGGCGCTCCGGAATTGTTCCGCTGCCCCGGGACCGGTGGGTTCCCGAGGTGGCGGACGATGACATCACGGCGGTGGCGGGCGGCTTCCTCGACCGCATTGACGAGTTCGACGCGCAGTTCTTCAACATTCCGCCCCGGCAGGCCCCCTTCATCGACCCGGGCCAGCGGCTGCTGCTGGAGACGGTGTGGGAGGCCCTGGAGGACGCCGGGCTCGATCCGGCCGGTCTTCGCCACGGTGACGGCGGCGTCTACGTCGGGGCGTCCCCCCTGGACTTCGCGCTGGAGCTGGAGGGGCTCTCGGACGAGCAGCTGGACGGGAGCCTGACGACCGGGCTCGGCGGCTACTCGATGTCGGGGCGGCTCTCGTACTTCCTGGGCTGGCGCGGTCCGAGCCTGACGACGGACACGGCGTGCGCGGCTTCGCTGACCGCCCTGCACCTGGCGGTGGAGGGCCTGCGGCGGCGCGAGTGCGGCATCGCGCTGTGCGCGGCGGTGAACGCGCTGCACAACCCGCGCTCGTTCGTGATCCTCTCGCACGGGCAGATGCTGGCCCCGGACGGGCACTGCAAGACCTTCGACGAGAGCGCGGACGGTTACGCGCGCGCCGAGGGCTGCGGGGCGCTGGTGCTGAAGCGGCTGTCGGACGCGCTGGTCGACGGTGACCGGATCCTGGCCCTCGTCCGGGGGACCGCGATCGGGCAGGACGGCGAGAGCGCGGGGCTGAGCGCGCCCAACGGGACGGCGCAGGAGGCCGTGATGCGGGCGGCGCTGGCCAACGCGCGCCTGGAGCCGGGCGACATCCAGTACGTGGAGGCGCACGGGACGGGGACGCCGCTGGGCGATCCGATCGAGCTGGGCTCGGTGAACGGCGTGTTCGGGGCCTCGCACGACCGGGAGAACCCGCTGACCATCGGCTCGCTGAAGGCCAACATCGGGCACATGGAGCCGGCCGCCGGGCTGGGCGGGGTGATCAAGGTGATCACCCAGATGCGGGCGAAGACGTTCTTCCCGCACGTGTGGCGCAACCTGTCCGGGCGGATCCCGTGGGACACGTATCCGATCGAGGTGGCGGAGCGGGAGAAGCCCTGGGACGCGCCGGTGCGGCGGGCCACCGTCAACGGCTTCGGGGTCGCCGGGGCCATCGCGGTGGCGGTGCTGGAGGAGCCGCCCGCTCCGGGGACGGGCGCGGAGGCCCTCGGCGACGGCGCGGAGGCCGGTGCCGGGGCCTCCGATGCCGATGCCGATGCCGGGAGGGCGCAGGCGTACGGGGGGCAGGTGTTCACGCTGTCCGCGAAGTCCCGGCCGGCGCTGCGCCTGCAGGCCGAGCGGTACGCCCGCTTCCTCGCCGAGCACCCCGCCACCTCCCTCGCCGACCTGTGCCGCACCCGCGCCACGGACCGCTCGCACTTCCGCTTCCGCGCCGCCGCGGCCGTGGCCTCCACCGCCGAACTGGCCGGCCGGCTGGAGCGGTGGAGCGCCCCGCCGCGCGGGGAGGACAAGCCGGACGCCTTCCGCAAGGTGGCGTTCCTGTTCACCGGGTCCGGTTCGCAGTACGTGGGCATGGGCCGGGCCCTGTACGGGCGCCACCCCGTCTTCACGCGCTGCGTGGACGAGTGCGACGCGCTCTTCGCGCCGCTGCTGGGCCGGTCGGTGACGGCGGTGATGTTCGGGGAGGCGCCGGACGCCGAGGAGACCCTGGCCCGTACGGCGTTCACGCACGCGGCGCTGTTCACCCTGGAGTACGCGCTGGCCCGGCTGTGGCTGTCGTGGGGGATCCGGCCGAGCGTGCTGATCGGGCACAGCGTCGGCGAGATCGTCGCGGCCACCGTCGCCGGGCTGTTCTCCCTCGCCGACGGGGCGGCCTTCCTCGCCGCCCGCTCGCGCCTGATCGAGTCGGTGTCGCTGCCCGGCTCGATGGCGGCCGTCGCGGCGCCCGCCGACGAGGTGCGGCCGCTGCTGGAGCGGTGGCCGGACCTGGCGCTGGCCGCCGTCAACGCGCCCGGGCAGTGCGTCCTCTCGGGCGGGGAGGACTCCCTCGCGCAGGCGGCCGGGGAACTGCGCGGGCGCGGGTGGACGGTGACCCCGCTGCACGTGACGGCGGCGTTCCACTCGCCGCTGATGGCCGGGGTGGCCGAGCCGCTGGCCCGGGTGCTGCGGGGGATCTCCTTCGGGGAGCCGCGGCTGCCGCTGGTGTCGAACCTGACGGGGCGGATCGCGGACCCGCGGGAGCTGGCGACGCCCGAGTACTGGGTGCGGCACGTGAGCGAGACGGTCGAGTTCGCGGCCGGGGTCCGCACGATCGCCGAGCGCGGCCGCCACGTGTTCCTGGAGGTGGGCCCCTCCACCGCGCTGACGTCGCTGGCCCGCGGCTGCGTACCGCAGGAGCAGCACCGCTGGCTGAGCTGCCTGCGCCGCAAGGACCCGACGGCCGCCCCCCTGGACGCCGCGCTCGCCGGGGCGTACGCGGCGGGGCTGAACATCGCCTGGGGCGAGGTCCACGCGGGCGGGCCGGGGCGGCGGATCCCGCTGCCGCCCTACGCCTTCGACCGGCGCGGCTACCGGCTCCCGGCCCGGCCGGCGGCGCGCGGCGGCTCCGCCGAGGGGCTGCACCCGCTGCTGGGCCGGGAGGGCGCGGCGGCCGGCGGGCGGCGGGAGTTCACGGCGCGCATCAGCGCGGGGGCGCCCGCGTACCTGGCCGACCACACGATCGGCGGGCAGGCCTTCCTGCCCGCGACGGCCTACCTGGAGGTACTGCTCGCGGTGCAGGACGAGGTCCACGGGGACACCGGCCGGGCGGTCGAGGACGTCCGCTTCCACGAGGCGCTGTTCCTGACGGACCGGCCGGTGCTGCTGGTGACCCGGGTACGGGCGGAGCCGGACGGCGGGCTGTCGGTGGAGATCTCCAGCCGGGCCGCCGCCGAGCAGGCCGCCGACGGAGCGGAACGGCTGCACGCCACCGCGTGGATCGCGGCGGAGCCCGCCGCGGACGGCGGGGCCCCCGCCGGGGAGGGGCGGGCCCTGCTGGGGCTGCTGGCCGCCTCGGCCGGGATCCGGCCCTCCCGGGTGATGGACGCCGGGCAGGTGCGGGCCGCGTACGCCGAGGCCGGTCTGGAGTACGGGCCGCAGTTCCTGCGGGCCCGCGCGGTGACCGCGTACGGGCCCGGCTTCGCGGTGACGGAGCTGACGGGCGGGGACCTCTCGCGCGCCGAGCTGCTCCCGCCGCCGCTGCTGGACGGGGCCACGCACGCCCTGGCCGCGCTCGCCGACGACGGCCGCCGGTACGTGGCCACGAGCGTGGGCCGGCTGCGCGTGTTCAAGAAGCCGCGCGGCGGGGCGCTGCGCTCGGCGGTGCGCGTGGAGCACGCCGCGGACGCCTCCGGGGCGGCCGGCGGCCCGGCGTTCACGCTGGACCTGGTGCTGCTGGAGGACGGGCCCGAGGGGGCGCCGCGGCCGGTGGCGCAGCTGTCCGGGATGGGCTTCACCCGGCTGCCGGACCGGCCGGTGGAGGCCTCGGACACGGTACGGGCGGCGGAGGCGGCGCAGGCCGCCGGCCCGCTGGACGTGGCGGCGCTGGCGGCGGCGGAGCCCGCGCAGCGGCTGGCGGCCCTGGTGTCGCTGGTGCGGGCCACGGTGGCGGCGCTGCTCGCGATCGACGACCCGGAGTACGTGGACACCCGGGCGGGCTTCCTGGAGCTGGGCGTGGACTCGCTGACGGCGATCGTGCTCAAGACGCAGCTGGAGACGCGGCTGCGGGTGCCGCTGGTCTCCTCCGCGGTGTTCGACCACCCCTCGGTGGACGAACTGGCCGAGATGCTCGCGCACCGCCTCGCGCCGGAGCCGGTGGGGGCGGCCCGCTGAACACCCTTCCCGGGCCGCGGCCCGCAGCCGGCCCGGACGACTCCGATGACACTCACGGCACAGACGACTCAGGGGAACCCATGGACAACCACCGTACGGAGGACCGGACCCTCGCCGCCCGCGCGGCGTCGCACGCCCGGACCCGGCCCGACCAGCCGGCGGTGATCTGCGAGGACCGCGCGCTGACCTACGGGCAGCTGCACCGGGAGAGCAACCGCACGGCGCACGCGCTGCTGGCGGCCGGCCTGGGCGCGGGGGCCCGGGTGGGCTACCTGGGCCGGGAGTCGGAGTACTACTTCGACCTCGCGCTCGGCTGCGCCAAGGCGGGGGCGGTGCTGGTGCCCGTCAACTCACGGCTCACGGTCGGCGAGGTCGAGCACGTCCTGCGCGATTCGCAGGCCGAACTCCTCTTCGTGGAGCGGGCGTTCCGCCCGCTGGTGGACAAGCTGCGGGCGCTCCTGCCGCGTCTGGGCCGGGTCGTCGAAATGGACTCGGACGCGCACCTGGCGGCCGGTTTCCTCGGCTGGAAGGGCGACGCGGCGGACACCGATCCGCCCACCGCCGGGGCCGTGGGCTTCGACGACCCGGTGGCGCAGCTGTACACGAGCGGGACGACCGGCCTGCCGAAGGGGGTGGTGCTGGCCCAGCGGACCTTCTTCACCTTCATCGCGGACAGCCGGGCCGCCGGGGTGGACTGGATCGACTGGCGCCCGCAGGACCGGGGGCTGAGCTGCTTCCCGGCCCTGCACACCTCCGGGTTCGGCTGGTTCATGCACTCCTTCAACGCCGGCGCCACCACGGTGATCATGCGTCAGTTCATCGCGGACGAGGCGACGCGGCTGATCGAGCGGCACGGGATCACGACCCTGTGGGCCGCGCCCGCGATGCTGCGGATGATGCTGACCGAGAAGGGCACCGGCCGCGAGACCTTCGCCTCGCTGCGCAAGGTGGTGTACAGCGGCTCCCCCATCGACCGTGAGCTGCTGCTGACCTGCATCGACGTACTGGGCTGCGAGCTGGCCCAGGGCTATTCGTCGGCCGAGGCGGGCAGTTTCGTCACCTGCCTGGCGCCCTCGGACCACACTCCGGACTCCCGGGTGCTCGCCTCCGCGGGCCGGGCGCTGCCCGGCAACGAGGTGCGGATCCTCGACGGGGAGGGGCGGGCGCTGCCGGCGGGCGAGGTGGGCCGGGTCGTCATCAAGAGCCCGGCCCGCTTCCTGGGGTACTGGCGGCTGCCGGAGGCCACGGCGGCGGCCCTGTCCGACGGCCCGGCCGGCACGGACGGCCCCGGCGGCACGGACGGCTCCGGCGGCACGGACGGCTCCGGCGGCGCGGACGGCCCCGGCGGCCAGTGGCTGGCCATGGGCGACATGGGCCATCTGGACGCCGACGGCTACCTCTTCCTCGCGGACCGCGTGGGCGACACGATCATCGTCGCGGGCCAGAACATCTACCCCACGGAGGTGGAGAACGCGCTGCGCGCCCACCCCGCCGTCGCCGAGGTCTGCGTGTACGGGGTCCCGCATCCCGACTGGGGCGAGGCCGTACGGGCCGCGGTGGTGCTGCGGGCGGGCGCCGAGGCCGTCCCGAGGGACTTCCTGAGGTTCCTGAACGGCCGCCTCGCCGGGTTCAAGATCCCCACCGGGTACGACATCGTGACGGCGCTGCCGCGCAATCCCACCGGGAAGGTGCTGCGCCGGGTGCTGCGCGAACGCCACCCGGCCGGGGCCGCCCCGAGCGCCGCCCCCGCCGCCCCGGCCGCCTCCCCCGCCGCCGCATAGCCCGCCGTGGAGGCGAGGGACGCCCCGGCGGCGCCGCGCCCCCCGGGCCCGCTGCCCGAGGTGCAGGGCGCCGCGCGGTGGCTGCATCCGGCCGACGCCGAACCGGACGCCGGGATGCGGCTGTTCCTGCTGCACCACAGCGGGGGCGGCGCCTCGATGTACCGGGAGTGGCCGGGGCGGCTGCCCGCCTCGGTGGCCGTCCAGGC
Source organism: Streptomyces sp. NPDC048507 (assembly GCF_043199995.1). NCBI lineage: Bacteria > Bacillati > Actinomycetota > Actinomycetes > Kitasatosporales > Streptomycetaceae > Streptomyces > Streptomyces sp. NPDC048507. The sequence goes on along the minus strand of NZ_JBICWZ010000036.1, from coordinate 9,682 downwards.
CGTGCAGCTGCCCGGGCGCCAGGAGCGGCGGCGCGAGGCCCCGTACACCCGGCTGGTCCCGCTGGCGCAGGCGCTCGCGCGGGTGGTCTCGGACGAGCTGGACGGGCGCGCCTACGCGGTGTTCGGGCACTCGATGGGGGCCCTGCTGGGCTACCGGCTGACGGTGGAGCTGGAGCGGCGGGGCCTGCCCGGGCCGGCGCTGCTCGCCGTGTCGGGGTGGGCGCCGCGGGGCTTCTCGGCGCCCACCGCGCTGTCCGCGGACCCCCTGGAGGCGCTGCGGCTGCTGGGCGGGCTGCCGCCCGAGGTGGCGGCGGACCCGGAGCTGCTGGCGGCGGCGGTGCGGGCGATGGGCGCGGACGGCGCGGTGTGCGCCGACCACCTGGACGACGGGGCGGCCGTGGGCTGTCCCGTCGTCGCGTACTCCGGGCGCGAGGATCCCCTCCTCGCGCCCGAGGCCATGCGGTCGTGGGCCGGGCGGACGCCGGAGTTCCTGGGGTGCCGGACCTTCCCCGGGGACCACTTCTACCTGCGGTCCCACGCCCGCGCCATCACCGCCGACCTGGCCCAGCTGCTGCCGCGGTACGCCGCGGCGCGCTGAGCGGGCGGCGTCCCCGCAGAACCGGAGGTTCACCGTCATGCTGCCCCGACCGAACGAACTCCTCACGCGCTACGTCGCGTTGTGGAACGAGACCGACGCGCGGCGACGGCGCGAGATGGTGCACGCGCTGTACGCGCCGGACTGCACGTACGTCTTCTACCGCAAGGACCCGGTCCGCGGGCACGCGGCGCTCCTGGACCAACTGGCGTACACGCACCAGGTGTACGGGCCGATGGGCTACGAGTTCCGGTCCGCGAACAACGCGACCGGCCACCACGACGTCGTCCGGTTCAACTGGGTGATGGTCTCGGCGGCCACGGGCGAGATGGAGATGTCCGGCCAGGACATCGTCGTGCTCGCCGAGGACGGGCGAATTCAGGCCGACTACCAGTTCCACGACCGCATGCCCTCGTCGTTCGTCTACGACGACGGGTACGAGGAGCACGGCGTGGCGGTACGCGCGGCGCGGCCCCGGCGCACCGGTGTCTCCGGCCCCTGACGGGGACCCGCGGCGCGCACGCACCGGCCCCGCGGCACAGAGCTGCCGCGGGGCCGGTCGCGTCCGGGGACGCGGGTCAGAGCGCGGCGCCCGCCAGCGCGTTCGGGCAGTACTGGCGCAGGACCAGTTCGGCGGTGGCCAGGGCCATGCGGGCGGGGCCGTCCGTGCCGAGCACCTCGCCGTTGGCCAGCAGGCCGCCGATGACGAGCATCAGCGTGTCGGCCAGGGCGTCGGGGTCCTCGGCGCCGGCCTGGGAGCCCATGTCCCGGAGCCAGTTGCGCAGGCCCTTGAGGTGCAGCGTCGCCTCCTGGCGGCCCGGGTGCTGCGGGTCGCGGAACTCGCTGGAGGTGTTGTAGTAGATGCAGCCGTGGAAGTCGGGTTCCTGGACGCTGGCGTGGAAGAACTCCATGAGCGCCATGATCTGGCGGACCGGGTCGCCGCTGTGGGGCGACGTGACCTCCTCGGCCCGCTCCCACCACTGGGCGTCGCTCTCGCGGAGCCAGGCGGCGATGAGCTCGTCCTTGCTGGCGAACTCGCGGTAGAGCAGGCTCTTGCCCACGCCGGTCGCGTCGATCACCTGCTGCATGCCGACGGCCCGGACCCCCTGCTCACCGAAGAGTTTGGCCGAGGCCTCCAGAATCCGCCGCCTCGTACCTGGTGCCGGTGTACGCGCCATGTCTGAACTCCTTCCCCTCTCCCCCGCGGATCCCAGCATACGTTTGACACAGGGGTTTGTGAGCGCTAGAAATGGACCGATCAGTCCAGGACTGATCGGTCCGTCATTTACCTGCTGCGTCTCGCTGCTTCCGACGACACTCCGATCGGAGTCTGATCATGACCGAGGCATCCCCGACCTCCCCTCCCCTCGCACGGGCGGTACCTCCCGCACCCGTGGTCAAGAGCCTTCCGCTGCTGCTCCTGGTCGTGTGCGCGGTGCAGTTCCTCGACGCGATGGACATCGCGAGCATGGGCCCGGCCCTCCCCCTGGTCCAGGCGGACCTGGGGATGTCGACCTCCTCCCTCCAGTGGGTCGTCTCGGCCTACGCGCTCGGATTCGGCGGGTTCCTGCTGCTGGGCGGCCGGCTGGCCGACCTGTACAACCGCAAGAAGCTGCTGATCGGCTGGCTGGCCGTCTTCGTGGTCGCCAGCGTCCTGGGCGGTTTCGCCGACGACGGCGTGCTCCTGGTCGTGGCCCGTCTCCTCAAGGGCGTCAGCGCGGGCATCACCGCGCCCGCGGCGATGGCGATCCTGCTCGACGCCTTCCGTGACGAGCAGTCCCGCAACCGCGCGCTCGGCACCTTCCTGGCCGTGGCCTCGGCCGGTTACTCCCTCGGTCTGATCCTCGGCGGCCTGATGGCGGGCATCTCCTGGCGCCTGGTGCTCTTCGCCCCCGCCGTGGCCGGTGCCCTCGTCGCACTGCTCGCCGCATCCGTGGTGCCCGCGCAGCAGGAGAAGGGCAAGAGCGGCAGCCTCGACGTCCTCGGAGCCGTCACCGTGACGGCCGGCGCGGTGGCGCTCGTCTACGGACTCAGCCGGGCCGCCAGTGACGGCTGGTCCGACGCGCAGACCATCGGTTCGCTCGTCGCCGCCGTCATCCTCTTCCCGCTGTTCGCGCTGGTCGAGAGCCGCCACCCGGCGCCGCTCGTCCCGCTCTCCGTCTTCCGCAAGGGCCAGCTGACCCGCGCCCTGGTCTCGATGCTCTTCTTCGGCGCCTACGTCTCCTTCCAGTTCGTGCTGACCCTCTACTACCAGGAGCAGCTGGGCTGGTCCCCGCTGGAGGCCGGCCTCGCCTTCCTCCTCGGCGGCGTGCTGACGGCGGGCACCGCCCGCTACGGCGCCGCGCTGGTCACCAAGTACGGCCCCTGGCCGGTCGCGACCGGCGGCCTGGTGCTGCTGAGCATCGGCTACCTCGGCTGGGTCCTGCTGATGGGCGACGTCGACCCGCTGGTCACCCTCTTCGCCCAGCAGCTCCTCGGCGGCCTCGGCTTCGCCGCGGTCTACCCGGCCCTGAACATCGCCGCCGTCGGCAGCGCCGAGCCCAGCGAACAGGGCCTGGTGTCCGGCCTGTTCAACGCCGGCGCGCAGATCGGCAACGGCGTGGTCATCGCGATCACCGCCACCGTCTTCTCGCTCTCCACCGGCGGGATCGCCCCCTACCGGGCCGGGCTGTGGACCGTCACGGTCATCACCCTCGCCGTCACCCTCGTGGCCCTGGCGGGCGCCGCCCGCCACCGCCAGAAGGCCACGGCCTGACCGGAGGGCGCGGCCGCAGTGGCGGCCGCGCCCTCCCCCACGATCGGCCGTGCAACACCTCTGGCGCACCCATTGGATCCCCCGCATCCGGCGCCGGACGTGTTGCACGGCCTCGTCATGTCCGGAGCCGGGCGGGGGCGGCTTCATTGACATGCTCCTACCTGACCAAGTACGGTCGGGACCGATCGGTCCACTAGGAATTCAGTACCACTTGAGTACCGCTTCCGGCACCGAATCGATCACCCGGCGCCAGTGCACACGACACCGTTCTCTTTCCATCTCGCGGGGAGATGTTTGTGTTGCTGTTCTCAGTCCTAGGCTCCATGGAAATAATGAAACAGCGCGTCGCCGTACGACTCGGCGGCGCCATGCAGCAGACGCTCCTGGCGACCCTGCTCGCGGCCGGCGGATCGCTCGTCACGGTCGACTCCCTCATCCTCGAATTATGGGGGACCACACCCCCCAACAAAGTCGAGAACGCCCTCCAGGCGCAGGTCAGCCGGGTGCGCAGAACCCTGGCAGCCGTCGAGCCGGACCGGGAGGGCTCGCGGGTCGTCACGAGCACCTCCGGTTACATGTTCCTCTTCGACCGGTGGGAACTCGACGCCTACCTGTTCCTCGACACCGTGGACTCGATCCACGCGAGAACGGGCACCGACACCCTCTCGGAACACCGCCAGAACATCGCCGACCTGCGCGCCGGACTTTCCCGCTGGCGGGGCCCGGTATTCGGCGGGCTGGCCGGCGGACCGATCTGCCAGACCGCGTCCACCCGGTACATGGAGGCGCGGAATTCCGCGCTCATTCTGCTTTACGATCTGGAACTGCGCACCGGTGGCCACGAGCGCATCCTGCCGGAGCTGACCGAGCTGTACTCGCGGAACCCCAACCACGAACAGTTCTGCATGCTGCTCATGCGGGCGCTGTACCGCTGCGGCCGCCAGCTCGACGCCCTGACGGTCTACCGCCAGTGCCGCCACAACATGATCGAGTCGCAGGGCATCGAGCCCTCCCCCGTACTGAGCCAGTACGAGCGGGCCATCTTGACCCACGACCCGATGCTGCTGCAGAACGAGCCCTACTGGCCGGTTCCGGCCCTCGTCGCGGGCTAGCGGAAGCGCCCCCGATGACCGGCTCACTGCTCCTGGTCGCGCACGGCAGCCGCGATCCGCGGCACGCGCGGACGGTCCGCGCACTCGCCCGCAGGATCCGGGCGACGAGGCCCGCACTGCGCGTGGCGACGGCCTTCCTCGGCTTCGACGCCCCCGGCGTCCCGGAGGAACTGGCGCGCACCGCCCGCGACGGGATCCGCGCCGTGGTGGTCCAGCCCCTGCTGCTGACCCGCGCCTTCCACGCGAAGACGGACCTGCCCGGCGTCCTGCGCCAGGCACCGCCCGGCCTCACCGTGCTCCGGGCCCCCGTCCTCGGACCCGACCCGCTGCTCACTGCGGCGCTCGAACGCCGGCTGTACGGGGCCGGGCTCGTCCGGGGAGAGCGCGCCTCCACCGCGGTGGTCCTCGCGGCCGCCGGCAGCGGCGACCCGGAGGCGGCCGAGGGCCTCGCCGCCCTCGCCCGGCACTGGCAGCGCACCGCCGGCTGGTACGCCGTACGGCCCGCCGCCGCCTCCGCGGGCCCCCGTACCGAGGACGTCGTACGCGCGCTGCGCGCCGAGGGGGCCCGCCGGGTGGCGGTCGCCCCGTACGTCCTGGCACCGGGCAGGCTCCCCGACCGGATCGCGGCGGGCGCCCGCGCGGCCGGGGCGGACGTCCTGGCCCCCGTCCTCGGCGCCGCGCCGGAGCTGGTCCGGCTCGTCCTGCGCCGCTACGACCGGGCCGCCCGCGTCCCGGTGCCGACGGGCTGACGCACGGCTCACGGGCGCAGGCCGCGGCGGCGCAGCATCCGCCGCTCCAGCGGGCCGAAGACCAAGAGGTCGACGGCGACGCCCACCAGCAGGATCAGCAGGATGGCCAGGAAGATCCGTGCCATGTCCGAGGTCTCGCGCCCCGATTCCAGCAACTGGCCCAGGCCCAGGCCCAGGTCGGGGGAGCTGGCGATGATCTCGGCGGCCATCAGGGAGCGCCAGGAGAAGGCCCAGCCCTGCTTGAGGCCGGCCAGGTAGCCGGGGAGGGCGGCGGGCATGACCACGTGCCGGGCGCCGCGCAGTCCGGTGGCGCCCAGGGACCGGCCGGCCCGCAGGAACAGCGGCGGGACCTGGTCGATGCCGGAGACGAGGCCGCCCGCGATGGAGGGGGTGGCGCCGAGCAGGATGACCGCGTACATCATCGAGTTGTCCAGGCCCAGCCAGAGCACCGCCGGGGGCACCCAGGCCACGGACGGCAGGGACTGCAGGCCCTGGAGGACGGGGCCGATCGCGGCGCGGACGAACTTCACGCGGGCCACCAGCAGGCCGAGCGGGGTGCCGATGGCCAGGGCCAGCAGGAAGCCGGACAGGCCGCGCCAGACGCTGGTCCAGATCACGTCGAGGAGGGTGCCCTTGAACCACAGGTCGGTCAGGCTGTGCCACACCGCGGACAGCGGCGGGAGCATGTAGTCGTCGGTGACGCGGGCCCAGACGAGCACCTGCCACGCCGTCAGCACCAGGGCGACGGCGACGGCGGGCGGCAGGGCCTTGCCGAGCAGCACCCGGCGCAGCGGGGTGCGGGCGCCGTCGTGGGTGTCGAGCGCGTCGAGCCCGGCCAGTTCGTGGGAGGCGCCGCGCGCCTCCCGGGGCCGGAGGTCAGTGCTGGCCATGGCGGCGGATCTCCCCACGCAGGTGTTCGGTGATCTCCAGGGACAGGTCGGCGACGTCCGCGTCCTCGATGCGGCGCGGCTGCGGGATGTCCACGCTCCATTCGCGGGCGACGCGGCCGGGGCGGGAGGAGAGCAGGACCACGCGCTGGGCGAGGCGGACGGCTTCGCGGACGTTGTGGGTGACGAAGAGGACCGACAGGCCGGTCTCCGCCCAGATGCGGGTGAGTTCGCCGTGCAGGACGTCGCGGGTGATGGCGTCGAGGGCCGCGAAGGGCTCGTCCATCAGCAGGAGGCGGCTGTCCTGGGCGAGGGCGCGGGCCAGGGCGACGCGCTGGCGCATGCCGCCGGACAGTTCGTGGACCCGCTTGCCGTACGCGCCGCCGAGCCGGACCAGCTCCAGCAGCCGTTCGGCCTCCGGCTTGCGCTCCGTCTTGGGCACGCCGCGCAGGCGCAGGGCGAGTTCGATGTTCTTGCCCGCGGTCAGCCACGGGAACAGGGCGTGCTCCTGGAACATCAGGGCCGGGCGGCCGCCGGTCGTGACGCTTCCGGCGGTCGGCGCGTCCAGTCCCGCGACCAGGTTCAGCAGGGTGGACTTGCCGCAGCCGGAGGCGCCGAGGAGGGTGACGAACTCGCCGGGGGCGACGTCGAGGCTGATGTCGTCCAGGACCTGCTGGTCCCCGGCGGGGCCGGGGAAGGACTTCGAGACGTGTGCGATGCGGACGGCCCGCTCCAGGGCCGTGGTGGGCTCCGCGCCGACCAGGACGGTCGCCATCGCGGGTCACCTCCTCTGGTCGTCGGTGCCCGGGCCCGGCGGGGTGACGGGGGGCTTGTGCAGGGAGCCGAGGACCTTGTCGATGGGCCCGAGGTCGTAGATGCCGGTCAGGTCGGGGCGTTCCAGGAGGCCGGCCCGGGCGGCGTGCTGGGCCTGGGCGCCGAGGGTGTCGGCCAGGGGGTCGTCGGTGACGAGGATGGACGGCCAGGCGCGGTCGATGACCTCGGGCTCCAGTTCCTTGCCGGTGAGGGTCTTCAGGGCGGCGTTGGCCGAGGCCTTGGCTCCGTCCCGGTGGGCGTTGATCCAGTCGTTGGTCTTCACCGTGCCCCTGAGCACGGCCTCGACCACGTCCGGGTGCTCCTTGAGGAACTTCTGCGACACGACGACGTTCGTGATCACGAACTTCCCGCCGGGCCACAGGTCGCTCTCGTCGAGGAGGACGGTGGCGCCCTCGGCGACCAGCTTGGAGGCCGTCGGTTCGGGCACCCAGGCACCGTCGACGGCCCCGGAGCGGTAGGCGTCGGGGGTGATGGTGTTGTTGGTGCGGACGACGGACACGTCGCCCTTCCCGCTGGCCGCGTCGATCTTCCAGCCGCGGGCGGCCGCCCAGTCGAGGAGGGCCACGTCCTGGGTGTTGCCGAGCTGCGGGGTGGCGATCCGCTTGCCCCGGACGTCGTCCAGCGTCTTGATCCTGTCCGGGTTCACGACGAGCTTGACGCCGCCCGAGGCCGAACCGGAGACGATCCGCAGGCTGCGCCCCTTGGACTTCACGTAGCCGTTGACCGCGGGCGAGGGCCCGATGAAGCCGATGTCGACGGAGCCCGCGGCCAGGGCCTCGATCTCGGCCGGACCGGCGTTGAAGGTGGCGGTCTTCAGGGTGGTGCCGCCCAGTTCCCGCTGGATCAGCCCTTCCCGTACGCCGACCAGGGCGGTGGCGTGGGTGAGGTTGGGGAAGTAGCCGAGGGTCACGGAGTCCGCCGAGAGCCGGGCGGCCGCCGCTCCGGCCGGGGCGGCGGCTCCGGCCACGGCCGGGTCGGGCCGCGATCCGTAGCCGCAGCCGCCGAGGGCGGCGGCGAGGAGCAGGAGCAGCGCGGCCGCGGCGGGGCGGCCGCGTCCGCGGGCGGGGGCGGGGGGTCCGGCTAGACGGTCCATGGGTTCTCCGTGAAGGCCTCGCCCGCCATGCCCGCGGTGAGGGTGGTGCCGTCGGCGGGGTCGATGAGGAGGAAGGAGCCGGTGCGGCGGGAGGCGGCGTAGGCGTCGAGGGCGAGGGGTTCGGCGGTCCGTACGAGGACCCGGCCGATGTCGTTGGCGACCAGCCGGCCGGGCTCCGGGTGCTGGGAGAGGTCGTCCAGGGTCAGCCGCGAGGGGATCTCCTTGACGATCGCCTGGACCGTGCGGGTGGTGTGCTTGAGCAGGACGCGCTGGCCGACGGTCAGGGGCCGGTCGGCGACGTGACAGACGGTGGCCGGCACCTCGTGGGTGAGGCCGGGGGCGACGGCGGTGGGGGCGATCAGATCGCCCCGGGAGACGTCGATGTCGTCCGTGAGCCGTAGCGTCACGGACTGCGGGGCCCGGGCGGTGTCCACGGGCGTTCCCAGGGCGTCGATGGCCTCGATCGCGCTGGTGCGGCCGGACGGCAGGACGGTGACGGCTTCGCCGACGCGCAGGACGCCGGAGGCGATCTGGCCGGCGTAGCCGCGGTAGTCGGGGTGCTCGGCGCTCTGCGGGCGGATCACGTACTGGACGGGGAAGCGGGCGTGGGCGGCGGTGAGTTCCTCGCTGACGGGGACGGATTCGAGGTGTTCGAGGACGGTGGGGCCGCCGTACCAGTCCATGTTCGCGGAGGGCTCGACCACGTTGTCCCCGGCCAGGGCGGAGATCGGGATCGCGGTGATCCCGGGCAGCCCGAGGCCGCCGGCGTAGGCGGTGAACTCCTCGGCGATCCTCGCGAAGACCGCTTCCCGGTAGTCGACGAGGTCCATCTTGTTGACGGCGAGGACGACGTGGGGGACGCGCAGGAGGGCGGCGACGGCGGCGTGGCGGCGGGTCTGTTCGATGACGCCGTTGCGGGCGTCGACGAGGACCACGGCGAGGTCGGCGGTGGAGGCGCCGGTGACCATGTTGCGGGTGTACTGCACGTGGCCGGGAGTGTCGGCGAGGATGAACCGGCGGCGTGCGGTGGCGAAGTAGCGGTAGGCCACGTCGATGGTGATGCCCTGTTCGCGTTCGGCGCGCAGGCCGTCGGTGAGGAGGGCGAGGTCGGGGGTGTCCTGGCCGCGCCGGGCGGAGACGGCCTCGACGGCTTCCAGCTGATCGGTCAGGACCGACTTGGAGTCGTGCAGGAGCCGCCCGACGAGGGTGGACTTGCCGTCGTCGACGGAGCCGGCGGTCGCGAAACGCAGCAGCGTGGTGACGCCCATGGCTAGAAGTACCCTTCGCGCTTGCGGTCTTCCATCGCGGCCTCGGACATCTTGTCGTCGGCCCGGGTCGCGCCCCGCTCGGTGAGCCGGGAGGCGGCGATCTCGGCGATGACGGCGTCCAGCGTGGCGGCTTCGGAGTCCACCGCCCCGGTGCAGGACATGTCCCCGACGGTGCGGTAGCGGACCTGCCGCTTCTCGGCCCGTTCGTGGGCCGCCGGGCCGCCCCAGTCGCCGGCCGTCAGCCACATTCCATTGCGCTGGAAGACCTCGCGTTCGTGGGCGAAGTAGATCGGCGGGAGTTCGATGGCCTCGCGGGCGATGTACTGCCACACGTCCAGCTCGGTCCAGTTGGAGAGGGGGAAGACGCGGACGTGTTCGCCGGGGGCGTG
>NZ_JBICWZ010000035.1:0-20629 GCF_043199995.1 Streptomyces sp. NPDC048507 | reverse complement strand
GGAGCGCCCTTGAGGGACCGGCCCGACGCGGAAGGACGATGAGACTGACGGGAGACCACCAAACCCTCCCTGACACCGCTCCGCTGGACCCCGCCTCCCCCGACCCCGACCCCGCCCGCCCCCGCCCCCTACTCCCCCCGCACCAGTGCCACCGCCGGGCCTGCCGTCAGGAGGTCGGCCAGGGGGACCCGGCCCTCGTACGGGGTGCTGCGCGGAGCGCCCGGCCCCCATGCGGGGTGCCACTGTCCCGGGGGGAGGTGCAGGGCGGTGTCCCGCCAGCCGCCCGCGAGGTGCAGGCGGTGCGACAGGCGGGTGGCGACCGCCAGCAGGCCGGGGGACCGGGTGAAGGCCACGCAGTGGGCGGCGGCCGGGCCGTGGGCCGTCAGGGGGGCGTAGCCGGTGAACAGCGCGGGCCGGGAGCGGCGCAGCCGGAGCAGGGCGGTGGTCAGGGCGAGCTTCTCCGCCGCCAGGCCGTGCGGGGCGGCGCCCGCGTCGAGGGCGGCCAGGGCCTCGCGCGGGAACCGCGCCGGGCGGCGGTTGTCCGGGTCCACCAGCGCCCGGTACTCGGTCTCCGAGCCCTGGTAGACCTCCGGCACCCCCGGCATCGTCAGGTGCAGCAGGGCCATGCCGAGGACGTTGGCCCGGGCCGCCCGCGCCAGGTCCGGCGGCAGCGCGGCCGCCTCTGCGGGCACCAGCTTCGTGATCCCGGCCTCGTACTCCTCGTCGGGGTCGGTCCACGAGGTGCTCAGTCCCGCCTCGCGGGCGGCCTTCAGCAGGGCCGCCGCCAGCCGGGACTCCCGCTCGGGGACGTCTCCGAGGCCGAGGGCGCTCTGCCGCGCCGCCCAGCCCAGCCGGGGGTCGTCGCCGGGCACCGGGCCCATCGCCTCCGGGGCCTGGGAGAGCACCGCGATCCGTGCCCGTACGTCGGCGCTGCGCTTGGTGTCGTGCGTGGACAGCACCGTCCCCGAGGCGGGCCAGTCCCGCTCCAGGGCGGCGCAGTAGGCGTGGAACTCCGTGACCGGCACCGCCGGGTCCTGCGGTGCGCCGCCGACCTCGGTGGCCGACAGCAGCGGGGCCCAGCGGTAGAAGGCCCGGTCCTCCAGGGACTTGGCGCGCAGCGCGGCCGAGGTCTGGGCGAAGCGGGCCGCGAAGGCGGTGTCCCGCAGCAGGAGTTCGCGTACGGCCCGCACGCCCGGGGTGTCCGCGGCGGCGGGGGCGATCTCGCCCCCCGGGTAGGGCCGGTAGACGGGGTAGTCGATGAGCAGCTCGCGCACGGCGGACGTCAGTTCCGGTCCCGCCATCCGCTCCAGGATGGTCAGTTCGGCGGCCAGGTCGACGGTCAGCACCTCGCGGGCGGCGGTCTCGGCGGTCTCCTCCCAGGGGGGCAGGCCGGTGGCCGAGGCGTGGGTGCGGGCGAGCTCGGCGGCGCCCGCCGGGTCGGTGAACAGTCCGTCGACGCGGTGCAGCGCGTCGTACCCGGTGGTGCCCGCGACCGGCCAGGCGGCGGGGAGCGATTCCCGGCGGGCGAGGATCTTCTCCACCACCACCCAGCAGCGCCCGCCCACGGCCGACCGCAGCCGCCGCAGGTATCCCTCGGGGTCCGCGAGCCCGTCGACGTGGTCGATCCGCAGTCCGGCCAGTACCCCGTCGCGGACCAGCTCCAGCACCTTCGCGTGGGTGGCGGCGAAGACGGCCGGGTCCTCCACCCGGACCCCGATGAGGTCGGAAATGGTGAAGAAGCGGCGGTAGTTGAGGGCGGTGCTGGCTTCGCGCCAGCAGGCCGGCCGGTACCACTGGGCGGCGAGCAGCTCCGGCAGCGGCAGTCCGGCCGTTCCGGTCCGCAGCGGGAACTCCCGCTCCTCGTACCGCAGCACCTCCCCGTCGACGCGGTACAGGGCGGGGTCGGCGGGTTCGCCGAGCACCGGGAGCAGGAGCTGTCCGCCGCCCGCCTCCCAGTCGATGTCGAACCAGCGGGCGTAGGGGGAGCGGGGTCCTTCCCGCAGCACCTCCCACAGGGGCCGGTTCAGCCGTAGCGGGTCGGGCACGGCCATGTGGTTCGGCACGATGTCGAGGACGAGCCCGAGTCCGTGCGCCGCCGCTTCGGCGGCCAGCTCGCGCAGGGCGCCCTCGCCGCCGAGCTCGGTGCGGACCCGGGTGTGGTCGGTGACGTCGTAGCCGTGCGTCGAGCCCGGTACCGCCTCCAGGGCGGGGGAGAGGTGCAGGTGCGAGACGCCGAGCGCGGCGAGGTAGGGTACGGCGGCCCGGGCCGCGGCGAACGGGAACTCGGGACGCAGTTGGAGTCGGTAGGTGGACGTGGGGACGACGGGCTCCGGAACATCAGGTTCCGGGGGTTCCTGGTGACTGCTTGAATACTGCAGGGTCATGAGAACGTACGTACCCAGCCCACGCGATTCCGTGCCATTACCCAATGCATCCGGGTGACTGCGCAGCGTTAATGTCGATCAAGTGGTTGGAACCGTCAACACCTATCGCAAAGTCATCGCCCTGACCGGGCCCCTACTCCCGCTCGTCTCGTTCTTCGCCCGACTGCCCGTCGCGATGTCCCAGTTCGGAAGCGTTCTCCTGGTCGCCGAGACCAGTGGCTCCCTCGCCACCGCGGGCATCGTCGGCGGCACCCTCTCGGCGGGCCAGGTGGTCTTCGGGCCCGTCCTCGGCCGCCTCGCCGACCGGCACGGGCAACGGCCCGTCGTCCTGGCCGCGGCGGCCGTCAACGCCGTCGCCACCGCCGCCCTCGTCGCCGGTGCCCTCGGGGGCCTGGCGACCTTCCCGCTCGCCGCGATCGGGGCCGTGACCGGCGCGTCCGTCCCGCTGATCGGGCCGCTCGCCCGGACCCGCTCCGTCGCGCTCGCGCACCGGGCGAAGTCCGACGAGGGCGTCGTGGGCGCCGTCCACTCCCTGGAGGGCACCCTCGACGAGATCTCGTTCGTCTTCGGCCCGGCGCTCGTCGGCCTCGCCGCGCTCGTCGCCCATCCGGCCGTCGCCCTCGGGGGCGCCGCCGCACTGGTCGTCGTGTTCGGCACGGCCTTCGCCCTGCACCCGACGGCCTCCGTCACCGCCGGCTCGCCCGCCCGGGCGCGCGGCGCCGGGGTGCGGGTCCGCCAGCCCCGCGTGGTGCACGCCGTCCGCGGCTCCCTCGCCCTCCAGGGCGCCATGTTCGGCGCCTGTCAGGCCGGGATCGCCTCGCTCACCGCGCAGTTGGGGGTGCCGGGCCAGGCCGGGATCGTGTACGCGGCGATGGGCGTGGTCAGCGCCGCCGTGGGGCTGGCGCTCGGCGCGCTGCCCGCCCGCTTCGGGCTGCGGCTGCGCTGGCGGGTGGCGACCGGCGCGGCCCTGGTGCTCTCGGTGCCCCTGCTGTTCACCGAGAGCCTGTGGCCGCTGTACGCCGTCGTCACCGTCCTCGGCGCCGCGTACGCCCCGCACCTGATCACCGCCTTCGCGCTGACCGAGCGCGTCGTGGAGCCCGCCCGGCTCGCCGAGGCGATGGCCTTCGCGGCGAGCTCCCTGGTGGCCGGGCAGGCCGTCGCGCTGGCCGTCTCGGGCCGGCTCGCGGAGGCCTACGGTCCGGCGGGCGCCTTCGCGGTGGCCGTGGGGGCGGCCGCGCTGAGCCTGACCCTGGCGCTGGTCACCCGGGTACCGGCGGCCCGCACCCCGGCCAAGGCCTTCATCCCGGCCCAGCAGACCGCCTCCCCGCAGCCGGCCGCGGGGCAGTCCGCCGCCGGGTCCGCGACCGGACCCGGCACCACCAGCCCCACCACCACCCGTCCCGGTACCACCAGCCCCTACGCGGGCCGCTGAAGCACCACCAGACACCGTCCCGTCAGCGCCACCCGGTCCCCGGCCGCGAACTGCGGTCCGGTGCCGGGTGGCAGTACGTCCGCCCGCGCGGTGTCCACGACCAGCCGCCAGCGCGCCCCGTGCCCCGCCGGGACGGTGAAGTCCTGCGGGTCGGCGCCCGCGTTGAACATCAGCAGGAACGAATCGTCCGTGATCCGCTCCCCGCGCGAGCCGGGCTCGGAGATCGCCTCGCCGTTGAGGAACACGGTCAGCGCCCGCGCGTGCTGCGCCTGCCAGTCGCGCGCCCGCATCTCCTCCCCGTGCGGGGTGAACCAGGCGATGTCCGACAGCTCGTCGTGCGTGCCCTCCACCGGGCGCCCGTGGAAGAACCGGCGCCGCCTGAACACCGGGTGGTCCCGGCGCAGCCAGACCATCCGACGGGTGAACTCCAGCAGCCCCGGTGCGGGTTTGCCGGGTTCCGGCCAGGTCACCCACGACAGGTCGTTGTCCTGGCAGTAGGCGTTGTTGTTGCCGCCCTGCGAGCGCGCGAACTCGTCGCCGTGGCTGAGCATCGGCACCCCCTGCGACAGCATCAGGGTGGCGGTGAAGTTGCGCATCTGGCGCTCGCGCAGCTCCTGGACCTCGGGGTCCTCGGTGGGCCCCTCGACCCCGCAGTTCCAGGAGCGGTTGTGGGTCTCGCCGTCCCGGTTGCCCTCCCGGTTGGCCTCGTTGTGCTTCTCGTCGTACGAGACGAGGTCGTTGAGGGTGAAACCATCGTGGCAGGTGGTGAAGTTGATGGAGGCCAGCGGTCGCCGCCCGTCGTCCTGGTACAGGTCCGAGGAGCCCGTCAGCCGGCCCGCGAACTCGGCGAGCGTGCGCGGCTGCCCGCGCCACAAGTCCCGTACGGTGTCGCGGTACTTGCCGTTCCACTCGGTCCAGAGCGGCGGGAAGTTGCCCACCTGGTAGCCGCCCTCGCCCAGGTCCCAGGGCTCCGCGATCAGCTTCACCTGGCTGACCACCGGATCCTGCTGCACCAGGTCGAAGAACGAGGACAGCCGGTCGACCTCGTGGAACTGCCGGGCCAGGGTGGCCGCGAGGTCGAAGCGGAAGCCGTCCACGTGCATCTCGGTGACCCAGTAGCGCAGCGAGTCCATGATCAGCTGGAGCACGTGCGGGGACCGCATGAGCAGGGAGTTCCCGGTGCCCGTGGTGTCCATGTAGTGCCGGGGGTCGTCGGCGAGCCGGTAGTACGAGGCGTTGTCCAGTCCGCGGAAGGACAGGGTCGGCCCCAGGTGGTTGCCCTCGGCGGTGTGGTTGTAGACCACGTCCAGGATCACCTCGATCCCGGCTTCGTGCAGGGCCCGCACCGCCGACTTGAACTCCAGCACCTGCTGCCCGCGGTCGCCCGAGGCGTAGCCGTTGTGCGGGGCGAAGAAGCCGATGGTGTTGTAGCCCCAGTAGTTGCTGAGCCCGTCGTTGTCGAGGCGGTGGTCGTTCACGTACTGGTGGACCGGCATCAGCTCCAGCGCCGTCACGCCGAGCTTGGTGAGGTGCCCGATCACCGCCGGGTGCGCGAGCGCCCCGTAGGTCCCCCGCAGTTCCTCGGGGAGCTCCGGATGGCGCATGGTCAGGCCCTTGACGTGGGCCTCGTAGAGCACGGTGTGGTGGTACTCGTGGCGCGGCGGGCGGTCGTTGGCCCAGTCGAAGTACGGGTTCACCACGACCGAACTCATCGTGTGCGGGGCGGAGTCGAGGTCGTTGCGCGAGTCGGGCCGCCCGAAGTGGTAGCCGTAGACCTGCTCGCCCCAGTCGACCTTGCCGCTGATGGCCCGCGCGTACGGGTCCAGCAGCAGCTTCGCCGCGTTGCAGCGCAGCCCGCGCTCGGGCTCGTAGGGGCCGTGCACGCGGAATCCGTAGCGCTGGCCCGGCATCACCCCGGGCAGGTAGGCGTGGCGCACGAAGGCGTCCGTCTCGCGCAGTTCGACGGCGGTCTCCGAGCCGTCGTCGTGCAGGAGGCACAGCTCGATGCGCCGCGCGGCCTCGGAGTACACCGCGAAGTTGGTTCCGGCGCCGTCGTACGTGGCACCCAGGGGATACGCCTGTCCCGGCCAGACCTGCATAGCTAACGACTCTTCCCATCCTGGTCCGGCTGATCCGGTGTCGAACGCGTCACTGCCAGATCTTCCCCGAAACAGGGTCCGCACGCGTGGACTTGGGATGAGCCTGACGGGTGACCCGCAAACCGGACGGTCGGGTCAACCGACTGTCGGGGCATCACATAATGAGTCAACGGACGGCCGGACCAGGGCCCGCGGGGTCACCGGGGGGCCGCTTCGGGCTGCGTCGGGCCATGTGCGCGGAGTACCCTTCCGTGATCACTGGAGACGGGCGTCCAGACGCAGAAGGCGGTGCACGGGTGAGCTCGGGAGGTCTGGAGCTGCCCCCTGGTGACAGCGGTCACGAGGGTGGCCCGGCGGACGGCCCAGGGGGCGGCGCGGGTGCGGTGGCCGCCGGGGCGGTGTCCCTGGCCCCGCCGGCGGACGGGGACGCGCGGGCCGGTGCCGAGCTGGACTGGGGCGCGGACGCGTGGAGCGAGGTCCGTACGCGGGCCCAGCGCGCGGGCCGCGCGTACATCTGGCTGAACCTCATCGAGCAGCGCCTGCGGTCGGTGGTGGGGGCGGTGCTGCGGCCCGTCTACGAGCCGGTGCACGGCGGCGACGACTGGGTGGTGGCGGCCGCGGGGCCGGCCGGTCAGGAGTGGGTGCAGCGGGCGGTGGCGGTGCGCGAGGTCAGCCGGCGCAAGGGCTACCTCCTCGACCCGGCCGACGACAACGTGCTCAGCTTCCTGACGCTGCCGCAGCTGCGGGAGCTCATGGTCCAGCACTGGCCCTGCTTCGAACCGTACTTCGACGACCGGCGCGAGATCGAGCTGGCCCTCGACGAACTGGAGGTCACCCGCAACGTGGTCTCCCGCAACCGGGCGCTGTCGCGGCCGGTGCTGGAGCAGGCCGAGCGGGCGTCGGCGCGGCTGCTGGAGGTGCTGGGCGCGGGGGCGGGCAGCCCCGCCGCGGACCGGCTGCCGATCGACGCGGTGGAGGACCTGGTCGGGGACCGGTACGCGGACGTGATCTCGGTGCACCCGGACCGGGTGCGGCTCCAGCGGATGCTGCCGGCCGAGGACCTGTTCGGGGGCGCCCGGCGGCTGGACGCCATCGGTATAGGCCTGAACCTGCTGGTGCAGAACTTCTCCGGGCGAAGGCTGGTCCGGCTGACGGAGGCGGGCTGCCGGGTGCGGCTGCTGTTCCTGAATCCGGCGAGCAGCGCGGTCAAGCGGCGCGAGCGCGAGCTGGGGCTGCGCAAGGGCGAGCTGAGCCGGTCGGTGGAGATGAACATCCTGCACGTGCGGCGGGTGCGGGCGGGGCTCGGGGACCCCTCGCGGTTCGACATCCACGTCTTCGACGAGACGCCGCGCTTCACCGCCTACCTGGTGGAGGGGGAGACGTCCGGGATCGCCGTGGTGCAGTCCTACCTGCGGCGGGCCCGCGGGATGGAGGCGCCGGTGCTGGTGCTGCGCGGGGGCGGCCGGGGGGCGGCGAAGGACGCCGAGCACGGGCTGTTCACGACGTACCGCGAGGAGTTCGAGTCGGTGTGGGAGGACTCCCGGCCGGTGTCGTGAGCGTCCCGGCAAGGGTCCCGGACCCCTCGGGCGCGGCGGCCGGGCGGCCGGACGGGCGGCCTGCCGGGCGGGACGCCGGGCCCCGGCGGCGGGTGTGTCAGTGGCGCGTGGCAGGCTGAAACGCGTTGACCGATACACGGGGGAGGGGCGCGTCATGGAGGCGTGGCAGGGGGGAGCGGGGGCCCGCTCGGGTCCGGGGACGAGGGGCGCGGGGGGTTGGCGATGAGCTGGATCAGCGGACCGCTGGTCGCGTTCGACCTGGAGACCACGGGTACGGACGTCGAGACGGACCGCATCGTCACGGCGGCGGTCGTCCGCCTGGACGCGGACGGCGCGGTCTCGCGCGAGCGGACGTGGCTGCTCGATCCCGGGGTGGAGATACCGGAACAGGCGTCGGCGATCCACGGCATCTCGACGGAGCACGCCCGGGCGCACGGGGTGCCGGCCGCCGGGGCCGTGGACGAGATCGCCCGGGCCGTCGCCGACGGGCTGGGGGCCGGCCGGCCGCTGGTGGTGATGAACGCGCGCTACGACCTGTCGCTGCTCGACCGCGAGTGCCGGCGCCACGGGGTGGCGTCGCTCAGCGAGCGGCTGGGCGGGGTGCCGTCGCCGGTCATCGATCCGCTGGTGATCGACAAGCACGTGGACAAGTACCGCAAGGGCAAGCGGGCCCTGCACGCCCTGTGCGCGCATTACGGGGTCTCCCTCGACGACGCGCACGACGCCCGGGCGGACGCCGTGGCCGCCGCCCGGGTGGTGCGCAGCCTGGGGGAGCGGCACCGGCCCGTCGCCCTGATGCCGCTGGCGGAGCTGCACGCCCTCCAGGTCCGCGCGGCGGCCGAGCAGTCGGTCTCGCTCCAGGCCTACCTGCGGCGCACCACCGACCCGGCGGCGGTCGTGGAGCCGTCCTGGCCCCTGATACCCCGCGCCCGCTGACCGCGCGGCGGCGGGCCTAGAACGGGTGCCAGCGGGTCTCGGTGTCCCCTTCGCGCAGGGAGGTCACGCGGCGCCGGAACTCGGCCAGGGCCTTGGGGTTGGCGGGGGCGTGCTGGGAGACCCAGGCGCAGCTGG
The DNA here is from genome assembly GCF_043199995.1 of Streptomyces sp. NPDC048507. Classification (NCBI taxonomy): domain Bacteria; kingdom Bacillati; phylum Actinomycetota; class Actinomycetes; order Kitasatosporales; family Streptomycetaceae; genus Streptomyces; species Streptomyces sp. NPDC048507. The sequence continues at coordinate 12,087 of NZ_JBICWZ010000035.1, read as the reverse complement.
CCGTCTCGCGGGCGCCGCGCAGCACGGCGCAGCCCTGCCACTCCCGCACGTCCCACCCGTAGGCGGTGGTGAAGGAGTCGTAGGCGTCGGCGGGGAGTCCGTAGCGGTCGCGGGACAGGGCCATGACGACCAGGTCGTGCTCCCGCAGGTCGGCCGATACGGTCTCCAGGTCGACCAGCACCGGTCCGTCCGGGCCGACGTGGACGTTGCGGGGCAGGGCGTCGCCGTGGATGGCGCCCGGGGGCAGGTGCGGGGTGAGGGCGGCGACCTCGTCGGCGTAGGCGTCGCGCCGGGCCCGCAGGTAGGCCGCGTCGGCGGGGTCGACGGCGTCGCCGGCCAGCCGGAGCCAGCGCTCGACCCCGCCGAGCAGGTCCCGGGCGGGCAGCGCGAACGGCGGCGCGGGCAGCGCGTGCAGCGGGCGGAGCAGCGCTGCGAGGTCGGCGGGGCCCGCGGGGCGGACCGCGTCGGGCAGCCGGTGCCACAGGGTCAGCGGGTGGCCGTCCACCAGCCGGGCCCCGGCTTCGGCCGCGCGCACGGCGGGGATCCCGGCCGTGCGGAGCCAGTCGGCGACGGCCAGTTCCCGTTCGGCCCGTTCCAGCAGTGCGGCCTCGCGGCCCACCTTGGCGACCAGGCCGGCGACGGCGAAGACGGCGTTCTCGCCGAAGGAGAGCAGCTCGGCCGGTCCGCTGAGCCCCGCCCGCGTCAGTACGTCCCTGGCCCGTGCCTCGTCCATGCCGTTCTTCCCGCCTTCTCGCGCGCCGTCCGAGCGCCCGTGAGTCCGATCTCCCCGCGCGTCGCCGCAAAGTCTCGCATCCCCCGGGGAGGCGGGGAGGCGGGGAGCCGGGCAGCCATGGGGGCCGGGGAGGTGCAATTCCGTTGCACGAGACGTATCGTCTCGTTATGGTGAGCTCATGACACCGCACGAGCCCGCCCACATCGCCATGTTCTCGATCGCCGCCGCGGGGCACGTGAACCCGAGCCTCGAAGTGATCAGGGAACTCGTCGCCCGGGGACACCGCGTGAGCTACGCCATCCCCGCCGGTTACGCCGGGAAGGTCGCCGGGACCGGCGCCACCCCGGTGATCTGGAACTCCACCCTCCCCACCGACGACGACCCGGACGCCTGGGGCACCGAACTCATCGACCACATCGAACCCTTCCTCGCCGACGCGATCCAGGCCCTGCCCCAGCTCGCGGCCGCCTTCGAAGGCGACCGGCCGGACCTCGTCCTGCACGACATCACCGCCTACCCGGCGATCGTCCTCGCCCGCCGCTGGGGCGTCCCGGCGATCTCCCTCTCCCCCAACTACGTGGCCTGGCAGGGCTACGAGGAGGAGGTCGGGACGCCCATGACCGCCGCACTGCACGCCTGCGAGCGCGGCAGGGCGTACTACGCCCGCTTCCGGGCCTGGCTGCTCGACAACGGCATCGACCAGGACCCCGACCCCTTCGTCGGGCGTCCGCCGCGCAGCATCGCCCTGATCCCGCGCGCCCTCCAGCCCCACGCCGACCGGGTCGACGAGTCCGTCTACACCTTCGTCGGAGCCTGCCGGGACGAGGGCGCCGCCCACGGAACCTGGCGCAGGCCGGGGGCCGCCGAAGGCAAGAAGCTCCTGCTGGTCTCCCTCGGCTCCACCTTCACCAAACAGCCCGCCTTCTACCGGGCCTGCGTCGAGGCCTTCGGAAACCTCCCCGACTGGTACGTGATCCTCCAGATCGGCAGGTTCACCGACGAGGCCGAACTGGGCGAGGTGCCCGGCAACATCGAGGTCCACCGCTGGGTGCCGCAGCTGGACATCCTGCGCGAGGCCGACGCCTTCGTCACCCACGCGGGCGCGGGCGGCAGCGCCGAGGGCCTCGCCACCGCCACCCCCATGGTCGCCGTCCCCCAAGCCGTCGACCAGTTCGCCAACGCCGACGTGCTGGCCTCCCTCGGCGTGGCCCGCCACCTCCCGATGGAGCGGGCCGACGCCACGGCCCTGCGCGAAGCGGTCCTCGACCTGCTGGCCGACCCCGACGTCGCCGAACGCGCCGAGGCGCTGCGCGCCCGGTCGGCGGCCGAGGGCGGCACGCGCCGGGCGGCCGACCTCATCGAGGCGGCACTGTCACAGCCGCCCCTTAAGGTGCGCCCATGACGAAGGAGCCCCCTGTGAAGAAGTACGCGGCGCTGCTGCGCGGCATCAACGTCGGCGGCAACAAGAAGGTCCCGATGGCGCAGCTGCGCACGGTGATGGAAGGTCTGGGACACGGCGACGTCCAGACCTACCTGCAGAGCGGCAACGCCGTCTTCAGCTCCGGCGAGGCCGACCCGGACGCCCTGGCCCGGGCGCTGGAGGCCGCCATCGAGACGCACTTCGGCTTCCGGGTGCCCTGCCTGGTCGTCGACGGGGACCACCTGCGCGCCGTCGCCGGGGCCTGCCCCTTCCCGGCCGCCGAACTGGAGGGCAGACAGCTCCACGCCACCTTCTTCTCCGCGCAGCCGGACCCGGAGCGCTTCGCCGCCCTCGACGCCGCCGCGTTCCTCCCGGAGGAGTACCGGCTGGGCGACCGCGTCCTCTACCTGTACGCCCCCGACGGCCTGGGCCGCTCCAAGCTGGCCGAAGCGCTCGCCCGGCCCGCCGTGGTCAAGGGCCTGGACGTCACCACCCGCAACTGGAACACCGTCGTCAAGCTGGTCGAGCTGACCGCCGCCCCGTAACCGCTGCCCCGTGACCGCCCCCCCGTAACCGCCGCTCACCGCTGCCCGTAGCGGCCCGGCAGCTCCCGCAGGTAGGCCGGAAGGTTCGGATTGGCCAGCAGACGGGCCGCCCAGTCGGGGTCCTCGGCCGTGGTCAGGGGGCTCAAGGGGGTCCGCTCGAAGGGCAGGCCCAGGCGGCAGCGCAGGACGCGCGCCACGTCCTGCGGCGTCAGCTCGCCCGCCGGGCCGCCGCCCGGACAGCGGGACAGCTCGGAGCGGATCCGCTCCACGGACGCCGGTTTCCCCCGCACCCGCTCCAGCAGGAAGCCCGGATCCATGTCCAGCGCGCGCTGGAGGCGCTCCCGGGTCTCGGCGAGGGACATCGGCGGCAGGGCCGTCCCGGGACAGTCCGGCGCGATCACCTTGGTGCGGCCCGAGGCGAACCGGACCGCCTCCTCGGTGCCGGCGGCGGGGCGGGCCCGCGCCATGAGCGGCGCGTCGCCGTAGAGCATCCCGCCGCCCACGGACACCAGCCGGACGTGCTCCTCCGTCGCCTCGATCAGATTGCGGTACGGGTCGCCGCCCCGGTCGTCCACCACCACCAGGTCGGCGACCTCACCCGGCGCGATCCGGCCCGCGCGGCGCTCCCAGCCCAGCGCCCGGGCCGGGTTGCGGGTCACCGTCTCCACCAGCTCGCGGTCGCTGAACAGCCCGCCCAGCGCGTGCCGGTTGACCAGATCGGCCACCTTCAGCTCGCCCAGCACCGACCTGCTCCCCGACGGGGCCCAGTCGGGACCCAGACTGATGCCGACTCCGGCCGCCTTCGCCGCGGCCACGTCCGCGGTCCTCCCGTACAGCAGCAGGTTCGACAGCGGCGACCAGACGAGCGAGGCCCCGCGCCGGGCCATGTCCGCCAGCTGCTCCGGGGTGAGCCCCACGCCGTGGACGGCGACGAGCCCGGGGCCCACGAGCCCGCTGCGCCGGGCGGCCTCGTACTCGTCCGCCATCCGCGGCCCCGTGCCCTCGGCCAGGTGCAGGACCAGCACGCCGTCGCGCCGGGCCCGCGCCAGCTCCGCCCATTCCGGCGCGTCGCGACCCAGGTCCACGCGGCTGACGGCCCGCCGCGGGCCGACCCGCGCCGTCTCGACGTTGCGGACCAGGCAGCCGGGCGCACTGCTCGCCAGCTCCGGATCGGCGCCCTGCAGGGAGGTGGTGCCGCCGGCCAGCGCCTTGTACTCGCCGTACCGGCCCATCTCCGCGCCGAGGTCGTAGAAGCCGGGATCGCCCAGGACGAACGCGGAACGGGTGATGCGCCGGTCCTGCTCCTCGTCGTAGTACCGCCACGCGTACCGGTCGGGGTAGGCCTCGCGCACCGGCATCAGGGGGTAGACGGCGTGCCCGGGGTGGTTGTGCAGGTCGATCAGCCCGGGATAGAGGACCCCACCGGTGTCGACGACCCGGGCGGACCTCGCGCCCGCCGGCAACGCGCGCCCCGCCCCGGCCACCGCCTCGATGCGTCCGGCGCGGACCCACACCCGCGCGTCCGGCCACACGTGGCCCGCGTCGTCCATCGTCACCACCGTGCCGGTGAGCACCACCCCGGAGTCCGCCGGGGCCGCCGGGGCCGAGGCGGGTCCGAGGGCGGCCGCCGCGCACACCGCCCCCGCGGCGAACAGGACGGCAACGGCTCTGCTGCGGCTCACGGCGCCCCCGGCTCCCCATCGGACGGCCGCGGGAGGAACGACCCCGCGGGCCCGGCAGCCTAACGGCGGTGGCCCGGCGCCGCCGGGCCATCGGCACCCTTCGTCCGGAACCGGCCGGTACGGAGCCCGCCCGAGCCCTGAACACGCCCCCCCCGCAGCACGCGGGCGGGCGCCCCGGGCCCGGCCGGTTCAGCGGGTGGACTCCGCGGACGCCCCCCGGCCGCCGGGCGGAGCCGGACGGAGCGCGTCCAGCACGGTCAGCTCCGGGGTGGTCAGGCGCAGGGAGGCCGCCGCCAGGTTCTGCGTCAGGTGCGCGGGGGAGCCGGTGCCGGGCGTCGGGCACAGCACCGGCGAGTGGTGCAGCAGCCAGGCCAGCGCCACCTGCCCCGGGCTCGCGCCGTGCGCCGCAGCCACCGCGGCCACGGCGGCCGCACCCTCCCGGGCCAGCGCGCCGCTGCCCAGCGGGTAGTACGGCAGGAAGGCGATCCCGCGCGCCTCGCACAGGGCCAGCACCTCGGCGGAGGACCGGTCCAGCAGGTTGTACGGGTTCTGCACCGCCGCCACCGGCACCGACTCCAGCGCCCGCCGCAACTGGGGCGCGCTCACCGTGTCCAGACCGATGTGCCGGATCTTGCCCTCCTCCCGCAACCGCGCGAGCTCGCCCAGCTGTTCGGCCTCCGGGACCGCCGGATCGAAGCGGTGGAGCTGATAGAGGCCGATCCGCTCCACGCGCAGCCGTCGCAGGCTCGCCTCGCACATCCGGCGCAGGTCCTCGGGCCGGCCCGCCGTGTGCCACTCGTCGGGCCCGGTGCGCACCACCCCGCCCTTGGTCGCGACCACGAGCCGGTCCCCGTACGGGTGGAGGGCCTCGGCGATCAGCTCCTCGGCCAGGCCCGGCCCGTAGTTGTCGGCCGTGTCGATCAGGGTCACCCCCTGCTCGACGGCCGCGCGCAGCAGCGCCACCGCCTCGGCGCGGCTGCCGCGCGGACCCCAGTAACCCGGCCCGACCACACCGCCCGTACCGAATCCGAGGCGTCCCAGCGGCAGGTCCCCGCCCAGCGGGAAAGCGGCGTTCGTCATGGCCCGACGGTACTCGCGCGGCCACGGTGTGCCAGGCTCGGGGCATGCGTTACATCATCATCGGCGCCGGAGCGATCGGCGCGACCATCGGCGGACGCCTCGCCGCATCGGGCCGGGAGGCCGTCCTCGTCGCCCGCGGCGCCCACGCCGAGGCGCTCCGGGCGGACGGGCTGCGGCTCACCACCGCCGACGGCGCCCGCGTCCACCGGCTCCCGGTGGTCACCGGACCGGCGGAGCTGGGCGAACTGCGCCCCGACGACGTGCTGCTGCTCACCGTGAAGACCCAGGACGCCATCGCCGCGCTCGACGCCTGGGGCGACGCCGAGGTGGCCGGCGGCGGCACGGCGGCCCAGCGTCTGCCGCTGCTGTGCGCACAGAACGGTGTGGAGAGCGAACGGCTGGCCCTGCGGCGCTTCGCGCGCGTGTACGGGGTCTGCGTCTGGCTGCCCGCGACCTTCCTGGAGCCCGGCACGGTCTCGGCGCTGTGCGCCCCGCTGACCGGCATCCTGCACCTGGGCAAGGCCGCCGGAGGAGCCGACCGGCGGATCGCCGCGATCGCCGCCGACCTGGAGGAGGCGGGGTTCGGGGCGCCGGTCGTCGAGGACGTGATGCGCTGGAAGTACGCGAAGCTGCTCGGGAACCTGGGCAACGCCATCCAGGCGACCACCGGCCCCGAGCCGGAGCCGGCGAAGGCGGCGCTCCTGCTGAGGGCGGTCCGCGAGGGCGAGGCGGTCCTGGGGGCGGCGGGCATCGACTACGCCACGGCCGCGCAGCAGTCGGCGGCCCGTGACGGCAAGGTCGAGCAGCCGCAGGGCGTGCGCGGCGGCTCCTCGTGGCAGAGCCTGGCGCGCGGCACGGGCTCGGTGGAGGCCGACTACCTCAACGGGGAGGTCTGCCTGCTGGGCCGGCTGCACGGGGTCGCGACCCCCGTCAACGACGTGCTGCGGCACGCGGCGAACATCTTCGCCCGCGAGGGCCTGCCGCCGGGCGCGATGTCGATCGCCGACCTGACGGCCCTGGCCGACGAAGCGGCCTCCCGCGGCTAGGCCGGCCAGGCCGTCAGGGCCGGGCGGGTTGCCGGGGTGGCGGTGACGGCCGTGTCGTAGCGGTGCAGCAGCAGGCGGGCGAGTTCCGGGGCGGCGCCGAGGACCTCGGCGGTCACGTCCGCGCCGGATTCGGCGGCTCCGGCGGCGATGCGGTCCGGGAGCCTGCCGGGGGCGATGACGTACGGGGCCACCGCCACCCGCCGGACGCCCTCGGCGCGCAGGGCGCGGACGGCGTCCTGTGTCCGGGGCAGGCCGGCGGAGGCGAACGCAGGCCGCACGGCGCACCAACCGGTGTGCCGCCACTCCCGCGCGATTTCAGCGATCACTGCGATCGCCTCCGGGTCGGAGGATCCGGCGGACGCGAGCACCACACCGGTGCGTGCGCGGTCCGCCGGGGTGAGGCCGAGACCGGCCTCGGCCAGGCGCCGCTCCAGGGCCGTCACCAGCAGCGGTGACGGGCCGAGCACGTCGGCCACCCGCACCGAGAGTCCGGTCAGGCGGCCGGTGGCCTCGGCGAGGACCGCCGGGATGTCCGCCTTCGCGTGGAAGGCGCGGGTGAGCAGCAGCGGCAGGGCCACCACCTCCCGGACGCCGGACAGGTACAGGGAGGCCAGGGCCTGGGAGACGGTCGGGCCGTTGAAGTCGAGGAAGGCGGTCTCGGCCCGCAGTCCGGGCCGCAGCGACCGGGCCCGCCCGACGAGGGCGTGCACGGTCGCCGCGTGCCGCGGATCGCGGCTGCCGTGGGCGATGACGAGGAGAGCGCGGGAGGACACGGTTGCGGCTCAGCTCTTGACCAGCAGGCCGCGGCTGCGCAGCACCCACCGCTCGACCGGGCTGAAGATCAGCAGGTCGATGGCGATGCCGACCACGAGGATCAGCAGGATCGCGAGGAACACGCCGGGCAGGTCGATGTTGTTGCGGCCGTTCTCCAGCAACTGGCCCAGGCCCAGGCCCAGGTCGGGGGAGCTGGCGATGATCTCGGCGGCCATCAGGGAGCGCCAGGAGAAGGCCCAGCCCTGCTTGAGGCCGGCCAGGTAGCCGGGGAGGGCGGCGGGCATGACCACGTGCCGGGCGCCGCTCAGTCCGGTGGCACCGAGGGTGCGGCCGGCCCGCAGGAACAGCGGCGGGATCTGGTCGATGCCGGAGACGAGGCCGTTGGCGATCGAGGGGACGGCGCCCAGCAGGATCACCGTGTACATCATGGCGTCGTTGAGCCCGAACCACAGGACCGCCGGGGGCACCCAGGCCACCGAGGGCAGGGACTGCAGGCCCTGGAGGATGGGGCCGATCGCGGCGCGGACGAACCTCACGCGGGCCACCAGCAGGCCGAGCGGGGTGCCGATGGCCAGGGCCAGCAGGAAGCCCAGCAGGCCCCGGGAGACGCTGGTCCAGATCACGTCGAGCAGGGTGCCCTTGACCCACATGTCGGACAGGCTGTCCCACACCGCGGACGGGGCGGGCAGCTTCGTCTCGTCGGTGACCTTGGCCGCGACCAGCACCTGCCAGACCACCAGGACGAGGCCGACGGCGAGCAGCGGGGGCAGCACCTTCTTGGTGAAGACCTCGCGGAGCGGGGGGCGGTGGGTCTGGACCGCGTCGAGGGCATCGAGGCCCGCCTCCAGGCCGGCCAGGTCCTCGTGCTTGGCCCCGGCCTTCGTGGTGGTGTCAGTGCTGGCCATGGCGGCGGATCTCCCCACGCAGGTGTTCAGTGATCTCAAGGGACAGCTCCGCGACGTCCGCGTCCTCGATGCGGCGCGGCTGCGGGATGCCCACGGTCCATTCCTTCGCGACGCGGCCGGGGCGGGAGGAGAGCAGGACCACGCGCTGGGCGAGGCGGACGGCTTCGCGGACGTTGTGGGTGACGAAGAGGACCGACAGGCCGGTCTCCGCCCAGATCCGGGTGAGTTCGCCGTGCAGGACGTCGCGGGTGATGGCGTCGAGGGCCGCGAAGGGCTCGTCCATCAGCAGGAGGCGGCTGTCCTGGGCCAGGGCGCGGGCCAGGGCGACGCGCTGGCGCATGCCGCCGGACAGTTCGTGGACCCGCTTGCCGTACGCGCCGCCGAGCCGGACCAGCTCCAGCAGCCGTTCGGCCTCCGGCTTGCGCTCCGTCTTGGGCACGCCGCGCAGGCGCAGGGCGAGTTCGATGTTCTTGCCCGCGGTCAGCCACGGGAACAGGGCGTGCTCCTGGAACATCAGGGCCGGGCGGCCGCCGGGGGTCTCGATGGACCCCGCGGACGGCTTGTCCAGTCCCGCGACCAGGTTCAGCAGCGTGGACTTGCCACACCCCGAGGCGCCCAGGATGGTGACGAACTCGCCGGGGGCGACATCGAGACTGATGTCGTCCAGGACGAGCTGCGTTCCGGCCGGGCCGGAGAAGGACTTCGAGACGTGCTCGATGCGGGCGGCGTGCGCGTGCTCCGCTACGGCGCCCTCGGCAGCCTTGGCGAACGTGGTGGCCATGGTCGTCACCTCCTGGGGTCGCTGAACTACTTGCTTACTTGGCGCCGAGACCGGCGTCGGAGACCTCGGGCTTGCCGGCGGCCTTCAGGACCTTGTTCAGGAGCGTCAGGTCGTAGATGCCGGCCAGGTCGGGCTGCTCGATGAGCTTGGCCTTGACCGCCCAGTCGGACTCCGTCTTCAGCGTGGAGGCCAGCGGGTCGTCGGTGACGAGGATCGACGGCCAGGCCGGGTCGATGACCTTCGCGTCGAGCGCCTTGCCGCTGTCCGCCTCCAGCTTGGCGTTGGCGGAGGCCTTCGCCTTGTCCGGGTTGGCGTTGATCCAGTCGTTGGTCTTCACCGTGCCCTTGAGCACGGCCTCGACCACGTCCGGGTGCTCCTTGAGGAACTTCTGCGACACGATGATGTTCGTGATCACGAACTTCTTGTCGGGCCACAGGGCGGTCTCGTCGAGGAGGACGGAGCCGCCGTCGGAGACGAGCTTGGAGGCCGTGGGCTCCGGCACCCAGGCGCCGTCGATCGAGCCCTGCTTGAAGGCGTCCGGGGTGACCTTGTTGTCCGTCCGCACGACGGAGACGTCGCCCTTGCCGGACTCCGGGTCGACCTTCCAGCCCTTCTCGGAGATCCAGTTGAGGAACGCGACGTCCTGCGTGTTCCCCTTCTGCGGGGTGGCGATCTTCTTGCCCTTGAGGTCGTCCAGGGTCTTGATCTTGTCCGGGTTCACGACGAGCTTGACGCCGCCGGAGGCAGAGCCGGAGATGATCCGCAGGTTCTGGCCCTTGGACTTCACGTAGGCGTTGATCGAGGGCGAGGGGCCGATGAAACCGATGTCGAGAGAGCCCCCGTTGAGGGCTTCGATCTCGGACGGACCGGCGTTGAAGGACTGCGGCTTGATCTTGGTGCCGTTCAGCTCCTTCTCGATCAGGCCCTCCTGGAGGCCGACCAGCGCGGTGGCGTGCGTCAGGTTCGGGAAGTAGCCGATGCGGACCTCGGAGGCCGAAAGCTTCTTGGCGTCGCCGGCGGCGCCGGTCGCCGCGGTGTCCTTGGGCTCGTCCTTCTTGGCTTCGGAGCCGTAGCCGCAGGAGGCGAGGGCGCCGATCAGGAGCGGGAGCGCGGCGGCGGCGACGATGCCGCGGCGCAGGGTGGTGCGGGTGGTACCGGTGGCAGGCACGGGAGGACTTCCTCTCGTAGCGTCATGGGGTCATGACGCACGTCTTCGTCTGTGGAGCAAGGACAGGTACGGCGGGTGGGGGGTGAGGGCGCGCATGCGGTGCGCGTACGTCATCGCGCACATCGCGCCACCCCTCCCTGGCCGCTGCCGAGGGCGCCGCTGCCGACGCGGCCGCCCTCCTTCGCGAAGGTGGAGTAGATGTCGTGGAGCATGGTCTAGAAGTCCCACCCTTCTTCATCCGCCTGGACCTCGTCCGCCGGGGGACGGCCCTGTGAAACGAACGACTCGCCCGCCATCCCGGCCGCCAGGGTGGTGCCGTCCGCCGGGTCGATCAGCAGGAAGGACCCGGTGCGGCGCGAGTCGGCGTAGGCGTCGAGCGCGAGGGGTTCGGCGGTCCGTACGAGGACCCGGCCGATGTCGTTGGCGACCAGCTGCCCGGGCTCCGGGTGCTGGGAGAGGTCGTCCAGGGTCAGCCGCGAGGGGATCTCCTTGACGATCGCCTTGACCGTGCGGGTGGTGTGCTTGATCAGCACCCGCGCGCCCACGGCCAGCGGCTGGTCGGCCACGTGGCAGACCGTCGCGACGACGTCCTGGGTGGTGGCCGGGGCGCTCGCGGACGGCGCGATCAGGTCGCCGCGCGAGATGTCGATGTCGTCCTTCAGGCGCAGCGTCACCGACTGCGGGGCCCAGGCGATGTCGACGCTCTCGCCGAGCGCGTCGATGCCCTCGATGACCGAGGTGCGGCCGGACGGCAGGACGGTGACGGCTTCGCCGACGCGCAGGACGCCGGAGGCGATCTGGCCGGCGTAGCCGCGGTAGTCGGGGTGCTCGGCGCTCTGCGGGCGGATCACGTACTGGACGGGGAAGCGGGCCGGGCAGGCCGTCAGGTCATGGCTGACCGGGACCGTCTCCAGGTGCTCCAGCACCGTCGGGCCGCCGTACCAGTCCATGTTCGCGGAGGGCTCGACCACGTTGTCCCCGGCCAGGGCCGAGATCGGGATCGCGGTGATCTCCGGGACGCCGAGGTCGGAGGCGTAGGCGGTGAACTCCTCGGCGATCTTCGCGAAGACCGCTTCCCGGTAGTCGACGAGGTCCATCTTGTTGACGGCGAGGACGACGTGGGGGACGCGCAGGAGGGCGGCGACGGCGGCGTGGCGGCGGGTCTGTTCGATGACGCCGTTGCGGGCGTCGACGAGGACGACGGCGAGGTCGGCGGTGGAGGCGCCGGTGACCATGTTGCGGGTGTACTGCACGTGGCCGGGGGTGTCGGCGAGGATGAACCGGCGGCGTGCGGTGGCGAAGTAGCGGTAGGCCACGTCGATGGTGATGCCCTGTTCGCGTTCGGCGCGCAGGCCGTCGGTGAGGAGGGCGAGGTCGGGGGTGTCCTGGCCGCGCCGGGCGGAGACGGCCTCGACGGCTTCCAGCTGGTCGGTCAGGACCGACTTGGAGTCGTGCAGGAGCCGCCCGACGAGGGTGGACTTGCCGTCGTCGACGGAGCCGGCGGTCGCGAAACGCAGCAGGGTGGTGGCCGCCAGGTCGGCGAACTGCTCGGTGGTGCTGGTCATGTTAGAAGTACCCTTCGCGCTTGCGGTCTTCCATCGCGGCCTCGGACATCTTGTCGTCGGCGCGGGTCGCGCCCCGCTCGGTGAGGCGGGAGGCGGCGATCTCGGTGATCACCGCGTCCAGGCTGGTGGCGTCGGAGTCCACGGCGCCGGTGCAGGACATGTCGCCCACCGTGCGGTAGCGGATCAGACGCGTCTCGGGGACCTCGCCCTCCTTGGGGCCGCCCCAGTCGCCGGCCGTCAGCCACATTCCATTGCGCTGGAAGACCTCGCGTTCGTGGGCGAAGTAGATCGGGGGGAGTTCGATGGCCTCGCGGGCGATGTACTGCCACACGTCCAGCTCGGTCCAGTTGGAGAGGGGGAAGACGCGGACGTGTTCGCCGGGGGCGTG
>NZ_JBICWZ010000034.1:0-28041 GCF_043199995.1 Streptomyces sp. NPDC048507 | reverse complement strand
CCCGCGGAGCGGGACCCTGAGCGCTGCGCGCTCAGGAAGGGAACCGCCTCGCTGCGCTCGACGGGCCCGGCTGCGCCGGGCCGGTGCCGGCCTGCGGCCGGGGGCCTGCGCTTCGCTCCGGCCGGGTTCGAGGCCTCGCTTCGCTCGATCTCGAACGGCCCGCTACGCGGGCCCAGGTGACCCCGTTTCACGGGGTGCGAGCCTTTGGCTCGTTGGGCGGGTCCGCTTCGCTCCCCCGCCCCGGGCCCTTCCGGCTCCGCCTCCAGGACCAGCCCGCTCCGCGGGCGCAGCAGTAGGGGACCCGGCCGGTGTGGTCTGCATCCGCGGCCGGATCCCCTGAACGAGCGCGGGTGTCCGTGGCGAAGCTCTGGGCTCTCCAGAGCCAACCCGCTCATGCGGGCAGCCAGGTCCGGGCCTGCTTCGTGGTCCCTAACAGCCGGGCCCCCCGGGTAGATGGTCGAGGCCGGAGGCCGGGCCTCTGTGAGGGTGAGCTCCTAGGCTGTAGTCCGCCATCACACTCTTGGAGGTCCCATGTCCAACCATCCCAACCTGCAGGACTTGGCACGCGTCCTCAAACCCTGCCGGGGAAGCGCCGAGGGAGGCCCTGAGGACCTGACTGGAATCGCGGAGGCGGAACGGCTACTCGGGATACGACTTCCTTCGGACTACATCGCCTTCATCGAAACCTACGGGGCCGGCGAAATCGGCGGAAACGAAATAGGGATACCCCAGCCGTACGATGCAATCGAGGGCAACGACCTCGTCTCATTGGCCGAACTGTTCTGGGAACAGGCCCCCGAATCCTTCACCCGGTATCTGCCCGCCAGCCTGGACCCAAAAAAACTCATCCGCTGGGGCTTCACCTCAGACTGCTCCCACCTCTTCTGGATCATCACCGGCGACGACAGCAACGAATGGCCCGTCGCCGACCTCCAGGAAGACGGCGGCCCCTTCACCGTCCACAACCGCGGATTCACAGCCTTCCTAGAACAGCACTGCAGACAAGCTTCCGAAGAAACAGGGAACCCAGTGCAATTCGTACACTGGCGTGAATACGGCCGTCTCATGGAACAAGGCATCAACCCCGCCACCGGTATCTGAACGAACCCCTACGCCCGCCGGGCCCTGCAGTAAAACTCAAGCAGGTCTCCCGAAGGCGCACTCACGTTCTTGATGGACGAAAAAATCCGGCTCTCTCCCTGGCCACATCGCTCAAGAAGGGAACCGCCTCGCTGCGCTCGGCAGGCCGGCCGGTGCCGGGGTTCGGGCCGGCGGCCCGTTGGGCGGGCCCGCTCCGCTCCCCCACCCGGGTCCTTCCGGCTCCGCCTCCACGGCCAGCCCGCTCCACGGGCGCCAGCAGGGGCGGCCGGTGTGGTCGGCGCGCTCCCGATCTTCAGCGCTTCTTCCTGTACCAACCCCACGCGAACATGCAGACCAAACCTACGAACAACACCACAGCCAGCACTTTCCCGAAAGGCCCATCAGGCCACACCCTCGCAGCCAGCTCCATCCCCAACCCCCTCTATCCACCCCGAACACACCCGTCGAATCCCACCTACCCCAACCTCCCGATTTCACCGAAACCGGGCCCCCAGCCCATTACGCGGGCCCGCTCCGCCCCTCCACCCGGGCCCTTCCGGCTCCGCCTCCAGGACCAGCCCGCTCCACGGGCGCCAACAGCGGGGGGAGGCGGTGGCTGTCCTGTGCGGCCGGGTCCACTGGCCGGCTGAAAGAGCGGTGAGGTTGCATCAGATGATGCCTTGTGTAGCTTCCCGGGAACAACCCCATCACCCCCCAGCCCCGAGCCCGAGTACGAGCTCCAGCCCGGGCACGGCCTGGGCAGAGGCCGCGGGGACGGTCGGAGCAGGCACGGGGGCCTGGGGGTCCTCACCCCGCTCCCCCGGCCGCCGCCAGCACGGGCGTGGGCACGGACCCAACCGCGCGCTGCCCCCTCGTCACCGCGGCGCAACCGCAACCCGTCCGGCTCCCGCCCGCTCGACTCCCGCCCGCTCAGCCCGGGCCAACCCGTCGAACTCCACGACCACGGCGCTTCGGTAACGGGGTCCCGCCCGCTCAGCCTGCGGTTCGCCGGCGGTGGCGGCCCGTGCCAGCGATCAGGGCAGCTCCCAGACCGACGGCCGCACCCCCCAGCCCGAGGGCCCACGAGGTGGCCTCGCTACCACCCGTGTGAGCCAGCCCGCCCACGGGCACGGTCTCGGGCACTGCCCCACCCGCATGCGAAGCCTGCTCCGCCGGCTGCCGCCCGGGCCCGGGCGATAGCACGCCCGCGTGCTCCCCGCCCGCCTCACCGGCAGGCTCCTCCTCACCGGGATCACCGGGATCACCCGGGTCACCGGGGTCCGTGGGATCCGTGGGAATGTCTCGGACGATCTCGGAGGGGTACCGGGAGGAATCCACCGATTCTTCTTGCGCGGTGTTGACCGTGGCGCTGAAGAAGAAGTGAGTCCCGACCGGAGCATCATCGTGGAACCGGACGCGTACGGGTATCTCGGTCGTCCCCGCGGGCAACCAGACCCCTAGGTCTGTCCATACGCAGTACTCGAACAACGTGCTCGGCCTGTCGTCCAGCAGGAGCGCGTCGTGCCACGCGCCGTCGGCGAAATACTGCACGTCCATGTACCCGCCGAGCACGATGCCGTCCAGATTGTCAACGTGCAGCAGCGGAGTGTGCAAACCCGAGTTACCCGAGCCCTCCTCAAAAACGAGGGCGAACTCCCGCCACGGCTCACCCGCCGTGAACGCCTCCGGGACACCGCGTACGTCGACAGTCGGCGCCGTGCGGGCGGCGGCCGGACCCTCCGGACCCGTTGCTGCCGGGGGACGGGAAGGCGTCGGCATGACGCTCCCGGCAGATGGTGCGTGCTGTTCGGGCTTCTCCGACGCGGGAGGCGCGGATGGTTCGGGGCCCCCGGAGGGGACATCGCCCGGCGCGGGGCCGGCCTCGGGCAACGGAGCCGACGGCTCACCGGAAGACGCTTCGGAGGCCTCCTCGTCCGGTTCCCGTGACGAGTCCGGGACAGCCGTAGCGGGAGCTCGGTCCTCCTCGGCCACGGCCGGAGCGGCCAGCAGGGTGACGGGGGCCAGCACGCCGGCCGCAACGGCCATGGCGCTTCTTCTTAGGTGCACATGTCCTCAATCCAGCGCAATGTGCCAGTACTTGACCACCGTCCCATTCCACAAACCACCACAGGTAGGGCTTATTAAGCTATCGCCACATAACCGCCATTTATGCCTCCACGGAGCCACCCGGGCACGGGCTCCAGCCCAGGCGCGAGGCCAGACGGTACGGCCCGGCCGATCCCACGGCACCAGAGACGAAGCAGGAACGGGCCCGGGGGGCTGGGGCCCTCACCCCGCTCCCCCGGCTGCCGCCACCACGGGCACGGGGCACGGACCCGACCGCACGCTGACCCCTCATCACCGGGGCGCAGCCGCCTGCTCGTCAGAGTTGGCCCGCTCGGCTTCCACCCGGTCCGCCCGGTCCGCCGGCAGCAGCGCGCGCTATCGGGTGCGCCCCGCGCCCCTGGCCGGTCCGGCCTGCTGGCGGTGGGCCGGGACGGCGGCTTCGGCCGGGGCCTGCTCTCCGGGGGCCGCGGCGGACCGACCAACAGACCGGCCCGGCCCGGCGTCTGCCCGCAGTCAGCGCCTCTTGCCCGCCCGTACCCGAAGGTCACGTAGAGGGCGGGCCAGCCCACAGGGCTGGCCATCGATCCCATTCAGTTGAGGGCGGGCGGGAAGTCGGCGTGCGTGCGCCCCCAGGCCGTCACCGCAGCCGGGCTCACCCGGGCGACTTCAGCAGTCCGACCGGCATGGGTTGTGAGGATCGTGTTGGCCTTCGCGCTCATACCCGGAGGTACCAGCCGCGGGATGTGAGCAGGCGTGCGATCGGGACGTAGAACAGCGTTAGCCACAGCAGCGCCCACAGGATGGAGGTCAGGGCGGCCGGCAACCCTGCGGCCAGGGCGGCCTCGGGGCCCATGGTCCACAGGGTCGTGTCCGGGCCGGCGTGCCGGACCGGGATGTAGTCCAGCGTGGTGATGACGAGTTCGGACAGGACGTAGAAGAGCAGCGGGTTGCGGCCGAGAGCCACCAGGGTGTCGCTCACGGGCGCGAGTCGGTTTCGAGCCGCGGTGCTCGTGCCGGTGGGTGGCGACGTGGACGGGTGGGGCGGACCGGAGGGGGTGGGCCGGCGTCTGCCGTCGAGTGCCAGGAGGAACAGGCCGAAGCCGGCGGTCATGATGCCGATGGTGACGAGGGCGAAGGAGGGAGTCCACAGCTGCTTGCCGATCGGGATGACCTGGCCCAGTACGAGGCCACCCCCTGCGCAGAGGGCGCCGACGGTGATCAGCAGGGACGCGCGCCTGCGGACACCGTCGATGGTGCGGTAGCACTGCCTGTTGTGGATGACGTCGAGGCCGACGGCGAGGCCGGCCCAGCAGTTGACCACGGCCACCAAGGTCGACATCACGCCCTCGGGGTCGAACTTGCCGCCGTCGAAGTTGTGCTCGGTCCCCCACCAGGTCGTGTCGATGTAGGCCTGCAGCGAGCAGTCTCGCGTCAGTGGGGGAACGCCGGCGCATTCGGGCCAGGGGTTGTGGAACGTGTACGTCGCGATGGTCCACAGGGCGAGGCACAGGAGGGGGAACCCGCCCAGCAGCATCGCCCGAGCCGGGAAGCGGACCGGACGGGGGCGCGCGCCCAGGGGTGTCGTGGTCGCCTTCGTGGCGGAGGCGGGGCCGCCTGGCGGCAGCAGGGACGGGGCGCAGGTGACGTAGAGGAGCGATACCGCGAGGTAGGCGAAGGCCAGGCGCTGCATCACTCCGACGAAGCGCCAGTGCTCCAGTACCTCGGGCAGGAAGGGGTAGGCGTTGAGGAACATGCCGATCGCGTACAGGAGGGCGGCTCGGCGTGCGATGCGCAGCAGGTGGGGGCGCCGGTGCGGTGTGGCGGCCGGTACGGGTGTGGCCGGTGGGCGGAGCAGGGCCGACATGGAGACGGGTACGGCCATGCCCATGAAGAAGAGGAAGCCGGGCAGGACCAGGTCGGCGAAGGTCAGCCCGAAACCGTCCGGATGTTGCAGGACGGGGGCCGCGAGTCCGGCCACTTGGCTGCCGATGAAGATGCGGAGGGCGACGAGGGCGCCGCGCGAGGCGTCCAACGCGTGGAGACGGCGCCGTACGGGTGGCGCAGTCGCCCTTGGCGTCGTCGGTGCTTCCTGCGGCCGGTGTTCCGCGGCCGGTGGCGGAGTCGTGGGATCGGTGGCGGCGGGCGCGGGGATCGGTCCGGTGCCCGCAGCCGCAGCAGCGTCGGCGGGGGTTTGTGCCTTCATGTCGGGCACGAGGGCGTCGGCCCTGAGGTCCGCGTGGGCGTCCGTCCGCGCCACGGCGCGGCTGCCCGGCGACGCTCTCCGCCAGTCCATGCGCGCACTCCAACTCCTGCTGTGGGCACGCCTCTCCCCCGCGGGACCCCGGGCACTCAACGCAGGGCCTCGGGGGTGTCGGCCCGGATGGTGGCGCCCTTGGTGACGAAGTAGAAGTCCTCGTCCTCGATGTCGGCCCGGGTCTGTTCGCCGATGTACAGGTCGAGGTGCTTGGTGTCGTCGCAGCCGATGCTGCACAGGTCGTCGACGCGCCAGTGGGCGGCCTTCACCCGTGCGCAGATGTCGGTGGACAGTCCCGGACCGCAGTCGGTGACGTGGATCGAGGTGCCCGGCGGCAGGTGGTTGGCGGCAACGGACTGCCAGGGCACCAGGGTGTTGTCGTGGGAGCCCTGGGGCGGGGTCCGGGTCGTGAAGTAGCAGCGCCTGTCGAAGTCCCGGCCGAGGTAGTCCCCGCGTACCGTCTTGCCGAAGCCCTCCAGGTCGACGCGGTCCAGGTAGTCGGCGGGGAACGTGTCGGGCAGGTTCTGGCCGGCGCAGGCGTGGTCGCGGATGCTGCGTCGCGGGCCGCGGTAGAGGGCCTCGCTCGGGGTGAAGTAGACGGTGAGCGTGTATCCGCCCTGGGGCGCCGTGTGGGCCGTGGGCAGGTCGATGGTGGTCAGCCGGTGATGCAGCCGCAGGCCGGCGAAGCCGACTGCTGCCAGGACCAGCACGCCGCACAGCAGGATCGCCGCACGCCTGCTCCGCGGGGTGCGCGGGCGGCGGCCCGGGGGCACGGCGGGTACGGCAGGTGGGGTGGTGTCCGGGGGCGCGGCCATGATGGGGTCTGCTCCGTGCGGGTTGAAGGGATGGGACGGCAGCGTCGGCGCGGCCCGTACCGGTGGGGGTGCCGGAGGCGGGTGCCGGAGGCGGGTGCCGGAGGCGGGTGCCGGGGGACCGGCGTCCGGCGGCCGGGCTCTCATGGGATCTCGTTCGCGTCCGGGCGGCGGTGGGCCGCGCACGGTCACCCTGGCACGGACATCCGGGCCGGGGGTGCCGTAGCGGGCCGCGTCGCCGAAGAAGCACCGTTCGAGTGCAACCGCCGTCAAGGCGCGCGCACAGGACGTCTCTTGAGGGGGAACGCCCGCGCGCCGTGGAGAGCACCCGGCGGCGCTCTTCCTAGCATTCGGTGACGTGATCAACGAGCTTCTCGACCCGCCGCGCCCCAGGCCCTGCCCGCCGGTGTTCGACGACCCGCACGGCCGCCGCCGCAGGATCGTCACCGCCTTCGGAACACTGGTCGGCGCCTTGTGCCTGTGTGTCCTCGCGGTGGCTGCCGGCGTGCTGTACACCGACGCCGAGGCCCCGGTACCGGACCCCGCGGGGGCCGTCCACACGACCGGCCGGCGATGAGGGCCTGTTCGCCCCGCGGTCACTGGTGGGTCCTGGCCGGGGTCCTCATGGTGTTCCTCGCCGCCCTGTTCCTGGCGACCTCCGTTCTGCGCGGCGCCGGTGGACCGGACACCGTCCAGGAGCACGAGCCGGACGACCTCGTACCGCAGTCCGTGTCCGCCGGCGGCCCCGTCCTCGACACCCGCACCGGCCCCCCGGTCAGTCTGAGCGTACGGCCGGGCACGGTGGCACTCACCTTCGACGACGGCCCCGACCCCACCTGGACCCCGCAGATCCTGCGGGTGCTGGCCGAAAAGCGGGTACCCGCGACGTTCTTCGTCGTCGGCCGGCAGGTGGCCGAGCATCCCGAGCTGGTGCGTGCGCAGACGGCCGCCGGCCACGAAGTGGGCCTGCACACCTTCACCCACGCCGACCTGGCCACCGCCCCGGTCTGGCGAACCCGCCTGGAACTCGCCGCCAGCCGCGCCGTGCTCGCCGGGGCCATCGGCCGGCACACGACCCTCCTGCGGCCCCCGTACTCTTCGATGCCCGACGCGGTCAACAACCGTGACTGGCACGCCGCCCTGCGCACCGGCGCGCTCGGCTACCTCACCGTCCTGTCCACCCAGGACGGTCTCGACTGGGAGGCACACCACACCGAGGACATCGTGCACGGCGCCGTGCCGCACGACGGCCGCGGGGCCGTCGTCCTCCTCCATGACGGGGGCGGCGACCGCTCCCGCACCGTCGCCGCCCTCGGGCAGCTCATCGACGAACTCAAGGCACGCGGATACCGCTTCGCCCCCCTGACCGGGGCAGTGGGACTGCCTCCCCAGACCGCCCCCGCCGGCGTCCTCGACCGCTGGTACGGCGCCGCCCTGATCCGCCTGGTCCAGGCGGCCGTCACGGTACCGCCCGTCGTCGTCACACTGCTCTACGCGGTGGCCCTGCTCACCACGGCCCGCCTGCTCCTGCTCGCCGCGGCCGCGGTGGCGCACCGCAGACGCGGCACCTCCCACATGCCGCCCCCCGTCCTGCCCGGTGTGTCCGCCGTCGTCCCCGCACACAATGAGCAGGACACCATCGCATCCTGTGTCCGCGCCCTGCTGGACGGCGGCTGCCCGGACATCGACATCGTGGTGGTCGACGACGGATCCACCGACGGCACCGCCGCCGCGGCCCTCGCCGTCAACGACCCCAGGGTGAGGGTCGTGACCCAGAGGAACCAAGGCAAACCGGCCGCCCTCAACGCGGGCGTCGCTTATGCCGCGCACGAGTTGATCCTGATGGTCGACGCGGACACCACGATCGCCCCGGGCGCGGTGAAACACTTGGTAGCGGCCCTGGCCGATCCGACGGTGGGCGCCGTGGCCGGCAATACGAAGGTCGCCAACCGCACCGGCCTGCTGCCCCTGTGGCAGCACCTGGAATACGTCATGAGCTTCGGCCTGGAACGCCGTCTCTTCGACCTCGCCGGCGCCAGCCCCACCATCCCCGGAGCCATCGGAGCCTTCCGCCGCACGGCCCTGACCGCCTGCGGCGGGATCAGCGCCGACACCCTCGCCGAGGACACCGACATCGCCATGGCCCTGTGCCGGGCCGGGTGGCGCGTGGTCTACCGCAGCGACGCCCACGCCCACACCTACGTCCCCACCAGCATCCGTGGCCTGTGGCACCAACGCCACCGCTGGGCCTACGGGACCCTCCAGTCGATCTGGAAGCACCGCCGCGCCGTCGCAGAACCCGGCATCGCCGGCCGCCTCGGCCGCCGCACCCTCCCCTACCTCCTGGTATTCCAGCTCCTCCTGCCGCTCGCAGCGCCCCTCATGGACGCCGCCGCCCTCTACGGACTGGCATCCGGCACCACACCCGTACCGGCCATCACCTGGATCGTCTTCACCCTCTGCCAACTCACCCTCGCCGCCTACGCCCTGCGTGCTGACCAGGAGAGCCTGCGCCACCTGTGGCTCCTCCCGCTCCAGCAGACCCTCTACCGGATGGCGCTCTGCCTGGTGACCATCCACGCCCTGATCACCGCGGCACTGGGCGCCAGCCCTCACTGGCGGCCGGTCACCCCAGCCGACGCGGAACCATCGGAAGCACAAACCGCCACGGTATGACCACACGCCTACACCGCCACATGGCCCGTCCCGGCCAACCTGCTCCGCCGCGACCGGGTTCGCGGCCCGCGCCCTCGACGCGCTCCCGGTCCGTCTCGCGCGCGTCGCCGCATCCGCGTGCTGCTGCCGCAGTCCGGACGAGGCGGTCTTGCGAGTCGCTCACCGTGCGGGTGCTCCGGTGCCCAGGAGGAGGGCGCCTCGCTTCCACCGCCGCCGCCAAGCCCGGGTCCGCCGCGCACTGCCCCCCCTCGTCACCGCCGCGCATCCGCAACCCGTCCGGGGGCAGCCCGCTCGACTCCCGCCTGCTCCGCCCGGGCCGTCAGCCGGGCGGAGCGGGCCCCGCGGGATTGGGGAATGGATCCCGTACGGGCAACAGGTCGGGCGGCGGCACTGATTCGGCCGGAAGCACGCCGAGCAACTGCGGGCGCGGACTGGACTCGGTGCCGGGCTGGGCCGGGGCGCCCTCCCGGAACGCACCCAGCCCGCCATGCGAACCCCCGCCCCGAACACCGGCGCCAGCCCGGGCACGAGCGCTCCCCCGGGCGCGGGCTCCCACCCGGGCCCCAACCCGCTGGGTTCCCGGGCTCGGGCCCGCGCCCGGCTCGGGCTCGGGCTCGGGCTGGACTCCAACCCGAGCCCGAGCATCAACCCGCTTACGAGCACCAGCCCAGGCGCGGGCCCGGACGGTACGGCCCGGCGGCACAGGAGGCGCAGCAGGAGCGGGCCCGGGGCACTGGGCCCTCACCCCGCTCCCCCCGGCCCCCGCCAGCTGGGACACGGGCGCGGACCCGACCACGCGCTGCCCCCTCGCCACCGCGGCGCAGCCGCCTGCCCGGCTACGGCGGCCCAGCCGTATTACGGCACCCCGCCCGCCCGGCTCCCCGCTGCCGACGCTCACCACGAGCGCCCCGCGCCCCTGGCCAGCAGCGCCTGCCGCCGATACGCGGGGACCGCAGCCCCCGCCCGGGCCAGTTCCCCGGGCGCGACGGCGGCCGGGATGGTGGAGTGGGCGGGAGCGGGGGCCGCCGCCGGACAGACCCGGGTGCGGGAAGGCGGGCGCGGCCGGGGCGGAGGGCGGGCGCGTCAGAGCGTGCAGGGTCGCGTCAGCGCGGGGGCGGAAACGTCCGGCTGCCGGTCGCGGCCTGCCCGCCCTCACGCACGGCGAGCGCCAAGGGCCGCGACATCCTCGGCCATGCGCCACCGCGCCACCTTCAGAAACCGCTCCGCGAGCGTGTGACCTCGTTCAGGGCGATTGGGTATCAGTCAGTCTCAGAGGGGGTGCCCTCAGGGGATTCCTCAGCGGCGGCTGCTGCCTGCCGGCGAAGGGCGGCGACCTCCTGGAGGTAATCCGCGCCGATCTCCCGCAGCTTCTCCTCCGTCTCCCACACCTTCCCGTGCACCCTCATACACACCCCCCGAACCCCAGGCCAAAGGTGAACACCCCGGCGGCCCCCATCATCCCTCCCAGCCACAAACCCAGCCAAGACCACAACCCAACCGGCCGGAAACCGCCACCAAACCGGCCGAGAAACCGCTAGGAACCGCCGCCGGGCACCCGGGCGCGCCGGCAGAGGACCTTCCGGAACACACCCAGCCCGCCGCGCGAGCCCCCGCCCCGAGCACCGCCGCCCAGCCCGGGCTGGCTTTGTTCACGACTTCCGGCTCTGGCACAACTTCCGTGGAAGCCTTGTCATGCGACCAGGCTGTGAATCGGTTGGCGGACAGCGTCCTACTGCTGACAGAGTCCCTCGTATGGACTGCGTCTTCTGCGAGCTCATCCGTGAGGACACCGCGAGCTGGGTGGCGCGTGGCCCGGTGGCCTGTGCCTTTACTCCACTGGACCCACTGGCACCGGGCCACACTCTGGTCGTCCCAACACGCCATCACGCCGATGTATTCGAGACCCCGCCGACGGTCCTCGCCGAGGTGATGACACTTGTCCAGCGCGTGGCCGAGGCCTCGCGTGCCGTTTTGAACGCTTCTGGTGTGAACGTACTCAGCGCCAGCGGTCCGGGCTCGGAGCAGTCAGTGCCCCACCTGCACTTCCACGTGGTTCCGCGGTGGATGAACGATGGAATCTCCACCTGGCCAGCGGGCCGCTCCGTCCATCGCGTCGACGGCGAGCCAGGCACGCGGCTTGCCAAAGCCTTGGCCTCGGGCCGCAACCACAGAAGTTGAGCCAGAGCCTGAGAAGGGACAGCGCTTCGACGCTGGTTTGGGAGGCACGAGGCCCCGATCCTGGACACCGTTTGTTCACGGGTTTCGACATCACGAGGCAGCGGGGCTGACAGGATCCCGCCCTCTCGTCCCTTGTCCGGGTCGTTGGCGCGGGGCGGCTCTTGCCGATCATCACCGGCCACGGACGAACCGCTGAGACGACCGCGTCCGGTGGTTCGGGCCGATAACGCATGGCAACTGCGCCCCCAGCCAGGCAGGGTGTGACGTGATGAGCTATCACGATGAGACGTCCCGCACCCTGTCCTATGCTCGCCACGACACGCTGGAAGGGCTGCTGCAGCGCGGCCGCGGGCTGGGCGCGGAGCGCGCATGGTGTGACCCGGGGGCCGCCGCGCCGTTCGCGTACGACGGGATCCGCCGGGACTGGAGGTGGGACTCCCAGACCGATACCCGCTACCTCTACCAGGCGCGGCTGATCCGGGACCTCAAGCTGTCGCTGACGCCGGTCGTTGACCAGTTGGCGGGGGACGAGGAGGAGTGCTCGCGGGCCGCCGATGTGCTGGAGGTGCTCGCCCTCGCCGGTTCGGACGAGGCCCGGGAGGGGCTTCGGACGTACATCCGGGAGGGTGAGTACTGGGTCTCCGTACTGGAGTCGGTCGCGGATGGCTGGCCGGCCGAGTGGTGGGAGGACCTGGGCGACGTCGCGCGCGCCCGGATCGGCGGGGAGGAGGACCTTCCGTGGTCTTTCGAGCCGTGGAGCCGGTGCGGGATCGAGGTGAAGGACCACCGATTCCCTCCGCGGCCGTCCCTTGGCGGGCTGAGCGACAAGAAGCTGCTAGCCCTGCTGGCTGCCGACGGCACGGACTTCAACACGAAGATCGATGCACTGCGTGCGCTGGCCGGACGGGAGCCGGCCGGGGGGCTGATCCCGCTCGTGCCCTTGCTCGGAACCCCGGATGGCCGCCGGTCTCTGCCCGTGCTCCGGCGGGTGGTCGAGCGCCTCGGAGTCCTCGCGGTGCCGGCTGCGCGTGGGTGGGCCGTGGACGGGCGGGAATGGCTGGCCCGGCTGGGGGCGGACGTCCTGGCCGACCACCCCGGGCCTGAGGCTCTACCGGGGCTCGTGGCCGAACTCGCCGAACAATGGGAGGCGCGCGCCTGGTGCGGTCCCGACACGACGGCGAAGCGACTGGCCCGCTTCGGTCCCGACGCCGTCGACGCCGTGCCCGTCCTCTGGCGCTATGGGCGGCACACCCCGCACTCGTACGAGCGCGCTGACTACCTGCACGCGCTGGCCGCGATCGACCCGTCCGGCTTGGACGACGCGTACACCGAGTCACTCTGGGACTGCGAGGAACGCGCACGGCTGCTGGGCATCGCCTCGGCACCCCACCACCCGCAGACCCTTCACCGGATCAGGGTCCTCCGCGATGACCCGATGGAAACACCGGAGGTGCGGGCCGCTGCCGGAGCACGGTTGACCCCGTGACCTGCTCTGAGTTTCCCTGCCCCAACTCGAAGGCCGCCACGGGGTGCCTCCCGTTCTCGGGCTCTGGCTCAACTTCTGTGGAGTTGAGGTCGCACGTGTGGCGTCTGGGCCGGACGAGCGCGCTGACCTGCTGGTATGCCCTGGTCACAACCTCACGGCACCGGGCGCGAGGGCGTCACCACAGAAGTTGAGCCAGAGCCCGACTTCCGACGGCGATTGTTCGGCTCATCGGGAGGCGGTCTTCCGTGAGGGAAGTCGTTGTTCACGAAGATGGGCAGCACCCGGATGAGGCGGCGGGGCCGGTCCTCGGGATCGAACATCGTTGGCCCGCCGTGACGTGCGCAGCCGTCATCGTGGTCTCCTCGATGGCGGCTGCGCCGTTTCTCAGTTCAGCCGGTCCGTGGCATATGCCTCGATGGCGTCGCGCTGGTAGGCGGCGAGCCCCGGGGCGATGGCCTCGTAGGCGGCCCGCCAGGTCTCGTTGTCGACGACCGAGCGCCCGAGAGCCCGGTACTCCTCGGCGGAGACCGGCCGCAGTTCGGCCAGCGCCCGGTACTGGATGTCGATCTCAGCCTGGACCAGGTCGGCGTCGGCCGGGTGACCCACGGCCATGAGTTCAGCCAGCCGGATCATCTGCGCGGTGCGCTCACGGTGTGCGGTGTCGGCGTCGGACTGGCTCATCGTGGCGGCGCGGCGTCCGACTTCCTGGGCGAGTTCGGGGTAGTCGCGCATGTTGTCCTCGTAGTGAGAGGGCGTCACGCCCTCGAAGAGGTTCTCCGGGCGGTTGATGGTCATGGGATTGCCGTCCTTCCTGGACTGCTCCAGTTCGGCGATCGTGCGGGAGACGGTGCCGGCCAGGACTTCGAGTCGGTCTCGTTCCGCGAGGAGCCGCTGGTGGTGGCCGCGCAGCGCGTCCACCTCGTCGACCTGCGCGGACAAGATCCGGCCGATCTCCGGCAGAGCGACACCCAGCGCCCGCAGCACGAGGATCTGCTGCAGCCGCAAAAGCTGGCGCTCTTCGTAGTAGCGGTGGCCATTGGCACCGATCCGGGCCGGTGGCAACAAGCCGATCTCGTCGTAGTGGCGCAGTGTCCGCGCGGTCACGCCCGACATCCGTGCCACCTCCGCGATCGGCCAGTCCATCGCCACTCCCGCACATCTGTGTCGCCGGGCCGGCTTCTCCGGCCCTGCTCACGACGGTAGGAGCTGCCGCAACGGCAACTTCAACCCCGCAACCCAGGATGCTCGCAATCGAACGCGCACGGTCCGCAACCCAGGCGGAACACCCTCCGACCGCTGCCGAAGCTCGTGAACATCCGGACCGGGCCCAGAGCCCGGGTGCCTCCCGATGCCCCGTAGAACGCGGTCGTCTCTCGTGAACAGAGCCACCGGGCCCGAGTACGAGCTCCAGCCCGGGCGCGCACTCCAGCTCCAGCCCGGGCACGGACTCCGCCCCGCGCCCGCGCGGGGACTCCGGCCCGGGGTGCGCGGTTGGGGGCTCCAGCCCGGGCTCACGAGTACCGCTGACGGGAAGAGCAGCGGGCGCTGCGGTGCGCCACCGAATCGCACCCATGGGGCCTCGCTCCCTTTCGGACGACGTCCTTCCATACCCGCCCACCACGGTCTGCCTCTTCATCCGGAACATCATCGCGTTCGCCGTGTTTGCACTGTGCCGGAAGGCGCGCTCCCCGTCGTCCACCTGCCGGGATGAGCATCCATGAGGAATGGTCCCTGCGGGTATCCGACGACTGACCCCTGAGTCCCCGTCAACGGGCGGGGGTCTGACGATCGGCGTGCGTCGCACGCGCGTGCCGGTTCCCAGCACGAGCACCGCCTCCAGCGCGGACGCGGGCTGCGCGGCTTCCCGTAAGGCGTCAGGTCTGGCCCCGTACCTCGAGCACAGAGCCGGCAGCCGGGGCGCGGCGTCATCGAGGTCCTACCCCAAGGGAGCGGAGCGCCGCACCACCGGCAACCGCAAGGCGCGCCGCGACCGGCTCAACTGGCTGGGCTGGCTGGACTGGCTGCGTACGCCGTCGGGTGCACGGCTCGTCGGTGGGGAGGACGCGTTCGGCTCATAGCGGGAAGTCGGTCGCTGGTTCTTGGAAGCGCGGGGCGGCCGCGAGGGCGGGCAGGCGCCCTCGGCCACGTCCGTACTGTCGGTCTGGCTGTAAGGCGGGCGCGAAAGCCACCTTGGTGGCAGCCCACTGCGCGGGATCAAGGTCGCTCTTGCTCCGCTGCGAGCGCGCCGTGACGGCCGCCAGGGAGTTCTCCTGGCCTGGGTCGTTCGTGTACTTCTCCCGCCACACCGCTGACCACGTCGGCCACGCCGCGCCAAGGGGTATCCGGGCGGTCTCCCGCAGCAGGACCGGTGCCTGCGAGTCGGCCTTCGCCTGCGTCCGGGCACACCCCCGGGGCGGGCGGGGAGCAAGCTGTGGCCGCCGCGCCCCGTAACCCTGCGCCAGGTGCCAGGTGCGGGCGGCTACGGCCCCCACCGTCCACGAGCGCGAGCAGCAGCGTGAGGCCGACCTCGGTACCACCCCCGCGAGCCGCAAGCGGTACGTGTTCCAGCGCGCGGGCCAGGGCGCGCCGGCCGGCCCGGGCCCGGCCCTCCAGGCGGCGGGCGCCCTGCGCCTGGCGGCCCGGTCGAACGCGGCGGCCGCCACCGATACGCGGGTGCGCACCCCGGGCCGGCGTGAGCGCGGCGGCCGCCGCCAGCAGGTCACCGGGCGCGCCGGCATCCCCAGCGCACCCTTCCTGTCCGGCCCGGCTCAGCTGTTCGTACGTTTCCCGGATGCGGTGCCGGGCGAGCGCCCAGTCGGCCCCGGTGACGTGGGGGGCGAGGCGTTCACAGACATGGGGCAGCGACAGGTCGTACGCGGGCGCCGAACGACGTTGGTGCCGTCGGTCCTCCTGGGCACGACGCCCATCCTCTCTGGTAGCTCGCAACGGAGCAGCACGGACGTCAGGGCGGGCCACGCCCTACCGTAGGGGCGGAGTGGGCAGTGGGTCGCCCTGTTGGGCACTGAGCGCCATGACGGCCAGGGCGTCGGTCCAACCCAGCGGCGCGACGGACGAAGGGTGTCCCGCGGCGTTTACCGTCTCGGGGAATTCTCCAAGCCCGTTGCGCTTGGCGAGGATCCAGTCGAGCACCGCGTCCGCTCGGTTCATTTCGCCTTGTTGTGCCCAGGCCAGTGCGAAGAAGCTGGTGCTGACGGTCCAGGCGTACGAACCCCAGGGTGCGTCCGCGTCATTGCCGGGGCGCAGGCCGCCGTTCGGCTGGAGCAAGGATCGGTAGGTGGAGAGCAGGGCGGCCGGTAGATCGGCCGGGGCCTGGTTGAAGGGCGGCGCCATGAAGGTTGCCGCGCTGTCCCGGCCGTGTCTGCCGTCGATCGTGCGCCGGTAGCCCAGTGGCGCGAAGTACTGGGCGATTGCGGCCGATAGCCTTCTGGCCGCGGTCGCCCATCTCGTCTGGTCTGCGTAGTGGCCGCGCCTTCCCGCCAGGTCGGCGGCCGCGTTGAGGCCGGCGAGGAGCGGCGCGGCGGTACCGATGTTGGTGGTGCTGGTCGGCAGTTCCCAGTAGTCGGGTGAGGCTGGCGGAAGATCGTTCGAGCCGAGGGAGGCGGCGGCCCGGTCGGCTGCCTTGCTCACCATCGGGTAGAGGGAGCTCAGCCGCGCGTCGCGTGTACCAGCGGGGGCCGCTTGATACCACTGCCATGTGGCCCAGGGCACCCAGCCGTTTGCGTCGAGCTGCCAGGGGCGTGCGTCGGGCGGGCCGTTGCCGTCGAGTGTCGTTCGGGCCTCCCAGGTCCCGTCAGCCCGTTGCGTGCGGGCGTCGTACTGGAGGATCCGGTAGGCGTCTTGGTCATGTCCGGTGACCGCGAAGGCTGCTGCGACGAAGGCGCCGTCGCGCGGCCATGAGTACTGCCATGGCGGAGACCAGGCGGCGGCCGAGGCCCCGTTGGGCATGAGGAGGGCGCGCATGGACAGCAGCGCACGCCGCGCGGCCGCCCGTTGGGTGTCCGACGTACCAGGTACCGTGCCCGTGGCCAGCCAGTGCCGGCTCTCAGCGATCTGGGACAGGGCGCCCGGGTCGTATGCGGGGACCACTGCGGAAGTCTGTGCGCCGGCGGGCAGGTACCGCCAGCGCCCGGACGGCAGGCGCAGGACGTTGCTGTCGCTCACGTAGGAGGCCCCGACCGCGAAGGCAGGGAGTACGGCCTCGGTGGAGCTGAGGTTGCTGAGCAGACCTGAGGTCCGGGCCGAGAGGGCTTCGGTGGGGACGTAGCACGGCTCCGTCTCGCCGCACCGTTCGCTGCCGGTGGGTTCGACGTAGAAGGCGAGTCGGGAGTCGTCGGCGTGCCAGCCGCCCCACTTCGCCTTGTCGTAGGTCCAGCTGGTCAGGGAGCCCGGTGCGGAGGAACCGGTTCCGTGCCAGGCGATTGGCTTGTTCTCCGTCGTGGTCGCCTGGATGTGGAGGTAGTAGGTGTCTCCCGGGGTGACGGCGGCGTTCACGGGGAACTCCAGCCATCCCGAGCCGGCCCCTCCCAGGGAGGCAAGGGTGATGGTCTTGCTCGACACGACGGAGGAGGCTCCGTCCGCCTTGTCCCGGCGGATCTGGGCTGTGATCTGGCCGCTGGCGGCGCTGCTGGCTACGTACGCGCTCACGCGAGAGATGTGGCTGTTCCGCGTGGTGAATGCCTGAGCAGCTGTGTTGTCCGCCCCTTTGACGCTGGACAAAGCCGTGTCGTGCCGTGGCTGCCCGTCGTACGGCGCGGTTGCGTTCCCTGGGGGCCGGGCTCCGGCTCCCCCCATCACTGTCACCGCGATCACGGCTGCCAGCGCCTTGGCCACCTGAACGCTCAATGGCATGCACCCTTCTCACCGTGCAGCGCAGTAGAGCAACAGCATGTCCGTGTGTGACCGCAATGACCGTGCGCACTCGCGGCCATCACCCGGATAGCGCAACGGTGGGGTCATCGAGTTCTGCACCCCGCGTGGCCCGGATGCGGGCGCACCATCACCACCGGCAGCGCGAACGCAGCGGAGGACGATGTAACGGAGCACGAGCGCTCCCTCCTGTTCGGGCTCGAGCCCGGACACGGATTCCGGCCCGGGCGAGCTACTGCACGAGTACGAGCCCCGACCATCGCCCCCAACCCCAGCCCACGTACGAACTCCAGGACCCGAGCACGGAATCCAGCCTGGGCCCGAGTACGAGCTCCAGCCCGGGCCGGACTCCACCCGAGCCCGAGCCCGAGCACGGAATCCAGCCCCGGGCAGGGCCGGGGCGAGGCCGGGATGGTCGGAGCGGGCGCCGAGGACTTGGACCCTCACCCGTTCCCCCGGCCGCCCCCAACCCGGCACGAGCCCGGGCTCGACCGTGGGCTGGCCCCTCGTCACCACGGGCACAACCTCTTGCCCCTCTAGGGGAGGCCAGGTCGCATTGCGACTCCCGCCGCTCGACTCCCGTCGACTCCACCCGGGCCGTCAGCCAGGCGGAGCGGGGCCCCGCCGGACTGGGGGATGGGCAGCACCTACGGGCAACAGGGCGTCGGGCGGCGGCCCTGGATCGGTCGGTCCGCCTCCCGCACCCGGGGCTCGCCGGCGGCGGGAGCCGCTAGGAACCGCCGCCGGACGCCGAGGACGCAGGCAGACGGCTTCCGGAACACACCCTCAGCCCGAGTACGAGCCCCCGCCCCGAGCACCGGCGCCAGCCCGGGTCCGAGTATGAGCTCCAGCCCTGGTGCGGGCCCGGACGGTACGGCCCGGCCGGTCCGGCGGCACCGGAGGCGCAGCGGGAGCGGGCTCGGGGGCTGCCTTAACCCCGCTCCCCGCGGCCGCCGCCAGCCCGGCACGGGCGCGGGCCCGACCGCGCGCTGACCACTCGTCACCAGGACGCGGCCGCCTGTCCGTCTCAGGCGGCCCGCTCGGGTTCCATCCGCTCCGCCCGGGCCGAAAGGGCAGAGCGAGCCCGACGGAACGCGGCGGGCGGCGGCACCGGCTCAGTCGGCGGGGGACGCCGAGCAGCCGCGGGCGCGGGCGCGAACCAGACTTAGTCTCGGCTGGGCCGGGGCGCCGCCACAGCTGGAACTCACCGCGAACGCGCCGTGCCCTTGGCCTGCGTCGCCTGCTGCCGGTGCGCGGGAACCGCGGCCTGGGTGGGAGCCTACTGGCCGGGGGCCGCGGCGGCCGGGTGGTAGTGGAGCGGGACGGCCCGCCGCCGTTTCCCTTCCAGGCCCCTTCCTTCCCGGTGTCGGTGGTGAGGCGGGCCAGGTGAGCGGCGAGGAGTGCGGGGCCTCCCTGTTCGCGGATCTGGTTCATGCGGACCGCGAAGGAGGGGCCAGGGGCGGGAGGCGACCAGGAGGCCGGCCTGTGTCTCGGGGAGCACGTCCTTGACGAGCCCGACGATCGTGGCGTGCCCGAGCAGGTTCACGCCGAGCTGCTCCAGGGCCTTTTTGCGGTCGCCGAGGTCCACGTCCCGGGGCACGTCCAGGCCCTCGGCCAGCGGGCCCCAAGAACGACTCGCATCCCGGCTCGCGGGCGGCGCCCGCGGATCGACTGCCTCCCCCACCGGCGCGACAACCGCAGCGGGCCCGGCAGCGGCAGAAGCGGGCCCGGCGGTCGCGGCGGTCGCGGCGGTCGGAGCGGTCGGAGCGGTACCCGGCGCCGCGGCGGGTGCGGGCACCCGGGCGCGCTATCCCGAAGCAGTCGGCCGCTGACCATCGCGAGCGGGCTGAGCAAGCCCAAGGGGGCTCGGGCAAGCCACTCCTCGGTGGAGGTCACAGCGTTCACCTCGGGCTCTCATGACGATTGTTCGCTCAGTCTTCTGGCCGGTTGCTTCCACCGGCTGTGATCTGGGCTGTTGCATCTCGGCCCGGTCGTCATCTTGGCCCCGGTGCTTTCACCTGTTGAGTGACGCATCCATCCGGTGGGCAACAGCTGACAGGGTGGGCCCATGGACATGGAGGCACTTAGCGCCGATGACTACGAGTCGGTGGATCGGGCAAGCCGAGGTTTGGCGGCGCGGTACGGGTTGGTGACGCTCAACGCCATGATGGAGGCGTGGGAGGCGTTGGTGCAGGATGTCGAAGAGGGCTTCGACGTCGAACAGGTGTGGGAGTACGCGGACATGCTTCGTTGCCGCAGGTGGTTGGCGGAGGCATGGCCCGTGTTCACCGACAGGATTCGGGCCGCGCGGCAGGCGGAGCTCGACGCGCTGGATGCCCGCTTCCGACTGGCTACCGTCCCGCTGCGCGGCCAGGCGGACGATGCGCGGTGGCATTCGCGGCGACCGCTTCTGATCGTCGGCGACGGTTTGCTGGAACTGCCTGGATCCTGGGTCCTGTGACACGTGCCAGCTGATGTCCAACCGCCGGTCAGATCACCGGAGAGTGCCTCTGAACTGGGAAGATAGGGCTCTTCTAGGGTCCTGTCCGCCCCAATGAGAGGCACTCTCCAGGTGAGGAAGCGTACGTCGTACCCGCGTGTCCGTATCGAGAGCGGCGGTCACGGTGTGGTCTCCCAGGCCGGGGGTGTGCTGCTGGTCGAGACCGCCCGCAAGAGCGGCCTGGACACCGCGATATCGGCGGCGCTCGTTCCCTGGCGGAGTCCTCGGGCGGTGCACGATCCGGGCAAGATCCTGCTGGATGTGGCGCTCGCGGTCGCGCTGGGCGGGGACTGTATGGCCGATGTCAGCATGCTGCGGGCCGAGCCTGCCGTATTCGGGCCGGTGGCCTCCGACCCCGACCGTCTCCCGTCTGGTCGACAAACTCGCCGCTGCCGGGCCGAAGGCCCTGGGCGCGATCCGCACTGCTCGGGCCGATGCCCGCCAGTACGTATGGAAGCTGGCCCGGAACCATGCGCCGGATAGGGACGGCCACGTGATCGTGGACCTGGACGGCGTGCTGGTACTGGCGCACTCCGAGAAGCAGGACGCTGCCGCCACCTGGAAGAAGACCTACGGGCACCATCCGTTGATGGGCTTCGTCGATCACGGACGCGGCGGCACCGGGGAGCCGGTGGCCGCCCTGCTGCGGCCGGGTAACGCGGGCTCCAACACCGCCGCCGACCACATCACCACCACCCGGCTCGCCCTGGCCCAGCTTCCCCAGCGGCATAGGCGCGGCCGGTCCACACTGATCCGCACTGACTCCGCAGGCGGCACCCACGAGTTCGTGGCCTGGCTCGCCCGGCGCGGGAGGTGGCTGTCCTACTCGGTCGGGATGACCATCACCGAGCAGATTCACCAGGCTGTCCTGAAGGTTCCTGCCTCCGCCTGGACGCCCGCCGTCGAACCGGACGGCGAGGTCCGCGGCGGCGCCTGGACCGCCGAGCTCGACGGCGACGTCCTCAAGGGCTGGCCACAGAGGATGCGGCTGATCGTCCGCAAGGAAACGCCCCCATCCCGCGGCCCAGTTGCGCTTCATCGACGCAGACGGGATGCGGCTCACCGCCTTCGCTACCAACACGGCAGACGCGAAGATCGCCGACCTTGAGCTGCGGCACCGTCAGCGCGCGAGGGCTGAGTACCGCGTCCGGGCCGCACGGGCCACCGGTCTGCGGAACCTGCCCCTGCACGACACCGCGCAGAACCAGATCTGGCTGGAGATCGTCCAGCTTGCCCTCGACCTGCTGGCATGGCTTCCGATGCTCGCCCTGAGCGGCAAACCCCGCCTCTGGGAGCCCCGCCGCTTGCGACTGCGACTGTTCTCCGCCGCCGCCCAGCTTGTCACCACCGCCCGCCGCCGGCACCTTCGCTTCGGCCGTCGCTGGCCCTGGAACGACGTGATCACCAACGCCGTCCAGCGACTCGCGGCTCTCCCGAACCCCGGCTGACCAGCAGCATCCCCTGTCACAACAAGCCCGATCACCCCGCCGGAAATCGTGGAACCCGGCGCCCACCCGACGCGACAGCCGGGCCCTCACCACACCCGTAACCAGCCACGACACCGAAACGGCCAGCCGGATGGTCCGACGGGCCGTCACGAAAGATCGAGGTTAATGTCACTTTCTGTGCGGTTTGTCTTATCGCGACGCCTGTTGCCGTACGGCGCGGGACTGTAAATGAAACGGCTCTGTCTCTTTTACAGTCCCGCGGGCCGACGCGGTGGGGTGGTCGTGGGCACTACGAGTGGCGCGGTGGTACTACTTGGTCTCGACGCTGACGCCGCGCAGGAAGTTCTTGGTCTTCGCGCAGGCGACGTTGGACCGCTCGTTGGGGCCCGCCCAGTTTCCGAAGCGCGTGTAGGTCACGACCGATTCGCGGGCGCCCTGGACCTGGTCGCACTTGAGGACCACTCGATGCTGGGTCACTTTCTTTCCTTTGGCGTCACCCTTGCAGGTGGAGTAGGCAGTCGGGCTGCCCGTCCTGCTCATCTCGGCGTAGCCCTTGCAGGAGTAGGTGTTGCCGGCGGCTTGCGCAGGCGCGGCTCCCAGGACCATCGCGCCGCACGCGGCAACTGCGAAAAGGGACAGAGATTTGATCTTCATGTGCATTCCTCGAATACGGGCCTCGTATGCGTATGAACGAGCGCCGCTGAACAAGTCCATCCTCACGGGACGCGGCTCGCTTCGTCACTCCGCCGAGTGGCGGGAACCGATCCGCCACAAGGGGGGTGTCCGCCCTTCGTCACGTGCCGAAGGCTGGCCCGCGGCTGCCGCAGGCGCTTGTGGGAGGGGTGCCGTTCGGCGCGTTCTGAAGCGCAGCCACCAAGTACGGCTCCAGGAGGGCGTTGAGCCAGCACCGTCCCGCCCCGCTGGGCCTGGCCGCAAGTGGGGAAAAAGGCCGACGCCGGGTTGGCCGGGCTCTTGGCCAGCTGGTCACTGTCGGTCGCATCGGTCCGCAGCCCTACGGCGGTCGTGGCCGCCTCGTTCTTCGGGTCGCCCTGCTCAACCGTGGCCTTGTCGTGCAGCTCCAGGACGTGGGCTGTCTGCTCGAACGCCTGCGGGAGCCGCTCGGCAAGGACATCGCCGTTTCACGGGGGCTGCGGGGTCAGTCCGCGGGCCGGGCTCGTAACCTCGTTCGGAGGATGGAGCCCCCTCCTGCGTCACCCGGGGCGTCCTCGGAGGGCTCTTCAGCGGGAGCGCCGCCTGCCGGCGAAGGGCGGCGACATCCTGGAGGTACTCCGCGCCGATCTCCCTCAGCTTCTCCTCCGTCTCCCACACCTTCTCGCTCACCCGCATACACATCCCCCGAACCCCGGGTCAAAGGGTGAACACCCTGGCGCCCCCATCATCCCCTCGGCACAAACCCAGCCAAGACCACAAGCCATCCGGGCTGAAACAGCCACCATTCCGGCTCGAAAGCCGCTAGGAGCTGTCGGGACAGCGCCGGGGCCCGCGAGCCCAGGCGACCCCGTCACGGGGCTGGGGCTTCGCCCCGCTGGCGGGATCCGCTTCACTTCCGCAGCCGGGTCTGTCCGGTTTCGCCTCCCCCGTTGAACCTCGATCCGGCCCTGGGCCGTCCCTGCGACTCCTCACGCACCCGGGCGAGCGCGGGCGCGGGCAATGCGGTTGGCCGCTGTGGAGGTGCAGCCCCAGGTGCCGGCACGGCGCCCGAAGCAACCAACCGCCCGGCCCTACCCGCCCGTCCGCCATGGCCGTGCCCGCGACGTCGTAACCGGACCACTCCGGACCTGGCGGCACCAGAGGCTCAGCAGGAACGGGCGGTCGGCGTGGTAACGGCGCAGCGGCTCGAGTGGGAACACAGGGTCAACCCGTGCAGGCGCGGCCGCGGGGGGCAGCGTCGGGACAGCTGGAGCGGGCATGGTGGGCCTGGCCTCGTGGCGCCCTGCTCTCCCGGCTGCCGCCAGCTCGATACGGGCCCGGACCTGACCGCTCGTCACCGGGAACGCGGCCGCCTACCCGTCTGGGCGGCCCCGGTCGTACTGCGACACCCGGTCCCGCGCGTTCGGCTCCCGCCCGCTCGGCCCGTGAGCGCGATGAGGTGGGCGCCACGGTGGCGGCGGCTCGTCACGTCTGCTCGGTTGGAGGTCTCATGGCGCCCAGCCCCCGCAGCATGGCGGGGTTCGTGCCCCGCCGGAGGAGGGGCCTACGGAGACGGTGAGGTCCTCCCCGCAGCTGATTCTTTTCATGATCTTCAGGGTGGAAGCTTGGCTCGCGGATCCTTTCGCTGACCACCCACGGATCCGGAGTCGACGTTCTGCCGATACAACAAGTTGGGGGATCTGTATGTCAGAGACCGTCCGAAGCCATGGACTCCTGCCCTCTAGCTGCACATCCGAGTCCTTTCATGGATGCGAAATGCGGATATCGCAGCCCGCAAGTCTGACCGCTCCCGATCTTTCCCTGTTGACTCTCAGGGAAAGAGAAGTTCTGCACATGATCGGACTGGGGGAAACCAATCGCTTACTGGCTCGGCGTCTGAGAATCGCCGAACGCACCGTGAAGGCCCACGTGTCCAGCATTATCTCCAAGCTCGAACTGCGCTCACGCGGTGACGCAACGACTCTGTCGATCCTTCATCATGCCGAGGTCCACGCCAGCTTGGACCTCCCTAACAGCCAATAGTTCGCGCCTCCTTGGGCCAGCACTGTTGTCCTCGTCAGGTGATGGTTGCAAGAGAGAGAGAACAGCATGACGAGATCCACCCGTATTGCCGCTGCTTCGATCGTGGCAGCACTGGCCCTTGGCGTAGCGGCTCCGGCTGCCAGCGCCGCGCAGAGCGTACCGGTTGCTTCCGCGGCGTCCGCCGCACGCGGCGGAGACACGGCTCCCGCCGGTCTGTCCGGTGGCAGCGCTCCGGCAGCCGCCCCGTCCGATGTGGCTGCGGTCCAGCAGGCCGCGGAGAACGCCAAGGGCAAGGCGTTCATCGCGCTGCTCAAGCGGACGGGGAACCTGTTCTCCAAGGCCGTGGCCAAGGCCAAGGAAGGCCGGGCCGCCTTCAACAGCTGGATGGGCAAGCAGCACTGGACCGTCAAGAGCGCCTGGTGGCTACTCAGCGGTGGGGTCCAGACCTGGGTGTTCGAGCAGCTGGCGCACGCGGTCGGCTAACATCCCGGGCCGCTCCCTGAGCCTGGTCAGGGAGCGGCCCGGCCCCATGATGAACGGAAGGTGCAGGATGGCCACTCGAAAGTCCGGTTCAACACCGGTGGACTCATTCTTCGCAGCCCCTATGGTTTTACTTGCCCTGACATTCCCCGCATTCTTCTTCCTGTCCGGAAACGTGGGGCGAACCGTGGGCTGGGTACTATACGGCGCCGGCCTGCTCATGATTCTCTGCGGTTTTGCCTACTGCGGATTCTCGCGGAGGAGCCCGAGTTGGGGTGGAGCGAGTTGCGCGGTGGGCGCAGCCATTATTGGCCTGATTGCTTGGAACGTGCACGGATGGCCCTGGACGTGACCGGCTGTCGGGCTCATTCGGGACGAGAATTCTCAAGCGACTAATGCCGAAGGAACTGTGGGACAGGTTTCAGCGGATAGTGCACGAAGCGACCTCACGGTGCTGACTGAACTCCACCGCCTGCAAAGAGCTCTCCTGGAGAATTCGCTTCCCGGACCACCTCGTACGTACCCGAGAACGGTCCCTCCTCCCGCATCGGACACATCGACCTGCGGCGGCGCCCTGTCCCTTTCGTCCGGCTGCCAGGGAGTTCCGCCGACGGTATGACACCGGGCGCGGCACGCGCACCCGCCCCGTGCCCGACCGCGCATCCGGGCAGGCTCCCTCGACACAGGGTGTCGGATCGCACCCCGCCGAGGACCGCCCGCCCGCCTCCCCGGGGTGCGGTCAGCGCACATGCTCGTGACGGCTGATCCCGGGGTGCGGTGCCTTCGGCGGTGGGCTCGCGCCGTGAGGCGCCTGCCGCAGTTCATCGCCGTCGCCCCCGCTGTCGTGGAGTCGTGTGACGGGGTCGTCGGGTGATCTCGCACCTCGTGAACCGGCTGAAGGCCCCCTACTTCGCGTTCCGCGGGAGGCCGAGTGGCACGGTGCCGGTCGTGGCATCCCGCCATGTGGAGGGTGCACCCCCGCGGACCGGCGGGGGTGCACCCTCCACATGGCGGGATGCCCATTCGCTCTCTGCGCAGGCAGAATTCGACGGTAGCGGTCGTCACCCATCGGGCGGCGTTCCCGGGCTCCCGCCAGGGTCCGGGAGCGCTGCCCGGCCGCGCCAGGGATGCCTGAGGGAGCCAGCCGGCCCTCCATGGGCCCGAAGGCCGAACCCTTGCCGCACGGGCCGGGCAGGACCGAGGTCCCGATGCCGCGCGCCGCTCCCTATGGCGAAGCCATGCCGGGCAGCGCAGTGGCAAGGATTCGGTCGCCCGAAGGGGCAGTGCAGCGATGGAGGAACCCTCTTGGTCTCGGGAGCAGCAGTGGCATCGTGTGGCGGCCGGCATACGGGCTCGGGGCAACGCTTCGGGGATGATCGCCGTCATAGCCGGTGGGGGCATCCGAGTGAGGAGCGGTAGTGATACGGGTTGCGGTCATCGACGACGAGCCCCTGGTCAGCATGGGCTTGAAGGTGATCTTGGAGTCTGTTGACGACATCAGCGTGGTGGTCGCCTCGCAGGGCCCCGGAGCGATCCACGCTCTTGGGTCTCACCGCGTGGACGTGTTGTTGCTGGACATCCGGATGCCGGGGACGGACGGATTGTCCTTGCTTCGTCAGCTGGCCGACAAACCCGGTGGTCCAGTCGTGGCGATGCTCACCGGCTTCGGTCTCGACGAATACGTGAAAGAGGCCCTCCATGGCGGGGCAGCGGGCTTCCTGATGAAGAACTCGGCTCCCGAGCAGTTGATCCATGCGGTGCGGACACTCGCGGCCGGGGGGCGGGTTCTGGCGCCTGAGGCGACCACACCCGTGATCGAGGCCTTCCTCTCCGCGAAAACCGACGACGAGGCCTCCCTGCGCCTGGCCGAACTCACCACGCGCGAGCGCCAGGTACTCGCTCTGGTCAGCACGGGCCTCAACAACCGTGTCATTGCCGAGCGGATGCGCCTGGCTCACGGGACGGTCAAGGACCACGTCAGCTCCATCCTGGCCAAGCTGGGCGGCCTCAACCGCGTCCAGGCGGCCGTCGTCGCCGACCGCGCCGGGTTGCTCCACCCCGGACAGGACGGATCGTGATCACGACAGCGGTCTTCCGGCACGGCGCAAGGCTGCGCCAGCTGCTTCCGTCACCGGCCACCGCAGCGGCCCCTCCCCACAACGACGGCGCTCCCCCGAAAATGGACCGAAGGCGAAGCGCAACCCTCAAGCGCTTCGTCACCGGCGCCCTGCCGCCGCTGGCCGCTGTGGCCGACGCTTACGCCGTCAGCGCCCTCCACACCGCGACCGAAGTGGCCCTCTCCATCACGGCCACCGGTGCGCTCCTGCTGCGGCACAAGGCCCCCGAGGTGGCCCTGCTCCTCACCTTGCCGGCGTGCCTGTTCGGATATACCTCCCTCGCCACGCTGATCGCGCTGTACAGCGTGGCCGCACACCGTGCACCGGCCGTCATCGGCTGGGCCGGAGCCGCAGCGACCGCATTCGTCCCGAGCCTGTGCAGCGCCTCGTGGAGCGACCCCTTCCCGGTCAATCCGGCCGACCTCCCCGAGACATACCTCACCTCGTGTTGCCTGTCCCCGGTCGTGGCCGTCGTGCTCGGCCGGTCGATACGGGCTCAGCGCGAGCGAGTGCGGGAGGTCCTTACCCGCCGCGAGCTGGAGAACCAGCTGCTGACCGAGCGTGTACTGGCTTCCGAACGGGCCAGACTCGCGCGCGAGATGCACGACATCGTCTCCCACAAGGTCAGCCTGATCAGCTTGCAGGCCGGTGCGCTCCAAGTAGGCCGGCCCGGAGCGGTAGACGTTGAGGACAGCGCCCGACTGATCCAGGAACTGTCGGCGCAGACCGTCACCGAACTCCATCACATGCTCGGCATACTCCGCACGACGGGAGACTCCACAGCCGCCCCATCGCCGGAGCCTGGGCTTACCGACCTCGCACAGCTGTGCCGCGCCACCTCGCTACCGGTCTGTCTGCGCATGCCCGAGGAATGGGCGGGCGTACCCCGCGGCGTGGAACGAGCCGCCTACCGTACGGTGCAAGAGGCGCTGACGAACATCCGCAAGCATGCGCCCGGAGCGCGCACGACAGTGACGGTCACAGTCTCCCGGTCGGCCGTGCGGGTCGAGGTGAGCAACGAAGCGGGTCACCCGCCTCTGCGGGACATGCCCGGAAGCGGGCAGGGTCTGCTGGGACTGACCGAGCGGGCCCGTCTGCTCGACGGCCACTTCGCCGCCGGGCCCCGGCACGGGGGCGGCTTTCAGGTAGTCGCGGTCTACCCACTGGTCCCCGGCCCGTGCGCGCAGGCCACGGGGTGACCATTGCCGCGGGCACCCCGCTCGGTGAGCGGCCGGTCCAAATGGTGCCGGGACCGGTCCGGTAGACGCGCCGGCAGGCCGTGGACTGGCCGCGCACGGGCGCGGTGCCGTCGTGACGGTGCGGACGAGTGCGGCCGCCGTGCTCGGAGGCGAGCAGTCCCTG
>NZ_JBICWZ010000033.1:0-29691 GCF_043199995.1 Streptomyces sp. NPDC048507 | reverse complement strand
GGGTGACCACGGTCACCGGCACGGTCTCCCACCCGAGGCCGGTCACGGCGGCGAGGCGCCGGCCGCCCGCGACGAGGTCGCCGTCCTGCGTGACGACGACGGGATGGAGCAGCCCGACAGCCGTGATGGACGCCTGGAGTCCGGCGAGGTCCCCGAGGTCTTCACGGTCCCGCTTCCCG
This sequence comes from Streptomyces sp. NPDC048507, assembly GCF_043199995.1. NCBI lineage: Bacteria > Bacillati > Actinomycetota > Actinomycetes > Kitasatosporales > Streptomycetaceae > Streptomyces > Streptomyces sp. NPDC048507. Next base: position 29,512 of record NZ_JBICWZ010000033.1, on the reverse strand, counting down.
ACCCGGATGTCTGACAGGGGGAGCCTCACCGCTGCGCCTCCTGGGCCTCGTCGGCGGTCGCCGCGATGAGCGTCTCGACCTGATCGAGCGCGGTCAGCAGAACGGCTTTGAGCTGCGTGGCGGTCAGCGCCCGGCGGGCGGCGGGGAGGGCCGGGTGATCGGGGTCATTGGAGACCAGGCCGGCGACGCGGCCGCGGGCGGCGGCACGCTCGGGCAGGGCGTAGCCGCGGGTCAGGGATGTGGGCACACGGGGCTCCGGGAGTCGTCACGGGGCCCGGCCTAACACCAGCGGCACTCAGGATCCTAGTCCTGCCTCGGAGCGGCGAGGCCGGGCCGCGTACGGGCACGTCCGCGACGTCGAGGACGACGCCCCCGAGGCATCCCCCCACCAGTGACGGCCGGCCTATTCCCCAGGGCCGGGCCGATACCCGGCGGTACCGTGATGATCAGGGCCGCCGTGCGGCCCTGTGGCGCCCGCTGGTTCTGGGCCGGGGCCCCGGCACTCCCACGGAGGCCGCCGTGCCCGCTTACCGCCCCTACTGCCGCGAATGCGGCACCCGCCGAACATCCCGCGTCCATGCCCTCGGGCTGTGCGTCGACTGCGCGACCGCCCCGACCGGCCCGCCGGCCTCCGACCCCGGCCGCCGCGCCACCGAGCTCCGCGACCTCCTCGCCTCCGCCCGGCGCCCCAACGACAGCACCCCACTAGACCGCGCCACTTCCTGACCGCATGCCACACTGGCGCCGCCGTCCGCCGCCCGCTGGTGTTAGGCCGGGGCCTCCTGCAACCCTCCAGGACCCCCGATGCCCGAGACGCCCGCACCGCTGCTGTCCGCCCTCGACCTGGGCGACATCCTCGACCACCCCGAGCCCACCCCGCCCGACGTCCTGCACCAGGCACAGGTACGCCTCGTCGCACTCCTCGCCGCCCGGGGCCGTAGCTATCGGTCCCTCGCCCGCTGCATGGGCGTCCCCGTCGGGACCGCCTACCAGTGGGCACAGCAGGGAGCCGCCCTGTGGCGGGCAACCGGTGACGCCCCCGAGGACGCGGCTGACGCCCTCGCCGACCTCCCGCCGATGCCGCCCGCACACCAGCCCACCCAGCCCGCGTCGGCCGTAGCGCCCGGCCGGAGACGGCGCGGGACTGCGGAAACGCTACGGAACTAGGACAACAAGCGCAGACTCGGGCCGCTGTAGCGCTACGCCTCCGCCCCGGTCGCCGCCCCCTCCGCGCACTACATCGGCCGCCTACCGGCGAACACCCTGGGATGCGGCCGGGTCCGCCCCTGAAAGGACTCCCCGATGCCCACGCACGTGCTCAGCACCCGACTCACGCCCGGCGACTACGACCGGTTGCGGGTCCTGGCCGAACGGCGCGGTTGCTCCCTCGCCGCGGCCGCCGGCCACCTCTTGGCCTCCGCCCTGGACGACACCGGCACGTACCAGCCGCCGCAGGACGGCGTCCTCGTCGCCGCGGTGCGCACCGTCCTGGAGGGCGTCACCGCCCCCGAGGCGGTCATGCACCGGGAGCTGGCCGTGCACCTGGCCCGGGCGATCGAGCGGCGGGAGCCCGGGCACCTCTCCGCGATCAGCGTTCTTCGCAAGGCCGTGGAGAGCGCCCAGGGGTCGCAGCGCATCCACGACAACCCGGACGGAGACCCGTTCAGCGCGCTCCTCGCCGGGCTCCTGTAGCTCCGCCGTAGGTGAACCGGTTGACGTACGGCGGCCGCCGGGCCGTGGTCTCGGCGCCCGTCGAGGAGCGCCAGGACCACGGCCGGGTCGTTCTCGTGCGGCTATGCCTCCCGGGTCATGGCCCGGTCCGTGGCCGTGCGCTGCGGCTCCGCGTCGGGGTCGTGGAACTCGGGTCGGCAGCCGCCGCATTCGAGGCGCAGCGCGCCGTCCGGGCCCGGCACCTCGAAGGGCAGCGTCTCCGGCCTGTCGTCCCGCCGGTCGCGGCGGAAGTCGACGAGGCCGCACGCGGCGCAGGCGAGGCCGGCGGACCGGGCGCGGCCGCGGCTCCAGTGCTCCGCCCCGTCCGGGAAGGTCTTCAGGACCACCCCCACGGACTCGAAGGGCCAGACGCCGGGCGGGGTGGGGCGGAAGCAGGCGAGTTGCACGGGGGTCTCCTTGGGTCTGCCGGAACGGACGCCCTCACGACAGCAGCCCCTCACCGGTCCGTCCCGCGTTCCCTCCCCGGATCACCCCGTGGAGTGGCCCCCACTTAAAACGACCCACATAACGTGTCTTATGCGTTAGCGTCTAACGCATGGTCAACAACCCCACGAGACGACCCGGTTCGGAACTCGCCACCGCCGCGACCCGCGCCGAGGACGCGTACGCGCGCCTCCGCGCCCAGCTCAGCGACGTCGCCCCCCGTGACCCGGTCTCCAACCGCCTCGGGCCGCGCCGTGACCGCCTGGAGCTCCTCGCCGAGGTCTGCGACCGGGACACGTTCGCCCTCGTCGCCGACTGGCTGTCGTCCACCGCCGTGAAGACGGTCGACAGCAAGCGGAACTACGCCGACGACGTCCGGCACTGGGCGGCCGTCGTCGCCGAGCAGGGCCACCCCCGGTTCAACCTCGACGCCGTGACGCCCGGGCTGATCCGCACATGGCGCCTGTCGGAGGAGGAGCGGGGCCGGGCCGCAGGCACCATCAACCGGCGGTTGTCCGCCGTGCAGTCCCTCGCCGACTTCCGGGCGTTCAAGGAGGAGCGGCAGCCCGTACGGCTCGTCACCCGCTTCGACCGGCCGAAGGAGGACCGTTCGGCCGGCGCCGCCCGCTCCACCCCGGTCCTGGAGGCGGACGAGCTCCAGCGCCTCATGAGCGCCTGCGCCGACGCGCACGAGACCCTCGCCGTGCTCCTGACGTACACCCTCGCCGGACGCGTCTCCGAGCTGTGCACCGCCGACCTGTCCGCGCTCCAGAACCGCGGGCGGACGTGCCGCCTCGACCTGACCCGCAAGGGCGGGAAGGTCCGCGTGTTCACCCTCCCGCCCGAGCTGTGCGAGCTCCTGGACGCCGTCCTCGACGGACGCACGGGCGGGCGGCTCCTGCTGCGCGCCGACGGCCGCCCGTACACCCGGCACGACGTCGACAGCGTGCTGACCCGCCTCGGCCGTCAGGCCCGTGTCCTCACGTGCCCCGACGCCTACACCGGCCGTGGCCGGCGCCCCGCTGGGGCGGAGCCGCGCCCGCGCCACTCCTTCCGGACCTGCAAGCGGTGCCGGGACGTCACCCCGCACGTGCTCCGCGCCTCGAAGCTGACGCACATGCACGACGCCGGGGTGCCGCTGGAGGAGATCCAGCAGTTCGCCGACCACGCCGACCCGGCCACCACCCTCGGGTACATCCGGCAGCGCGACGACGAGGCGGTGAAGGCCCGCAACGCGCAGGCGTCCGTGGACCTGTACCGGCACGTCCTCGACCGCTGGACCGGCCAGACCACCGGGGCGGCGTGATGACCGGGACGCCTCCGCCCGCCCCCCACCGTCACCACCACCACCAGGAGCAGCAGATGCCCGCCACCCGCACCGCCCGTCCTATCCACACCCGCACATGGGGTGTGTGGACGCCCGTCCCCGAGGAGGCGGCCCCGCTCGGCGCCCCGTACGCCCGCCCGCTGGAGTGGTGGCCGTCCGTCCGCGCGGCGGAGACCTCGCTCCGCGCCCGGGTGCAGACCTCCCCCGGATCCGTGAACACCGACGTGGAGCGCCGTGCGGACGGCACAGTGCGCACCGACGCCCAGTTCTACGGCGGCCCCGGCTCGGCGGTCCTGCTGTACGCCGTGACGGGCGAGCCCGGGGCGGAGCCGGTGCCGGCGGCCGCGCCGTACGCCGTCCTGGAGTTCGGCCCGCGCGGTGGCGTCCGCCGCCGCCGACTGACCCCGGCATGACCCGCCGCCACCCTGACGAACCCTGCGGAAACCTGACCTTGAGGAGCACCTGATGACCGACGCCTACGCCCAGTGGACCAGCCTCGACGTCCGTCGGCCCGAGGACGTCCCCGCCGCCACTCCGCTGTCGTGGAAGGCGGAGCGGGAGGCCGAGCACGCGGGCCGGATGGCCAACCTGCAACTCCCCGACGACTTCCCGCACGAGGTCGAGCGCGGGACCGCCAGTGACGCCCTGGCCGTCCTCGCCCTGCGGGAGTCCATCCGGCAGGACATTGAGACCGGGCGCGGCCTGCGGGTGCGCGACGCGATGGAGCAGGGCGCGACGTGGGCGGAGGTCGCGGGCGCCCTCGACGTCGAGGTGGAGGACGCCCGGGCGCTCCTGCGTACGTGGGCGTCCGTACAGCACACGCTCCACCGCCAGGACGTCGAGGCGGGGCGCGCCCGGCCGTTCGGCCTGACCGCCGAGCAGCACGCCGCGGTGCGCGGGCTGTGCGCGCTGGGCGACCACGAGCGGGCCGGCGGGCGTACCACGCAGGTCTGACGTTGTGGCGCCGGGCGGTGCCGCCTCCCCCTACGCTGGGGGCGCACCGCCCGGCCAGCCGCGTACTGCCGGTCACCGCTTAGCCCGCGCCCACGCCGCGGGCGGCCCGATAGGGAGCGGTCAAGGTCTCCCGGGGCCCGCGTAGATGACACTCCGGCGCGCTGCGCCGTTCTTCCTTCCGTGGCCCCTGACGTGCGGCCGGAGGGCGTGGGCCTGCCCGGCCGGGAGACGTCGATGCCGAAGAACCAGAGCACCGCCGCGAAGCGCGCCCGCGCCGCCACCCGGGCCGGTGCCAAGTACACGACCGCCCTACGCGCCGCCGGCCCCCTGCCTCCGCACCTGCGGCCCGTCGATGAGGGCGCGTTGGCTGACGGGGAGCGCCTCGTCGTGGACCACCTGCGGGCCCTCGCCGAGGCCGGCGGGCTGCTGCCGTTGCGGTCGGTGACGCCGGAGGAGGCCGTGATCAAGGCGGAACGGCTTGCCCGGTCCGAGGGCCGCCGCCCGGCGTGGGAGCGGTGGGCCACGGTGGAGGCTGCCGTGGACGGGTACGTGCTGCGCGAGGTGCTGCGCGGCCCGAACGGCTCCCGCTACCACCAGGGAAACCGCGCACCGCGGGTGCCGGTGCCGGTCCGCGCCGAGGACGGCACCGTGACGATGGTGGCGATGCCCCACTGGGCGCGGGAAGAACACGGCTGGTGGATCTGGTCCCACACCGGTTGGCCCGTCGAGGCGCCCGGCCGGATCATCGACCCGCCCCAGCGGTTCGCCCCCGCCCCCAACATGTGGGAGGTCGCGGCCTGGCTCGACATGAGCCAGGAGGACGGGCGGGTGCTCGGCGAGGACTACGGCGGCTCGGCGTCCTCGTGGCAGACCGTCGGCTGGTGCACGACCCGGGAAGACGCCCAGCTCATCGCCCGGGCCTACGTCGCGCACCACGGTCACTTCACCCGCGCTGACGTCCTCCAGCACGGCCCCGACCTCGGGTACGTCTCCGAGATCCGGGACAGCTACCTCCAGGCCCCGGACGCCCCCGCCCAGGCCCGCGCGAAGGCGGCGCCCGGGCCGCGGCCGGCCTCCCCGGACCGGGCGGAGGTCCCCGAGATGACGTGGTACGGCGGGGAGACACACCCGCCCCGGTCATCGCTGGTCGTGTGGACCGGCACCGCGTGGCGAACCCTGGTGTGGAGCGACTGGCAGACGTCGAACATCGCGGCCCACCTCGGGATCGGGGCCGACGGCCCGTTCGCGTGGGCGGAGAGCTGGGGCCCACGGCACCCTGACCGGGACCTCCACGACTGGACGCAGGAGGGCCGGGAGCTGTGCGGCCAGTTCCCTGAGCCGCCGTACACGGAACGCTCCGCCCAGTTCGCCGCCGAGCGGGCCGCCCAGGCGGAGGCGCTGTTGACCGCGCTCGCCGAGCGGGGCGCCATGACCCGGAAGGAGGCGGCCGCGCGGCTGGAGCGGGGCGGGGAGGCGTACCGGCAGCTCCTCGACGTCGGACAGGCGACGATCTGCCGGGCGCTGAACACCGCCCGCCGGGCCCTGCCGGAGGGGCCGGAGCGGACCGCCGTCCGGCACGCGATCGATGACCTGATGTCCCGGCACCTCCTCCCAGCCGACGCGGTACGGATCGCCGGGGAGCAGCTCGACACCGAGGTCGAGGCGCAGCGCGCCCCGGAGGTGACGGCCTGGTGCCGGCGCGCGGTCGCCGAGTACGTCGCGCCAGTCGCGGATCCGGTCGCGGCCGGGGTCGAGGGGTTCCGCCCGGAGGACGAGCGGCACCGCGCCCGGGCCTGACCGGGGCCGTGCACGGGTAGGTGCTGCCCGGCCGCGACGGCGGGCCGGTAGGGCCCGTGGCTGACCGGAGGCCCCTTCACGCAGGGTGTGAGGGGGCCTCCGGCATGTCCTGGGGCGGGGCCCGGCCATGGACTATCGGGCCCCGCTGCTACCCGGCTCCGTCCGTACCGAGGGGGAGGGGAGGAGCGGGCGGGCAGCACCCTACCGCCCGGCAGGGCGTTCTCGAGCGCGCCCGCCGCACGGGCGGCACAGGCGGTGTGGGCCGGGCCCGGTCCCGGCAGGTGCCCACCGGACGGTTAGCCTCCGGGCATGACGACATCACCTCTGCTGCCTGCGGGCGGCCGCCGGATCGCCTTCGTGGGTAAGGGCGGATCCGGGAAGACAACGACGATCGCGCACGTGCTCGCGCACTTGGCCAAGCAAGGCGTCCCCGCGGTCGGCATGGACGCCGACAAGCCGGGCGACGAGGAGGACGGCAGCCTGTACGTGTGGGCGTCCGCCGTAGACATCGGCGCCCCGGTGTACCCGGCGCCGGCCCTCCCCCGGATCGCGGACGAGGCGCAGCGCCTCACCCCGCCGCACGGGCTCGGCCTCCTCGACACCGGGGCGTGGGAGCGGCGGGAGGGTTCGCCGCACCTGGCCGTGCTGTCCGCCGTAGACCTGGTGGTGCTGTGCCTGCCTCCGACCCGGATGGAGATGGAGCGGGCCGGGTCCGTCCTCGGGGCGCTGGAGCACCTGCGCTCCGTCGGCGCCCACGCGCCGCGCCTCGTCGTGTTGCAGACCCTCGTGAACGCGTCCGCGCGGTCGGCAGGCACGACCCGCGAGGCGCTGGAGGGTGCCGGGTTCACCGTGCTGTCCACGGTCGTCCCGCGCAACGACGCCCACGACGGGTACGCCCAGGCATTCGGGCGGGCGCCGCGGCTGGTGCCCGGCTCCCCCATGGACCTGCTGACGGCCGAGCTCCTGGCGGTGGTCGCCGGATGAGCAGAGCGCAGGACGCCGCCGACCTCGGCGCGCTGCTGTCCTCGGCCACCCAGCGGCGGGGCGGCATCGTCGCCGTCCCCGCCCCGGCCGCGCCCCCGGCGGCCGCGGAGGAGGCCGGCGCGGCCGAGGTCGAGGTGCAGTCTCGGGGTGACCGCCTCGCCGAGCTGGAGTCGGCCGTCGAGGCTTCCGGGGTGAACTTCCGCCGGGCGCAGGCCCGGCACTACCGGGAGGTCGGCCCGGCCCTGGAGGAGATCCGGGATCAGGAGCTGTACGCCGAGGGCGGGTACACCTCGTGGCATGACTACCTGCGGCGCCGGTGGGACTACTCGGAGGCGCACGCGTACCGGTTCATCACCATGGGGAAGGTCGTCGCCGCGATCTCCCCACTCGGCGAGCAGGCGGTGCAGGCGCTGACGGCGGAGTCGCAGGCCCGGGAGCTCGCGCCCGTGCTGACCGAGCACGGGGACGACGGGGTGCGCCGGGTCTGGGCGAAGGTGATCGCGGAGCCGGACCGGAAGGTGACCGCGAAGCGCGTCGCGCAGGTCAGGGCCTCGATCATCGGGCCCGTCAGGGTCTCTCCAATTGGAGAGACCTCGGGCGCCGGGAAGGCCGGCCCCGACGGCGGCGAAGTCGTCGACGCCGAGGTGGTCGAGGAGCAGGACGCCGCGGAGCACGCGGCCGCCGAGGACGTGAACCGACTGTTCCGGCGCGCGGCGGAGGCGGCGGAGCTCGCGGAGCGCCTCCTCACCGAGGGGGCCGGGCTGCTCTCCGAGGGCCGGCGGCCGCTCGACCTGGGCGCCGCCGTGCACGACGTCTCCCGGGCGAGGAAGGCCGGCGCGGCCGTCAGCCGGGCTGAGATCAAGTTCTGACCGCCGGGGCGCCGGTTCAGGCCGGCGTCCATGGCGGGGCAGGGGTCTCGTTGGTCGAGCCGCAGTTCCAGCAGTCCCACTCGTCGGGCACCTCGAACAGCTCCGTCCAGAAGCCGCGCGGCTTGCCCCACACGGTGCAGTCGATGCCGCAGTACCAGCACACGAACAGGAAGTGCACGGGTCCCTCCCCCGGTTGCCTGAGGGCCAGAGTGCCCGGTCTCGGGACGGGCACGGGCAGGTATCGGCCAGGACGCCCCGGCCGGGTCAGGGGGCGGGTTCCCAGGCATCGGGGCCGCCGCCTCGCCACTCCACGAATGCGGGGTCGGTGAGGTCGACGTCCTCGGCGGTCTCCAGGCCGGCCGCGGCGAGGAAGACGCGGATGTCGGAGGGCCGGTGCGCCACGCCGATGGCCACGCCGTCCAGCCGGACCCGGCGCCAGCCGTTCTCATCGGGCGGGTAGACGATCAGCTTCGCGGTGGAGGCCATGAGCCCAGCCTCGGCCGGGTCCGCGGCCTCCGCACCCGCGCCGGCCCGTCAGCGTCGGCGCGGCTTCACCGGTCGCATGGTCGCGGCGGCCCGGGGTGAGGCCGCGTTGCGCCGGGCCCGTGCCTCCTGCGCGGCCTCGTCGAAGGCGTCACCGTCCAGGCTGGCGCTCCCCGGGCGCCGGTCGAGTCCTTGGCCGGGCCGGGTGAACCGGACTGTGGCCCAGGTCTCGCCGACGTTGGCGAGGTAGGCGTCCACGGACATCCAGCGGCGCGGGCGGTCTGGGCTAGGCGGCGGGGGCGTGGGCACTGATGCCTCCTGTGTGGCGTTGTACGGCCCGCTACGGGGCGCGCACGGTCTCGGCGGCGCCAGGGACCCGGGGAGCTGTGAACGGGCCCTGACGGGGCGTACACGACCGTACTCGGGCAGTCACGGGGCGCGGGGGACGGCGGGTGCCCGGGGCCGGAGTTCGGGCGGTCGGCTCTTCGCGGGTGACCGGCCGTGCCACGACACCGGACCTCCGGCCCGGTCCGGCAGTGCGTCGCCTCCGGGCCGGACCCTGTCCGGAGGGGGCGGGGCGCCGTTGCGGCCCTACTAGCGACCCTGGTCGCAAGCGCCCAGGGCTACGGGCGCAGGCGCCCTTGCGCACACCCCCGGGGGGCTCCTCCGGACCCCCGCCCCCCGGGGCCTGGCTCCCGTGGTTGCTACTGGCTTCCTGCCCACGGTCGGGGCGCGGCCGGATCCTCGACCCCGGGTTGCCTGTAGTTGCCGTTCCGGGGCTGAGGTGATCAATGCGGGTTTGCGACGTCAGCCACAGAAGGCCAGCCACAACGGCGGGGCGGGTGACGGCGGCGGGGCGGTGGCCACCTGCACCCCGGACGGCATCAACCCCGTTGCTCCTGCTTGTGAGCCCCCTCGGGCCTACGGTCGCCGACGGCGGCCGGCCCTCCCTGCGGGGCCCGGAACGCCCCCTAGGGCGTGAGGACACGCCGCCCTCCTGCGTCCCCCAATGATCGGCCGCACCCGCCCCGCGGCCCGATGGCCCCCCTTGGTTGCTGCCTCCCCACCCCCGTGGATCCCGGGCCCGCACCTGTCCGTCGAGGCGTCGCCACTGTGGCTTGTGCGGCGGGTGAGGGGGGCGCGCCTCTAATGAAAGAAGGGGCCCGTGCCTCTGACCTGCGGAAACGCGCGGCTAAGCGGTGAAAAAGCGCCGCTTACTAGGCGAAAAATCGCCGCTTAGCACCCTCTGTGCGCACCCCGTCACACCCGCCCCGACCGCCACCCGCGCACGTCCCCACCAGGCTGGCAGCAACAGGAACGCCCCGCCTCCCGTGCAGCTCGGGGAGACGGGGCGTTGCACTGTCGGGTGTGGTCAGTCCACGGGACGGATCGTCCTACGTCGGCGGGCGTCCGTGTTGGTGACCTTGCGGGGGGCGAGGGCCCGATCGTCCGGGGTGACGGGCGGGTCGGTGAGGGCGGCGGCGATCATCTCGCGCAGCTCGGGATGCAGGGTGAAGTAGTACCGGGCGTTGATCCGGTAGACGCCGGCGGACGCCTTGACGAGGAGGCCGAGGTTCTCCAGCCGGGACAGGGATTCGTGCACCGTAGAGACGGAGTTCCCGCAGTCCTCGGCGACCTCCTCGGCCGATACCGGGATCGCCTGGAACAGACCGCCGTGGTCCTCGACCCACGCGAGCGTGCAGTGCTGCGCCGCGGAGAGGTTCAGGGAGTAGAGCGACGGTGAGGTCAGGTCACGCTCGGGGTTGAACGCTTCGGTAGGCAGGATCGTCATCGCGTCTCTCCAACGGCGCGGCGGCGGGCGGCCGGGGTGGTGGTCTTAGCCGGGGCCTTGGGCTTGCTGGCGGCCTTGGTCAGAGCCTTGTCGTCCGGGGTCACGCGCGGAGGCGCGATGCGGCGGCAGGCGGTGACCTGAGTGCTTCCGGCCCCCTCCCAGTATCGGAGGGGGTTGAGCTGGTAGGCGGCGCCCCGTGCGGACGGCTTCACCACCAAGCCGAGCTTGACTAGGCGGGCCAGGGCCTTACGGCACGTTGACTCGTTGGCGCCGATGTCCTCGGCCAGTTCCTCCGGGGTGACCGAGACGTAGCCGGCCGCGGCCCCGTGCTCGCGGAGCCATTCAAGGGCGGCCCACTCGGCCGCGGCCAGGCCGAGGGAGTACAGCGGGACCTCGCTGCCGATGGACTGCAACGTGTACCCCTTCCCGTCGAACTGGTGGGGCGTGCGCGGACGCGCGGCTACTGCCTCGCCAGTGTCCAGGTTGACCAGGGCCACGTTCTCGCGGCGGCCCCTCCGTGTGGTCATGCGTGCACTCTCCCATCGTCCTGCTAAGCGGCTCTTTTTCGCCGCTTAGGTCCGGTGAACCGCCGGTTAGGTGAGGAAACTAGCAGGTGGGTATCCGAAAAATAGCCGCTTAGGGGTGCGTGTCACGCGAACGGGTGCAGATGAGGCCGCCGACGGGTGAGCTAAGGGGCGTTTTTTCGCCCCTTAGCTCCGAGGAACCGCCTCTTACGGCAGCAGAATCGCAGACCACGGCCCGAAAAACCGCCGCCCATGTGCCACCGCGCCTACACGCCTCGCGCTCTGACCCCGCACAGCACAGCGCCCCCGCTCCGATCTCCCCGGAATGGGGGCGCTGTGCCGGGTGCGGACCCGACGCCGGGTTACGACAGGGGCACGCCGTACCGGAGCGTCCAGCCCCGGCCGAGGGTGTGCACGGACACCTCGACCACGCGGCCGTCAGCCGTCGTCCCGGTGTGCGTGATGGTGAGCAGCAGCTCCCCGGCCTCGACGCCCAGGGCCTCCGCCTGTTCGGCGGTCGCCGGGACCTGCGTCACGTCCTCCACCACTTCCGCCTGAGCGAGGCCGGCCTCCTCCATGCGGGAGATGATCCCGCCCGCGCCCGTGTCGAGCTGCGCGACGACCGGCGCGGCCTCCGCGACGAACCCGGGGATGAACGTGTCGCAGAGCTGGACCAGGCGCTCCCCGTCGTACATGCGGCGGGTGCGGATCACGGTGTCCGTGCCGTCGCCGACTACGGCGGCGATGTGGGCCGGAGCCGCGCCGCGGGTCACCTCGACGTCGGCGCGAGGGGTTCCGCCGGCCCGCTTGGTCTCAGCCTCGAAAGCCCCGTGGGCGCCGCCCTCCGCGCGCTGGCGGTACCGGCTACGGGCGTCGCGGGTGATCGTCCCGTTCTCGCCGATGGTGTTGCTGGGCATGCTGTGCGCTCCTTGCTGGTGATGGGTGATTGGTGTTGTCCGGGACGGGCGCCTGTTACTCGGCGTCCAGCTCCCACGTGTATGAGAACCGCCAGGTAGTCACCGGCATGACGTGCTGCGCCACCTCTACGACCCGCCCGGCGGCGTCCATCGCGTGGTGCAGTAGGTCGTAGACCGGCCGGTCCTCCGGGATGTTCAGCGCGGCTGCCTCATCGGTGGTCGGGAATCGAACCTCGATCGTCTCCCTGATGGTGCGGTGCGCGTGGCCGAGCTCGGCCAGACGGCTCTTACTGCCGCCCTCGCCGGTGTCGAGCTGCTCAATCTGAGTGCCGGTCACGAGGTCCAGGGGGAACCACGACGTGGCGATCTGGACGACAAAGCCGCTGTCCGGGTCCTGAGGATCGCGGACGGCCCACATGTTCCGGTGCCTCCGGAGGGCGTTGGACGCATGGTGTAGACCGAGTGCCGCGGCGATCTCGCGCGGGGGCCGAACCCGGTCGATGTCGACGGTCGAGCGGTCCCTGTCGAAGAGGAGCCCGAGCCGGTTCAACTCCGCCTCAAACGCACCGCGCGCGCCGCCCTCGGACCGGGCATCCGGCTGGTAGCGGCCGGTCCCATCCCGCGTGATCTTGCCGAGGAACGGCGTCACGAACGAGCCCTTCCCCTGGCGAGTGACGGCCAGGCCATCCCGCTCCAGGGCACGGAAGACCTCCCGGGCCGTCTGCGACGCGATGCCTTCGGACGCCTGGATCTCCGACAGGCTCGGCAGTTTCGACCCCGGCGGGAACTTCCCGCTCTCGATCTTCGCCCGGAGGCCGGCGGTGATCCGCTCGACTGCCCCAGGTCCCTTCTTGGACGCGGTCATGATCCCTTCTTTCCCTGCCTGATCGCTGCTAGCTCAGTCAGCATCGCATAGCTAGTTGAGTGCCGAAACTGCGGGGCGCGTGTCGCCATCGCCTTTCCATAAAACGCTAGGTCAGGGCAACGCGAAACGCAACTGTGCTAGCAGGGTTGACATCGGGTTGGAGAGGTGGGTTAATCGACCCGTGCCCAACACTACTAGCACAGTGGTGAGGGTTCATGGCCACCCTTCGGGGCGGCAAGGGTCCCGGGACAGAGCGGGGCGAGCGGCCCGGCCTTGTCGACCCGGGAGGTACACCCCACCTACAGCCGTCGGCGTCCCGGCGGAACGGGGTGGAGCCCCTCAGAGGACCGAGGCGCTGCGCGTCCAATCCGCGCAGGTCAGGGCCGGTTCGAATCCGGCATGGGGCACTCAGCACAACCGCAGCACGGGCCCCACCAGGCGCTACCAACGCCCGGGCCCCGGCATCACCGCACAGCACGCACAGCGCAACCCGCACAGCACGGAGGCCCACATGTTCCGTACCGCTCTCCAGCTCGCCCGCCTCGCCACCGCCGCCGTCACCGGCGTCGTAGAGGCCACCGTCTCCACCCTCACCGGCACCACCGCCGCCGACGCGGAGCGCACCGCGCCCGACCCGGCGGACGTCTTCAACGCGGACGAGCTGCCGACCGGCGAGGAGATCGCGGCCGCGGCCGCGCAGTACGCCGCAGCCTCGGACGCCGCCCGGGCCGCGGAGCGCACCAAGCGCGCCGCGAAGAAGCTCGTGGGGCGCCTCCCCGCCGGCCTTTACGGGCGGTGGCTGATTGAGCGGGTCGTCTCGACCCGGCAGACGCCCGACCTCGACGCGATCCGCGCCGCGTACAAGCGGCACGGCCTCGGCGAGGTCCCCATGAAGGAGGTCGCGCCGTCCCTCCGCGTGACCAGCATCGCCCCGGTAGCCATCCCGGCCCCGGTCGCGCCGGTCGCCGTCGAGCACGGCGTGCAGGTAGCGGCGTGAGCGCCGCCCGGCCCGCCCTCGGCGGGAACGACGGCCAGGAGCAGCGCCCGGTACTCACCATCCGGGTCAGCCGGGACGGCGGCCGCACGTACGGGCCGCCGGTCACGGTCGACCCCGACCGGGACGTGGTCCCTGAGATCACCTCTCAGTACCCGCCGTGCCGGTGCCCGCTGCACTGCCCGGCCCCCTGACCCTCCAGAGCCCCACCGTGCAAGAGAACGGCCCGTCCGGAGGCGCTACCAACGCCTTGACCCGGACGGGCCGTTCCACGCACGCGCACAGCCCCCTCGACGACATCACCCGACCGAGAGGACCAGCACGTGAGCGACCGTACCAGCGCCCCGCGAGCGCCCCGCACGTACCCCGCCGACCCGATGATGGACGAGATGCTCCGCCGGGTCCGCGCCACCGACGCGGCCCGCGCGGCCGCCCGGATTCCGGCCCCGTCTTCCGACCCGTTCATGGACGAGGCGCTCCGCCGGGTCCAGGCCGGCCGGTGACGGCCGCCACGGTGTACGGCACCGGCACCTCGTACAGTCTCCTGGCCGCGCTCCTCCCGGCCCGAGCCCGCCTGCTCCTCAGCGACGGCGCCCCGGCCCTGTCCGCCGAGGTGTTCACCGACCCGGACACGGCGGGCGCCCTGCCGGTCGTGTCCGTCTGGTCGCCCGGCTTCGACGCCGACGTGGACGGCCCCGGCCTGGACGCGCTCCTCGCCCGCCTCGACGCGTTCGGCGCGCACCTGCGCCGCATGCGGCACCTGCTCCTCCCCTGACCTGCCACCCCTTCCGGCCCGGGACCGCACCGCGCGGTCCCGGGCCGGTCTGCGCCTCCGGGAGACCCCTTGAACCTCGACCGCATCCGGACCGGCCTGCAGAGCGCCGGCGCCCGCACCGAGACCGCCGTCACCGACACGCTGACCTCGCCCGTGACCGCCGCGTTCACCGGCGTAGTCGCCGGGTGGACGTACCTCTCCGGGAGCCCCTGGCACGGTACGGCCCTCCTCATGACCGCCGTGGGCCTGACCGCCACGTGCGCCGCCGCCCGCCTCGGCGGCGACCGCGAGGACGACCAGGACGGCCCGGAGGCCCCCGCCGGGCCCGCCGTCCTCCTCCCGGCGCCCCGGACCGCTACGGAGCCCCTGAGGGGCCCGGACGGGGAGCGGGTGACGGTTCCCCAGCAGCGCACCGGTCCGGCCCTCACGGCGACGCCGGGCGGCCCGGGCGGGCGCCTGTTCCTCCGCCCCGGCCTGACCGGCCCGACCCCGACCCCGACCCCGACCCCGGAGGCGCTCGTGCGCTGGACCCTGACGGCCTGCCACATCGACGTCGACGTGTGGGGGTGGGAGCTGGAGGGCGACCACTACGCCACGCACGACACGTTCAACCCGGCCGACGCGGACGCGGACATCACGGCCGCGCTCGACTGGGCGGAGGGCGTCATCGGGGTCTCCCGGCTGGCGTGGGTGCACTCCCAGGTCGAGGGGTTCGACAGGTGGCAGGCCACCGCCCCCGACCCGGCCCCGCACTGGTGAGGGGCCGGTACCTGCCTCACCCCGACTCGACCGCCCCGGCACACGCCAACCCCGTGTTCCGGGCGGTCACCCGCCGGGACGGGCGGCTCTGCCGCGGCGCCCCGGACTGCTGGGAGCTCGCGACCGTCCTGACCCCGGCCGACCCGGCCGTGCCGCTCCTGGACGCCGCCCGCCTCCCGGCCGCCGACCTGACGGCCGTCTGCGGCCCGCACGCCGACGCCGCCGCCCGGGCCGGCCTCCGTACCCGCGAGGCGGCCGCCGCGGCCGCCCTCGCCTCCGCACAGCTCGACCTGTTCACCACCTGACCCGAGGAGACACCCCGTGATCCGCATCGTCCGCTCCAGCACGTACGCCGCCCTGCTCGCCGACCGCGAGGAACTCGGCCGGACCCGCAGCACCCTCGACCTGGCTACCGACGCCCGGGACCGGGCCCTTACCGACCTCGCGGACGCCCGGACCACCGCGCGCACCCTCACCGGCACGATCGGCTCCCTGCGGGCCGAGCTGGACCAAGCCCGCGAGAACACCGCCAGGGCCGCCCGCAGGGCCACCGACGCCGAGACCGGCACGCAGGCCCTCGTCCAGCAGATCACCAAAGAGCGGGACGCCGCCCGCGAGGAGGCCGGCGCGCTCAGCGCGGAGAGCAGCGTCCTCGCCGACGTCCGCCAGGACCTGATCCGCCTCCGCGACCACGCCGCCGACCCCGCCAACGGCAACACCGTGCGCGGCGCCATCGCGTACGGGGTCCTGCGGGACCTGATCACCCGGGCCCGACAGGAGCGGGCCGAGGCCGGTGAGGACACCCGCCTGCCGCGCCCCTTCGACCTCGTCGCCCTGGTCCTCGGCCTCGACGGCCAGGACGACGAGGACGCCGCCGCCCCGGTCCGGGAAGAGGCGGCCCCGGCCGACACCCAGGTCTGCGCCGCGTGCGCCGCCCGCCGCCCCGTCGCCGACTTCCGGCACGGCGCGATCTGCATCAACTGCCCGGCGATGACCGCCAGCCGCTGACTCGCGGCCTCGCCGATCGCCGTTCCCGCTGCACCCCGCGCCGTTCCCGTGGCGCGGGCGTCCGGTCCCGCAGCATCGCCCCGACCCCCGTGCACACCCTGACCTGAACCCCTGGAGGTCTCACCGTGGCCACTGCCGCGATGCCCCTGAACGGGACGGAGCGACAGCCCGTTCCCGTCGCGCCGCCCACCGTTCCCGCCGCACGCGCCGACGTTCCCGCGGCGCCCGACACCGTTCCCGACGCACCCAAGCGGGACTACGCCGAGACCGCCGGCCGGGCGCTCCTGGCGGTCGTCGTCCTCGGCGGCGCCGCCCTCGCCGCGATCGGCTTCGCCGGGTCCTACAAGTCCCTGAGCGCCCTCGCCACCGCGAAGGGGTTCGGGGACTTCGCCCCCTGGTTCCCGATCGGCGTAGACGCGGGGATCATCGTCGCCCTGGCCGCTGACCTGTACTTGGTCCGCCGGGGGACGTCGTGGCCGTTCCTGCGCCCCCTGGCCCACCTCCTGACCGCCGCCACGGTCTGGTTCAACGCCAGCTCCGGCCCCCGCCCGGTCACGGAGGACCCGCTGGCCGCCGCGATGCACGCCGTGATGCCGGTCCTGTTCGTCGCCGTGGTGGAGGCGTGCCGGTTCCTGGTCCTGCGCACGGCCCGCGAGAACGCCGGCCTGACCGAGCCCGAGGGGATCCCCTGGCACCGCTGGTTCCTGAACCCCACCCGCACGTTCGCCATGTGGCGCCGCATGAAGCTGTGGGGGGTCGCGTCCTACCTGGTCGCGGTAGGGCTGGAACAGGACCTGCGGGTCTACCGGGTGATGCTCAAGCAGAAGCACGGCAAGGTCCGGCACGCCCCCGAGGTCGAGCGCCTGCCCCTGACCATGGCCCGGTACGGGCTGACCGTGGATGAGGCGCTGGCCCTGCCCCAGGAGGCCGAGGAGCGCGAGCAGCGCCGCCAGGAGGCCGAGGAGGCCGCCAAGGTCCGGGCGGCCGCCGCGAAGGCCGAGCGGGCCGCACAGGCCCAGATCGCCGAGCTTCGCGCCGACGGGAAGGTGCAGGCCGCCCGGCACGAGGTCACCGCAGCCACGAAGCAGGCCGAGGTAAGCGCCCACGCCGAGCTGGTCGCCGCCGAGCGGGCCGCCGAGGCGGAAGCGACCGCCCTCGAATCCGTCGCGGCCGCCGAGGCCGACGCCCGCCGCGCGGCGGCCGCGAAGGCCGCGGCGGAAGCGCGGGAAGCCGCAGCGGAAATCGATCAGCGCGCGGCGGGAACGGAAGCCGACGCGGCGGAAACGCGGCTGCGCGCGGCGGAAGCCGACGCGAAGGCCGCCACCGCGGAAGCCGCGACGGAGGCCGCCAACCGGCGCCGCGCGGAGGACGCCGCACGCGCAGCGGAAGCGACGGAACGCGCGGCGGAAACCCGGCTGCGCATCGCGGGAATCGAGCGCCGCGCGGCGGAAGTCGAGGACGAGGCGCGCCTGAACCAGAAGGACCGCAACGTGCTGCGCCTCGCTCGCCGGGCGCTCCTGGAGCACGGCGGCGACGTCGACGCGATCCCGCTGGACGCCGTCGCCGAGGAGTTCAGCGTCTCGACCACCACCGCGTCGAACTACCGGAAGTGGGCGGCGGAGCGGATCGCGGAGGGCTACCGGCCCGAAGGGATCTGACCCCCGCCCGGCACACAGACGGCCCGTCCCCGATCCAACCGGGGGCGGGCCTGCTGCTGACCGTACCGCGCTCTGGCGCTCGCCCTGCCGGCCCCGGCCCCCGCCGGGGCCCGCTGCGTGACCACCAGCCCGCCCCGCCCCTCCGCCAGCACCGAAGGAGCACCACCATGACCGACGTCGCCACCCGCGTCACACAGGGCGTCCAGGCCCTCGCCGCCGATCACCTCCGCCGGGAGATGTGGCAGTCCCAGCACCGGGCCGGCCTCCTCACCGACGCCCAGACGTACGACGCCCTCGCCGACGCCATCGAGGCCGCCCTCAAGGGCAAGGACATCCCCGGGGACATGCCGTGGTCGGCGTCCCTGCGGTCCCGCAAGCGGGTCAAGCCGCTGAGGAAGGCCGCGAAGGCCATGCGGGAGGCCGCAGCCGCGATCGGCGGGACCGTCGTCGCGTACGAGGCCACCGAGCCCGAGGCGGTCGCCGCCTCCCGCGAGGCCAAGGCCCTGCGGAAGGCCGAGCGGAAGGGCGCCGCGGCCGCCGCGCTGAACCGGGGCGCCGCCCGCGCCGTCGAGCGCCTGGCCGTCGCGCAGCAGCCCACCGACCAGCCCGAGGCACCGAAGAACCTCGGGGACTACTTCGGCCAGCAGCGCGGAGCCTGACCGTGAACCGACCGCCGACCAACGCACAGCAGCGGGCCGCCAACCGGCACCGCCACTACCAGGAGCGCGCCCAGGCCGCCGCCGCGCTCGGCTCGAAGGGCACCGCGGCCTCCTGGGCGGAGCGGGTCCGGGGCCTCGCCCGGGACCGGGCCCTGCGCGGTGACCCCGGCGGATGGGTCGAACTGGCCGGGGAGCTGGAGCAGTTTTGCGCCAGGCACCCGCCCGCCGACAAGGCCGACCGGCGGGCCGCGCGCCGGGCCTGGCACTGGGAGACCCGGCGCGCCGGCCTCGCCGACGCCGACCCCCGGACGATCGCCCTGGCGTGGTGGGACCGCGCCCGGGCGGTCGCCGCCGAGCAGGACGGGGAGGCCGGTTGGAACGACCTCGGGCTCACCCTGATGAACCTCTCCAGCCGCTACGGGCAGTAGCTAGCCCGGGCGGTCCGCAGCGTCATCGTCATCGTCATCACACCCGCTGAACGGCCTCGCGCACACGTAATGCGGGCCTGCGCGTCTGCGGACGCGCGGGCCTGCGCGCGTGTACGCGAGGCCGTCACGGTGTGTCAACCCGTAGAGGAGCGCCCAGACATGTCCGACGACCACGACAACGTGGTGTCCTTCCGGCGGCCCAGCAGTGCCGCACCGCCGCTTCCTCCCCCTCCGCCGCCGCCCCTCCCGGGGCCGCCTCCTCCTCCGCCCCCGCCGGCCGCGTCCGCCCCTCCGGTGCAGGCTCCGGCCGCACCGGCCGAGACGGCCGCTGTCCGGATTTCACCGTTCGATCTGCCCATGGCCGTACCGGCGCCGCCCCCGCCGGGCGTCGTGCCCGACACGTTCCGGTCGGAGGGCCTCGACCCGGAGGACGGCGGCGCCGCTGACGGAGACCCCCCGAGCACGGGGGCGTTGGGCATGGCCGCGATCCTCGCCATCGCGATGGCGGCTTTCGCCGGCGTGCGGACGTGGGTCCAGGAGTCCGGGCCCCGGCGCGCGGAGGCCAAGGCCCACAAGCGCGAGCTTGAACTGATCGCCGCCAAGGCCAACGCCGAAGCGGCCAAGTCGGAGGCAGGCGCCGAAGCCGTCCGCGCGAAGGCCGCCGTACCCTCCGCCCACGAGTACGGCAGGAAGACGCTAGGGCGGGCCTCTGGCGGCTCCGGAGGCGGCTCGGGCTCCTCAGGCCCCAAGGGGCCGGGAAAGCCCGGCACGGCGACGCACAGCCCCTCCGGCGGGGTCGGGGTCAAGCCCGGGTCCTCGAAGCCGACTTCACCCGGCGCGAGCCGCCCCGGCTCGGGCGGCCCCGGCGGCACCGGCCCAGCAGGCAAGGGCCCGGGCGGGACCGGTCCGAAGTGGTCCGGGACCGGGGGCAAGACGAAGCCGGACGGCTCGTCAGGGAAGGCCGGGCAGGGGAGCGGGGGGAAGGCCGGCCCCGGCGGCTCGTCGGGGTCCGGGAAGGGGTCCGGCGGGACCAGCCCGGGCGGCGGGTCCGGCAAGGGCTCCTCGGGCACCGGCTCGGGGAGCGGCGGCACCGGCAAGCCCGGTGCGGGCAAGGGGTCCTCGGGCGGCAACGGCACCGGGAACGGCGGGGGCAAGACCAACACCCCGTCCGGGACCGGGAGCAGCGGCCGCACGACGCTTCCGCAGCGCGTCCGGCAGGCGATCCGCGACAAGTGGTTCAAGCAGACGCCGACGCCGCAGACCCCGAAGCCGCAGAAGCCGAAGCCGCCGGCCAACGCCCCGCAGAACAGCACGACGCCGCCGACCGGCAGCAGCAACCCGTCCGGGACCAAGCCGGGCGCGAAACCCGGGACGACCGGGCAGAGCGGGCACGGGACGTTCTGGACGCGGACGACGGTGTGGACCTGGACGACGTGGACGACGGCCCGGGGCTGGTGGAAGAAGCGGCCCCGCAAGGGCCCCCAGAACAAGACGCCGGGTGGACAGCAGCACCCGCCGCCGCCGAACTACCCGCCGGGCGGGGCGCAGCAGACGCCGCCCGGGCCGGGCCCCCAGTGGGGCGCCCGCCAGTCCCCGTTCGACACCCCGACGCCCGGTGATGAGCCCGAGGTCGTCTACACCGTCACGCAGGACGGCCCGGCGCGGTCGAACCGGCCGCAGCAGCCCCCTCCCCGCCCGCCCGCCGGCGCGGTCGGCCCGGCCCGCCCGGGCCTGCCCCGCGCACCCCAGCGGGCGGCCGGCCGCCGACCCACGACCACCAAGCCGAAAGGGCCTTTCGCCATGGGCTCCGCACCCGCCACCGTGTCCGCCTCGGGCGGCATTCCCGCCCAGCACGCTACGGAGATCAACCTCGACCAGGCGCTCCGCGCCCTGTCCCGGCTCGTCGGTGAGGGCATGGACGCCTCCGACGACGCCGCCGGCCTCGCCCGGCAGGCGCGCCGCCTCCTGACCGCCCTCGACGGCATGTCCAAGGACCTCGCCCGGGTCCACAACGTTCGCGGCCCCAAGACCACGACCGCCATGCAGAACCTCATGGAGATCGTGCAGCGCCTCGTCAAGTCCGCCGACCGCATGGCCAAGAGCGCGCTCGACGCCGCCGAGGCCGCCGAGGCGGAGGAAGTCCTCATGGCCCGGCACTACCGGCCCGTGCAGAAGGCGACCGCTGACGCCGGTCTCGTCACCCCGTCCGCCGCCATCCACAACAGCTAGGAGGCACCACCGTGACCGCACTCGTCCCCGCCGGGGGCCTGCCCGCCCAGAACACCGAAGGCGCCGCGAACAACTTCCAGGGCGTAGCGGCCAAGCTCCGCAGCCTCCAGGCCGCCGCCGACGCGCTCCAGGAGCACGCCGAGCAGCTCCAGGCCCGCATGCGGAACAACTCCCGGGCCGCCTCCCGGCTGAAAGACCTCTGCGCCTCGGCCGGGGTCGCGGCCAGCCACACGGGCCGTATCTCCGACGTCGCCGCCCAGTTCGCCGGGGTGGCCGGTGACAGCGGCCGCATCGTCGCCGACACGGACGCCATGGGCACCGCGGCCGGGAACGTCGTCGCCCAGCACCGGACGGAGTACGGCGGCATCAACGCCGCCTCGACCTCCTCGCCCGTCCGTCAGGCCATTCCCGGGTTCTACCGCGTGACCTGACCCCGCCCCACCCCCCGACCGCGGGGCCGCACCTAACCGGGTGCGGCCCCGCCCTCTTCCCCCCGCGCACCGCCACCACCGCACGCCGAGGAGCCCCCGAGATGATGAGCCGCCCCCTGCCCGTGACGATCGAGCGCACCGCCTACGGGGTGGGCGCCCTCTCCCTCGCCGTCCTGCCTCAGCTCGACGCGGGCGGGGTGAACGCGACCGTGGCCGTCCTCGGCGGCGGCTGTGCCTGGTGGCTCTACCGCCGGGCCACCCGCTCCGACTTCCACAAGGCGCTCGTCGCCGCGCAGCGGGGCCTGCCCGTGCTGACCGGCGCCGCCGCCTACGCGGCCGCCGTGGTGACCCCAGGGACCCATTGGTGGGAGTACGCCGCCCCCGCCGCGTGGGGCGCGCTCATGGCCGTGTGGCTGCCCGTCACCCGCGCCTCCTGGACGCCCTCCCCGCAGCCCGTGGCCGTCGGCCCGGTCGGGTTCGAGGCGGAGACGGCCGCGAAGTGGGCAGCCTCGCAGGCCGCGCAGCAGACCCGCCTCGTAGACGTCGAGCGGCTCGTGCCGAACGGGAAGGACTTCACGGCCGTGGTCGTCGCCCCCGCCGGCCTTCCCGTCCCGCGCTTCGACCAGGACGCCGTCGCCGCCGTCTTCGACGTCCCCGTGGACGCCGTCCAAGCCATCCAGGACATCCCCGGCAGCGGCCCCGGCCGCAAGCGGCTGACCATCACCCCGAGCGACCGGAAGGGCGGCCGGTCCTTCGAAGACGACTGGGCCGCCCGGGTCGGCTGCGCAGACGGCGCGATTCCCCGGAGCCGGGTCGTCCAGGTCCGCCAGGACCCGGGCCGCGTGATGATCCTCGCCGAGGTCCCGTCGGGCCAGGTCGCCACGATCAACCACCCGCAACTGTGCTCGGCTTTCGGGGTCAAGGCGGAGGAGCTGCGGCTGATCGCCGAGACGGACGGCGGCACGCAGGCCCTCGTCACCCTCTACGACACCTCGCCGCTGACCGGCACCCGGCCCGCCACCCGCGACATGGTCACCCCGAACGCTGACGGCTGGTGGGTGATCGGCACCGCCCACGACGGAACCGACGTGTACTCGCGTCTGTGGAACGGCACGGGCGCCGTGCACGGCTACGTCGTCGGCGTCACCGGCTCCGGGAAGACGGTCGCGATCGTCCTCGGCCTCGCCGCGGCCGCGAACGCCGGCGCGGTGTCCTGGCTCGCCTCCCTCGACCCGGACGCGCAGCTCGCCGCCGCCGGGCAGTACATCGACCGCCAGGGCGCCGGCCGTCTCTTCGCCGCCCGCGCGGTCCGCGCCGCCGTCCGCCTCATGACGATCCGCGGTGAGATCAACGCCGAGGTCGGCCACGACTTCTCGCCCGCCAGCCCGTACCCGATGCTGACGCTCGACCTGGACGAGTTCAACGGCCTCTGTGACGACAGCGAACTCGGCCAGGAGATCGCGGCCGGGGCCGTCGCCATCGCCGAGCGCGGCCGCAAGTACGGGCTGCGCGTCTGCTTCGCCGGGCAGACACTCGACCTCTCCCGCATCGGCGGGGACCGCTCCCTGCGCGAACAGACCCGATCCGGCACCGGCGTGGTCCTGCGCACCGTCTCGGGGATCTCCGGCCGCCAGGCCACCGAGGGCATGCTCCCCGAGGGCGTCGAGCTCGCCGAGATCCCGACCGTCATCGGCGGCGGCCTCACGATCGCCGACCGCATGCAGGGCGTCACCGAGGCCCCGCACGGCGCCTCCACCGCGGGCATGGGCCACGCCCTGAACGGCAGCGCCCCGCGCATGATGCGGGTCCTGTACGTCCACCTCCCGAAGGACGGCACCGCGCACAACCTCGACGAGCTGTTCCCCGAGGGCGGCATGGTCTCCACCCTCACCGCCCGGGAGATCGCCGCTCTGGACGCCGCGGACCTGTACGGCGACTGGACGGCCCCGGTGACTGAGGCCGAGACCGCCGCCGCACAGGAGGCGACGGGGAAGGCGAAGCGGGTCACTGCGAAGGACCGGATCCTCGCCCTCCTCACGGGCGAGATGACCACCAAGGAGATCCGCGACGCGATCCCCGACCTGGCCGCCGGGACCGTCCGCAACGCCCTGGCCGAGCTCGCCGGAGACGGCCTGATCGCCAACCCCGACCACGGGGTGTACGCCCCGATCGACTGACCACCACTCCGATCCATCCGAGGGCGGGCCCGGCACCACGGGCCCGCCCTCGCCATGCACACCGACACCGAGGAGCCAGTGATGACCACCACCGACAGCGCCGCCCGCTTCGCCGCCGTGTACGCCCTCCTGACGGCCGCTCACGAGGCCGGGGACTACTGGGTGCAGCGCGACGCCGACGCGGGCGCCAAGGGCCGTCACGGCCACGAGGGCCGGGCCGCGTGCTTCCGTCACGTCGCCTCGTACACCGCAACGCAGGCCCTCGCCCTCGGCGTCGCCGGGCACTACCTCGGCCTGCGCATCACCGGGCGGCGCGTGGCGGCCGCCCTCGCCGTGTCCGCCGTCACGCACTACGTCGCAGACCGGTGCGCCGGCCACTGGCGCGAGACCGGCGATGACGCCCCGGCCCTGGTCCGCTTCGCCCACCGCTCCGGCAAGACGGAGTGGCTCCAGCGGGACCCCGGCGCCGGGCCCCTCCTCGACCAGGCATGGCACCGGTCGTGGATCGCGGCCGCCGCCGTCGTCGCTGCGGGGCGCGGCCGGGCCTGACCACCACACGCAGCACCTGTTCCCGAGGCCGGCCCCCGACGCAGGGGGCCGGCCTTCCCCCTGTACGACGACCACGCCCAGGAGCACCGGCATGACGACGAACCTCGATCCCGCCCACCTGTACCGCTTCGCCCCCGACCTCCTCATGGAGGCGCACAACCTCCTGACCCTCTCCAGCCGGTTCCTGGAGCAGACCCTCGCCGGTGAGCAGAACGACCCCGAAGACCTCCGCGCGTACCTGCTGCGCCGCGCCGTCCAGTCGGACCGGGCGGAGATCCGCGGCCTGTTCGGCGGCTCGTCGCGGCCGCAGGCCGAGGCGTCGTTCCGCCTCCTGGCCCACGTCGACCGCGCGCACCCCTGGCTCGTCCCGGCCGGCCTGACGACCCCGGACGCTGCGGCGCCGTACGAGGAGCTGCGCGCCTACGTCCGCGAGTCCTACGACGCCGCCCCCTGGACCTGACACGTCCCGTACCCGGACACCACGGCGGGGGCCGGCGCGCACCGCCGACCCCCGCCTGACCCGCCCCCGAAGGAGCACGCCCAGCATGCACCAGCACCCCGCCCGCCACGCTGAACCCGCCCCGGCCTACGTCGTCCCGGCCTCCGCGCCGCTCGTCCACCAGCCCCGCCCGTACGACGTCGCCGGGCAGCCGGTGCTCCTCCCCGCGCCGGCCGCCGAGCGCCGCGCCCTGGTCCAGCTCGAAGACGGGTCGTGGGTCGCCGCGTACGTCCCAGCGGCGCCGCCGGTCGTCATCCCGGCCGCCCCCGAGGCTGCGCCCCGCCGCCCGCTGTCCGCCCTGGAGCGCGGCGCGATCACCGTCGTGGGCAGCGTCTGCGCCCTCACCCTCACCGGAGCCGGAGCCCTCGCCATGGTCGGAGCCGCCACCCTCGCCGCCGCCGCGAACCTCGCCCTCGGGGCCGCCGCGCTCCTCGGCACCAGCGCCGCCGCGTGGGCCGTCCTGCGGCTGACCGGCGCCCTGCGCCCTGCCTCCGCCCCGTCCTCGCCGACGTCGGCCCCGGCGGCACCCGTAACGGTCAACGTCACCGGACACGGCGGCACGGGCGGGCGCTGGGCGTCCCGAGGCGGTACCGGTGTCCGCATCGACCACCTGACCATCAACCAGTGAAGGGGACGCCTTGACCGTGAGGCACTGGCACGCCTACGCCCACACCGGCCGGGCCTGCACCGACAGCCAGATCCGCCGGGGCCAGGCGCCGGCCACCTACCCGCCATTCGAACTCCGCAACTGGCTCACCCGGCAACCAGAGACGACGTTCACCGACCCGGGCACCGCCGCGAAGTGGCTCCGCGTCCAGGCCGAGGAGCACCCCCCGACCGACGCGGCCGCGTTCACCGTCGACACCCGCCTGCGGTACGTGCACGCCACGCTCGCCCAGGAGATCGGGGCTGACGTCGTCTGGGGCTACTACACCCCCGGCCGGGCCTTCGTCTCCCGGGCCCTGATCGTCTGCCCCCGCCCGCTCACCCCCGCCGGGCCGCCGCCTCCCTGCCCGGACCCGAACTGACCACCAGGAGCAACAGATGCCCAGCACCGACCGGCCCGCCGTCACGATCACCTCCTTCGGGTACGGCCACCAGCCCGACGAGCAGGCCCCGGCCGCGCACCTGACCCTCGACCTCCGCGCGCACTTCCGTGACCCCCATGTGGACCCCGCGATGCGGGAGCTGACCGGCCGGGACCAGGAGGTCATCACGGCGGTACTCAGCACCCCGGGGATCCCGGCCCTGATCGCCGCCGCCGTCGCGGCCGCCCGGGCGTTCCTCGGCGGCCCCTCCGCCGGCCCCCTCCACATCGCTGCGGGGTGCGTCGGGGGGAGGCACCGCTCCTACGTCGTGGCCTCCGCGCTCGGGACCCTGCTCTCCGACCTCGACCCCACCGTGGTCCACCTCGACGTCGACCGGCCCGTGATCCGCCGCCCCGCGCCCCGGGGCTGACAGCCAGCAGCACGACCAGGCCCCGGCCGCCCCCTCCTCCCGAGGGGCGCGGCCGGGGCCTTTTTCGCGTTCCGGGCCGGTCAACCCGCGGCTACGGTGACCTCCTCCACCAGAGCGGCGACGTCCTCACCGGCGGTCAGCGCGGCGAGGAGCTGCCCGAGGAGGAGCTCCCGCTCGTACAGCACCGTGAACATGGCCCCGGCCGGGAGCGCCGGCCCCGGGAACACCCCGAGCCCGTGCCCGCCGAGGATCTCCACGTGCGTGCGGACGACGTGCCCGCCCTTCGGGTCCTGCTCGACGGCGCGCATGTCCTCGCGCATGGCCGCCATGAGGCCCCGGCGGACCACGTCGGCCGACAGCGCGAGGATCCCGCCCTCGTCGCTCACCTCCTTGACCAGCTTCGCCGCCTGGTCCGCCGGGTCGAAGTGCCGCGTACGGGTAAGGCGCCCGCATCGCTGCTGGAGCGCGGAGGCCGCAGCCGCGATCTCGACCGCGTTCGGCGCCCCGGCACGGGCTTCACCGGCGAGGGTCATCAGGCGGTCGAGGAGCTGCCCAGTCGGCACCTCGTGGGCGACGTCCAGCGGCGTACGGGTCCGGGTCTGGGTGGGGGTCATCTCGGGTCCTCTTTCTCGGGGAGTAGGTCAGTCGTAGGTGTGTCGGCGGTGAGGCAGCACCCGCAGGTGCGCAGCAGGATCTCGACGCCTCCGGCGCGGGCCTGCGTCAGGCCGGCCCGGGCCAGGTGCGACGGGCACAGCAGGCACCACGGCGTCAGCAGCAGCTCTTTCACGGGACCGTCCCCGCAGGCCATGCACCAGACGCCGGCCTCCGGTGCGGCCGCTGAGACGTACGCGGCGCCCGGGTGCCCGCACGTGCCGGCCGCGAGGGCCTGCAGAGCGGCGTCCTCGGCCCGGGCCCGGATGACCGGGCCGAGGAGGACGACGGAGATCCGCTCATCGGCCACGGGCCCGCGCCCGGTAGTCCTGGTGGGCCGCCGCCCGGGCGAGGACGTCGGCGGCCCGCATGCCCGGCTCCAGCCAGTCCTCCGCGCCCTCCGCGAAGTGCTCGGCGTCCCCGCTGCGGTGCCGAAACTCGGCGAGCCACGCCTCCACGCCGCCGACGGTCCGCAACCTCATGACCTCATCAGCAACATGCGCGAGCTCATGCGCGACCGTGGAGTTGGGGGCGCGGGCGACGTCCGGCGAGATGGTGACGACGGCCCATAGCTGGCCGTCGTGGCCGCGTCGGATCTCCGTGAGGCCGCGATGCGTCCCGCAGTCACCGCGGCGCACGTCGAGGGACATCAGCGGACCGGCTGTAGTCAGCCCGAGGGCGAGGGACGCCCACCGGTCCCCACCGACCAACTGCGGGTCCACGTACGCCCACCGCCACCGGCCGTCAGGCCCTACGGCGCGCGTCGCCCCCGGCGGGGCCACGGGCGCGTTCTGGGCCACCATCACCGGCGCCCGGTCCTTCCTGACCGCGCCGACGTTCAACGGCCGTGTACGGGCCGCCTCCGCCTCCGCTCGTGACCGGGCCCGCCGGTCCGCCTCGGCCCGTTCACGGGCGGCCGCCTGCTCCGCCCGGACCGGGGCGAGGTTCAGCGGGGCCGGCGGCCGCCAACTGGGGTCGAGGGAGGCGAGCAGCCGGGCTTGCACGGCATCGCCGGGGTTCCGGCGGGCGTAGGCGCGGGCGGCATCGAGGTCCATCGGGGGTCGTCCTCTCGGGCGGGGGCCGGCACCGCGCCGGGCCCGTGGTCCTGGTCGTGCTCGTCGTCCTGGTGGTGCTCGTCCTCGACGTCGTCCGGCGGCCGGACCCCGAACGGGCCGACCGCGCCCGGGTACACCACGCCGAGGAGCACGGCACCGCCCTTGAACCGGTACGGGGCAGGGATCATCACGCCGCCTCGGGCGTGCTCAGCAGGTACTCGTCCAGCGTCACGCCGAGGACGGCCAGGCCCGCCCCGACGTACGTTGTCCCGGTCTGCTCCATCAGCCGCACCAGACGGCCCATCAGCACGAACCGGTCCTGTACGGCCTGCGCGTCCACCAGGACCCCGGCCAGAGCCGCCCGCGCCTCTTCCAACGTCAGGTGCTCCAGGAACACGCCCTGGTAGTAGGGCGGTCCGCCGGCCGCACGGCGCTGCACCGACAGCACCCGCGCCCGTTTCACTACCCGGTCTCCAAACGCCGTGGGGACCACCTGCCGTACCCGGTCCCAGCGCCGGAACCGGCGCAGGTGCCCGTCCAGCGCATCGGCCGTCAGCGCGTCCGCCGCCCACAACCGGCCGTCGGCGGCCGCAGCGGTCAGGAGGCAGTGCACCCGCTCTTTGATCTCCGGGGCAGGGCGCTGCTGGTGCCACTCGTCGTACCCGGCCTCGGTCAGCAGCGCGTCCACCTCGGCCCGGGCCCCGTCCGGCATCTGCCGGTACTCCCGCGTCACCGCGCACCACCGCCCACGACCCGCAGGCCACGCGGTCTCAGCCGCTGCACCTCCGCCACCCACGCCGTCAAGCCCTCGACGGCGTGCGTCAGCCCCTCGATAAGACCCTGCTCGCCCTCGCAGACCTCCGCGACGAGGGCCGCGTCCAGGAGAGGCAGGCCGGTCATCGTCTGGTGCGTCAGCCTCGCCACCGACTTCCGGAGCTGGTTTCGGTGGAGCTCCGGATCCCCGTCGAGGTACGCGGCCAGAGCCTCCCGCAACCGCTGGTGCTGCCGGTCCACCGGGATGCCGGGCCGCTGAACCTGCGTCAGCGCCTCCTGCGCCACCGTCCGTACGACGTCCGGCACCGGCACCTCTTGGCCCCGGCGCCGGATCACGCCTCGCTCGGCACAGGCCCGGATCTGGTCGACCTTGTCCAGCGTCGACCCCGAGAACCCGGTACCCACCGCGGCGACCTTCGCCGTACGGGCGTCAGGCCGGCCCGCCGGGGCCGAGTCCGCAGACGGGACACCCTCGCCCAAGTTGGGCGAGGGTCCCAACGGCTTGCCTCGTCGCATCCGTCCCTCAGCGGCGGGTACCAGCAGCGCCGCCCGCCGTTCCCGGGCCTGCGCCGCCTCGTACGGCGTGAGCGGCTTCCGGCACGTGTTCTCGTCCTCCTCGGCGCGCAGTACCTCGGCGGCCGTCGCGAGGGTGACCACGGTCACCGGCACGGTCTCCCACCCGAGGCCGGTCACGGCGGCGAGGCGCCGGCCGCCCGCGACGAGGTCGCCGTCCTGCGTGACG
>NZ_JBICWZ010000032.1:0-34863 GCF_043199995.1 Streptomyces sp. NPDC048507 | reverse complement strand
ACGTGGGTGGGTGAGGCGGGTTCGCCGCCGGTGTAGACGATGCGGGTGGTGGTGAAGGTCTCGGGGTGTTCGTCGGTCAGGTAGTTGAACAGGCTCGACGACAGTTGCAGCATCGTGACGGCGTGCTCCCGCGACAGTTCCGCGATCACCGCGGGCTCCGGGCGTTGTCCGGGGTGGAGGACGGTGGTGCCGCCGTGGAGGAGGGCGCCCCAGAATTCGAGGCTGAAGGCGTCCCAGGAGACGGGGGAGCATTGGAGGAAGGTTTCGCCGGGTCCGAAGGTGGCGTAGGTCTGGGCGGTGAGGGTGGAGACGAGGTTGCGGTGGGAGGAGAGGATGCCCTTGGGGCGTCCGGTGGAGCCGGAGGTGAACATGACGCAGGCGACGTCGTCCTGGGTGAGGGGGACTGCCAGTGGGGTGGCCGGGCGGTCGGCGATGGTGGCGGCTTCGGTGTCGACGCGTACCGTCGTCCACTTGCCTCGTGTCAGGCGGGTGTGGTGGTGGGTGTCGGTGATGAGGGTGGTGATGGCGGCGTCGTGGGCGGTGCGGGTGAGGCGTTCGTCGGGGAATTCGGGGTCGAGGAGGGCGTAGCCGGCGCCGGTTTTGAGGACGGCGAGGACGGCGATGGCGAAGTCGGTGCCGCGGTCGAGGAGGATCCCGGCGAGGTCGCCGCGGCCGAGGCCGGTGGTGGTGGTGAGGTGGTGGGCGAGGCGGTTGGCGCGGGTGTCGAGTGCGGCGTAGGTGAGTTCGAGGCCGCCGAAGACCAGGGCGCGGGCGTCGGGGCGTAGCCGGGCCTGTTCCTCGAAGCGGTCGACCAGGGTGTCCTGTCCGGTCTCCGCCCGGATGCCCGTCCACTCGCGGAGCACCTGCCGCCGCTCCGCCTCCCCGAGCAACTCGACCTCGGCGAGCGGTCGTTCACCGGAAGAGGACAGGACGGCGTCCACGAACCGCAGGAAACGGTCCTGGTGCCCGGCGACCGCGTCGACGTCGCACACCTCGGGCGCCGCGTCGAAGTCGATCCGCAGACCGTCCTCGGGCCCCAGGTCGTACACGCCGACCGCCAGGTCCTCCACCGGCCCGTTGCTCAGGTTGTGCTGCGAGGTCGGCAGTCCGCAGAAGCGCATCCCCGGCGTGAACGCCATGATGTTGATCAGCGGGGCGGTGATCCGTCGCTCCGCCTCGCCCAGACCCAGATCGCGGCACATGTCCTCGTACCGGGTGCGCTGGTGCTTCAGGGCGCGGCGCGTCTCGGTGACCACCGTGGTCAGCAGCCCGGCCGCCGTCGTGGCCGCCGGTACCGCCACCCGCAGCGGTACCACGTTCGACATCATCCCCGGCGTGCGGCGGGCCAGTTCGGTGCGCCGGCCCGTCACCGGCAGGCCCAGCACCAGCTCCCCGCTCCCGCTGACCCGGTGCGCGTACGCCGCGACCAGCGCGATCACCAGCATCGACCACGGCGCCCGGCGCGTCCGGGCCACCTCCCGCAGCCGCTCCGCCCGCTCCGGCGGGAGGACCACCGTCCGGCGTACGAAGGGCAGCGCACCCGGCGCCGTACGGCCGGTCCGGCCCTCGCCGAGGCGCGGCGTCGGCGGCAGTCCGGTGAGGTGTCCGGCCCAGTGGGCGCGGTCCGCGGCGCCCTCCGGCGAGGTGCGGTAGGCGGCGTCCTCGGCCAGCAGCTCCGCCAGGCTCCCGAACGGGCTCGGCCCCCAGGGCTCGCCCGCCGCCGCCCGCTCGTACAGCTCGACGAGCCGCTGGTCGAGCAGGGCGATGCCCAGCCCGTCGATCACCAGGTGGTGGAAGGCGTGGAAGTAGAACCAGCGCTGCTCGCCGCGCTCCGTCCGGCCCGCCCGGACCAGGACGTGCCGGGTGAGCCAGTCCGTCTCCAGATCGAACGGCCGGGCCAGTTCCGCCGCCATCCAGGCGCGGCCCGCCCGCGCCGGATCGGGTTTGCCGTCCAGGTCGACGACGCGCAGCGACCGGCCCTCGGGCTCGGGGTGCAGCAGCTGCCAGGGGCTGCCGTCCTCGTCGGAGCCGGTGCCCCTGATCCGCAGGATGTCGGCCTCGCGGGCCAGCCGGTACCAGGCGCGGGCCAGCAGGGCGGGGTCGAGGGGGCCGGTGAGCTCCCGGTACTCCCCGATGTTGTAGCGGCAGCCGGTGGCGTCGAGGCCGTGGGCCGTCCAGATGTCGCGCTGCGCCGCCGACAGGGGCAGCCGCACAGCGGCCGGCCCGTGCGCGCTGCTCCGTTCGGACGCGGTGGGAGACATGCGGAGGCTCCTCGGAAGGGGTGATGGGGTGGATCGGGAATCCGGGATCCGGATGTGCCGGGGGCGCGCCGCCCGGCCGTACGTCATACAACCCGCGGGCCGTGGACCGCGGCGGCAGTTGCTCCGGCACTCCGGCAGCAGTTCCCGCCGGGCCGGCCGGGCGCCGTCAGGCCCGCTGCGGGGTGCGGCGGGCGGCGGCGCGGACCAGGCCCAGGACCCGGAAGCGGGCGCCGCCGCTCTCGTGCGCGGCCCGGACCATCCCGCCGATCAGCAGTTCGCGCAGCATCCGGCCGGACTCCGGCAGGCCGCGCCCCGTCAGCGCCACCACCTCCGTGAGCCCGAACTCCGCCTCCAGGCCCTCCGGTTCCCCTGCGCACAGCGCGTCCATCAGCTCCCGGGCACCGGGCGACAGCCGGTCGGTGCGCCGGTGCAGGGCGGCCCGGAAGCCCTCGGCGCCCGCGCCCCCGCCGAGGTGGTCGAGGAGGGCGACGGGATCGGCGTCGAGGCCGTGGCACAGCGTCGCCAGATCGCAGACCACCAGCCAGGACGCGGCCGCCGCGAGGGCCCCCGGGTGTCCGTCCAGGCTCCGGCAGAGCCCCGCCACCCGTTCCAGCTCGGCGGGTCCGGCCGTGAACTCGGGCCGAACGCGCCGGACGTGGCCGAGGAAGACCCGTACGGCCGGAGCGGCCGCGACCGCCTCGGGGGCGGCTCCCCGCGCGGGCACCTCCAGCGGGGGCAACAGGAAGATCCGCTCCCCGGGCGTTTCCCACGGCTGCTCCGAGGTGACCAGCAGCCGCAGCCCCGGGCAGGCGCGCAGCAGGGCGGTCAGCCGGTCGAAGCGGGGTGCGGCCGCCGGAGCGCCGTCCAGGGCGAGCAACACGCTTTGCTCGCCGATGAGTTCGCAGAGGTCCGGGAGCGCTGCGGCCGCCTCCGGGTCCTCAGCGGGCCGTTCCGCCGCCGCCGGACCGCCGTACAGCCAGGTCACCGTCCCGGTCACCCGCCGCGTCAACTCCGCCTCGCCGCAGGCGAGATAGTCCGCCGTGGCGTCCGGAAAGGCGTGCCACAGCACCGGCACGCCCGCCCGGTGCAGCCGCTCGGCGACCTCCAGCGCCACCCGCGTCTTGCCCACCCCGCCGAGCCCCACCACGTTCACCAGCCGCTCGCCGCCCGCGCCCAGCTCCCGCTCCAGCACCGCCGTCTCCGCGTCCCGCCCCGGCATCGCGTGCAGCGCCGTCGGGGGCGCCGGGGGCAGGGCCCAGCCCTGGCCGCCCGCCCGGCCCTGCTGGGCGGCGGCCTCCAGGGCGGCCCGGGCCCGCGGGCCCAGCCGCAGCGCGTCCGCCATCAGCCGCACCGTGTCGGGGCGGGGGCGTCTCGCCTTGCCGTGCTCCAGATCGCGGATGGCCCGCACGCTGATCGTCGAGAGGTCGGCCAGCTCCCGCTGCGTGAGCCCGATGCGCAGCCTGTGGGCCCGTATCAAGGCTCCCACCCGGGAGGTCGTGTCCGTGTTCACATGGGCGTTCATAGAGGCGCTCCCGGTGACGATGGGGGGAACGGCGGGGTCAGGGGTGACGACCCGGTTCCTGTTCCCCATCGTCGGCAGCGCGCTATCGCGCAGGCATCTCCGGCCGATCGGCCCCCGGCCGCACCCGCCGCTATCACCGCCGGCCGGAATATAGGACCGTGCGAGCGGGACGTGATAGCGGCGGGATAGGGGCGGGGCCGGTGCGGGGATTCCGGCCGTTCCTAAGTTGAGGTCCAGAAAGAAGGAAGCGCCCCGGAAAGCCGGAGCGCACCGACGGAAGGATCCGACATGAACCTCGCCCCCGCCCTCCGCGCCGCCCTCGTCACCGCCGCCATCGCCGGAGCCGCGGTGCTCGGCACCCAGGTCGCCCAGGCCGACGGCCCCGTCACCGCCGGGACCACCGCCGGGACCCCGGCCGCCCCGCAGACCACCCCCGCGCCGAGCTCCTCCACCGACACCAACCCGTGGGACTGACCCGCCCCGCAGGGGCCCGGGCCCGCCCGTCCCGTCAGGGAGTGCCCAGCAGCTTGACGGCCTCGGCCAGTTCCTGCTCCATCCCCCGGTCCCGGAAGGCCCGTACCGCGCTCTCCAGCAGCTCCCGGGAACGCGAACGCTCCCCGGCACCGCCGTTCGCGGCCAGCAGCCGCGCCAGGTCCAGGCGCACCAGGGCGGCGCCGCCCTGGTCCATGATCTGCTCCCGCACCGACAGGGCCTGCGCGTAGAAGCCGCGGGCCGCCTCGCACCGCCCCATCTCGGCGTGCGCGTGCCCCAGATCCCGCAGCAGGTGCCCCTCGCCTATCACGTCACCGCTGTCCCGGCACAGCTCCAGCACCTCGGTGTACGTGGTCACCGCCCGCTCGTGCTCCCCCTGACCCTGGAGCAACTGCCCCGCCCTGCGCAGGGTCCGGGCCTGGCCGCCCGTGTACCCCACTGAACGGTAGATGCCGAGCGCCTCGTCGAGCCGGCTCTGCGCCGCCGAACTCTGCCCCCGCCGCATCCAGATGTGCGCGCTCTGCGTCAGCACGATCGCCCGGCCCACCACGTCGCCCGCCCGGTCGAAGTCGCGGAGCGCCCGGTCGTAGAGGGACAGGGCGTTGTCCTCGTTGCCCCGCATGCGCTCCAGGAGCGCCAGGTCGCGGTGGCACAGCGCCAGGCCCTGCCGGTCGTCCAGCTCCTGGAACAGCCCGAGGGCCGTCGTCAGCGCCGAGCGGGACTCCTCGCTCTGGCTGCGACCCAGGTGGAGCACGCCGAGGGAGCTGAGCAGGGCGGCCGTGCCCCGGGTGTTGCCCGCCGCCCGGGCCGACTCCAGCGCGAGACGGTGCGTACGCTCCCAGTCGTCCAGGTACCCGCGGCCCTCGAACAGGGTGGCCAGCGTGGTGGCCAGGTCCCAGCACAGCTCGTCCATCTGCTCGCGCGCGGCGTGCTCCACCGCCTGGACCAGGTTCGCGTGCTCGCTGTCGAGCCACTCCAGCGGATCGACCAGCAGCTCGTCCACACAGCTCGCCGGGGGTTCCCAGCGCGGCGCGGTGCCGTGCAGCACGGTGAAGTCCCCGCCGTAGATGCGCCGGTGGGCCTGCTCCGCGAGGGACATCCAGCCGCCGAGCATCCGCGCCGTCGCGGCCTGCTGGTCGGCCGGCTCGTGGTGCGCGGCCAGCTGCTCGCGCGCGAACACCCGGATGATCTCGTGGAAGCGGTAGCGGAACCCGCCCGTGGACTCCACGCCGACGACGTCCAGCATCTGTACGTCGACCAGCGGTTCCAGCAGGTCCGAGGCGAAGGGCCGCGGATCGTCGAGCAGTGCCCCCGCGAGCCAGCCCGGCAGGGTCTGGCCCTGGGCCAGGCTCAGCAGGCGCAGCAGCCTGCGGTCCTCCGAGGCCAGCCCGTCGTGGGTGAGGGAGAGGCTGGCCCGCATCGTCATCTCGCCGTGCGTCAGCTCGTCGAGGCGGTGCCGTTCGTTCGCGAGGCGGTGCACCATCGACGCCAGCGTCCAGTGCGGGCGGGCCGCCAGCCGCGCCGCGACGATCCGCAGGGCGAGCGGCAGCCCGCCCACGGTCCGGATCAGCGCTTCGACGGCCACCGGCTCGCGGGCCACCCGCTCCTGGCCGATCACCCGGACCAGCAGCTCGACGGCGTGCTCGGTGCCCATCACGTCCAGCTCGACGCGGTGCGCCCCCGGCAGGCCGGTGAGCCGGACCCGGCTGGTGACCAGCACCGCGCAGGTGTTGCTGCCGGGCAGCAGGGGCCGGACCTGGCTCTCCGACGCGGCATCGTCCAGCACCACCAGGACCCGGCGGGACGCCAGCAGCGTGCGGTACATCTCGGCGCGCTCGTCCTGCGATTCGGGGATCACCGGGCCCGGGATGCCGAGGGCGCGCAGGAACCGGCCGAGCACCTCGCCCGAGGTGGCCGGGGTGCCCGTCCCGCGCAGGTCGCAGTACAACTGGCCGTCGGGGAAGGCGGTGTCGCTGAGCCGGTGCGCGATGTGGGTGGCGAGCGTGGACTTGCCGGTGCCGGGCTTGCCGACGATCACGGCCACTCCGACGGCGCGGCCGCCGCCCTCGCCGAGCAGCGCCCGCTCTATCCGTACGATCCCCGCCTCGTCCCCGACGAAGTCCGAGGTGTCGGCGGGCAGTTGCCGCGGAGTCTCCTCCCGGTACCCCGCCCCGCCGTCCCCGGCCCCGCCGTTGCCGGGATGCCCGTGGGCTGCGGCGGCCCGGGTGCCCGGGGTCGCGCCGGGAGCGTCCGGGTGGTCCGCGTCTCCGGCGGGCGCCGCCCCGGCGGCCGCGCCCGGGTGCCCCCGCTGGGCGGGGACGTCGGGATGCCCGCCGGGTGCGGTGAGGGCGCCGGGGCGGGGAGCGGCCACGGGCCAGGCGGCCGCGCCGGTGCTCCGCTCCCCGTCCGGTTCGCCCGGGTCGCCGCCGGGGGCGAGGCCGGCGGGCGCCGTGAGCGTGCCGGTGGCGCCCGGGGCCTGGCCGGGCGCGCCCGGGTGGCCCCCGGTCCTGCTCGCCACGGCCGCGGCGGGCACGCCGGGGGAGACCCCGGGGACGGCGACGGGTGTCCCCGGGTACGCGCCGGGCACCGGCCACGCGGCGGCGCCGGGCAGCGCCCCGGGGGTGCGGCCGGGGTGGGCGCCGGACGGCGCCGGGTACGCGACGCCCTCGGGCCCGGCGGCTGCGCCGGGGTGGGAGACGGAGGCGGGCCCCGCGGCGCCGTCCGCCGCGCCGGGGCGAGCGCCACCGGGCGTCCACGCCGCACCCGGCGCCCCCGGTGAGCCCGGTGCCGGGTCGGTGTAGCCGCCGCCGAAGGGGGTGGGCAGGGCTCCGGCGTAGCCGTGCGGGTCCGCGCCGCCCGCGGGCCAGGACGTACCGTCGGACGGGGACGCCGCCCAGCGGCGGCCCCGGGGATCACCGGTGGCCGCCCGGCCGGCGCCGCCCGGCGGGGCCGTCGCGGAACCGCCGGGGGGTCCGTCCCGGTCCGGGACGCGGTGGGCCGCGAACGGGCCCGGTCTCGCGGTGGGCGGGAGCGGCGGGACCGCGCCCGAGAGGATGGCCCGCTCCAGCCCGCGCAGCTCGCCGCCCGGCTCCAGGCCGAGTTCCTCCACCAGCAGCTCGCGCCCGACCCGGTAGCTCTCCAGCGCCTCCGCCTGCCGGCCCGACCGGTACAGCGCCAGCATCAGCTGTCCGCGCAGCCGCTCCCGCAGCGGGTGGACCCGTACCAGCAGCTGGATCTCGCCGACCAGCTGGTGGTGGCGCCCCAGGTCGAGCTCCAGCTCGATGCGGGTCTCGGCCGCCGTCAGCCGCTCCTCGTCCAGCTGGAGCGCCTTGCTGCGCAGCGTCTCGCTCGACACCCCGCTCAGGCAGTCGCCCTGCCACAGCTCACCGGCGAGACGCAGCAGTTCCGCCGCCTCGGTCGTCTCCCCGCGCTTGCGCAGGATCCGCGCGTCCGCGACCCGGCGGGCGAAGACGGCGGCGTCGACGAGGTCGCCCTCCGTCTTGAGGGCGTACCCCGGCGGCCGGGTGGTGATGGCGGCGGCGATGGCGGCCGTCGTGAAGACCTTCCGCAGCCGCGACACGCAGATCTGCACCTGCGTCCGCGCCGTGTCCGGGGGTTCGTCGTCCCAGATCAGGTCGACCAGGTAGTCGGTGCTGACGACCCGGTTCGCCTCCAGCAGCAGCGCGGCGAGGATGACCTCCTGCCGCCCCGGGGGGATCCGCACCGGCCCGCGCGGACCGGCCACCTGTAACGGTCCGAGGATGCGGAACACCACCGTGTCCGGGGTGTGCGGAGCCCCGCCGGGCGAAACGGTCATGATTCTCCCAGCTGGAGGCACACCAGAGATCGGGTGGAGCGCGGGCTCAGTCTTCCCGAACACCTCTCCGGTTGTCCATGGTGTGGAGATTGCGTGGTGGTGAACCGCGATAGGCAGGGGATAGCCCGGAGTTGCGGCCCCGGCGGACCGTGGGAGGGCGGCACCCGGAGGGGGTGCGGCGGTACGAAAGGACCTCCCATGACCAGTCGGCACGCCGGGCCGCTGACGCCCAGCCGGGTCGTCACCGACTCCGGGGTGGACCACGTGCGCCTCGCCTACCACTACCTCGACACGGGGGACCTCGACGGCTACGGCTCCCTCCTGCACACCGGCACCGCCCTCGGCGCCGACCTGGAGTGTCCGGCGGCCACCGGAGCCCGCCACCACATCACCCGGATCGTCGCCGAGGGTGACTGCGTGATCGCGATGGGCCGACTGGCCCCGCAGCAGAACGAGTTCGTCGACGTGTTCACGCTCTCGCCCGAGGGCATGCTGCGCGACTGCCGCCGCTTCTACCCGGCCCCGCCGGGGGCCTGAGCCGGATCCGCCCCACCGGACCGGGGCCGAACCGTGCGTTCCCCGGGCCCGGTCCGCCGTGCGGCGCTAGGGTGCCGGGCGGGGGAGCGGACGAGGGGGGACGGCTGTGAGATTTCTGTTCGTGCACGGTACGGGCGTACGGCGGGAGCGGCACGACACGCTCTTCGGGCTGGTCCGCGAGCGGCTCGCGGCCCGGTTCCCCGGCGCGGACGTCGACTCCTGCTTCTGGGGCGAACGCTTCGGCGCCCGGCTCGCCTCGGGCGGCCGGTCCGTCCCCGGGCTGCGCACCCCCGGTCCCGCCGAAGGGGAGGACGCCGAGACCGCCGAGTGGGGGCTGCTGCTGGCCGACCCGCTGTGCGAGCTGCGCGTACTCGCCGAGGCCGGCTGGGAGACGGGCCTCGGGGGCCCCGGCCCCGGCGGCTACGGCGGCCCGGACGGCGACCCCTTCGCCATGCCCGGCGTCCGGGCCCCCGGGGAGCGGGCCCTGGAGCTGCTGCGCCCCCTGGCCCGCGCCCCGTACGCCCCGCCCGCCGCCGCCGCCGACGGCGCCCCCGCCGTCGATGCCCCGCCCGCCGCCGACGGGGAACTGGCCGCCCTGCTCGGCGGCACCGGCCTCGGCCCCGGCTTCCGCGCCGCCGTGACCGGCGTCGCCGGATCCGCCGAGGCGGCCCGGGCCGCGGCGCGGGCCGCCTCGCAGGCCGAAGCCCTGGAGCTGGCCGCCGCCCTCGCGCGAGCCGTCACCGCCGCCGCCCTCGCCGAAGCCGCCTCGGGAGCCGAGGCCGACTGCACGGCCGCCGAGCGGGACCGGCTCGTCGAACTGCTCACCGCCCGCCTCGGCGGCGACGCCCGCGTCCCCGGCGGCCGCGCCGCAGCGGTCCTTGGCCGGCTCGCCATGCGGGTCACCACGCAGCCCCTGCTCAACGCCTGGCGGGGCTCGCTGACCGTCGGCGCCGCCCCCGCCCTCGGCGACATCCTGCGCTACCAGGCCCGGGGCGCGGACCTGCGGGCGTTCCTGCACGCCCGGATCGCCGACGCGCCGGGCCCCACCGTACTGATCGGACACAGCCTCGGCGGGATCGCCCTGGTGGACCTGCTCGCCCTGGCGGCGGCCTCCGGCGGACCGGTGCCCGGCGCCGCGCTGCTGGTCACCGTCGGCTCGCAGGCCCCGTACCTGTACGAGCTCGGGGCCCTCACCGCCCTCGCCCCCGGCAGCCCCCTCCCGTACGGCTTCCCGCGCTGGCTCAACGTCTACGACCGCCAGGACGTGCTCTCCTACCTCGCCGGTCCCGTCTTCCCCGGGGACCCGCGCGTGAGCGACCACGAGATCAGCAGCCGCCAGCCCTTCCCGGCCAGCCACAGCGCCTACTGGAAACAGAAGTCCCTCTACGAACGCATCGAACGGGCGGTGGCCGAGGCGGGCCTCGGGTGACGCACCCCTCTCCGCCCCCCGGCCCCCTCGCCGACCGGCACGCCGGCCCGCTCCCCGCAGCGCGCCCCGGCCCCCGCGCCGACGCGATCCTGCCCGCCGGCCTGAGCCCCGCCCGTACCTTCGCCCTGGTCGCGGGGGTGGAAACGTACGAGATCAGCCGCCGCTGGAACCTGCGCGGCCCCGCCCGCGACGCCCTGCGCTTCGCCCGCTGGCTCACCGGCCCGGGCGAGGTGCCCGCCGCGAACGTACGCCTGCTGCTGTCCCCGCTCGACGGCCCCGGCCGGCTCGACTGGTCGGGACTGGCCGCGCTCCGGGACACCTGCCGCCCCGCCACCGAGGAGAACGCCGAGACGGTACTGCTGGACGAACTCCCTCAGTGCAACGGCGACTTGTTATGGATCTTCTGGGCGGGGCACGGCTACCTCGACCACCGCCGCGAACTGATGCTGCCCTGCGCCGACGCCCGTTCCGGCCGGATCCGCCACCTCAACCTCGATTCCGCGCTGCGCTGGTGGCAGACCGACCTGGTCGCGCCCCGGCGCTTCCCGCTCCAGGCCGCGCTGGTGGACGCCTGCCGGGTCGACGCCCCCCGCGACACCCGGTGGAACTTCGGCAGCGCCGACTACGGCGGCGGCGCCACCGTCCCCGGCCGCCGTCAGTTCCGGCTCTACGCCTCCCGCGAGGGGGAGGCCGCCGGGAACGACGCCGAACGCGGCGCCGGCCGCTTCACCGACGCCCTCCTCGCCGAACTCGGCGGCCGGTCCGTGCGCGACGGCGCCCTGGGCCTGCGCCGCACCGCCCGCACCATCCACCGGACCTTCGGGGAACTGCGCGAACGCGGCGAGGGCTGGCAGCTCCCGCAGTTCATCGTCCACCGGGACTGGGACGCCAACTCCTTCCTCGACGACCAGCCGCCCGTACCCGCCCTGCCCCGCACCCCCCGCCTGGACCAGACCGGCTGGGACGGCCTCGGCGGCCTCTTCGAGGGCCGTGGCCTGCCCCGCTGCGCCTACGAGGCCTACGCGTGGGCGTTCAAGGCCGCCGGCTGCACCACCCCGGTGCACGGCGCCCTCCCCGCCGACACCCTCCTCGACCTGGTCT
Organism: Streptomyces sp. NPDC048507; assembly: GCF_043199995.1. Classification (NCBI taxonomy): domain Bacteria; kingdom Bacillati; phylum Actinomycetota; class Actinomycetes; order Kitasatosporales; family Streptomycetaceae; genus Streptomyces; species Streptomyces sp. NPDC048507. The sequence continues at coordinate 23,704 of NZ_JBICWZ010000032.1, read as the reverse complement.
GGGACCTCGACCAGCGCCAGGGCGGCCCGTCCGGACTGCCCCTCCCGGTGCCGTTCGTGCACTACCTCGCCGACCGGGCCCGGCGCGGCGGCCCCGGCGAAGGCCCCCGCGATCCGCACTGGGCCGCCGGGCTCGCCGCCTGGGTGCGGGAGACCCGCGAGCGCCTCGCCCTGCCCGCCCTGCGCCCGCCGCCCGCGCCCGCCGCGCGCGGCACCGCCCTCCACGTCCGGCTGGAGACCCCGGACGGCGACACGGGCGCCCTGCTGGCCCGCATCTGGCGGCGGCGCTGCGAACGGGAGGAACTGGTCTGGGAGTCGGGCGCCGCCCCGGTCGGCCCCGACGCCGTGCGCGCCGCCCTCGTACGGGAACTCGCGCTGCTGGAGGCGGCGCCCGGAACGCACGCCGAAGCCGTCGCCGGGACGCCGTACGAGCGGGTGGAGCGCGTCCGCTTCCAGGTACCGTACGAACTGCTGGAGGCGGACTTCGACCAGTGGCCCGTACCGCGCGGGCCCGGCGGCCGCACCCGCCCGCTCGGCAGCCTGTACGAGGTGTCCGTACGCTGCCCGCAGGAGCGCGAGGACACCCGCGCGGCCTGGCGGGCCGGCTGGCACTGGCTGTGCGCCCAGGACGGACGGCACCCCGACACGGTGCGCGTGGTGGCGGACGCCGACGCCGACGACGGGCTCGGCCTGCGGCTGGGGGCGCGCCCCGCGCCCGCCTGCGTCCTCGGGCACACCTCCGCGGGCCGCACCCCCGCCCTGCTGGAGGCCGTCCTGGAGGGCGGCGTCCCCGTCGCGGTCTGGCGGCGCGCGGGCCCGCCCGGGGCCGTTCCGGCGCCCGCCGCCGTGCCCGCCGTGCCCACCGCGTCCGCCGCCGACGCGCCGCCGGCGCTGCCGCCGCTGACCGAACTGCTCGCCCCCGAGGCCGGACCCGCCGCCCCCGCCGTATTCGCCCTGCCCGGCCGGGTGCGGGAGGTGCGCCGAGCCGCTGCCGCCCAACAGGCTCCGGGGGCAGACCGGTTGGTGCTGCTGTGGGACGATCCGGAGGACGTGACCGACCACCGCTCCCTGGCCTGACGATCCCCCCGCCCGCTCCGGACCCCGGACGGGCGGCCCCGGCGGCGACCCGGCCGCCCGACACCGACGATGGAGGCACAGGCAGTGGTGAAGGACTGGTGGCTGTACCAGGGCGCGGGCGGCGCCGAGGAACGCCGCGCCCGGCTGGAAGCCGGAGCCCCGCCGCCCTGGCGGGACTTCACCGGCGTCCCCGACGCGGGCTACCGGCCGCCCGGATGCGCGGGGGAGGCCTGGGAGCGCACCCGCCGGCGCGGCGAGGGCTACGTTCCCGACGAACCGGAGAAGGACGTCGTCAACACCGCCCTGCACCTGCGCCGGCCGCTCCTGATCACGGGCAAGCCGGGCGTCGGCAAGTCCACCCTGGCCTACAGCATCGCCGCCGACCTGGCCCTGGGCCCCGTACTGCACTGGCCGATCACCAGCCGGACCGTACTGCGCGACGGCCTCTACCTCTACGACGCCATCGGCCGCCTCCAGGAGGCCGGACTGGAACAGGTCCGCGCCCCGTCGGCCCCCTCGGCCCCCTCGGCCCCCGCCGGAATCCGCCCCGCCGCCCCGGCCGCCCCCTCCATCGCCCGCTACCTGCGCCTGGGCCCCCTCGGCACCGCCCTGCTCCCGCAGCGCACCCCGCGCGTCCTGCTCGTCGACGAGATCGACAAGAGCGACATCGACCTGCCCGGCGACCTCCTCACCGTCTTCGAGGACGGCGGGTTCACCATCCCCGAACTGGCCCGGCTGGCCAAGGAGGAACCCCGCGTCGCCATCGGCACGGACGACGACCCGGACGCCGCCGTGACCGTCACCCAGGGCCACGTCCAGTGCGGCTATTTCCCCGTCGTGATCCTCACCAGCAACGGCGAACGCGACTTCCCGCCCGCGTTCCTGCGCCGCTGCGTCCGCCTCCACCTCGAAGCGCCCGGCCCCGACAAGCTCGCCCGGATCGTCCGCGGCCGTCTCGGCATCGACATCACCGCCGAGGAGTCGGCCCCCTACCAGGACCTCGTCCGCAGCTTCCTGGAGCGCGCCGAGGACGGGGACCTGGCCACCGACCAGCTCCTCAACGCCATTCAACTGCGGCTGGCCGGAGCCTGGTCGGCGCCCGGCGACCGCGACCGCTTCCTGGCCACCGTGATGCAGCACCTGACCGGACCCACCGAGTGATCGAGAGGCTCCTCGCCGCCTTCGCCGAAGGCGCCGGGGAGGGTGCCGGGCCGCGCACCGACGTCGGCGCCGAGGAGCTCGCCGACATCCTGTGGCTGGCCGCCCGGGTGGACGCCGCCCCGTCACCCCGGACGCCGGACGGCCCCGCCGCCGCGCCCGGAGCGCGGCGGTCCGGCCCACCCCGGCCGCCGTCCGCCGACGGCCCCGCCGCGCTCCGCCCCGCCGGGGCGCCGCCCGCCGCCGTCCGGCTCTTCCCGGCGCCCGCGACCGCCGCCACGGTCACCGCCGCCGCCCCCGGGTCGGCCGCCGACGCGGGCGGACGGCGCGGCGTGCCCCTGCGGCTGCCGCGCACCGCCTCCCTGGACGACCCGCTCGCCCTGATGCGCTCCCTGCGGCCCGTCGGACGGCGCTCCATCGGCGGCCCCGGCGCGGAGCTGGACGAACAGCTCACCGTCGAACGCAGCATCGAGCACATGGTTCCCACGCCCGTGCTGCGCCCCGCCGAGAGCCGCTGGCTGGACCTGGCCCTCGTCGTCGACACCCACCACTCGATGCTGCTGTGGTCCGACCTCGTGGCCGAACTGCGCGGGATCCTCACCCGCAGCGGGGTCTTCCGCGACGTCCGGACCTGGCGGCTCACCGGGACCGGCCCCGGCCGCACCCCCATGCTCGCCCGGGGCCGGGGCGGCCCGCCCCGCAACCCCCTCGAACTGGCCGACCCGGCCGGGCGGCGGCTGATCCTCGTGGTCTCGGACACCGTCGCGGACGGCTGGCAGCAGGCCCCGCTGCGCGGCGTCCTGCGCCACTGGAGCGGCCACAACGCGGTGGCGGTCCTCAACGTGCTGCCCGAACGGCTCTGGACGCGCGGCGCCGTGCGGCCCGTGCCCTTCGCCGTCCGCAGCGACCGGCCCGCCGCCGCCACCCGCTCCTGGCAGCGGGTCCCGGCCGCCCGGCGGGCCCGGGGCGGCGGCCCGGTCGTCCCCGTCGTCGGCATCGCCTCCGGGAGCCTCGCCCGCCTGGTGCGCGTGGTCTCCGGGGACGGGCGCTGGCGCCGCCTGGCCTGCCTGCGCCTGGACGCCGCGCCGGCGGCGCCCGCCGCGCAGCCGCCCGGGGACCTCGGCGCCCTGGAGGCGGTGGAACGCTTCCGGGCCGCCGCGTCCCCGACCGCCCAGCAACTCGCCGCGCACCTGGCCGCCGTACCGCTGACGCTGCCCGTCATGACCCTCGTACGGCGTTCCCTGCTGCCCGGCTCCGGGCACGGTCACCTCGCGGAGGTGGCCCTGGGCGGCCTGTTCGCCCCCTGGGACGGCGAACAGGAGCCGGACGACACGGAGTTCGACTTCCTGCCGGGCGTACGGGACGTCCTGCTCGGGTCCCAGCTGCGCGGGGACGTCGCCGCAGTGCGCGAACTCGTGCGCCGCCGGGTCTGGGAGTACCTCGCCCGCCACCGCGGCACCGGCCCCGACTTCTCGGCGACGCGCGTCACCGACGGGACCGGCGGCCGGCGCCACGTCCCCGCCCGCGCCCGGCCCTTCGCGCAGCGCCCCGCCCCGGCCGACGTCCCGCCGCAGCGTCCCGATGCCGGCCCCCGCCCCGGCGCCGACGCGCCGCGGACCGCGGGGCTCGCGCACCGCGTCGTACGGGTCCGCTTCGAGCCGTCCGCCGAACCCGGTGAGGCCGCGACCCTGCTCGGCCCCCGGCTGGTGCTCACCGCCGGGCACGTCGCGCGGCCCCGCGACACCGTGGCCTGGGTGCGCTCCGGCGGCCGGGAGATCGCCTGCCGGCCCCTGTGGTGGGACGACGCCACCCCCCGGGTGTTCCTGCTGGAGAGCGACGAGGACCTCGGGGACCCCGTCGGCCTGCCCCCGCTGGAGTGGGCCGAGGCCGAGGGCCGGGTCGTCGTGGACGGCGTCACCGACCAGGGCGAGCCCGTCGCGCTGACGGCCCGGGTCGTCGCCGACGAAGGCGCCCGCAACGGCGAACTCCTGCGCCTGTCCGCCGAACCGGAGGACTGGACCCACTACCGGGGCGGGCCCGTATCCCGGTACGGGCTGCTGGCCGGCGTCGTGCACGGGGTCTGGCCGGAGCGCATGGTGTTCCTGTCGGGGGCGGCCCTGCTGGCGGACGAGGGCTTCCGGGGAGCGCTGGACGCCGCCGTACGGCCGCTCTCCGGCGCGCGCGAGCCGGACCCGCGGGTGGCGCTGACCGTCCGGGCGGACGAGGCCGTCACCCCGCACGCGAGCCACCCCCGCCGGGCGCTGACCGAGCTCCTCACCACCGCGATGGGGGACGCCGGGGTGACGGGGGAGGTCTCCGCCGGCCCGGAGCCGGAGGAGACCGTCACCGTCGTCCTCGACGCCCCGGCCGCCCTCGCCCGGGCCGGCCGGCTGCTGACCGAGCTGCCCCGGGTCCTCGCCCGCGCCGACGCGGACGGCGCCGCGGGCGCGGGGCCGCCGCTCGCCGTGGCCCTGGACCTCCACGAGGTCCACCCTTTGCCGGGACGCCGCTCCGCGGACCCGCTCGCACACGCCCTGGTCCGCACCCGGCTGCGGGAGACCCGGCCCCCCGAGCGGATCGTCCTCGTCCTCGCCCCCCACCTGCACGAGCGGCTCGCCGAACTGCTGGGCCCGTACGCCCTCGGCGACGCCGAACCGCTCGATGACGGCGGCGCGGGCTGGCTCCACCGGGGCGGGCCCGTGGAGCTGGCGGACCTGGTGACGCGGGCCGAGGAAGCCAGGGGAGAGAGCGACGACTGGCACCGCTGCGGCCGTTCCGCCTCACCGCAGCGGCCGTCCGGCTGCGCGGGCGTCCGGATCCCGGGGCACTCCCTTTGCCTGGCCCACCTCCCGCCCGCCGCCCTCACCGCCCACCTGGACACCCTGGGCCCCGGCTCCCCGGTCGACCTCCGCGGCACCACCTTCGAGGACGGCCTGCTGGAGCGGCTGCTGTCGGCGCTGCGCGACCCGGGGACGGGCCGGGTGCGGCTGGGGCGGGCCGCCTTCACGGGGGCGGTCTTCCGGGACGCGTGGGAGGCGCAGGGAGCCGAGTTCGAGGGGGACGCGGACTTCGCCCGGGCCGTGTTCACCGCCGAAGTCCGCTTCGGACAGGCCGACTTCCGAGGCGGTGCCTCCTTCCGGCGCGCCGTCTTCGAGCACCGGGCGGGCTTCTCCGACTGCCGCTTCGCGCGGACGGCCGACTTCGGGCACGCCGTCTTCCGGCGGGAGGCGGAGTTCACGTCGGCCCGCTGGCAGGGCACGGTCTCCTTCCGGCACGCCGTCGCCGAAGGGCCCGTCCAGCTGGCCGCATCGCACGCGCGGGAAGAGGCGGACTTCACCGGCATGCTGTTCAGGGGGCACGCGGAGCTCGGGGCGGCGGTCTTCTCCCGTCCGGTGTCCTTCGCGCACACGGTGTGGGAGGGCGAGCTGTCCGCCGTCGGCACCCGGTTGCGCGAGCCGGTCTTCGCGCACACGGTGTGCCGGGGTCCCGTGGTCTTCGCGAGCGCGGTGTTCGAGGGGCGGACCACCTTCGAGCACGTCGTCTTCGCCAGCGAAGTCGACTTCTCCAGCTGTGACTTCTACGATCCGGTGCTCTTCGACCACACGGTGTTCGAGGCGCCGGCCACCTTCCGCGAGTGCGGCTTCCGCGCGGGGATCTCCTTCGGCCACGGCGTCTTCCACGGGGGGTTCCACTGGCGGCTCTCGCGGGTCGAGGGCGGGGCCGCGGCCTTCAACGGCGCGGTGTTCGAGGGGTGGGCGTACTTCGAGGACGCCCTCTTCGCGGCGGGCACCTCCCTGGAGGGCGCCGCCTTCCACGGTGCGGTGAGGGTCGAAGCCGGTGTCTTCGGGGAGTTCCTCGACCTCGGCGACGCCACCTTCGACTCGGAGGTCGAATTCATCGGCACCACCCTGGTCCGGCCCCCCGGCCTGCCCCCCGCGTGGTCCGCGACCCAGTCGCAGGGGGTCTGGCGGATCAGCGCCCCGCGCCCCGAGGAGCCCTACGACTGAGACATCCCGGCCGGACGACCGCCGCACCCCGGGCGAGTTGAGCGGCGCCGACCGGGACCGCTTCCTGGAGCTCGGCATCCGCACCGTCATCGACCTGCGCTACCCGTGGGAGATCGAGGCCAAGGGCCGGACACCGCAGCCCGAGCGGTTCGCCGACGCCAACCTCGGCATCGAGCACCGGCCCTACGACCAGGCCGCCGTCGACCCCGCCGTCGACCCCTGGCGCTACCTCGCCGACCGCTTCGCGGAGGTCACCGAGGACGGGGCCGAGGGGATCCGCCGGGTCATCGCGCTCATCGCCGACGGCCCCGGGCGTCGCCGCCCTGGTCCTCGTCCTGCTGGAGGTCCCCGAAGAGGAGATCCTGGCCGACCCCACCACCCGCTACGGCTCCCCGGCCCGCTACCTCACCGACACCGTCGGCATCACCCCGGACGTCGTCGCCCGGCTGCGCGCCCGCCTGCTGACGTAGCGCCGCACCGCCGCGGCGTGGGCGGAGGGGCCGGAAAACCCCGTGCCCCGCCCGCGGCCGCGCTCGTAGACTCGCCCCACGCGCCGCCGACAGAGCGCCGCGTACCCGTCGCCGAGCGAAGAGAAGGGGAACCGCCATGCGCACGCACCGCACCGCCGCCGTTCCCCCGTCCCGGTACGACGTGATCCTGGTGTCCCGCAGCGCGCGGTAACGGCTGCGCGGCCGTCACCGTCCGCTCCTGACGCACCCCTGCCCCGCCCCGCCCCGCACTCCTGACGCAGGAGCGCGCCGCGCCGGGCCGGGCCGTGTCCCCGCGTCCGCCATCGCGCCGACCCGCTCCACTTCGCCACGCGGCACCGAAAGGCCCCGGGCCATGCGCACCGTTCGTACCGTCCACACCCCGCACACCCTCGCGACCATCCGCAACCTGGGCATCCTCGCCCACGTCGACGCGGGCAAGACCACCCTCACCGAGCGGATCCTCTTCGCGACCGGAGCCGTCCACAAGCGCGGCGAGGTCCACGCAGGCACCACCGTCACCGACTTCGACCCGCAGGAACGCGACCGCGGCATCACCATCTTCGCCGCGGCCGTCAGCTGCGCCTGGAGCGGCCACCGCGTCAACCTGATCGACACCCCGGGCCACGTCGACTTCGCCGACGAGGTGGAGCGCTCCCTGCGCGTGCTCGACGGCGCCGTCGCCGTGTTCGACGCCGTCGCCGGGGTCGAGCCGCAGAGCGAGTCGGTGTGGCGGCAGGCAGACCGGCACGGCGTGCCGAGGATCGCCTTCGTCAACAAGCTGGACCGGGCGGGCGCCGATCTCGACGCGGCCGTCGCCTCGATCCGGGACCGGCTCGACGTGGTCCCGCTGGTGGTGCAGCTGCCCGTCGGGCGCGAGGACGGCTTCACCGGCGTCGTCGACCTGCTGCGCATGCGGGCGCTGCTGTGGCGCGCGGGCGCCGACGCGTACGCGGTGGAACCGGTCCCCGAGCCGCTGCGCGCGGAGGCCGCCCGCCGCCGCAGGGTCCTGGAGGAGGCGGTCGCGGAGCTGCACCCGCGGGCCCTGGAGGAGTTCTGCGCCGACGGGGCGCTCACCACGGCGACGCTGGTCCGGGCCCTGCGCGAGCTGACCCTCGCCCGGCAGGCCGTGGTGGTGCTGTGCGGTTCGGCGTACCGCAACCGCGGGATCGAGCCGTTGCTGGACGCCGTACGGGACTACCTGCCGGCGCCGTCCGACATGCCGCCGGTGCGCGGCACGGCCCCGGACGGTACGGAGCTCGAACGCGCCCCCGACCCGGCGCAGCCGCTCGCGGCGCTGGCCTTCAAGGTGACGGCCACCGCCACGGGACGCCTGACCTACCTGCGCGTCTACGCGGGCACCCTGCGCAAGGGCGATCAGGTGCGCGATCCGGCGACGGGCCGCACCGAGCGGGTCGGCCGGATCCTGCGGGTCCAGGCCGACCGGCACGAGGAGCGGGAGGAGGCGTTCGCCGGTGACATCGTCGCGGTGGTAGGTCTGAAGGGCGCGGGCGCGGGCACGACCCTGTGCGCGCCCGGAGCGCCGCTGCTGCTGGAGCCGCCCGCGGTGGCGGAGCCGGTGGTGTCGGTGGCGGTCGAGGCGCGCCGCGGGACCGAGACCGGCCGGCTGGCGGCGGCGCTGGCGCGGCTGGCCGAGGAGGACCCTTCGCTGGTCGTGCGCCGCGACGCGGAGACCGGGCAGACCGTGCTGTCGGGGATGGGCGAACTCCACCTGGAGGTCGCGGTGGAGAAGGTCCGCCGGGACCACGGGCTGGAGGTGTCCGTCGGCCGGCCGCAGGTCGCCTACCGGGAGACGGTGGTGCGCGGGGTGCGCGGTTTCGTGTACCGGCACGTCAAACAGGACGGCGGCGCGGGCCAGTTCGCCCATGTCGTCATCGACGTCGAGCCCCGGGAGGAGGCGGGCTTCGTGTTCCGTTCGCAGGTCGGCGGCGGCCGGGTCCCGCCGGAGTACGCGCGCGCCGTGGAGGCGGGCTGCCGGGACGCCCTGGCCGAGGGCCCCCTCGGCGGGCATCCGGTGACGGGGCTGCGGGTGGTCCTCACGGACGGGGCGACCCACTCCAAGGACTCCTCGGAGATGGCGTTCCGGGCGGCGGGCCGGTTCGCGCTGCGCGAGGCGTTGCGCGCGAGCACGCTGCAGCTCCTCGAACCGGTCGCGGAGGTCACGGTGACCCTGCCCGAGGACGCGGTCGGCGGGGTGCTCGGCGATCTCGCGGGCCGCCGGGGCCGGGTGAGCGCTTCCGCCGTGCGGGCGGGCACCGCGGTGATCACCGCGACGGTGCCGCTGGCCGAACTGTTCGGCTACGCGTCCGGCCTGCGCGGGCGCACCCAGGGCCGGGGCACCTTCACCACCCGCCCGGCGGGCCTCGCCCCCGCGCCCCGCTGAATCCCTCCTTCCGGCCCCCGCCCGTACGCGGCGGGGGTCGGAAGGCAGGGCCTTGAACTCTCCCTTACATACCCCCCATGGGTATGCTACGTTGCTACGCGAAGGTACCCCCCAGGGGTATGAGGCAGAGGAGAGGTCAGGGCATGTCGAACGTCAATCCCCGGCGCTGGTGGGCACTTGGCGTGCTCGCCACCGCACAGTTCATGGTGATCATGGACACCTCGATCATCGGAGTCGCGCTCCCCGAGATGCAGAAGGACCTCGGCTTCTCGCAGGGCGAGCTCCAGTGGGTCTTCAACGCCTACGTCATCGTCTTCGGCGGGTTACTCCTGCTCGGCGGCAGGCTCTCGGACCTGTTCGGCGCGCGCAAGATCTTCGCCACCGGCTGGGCGACCATGATCGTCGGTTCGGTGCTCGCCGCCGCCGCGCAGACCGCCGCCGTCGAGATCGCCGGCCGCGCCGTCCAGGGCGTCGGCGGCGCGCTCATCGCGCCGTCCGCGATGACCCTGCTGATGATGCTCTTCGGGCACAACCCCAAGGAGCTCGGCAAGGCGATGGCGCTCTACGGCGCCGCCGCGCCCGCCGGCGGTACCGCCGGCGTGTTCCTCGGTGGTGTGTTCACCGAGTGGATGAGCTGGCCGTGGGTCTTCATCATCTACGTGCCGATCGGCCTCGCCACCCTCGCCGCCACCAAGCTGCTGCCCGCCGTCCAGGCCCGCCGCGGATCCGTCGACGTCCTCGGCGCCGTCGCCGTCACCGCCGGACTCGCGCTCGCCGTCTTCGCCGTCGTCCGGGCCCCCGAGGTCGGCTGGGGCGCCACCGCCACCGTGCTGGAACTGATCGGCGCGGCCGTCCTGCTCGCCCTCTTCTTCGTGGTCCAGAAGACCGTCCGCGAGCCGCTCATGCCGCTCGGCGTGTGGCGGATCCCGCGGCTGGGCTCGGCCAACCTCGCGATGACCCTGCTGGGCGCCGCCTGGATCCCGATGTGGTACTTCCTCAACCTCTACCTCCAGCAGGTGCTGAACTACGGGGCCTTCGCCTCCGGCGCCGCCCTGCTGCCCATGACCGTGCTGCTGATGATCTTCATGACGGCGATCACCGCCCGTCTCCTGGGCCGGTTCGGCGCCAAGCCGCTGATCGCGGGCGGCCTGCTGGTCCTGGCCGCGGGCCTGGTCTGGCTGTCCGCCGTGGAGCCGACCGGCACCTTCCTCGTCGACGTCCTGCCCGCCTCGCTCGTCGCCGCCCTCGGCATGGCGCTCGCCTACATCCCGGCGATGATGGCCGCGATGGCCGGGGCCCCGCAGGAGCAGGCCGGCCTCGCCTCCGGCATCGTCAACACCACGTACAACGTGGGCTCCGCCCTCGGCCTGGCCGCCCTGACCGCCCTCGCCACCACCCAGGGCGCCGGCGAGCTCGGCAACCTGCCCGCCCTCACCGACGGGTTCAGCGCCGCGTTCCTCGGTGCCGCCGCCGTCGCGGCCGCCGGAGCGGTGATCACGTTCCTCACCATGAAGGGCGACCGGTCCACCGCCGCCGCCTCCGACGCCCCGGCGCCGAGCGCCGAGAAGGCGGGGGTGTGAGGTCCGGGGCAACCCGAACCCGCCAAGGGGTCGCCCGACGTCCTTCCCGGACGTCGGGCGACCCCTTTTCCGTACGCCCGCGCGCGCCCGTCCCGTACCGCGCCGCAGCACACCCGCACCCGCAAACACACCCGCACCCGCAAACGCACCCGCACCCGCAAACACCCCCGCACCCGCAACCACACCGACGAAGGGACACCCCGATGAGGGACATCCGCACCCGGGCCGTGCACGTGGCCCACGAGGCCGCCGCCCCCACCAGCCGGCCGCTGTCCGTGCCGCTCGTCCAGTCCTCCGCATTCGCCTTCGACTCCGCCGACGAACTCGCCCGCGCCATGGCCGGGCCCGACGGCGCGTACGTCTACGGCCGCCGCGGCAACCCGACCGTGCGCGCCCTGGAACGCACCCTCGCCGACCTGGAGGGCGGGGCGTCGGCCATCGCCTTCGCCTCCGGCATGGGCGCCATCAGCGGCGTCCTGCTCGCCCTGCTGCGCCCCGGCGACCACGTGATCGCGCAGCGGTGCCTGTACGGAGGCACGTACGCGGCGCTGGGCGATCTGACGGAGCGCTACGGCATCGAGGTCGCGTACACCGGCGGCGACGACCCGGCCGAGTTCGAGGCGCTCGCCGGACCGCGCACCAGGCTGCTCCTGCTGGAGACCATCGCCAACCCGACCGCACGGGTCCCGGACCTGCCCGGGCTGCTGGCCGCGGCCCGCCGGCTCGGGATCCGCAGCGCGGTGGACAACTCGCTCGCCTCGCCCGTCCTGTGCCGGCCCGTCGAACTCGGCGCCGACATCGTGCTCCACTCCACCACCAAGTACCTCGCCGGGCACTCCGACGTCATCGGCGGCGCGGCCGTCTTCGCCGATGACGCCCTGCGCCGCGAGGTGTGGCCGCGCACCGTCGAACTCGGCGCCAGCGCGGACCCGTTCGCCGCCTGGCTGACGCTGCGCGGGATCGCCACGCTGCCGCTGCGGATGCGCGCGCACTGCGCCAACGCCGCCCTGCTCGCCGAACGGCTGGCCGCGCACCCGGCGGTGACGGCCGTGCACTGGCCGTGGCTGGGATCGGACCCCCACGCCGCCCGGGCGCGCACGGTCCTCTCCGGCGGCGGCGGGCTGCTCTCCTTCGAGCTGGCGGGCGGCCGCGACGCCGGGCGGGCCTTCGTCGAGGGGGTCGGGGTGGCGCGCCTGGCGCTCTCCCTGGGCGGGGTGGAGACGCTGGTCACGCACCCCGCCAGCACCTCCCACCGGGAGCTGGACGAGGGTGCGTTGGCGCGGGCGGGCATCGGCACGGGTCTGGTGCGGATGTCGGTCGGCATCGAAGACCCCGAAGACCTGTGGCAGGACATAGAACAGGCACTGCGGTCTTCTTTTGGGTTGACAAAATAACCGGCAGATTCGTAGATTGGTTCACGCCAGAGAAACAACTCCTCTACGTCAAGGGGGGCGCGTGATGCGCTACTTCGAGGACTTCCGGACCGGTGACGTCCACGAGCTGGGCACCGTCACCGTCACCGCGGAAGAGGTGCTGGAGTTCGGCAGGCGCTTCGACCCGCAGCCCTTCCACACCGACCCGGAGCTGGCGGCGCAGACGCCGTTCGGCGGCCTCATCGCCAGCGGCTGGCACAGCGCCTCGATGTTCATGCGGCGCTACGTCGACGGGCTGCTCGCCTACAGCGCCTGTACCGGCTCGCCGGGTGTCGACGAGATCCGCTACCTGCGGCCCGTGCGCCCGGGGGACGTGCTCACGGCGCGGGTCGAGATCCTCGGCTCCCGCCCCTCGCCGTTCAATCCGGCCACCGGGGTCGTCCAGCCCAAGTGCACGCTGGTGGACCGCGACGGGAACGTCGTCTTCAGCATGATCCTGCACAGCATCTTCCAGCGGCGGCCCGCAGCCTCCGACGCCGCGCACCCCGCGTCGGCCTGCGCCGCGCAGGACCCCGTCGTCCGCGTCCGCTCCCTGGCCTGAACCACCGTCACGGGAGCGCCGCGCCCGCGGGCCGCCCCCGTGACACCCCGTCCCGTCCGCCGAAGTGAAGGGAGACCTCCCGTGGAGGCCGTATCCCGCACCGCCCAGTGGACCGCCGCAGCGCGGGCCCTGGAGACCGACCGCGAGGACCGGCTGTTCGCCGATCCGTACGCGCGCACCGTCGCCGACACCATCGGCTTCGACCTGCTCGACCGCTACGCCGGCGCCGGAACCGTACCGTTCCTCGCCATCCGCACCACCTACCTCGACCGGGCCATCGTCCGCGCCGTCGAGGACCACGGCATCCGCCAGGTCGTCTTCCTCGCCGCGGGCATGGACACCCGCTTCTTCCGGCTCCCGTGGCCCGACGGCGTCACCGTCTACGAGCTCGACCGCCCCGCCCTCCTGGAGGTCAAGGCGGACATGCTGGCCGGCGAGCCCGCCCCCGCCGGACGCACCCGCGTCACCGTCCCCGTCGACCTCACCGAAGACTGGACGGGCCCCCTGCGCGCCGCCGGCTGGAACCCCGCCGAGCCGGTGCTGTGGGTCGTCGAGGGCCTGCTCTTCTTCCTCCCCGAGCAGGCCGTGCGCCACCTCATCTCCACGCTCGCCGGCCAGTCCGCCCCCGGCTCGGTCCTCCTGGGCGACGTCATCAGCAAGGCCGCCCTGCAGAACCCGCTCTCCCGCGCCTTCCTGAACTGCCTGGAGGAGGACGGCAATCCGTGGCTGTTCGGCACGGAGACGCCCGAGGAGCTCCTGGCCGAATGCGGCTGGGACGTGCGCGAGGTCCGCCAGCCCGGCGAGTCCGGCGCCGACTTCGGCCGCTGGCCCTACCCCGTCCCGGCCCGCGCCGTGCCGCGCGTCCCGCGTTCCTTCCTGTTCACCTGTGACCTTCCGACCGCAGAGGTGAGAGCGGCATGAGCGGCACCCCCGAGTTCCACCAGCGCGTCATCAGCGACGCCGGCGCCGCCGTACGCGGCCTGACCGTCGCCCTCGGCGAACGCCTCGGCCTGTACCGGGCGCTCGCCGCATCCGGGCCGCTGACCCCCGCCGCGCTCGCCGCCGCCGCCGGGATCGACGCCCGGTACGCCGAGGAGTGGCTGCACGCCCAGCTGAGCGCCGGGTACGTCGTACGCGACGGGCAGGCCGACACCTACGCCCTGCCCGCCGAGCACGCCCCCGTCCTCGCCGACCCGGACGCCGTCACCTACGCCGCCGGGTTCTTCACCGCCCTCAAGGCCCTGTACGCCACCGAGGACCTCCTCGTCGACGCCTACCGCAGCGGCGACGGCGTCGGCTGGGCGGAGCACGACCCGGCCCTCGACACCGGCATGGGCAGCTTCTTCCAGCCGACCTACGAGCACCGCCTCGTCCCCGACTGGCTGCCCGCCCTCACCGGGGTCACCGGCAAGCTCGCCGCGGGCGGCACCGTCGCCGACGTCGGCTGCGGCGTCGGCCACACCACCCTGCTCATCGCCAAGGCCTTCCCCGAGGCGACCGTCCACGGCTTCGACTACTCGGAAGAGGCCATCTCGCTGGCCCGCCAGCTCGCCGAGGAGGCCGGCCTCTCCGACCGCGTCGTCTTCGACGTCGCCGCCGCCGACGACTACCCCGGCACCGGCTACGACCTCGTCACCTTCTTCAACGCCCTGCACGACATGGGCGACCCGGTCTCCGCCGCCCAGCACGTCCACAAGTCCCTGGACGCCGACGGCACCTGGATGCTCGTCGAGTCGAACGTCTCGCCCGCCGACATCGACACCCAGACGCCCGCCGCCCGCATGTTCATGGCCCTGTCCGCCGTGATGTGCCTGCCCGTGGCCGTCGCCCAGCGCGGACCCCACGCCCTCGGGAACCACTCCGGCGAGCAGGCCTTCCGCGCCATCGCCGAGGAAGCCGGCTTCACCCGCTGGCGCCGCGCCACCGAGACCCCCGTCAACGCCGTGTACGAAGTCCGGCCGTAGACCCGGTCCGCGTCGCCCGTCCGGCCCGGCGCCCCCACCATCCCACCCCGAGGAGACACCATGGGCGTCAGCGCCCCCCTGCCGGTCAGCGACCGGTTCCTGGAAGTCCTGGAACGCCTGAGCTCCCGTTCCATCGAGGAGTACTACAACCCGTACCAGCAGTTCGACTGGCCCGAGAAGCTCGACGAGGGCCGCATGTGGATGACCCCCGAGCTGCTCACCGTCTACGGCACCCCCTTCTACGAGGAGCTCGGCGAGGAGACCATCCAGCGCCTCTCCAAGTGGGAGAGCATCAACTTCTACAGCCTCAACGTGCACGGCATCCGCGAACTGCTCATCGAGGTCGTCGGCCGCATCCACATGCCGGGCTTCGAAGTGCCGTCCGACTTCTTCCACCACTTCATCGGTGAGGAGAACGAGCACATGTGGTTCTTCGCCGAGTTCTGCCGCCGCTACGGCGACAAGATCTACGGCTCCACCGCCCTGCGCGCCGACTCCGCCTGGGAGCCGGAGGTCGAGAACTTCCTCGTCTTCGCCCGCATCCTGTTCTTCGAGGAGCTCGTCGACCACTACAACACCCGGATGGCGCGCGACGCGTCGCTCTGCCACACCATCCGCGAGGTCAACCGCATCCACCACCAGGACGAGTCCCGGCACATCGCCTTCGGCCGCGAACTGGTCTCCCTGCTCTTCGCCCGCATGCGGGAGGCGGTCCCCGCCAGCCGCGTCGCCGAGGTCGAGGCCTACCTCAAGCGGTACGTGGTCTACAGCATCAACTCCCTCTACAACCCGCACGTCTACCGCGACGCCGGCATCGCCGACCCGATCGCCCTGCGCAACGCGCTGGTCGCCGACGAACGCCGCCGCCCCTTCGAGCGCAAGACCATCCGCAAACCCCTCGGCTTCTTCCTGAAGACCGGGATCTTCACGGACGACGTACTGCCCGTCGTCTGAGAGGGCCGACCGCCGTCCGAGAGGTGATCCCCCCATGACCGTCACGACCACCGCGAGCGCCGCACAGCCCGCCGCGCGCGAGAGCACCGCCCCGTCGACCACGGGCCTGCCGTCCCTGGGCCCCGAGGGCACCGCCCTGCTGCGGCTGCTCGACGACACCTTCGAGAGCTGGGGCGTGGGCGCGGGCGCCCGGCCGATGACCATGCCCCCGCTGCTGCCCGCCGCCGACCTGGCCCGGCTCGACTACTACGACAACTTCCCCCACCAGGCCGTCGTCGCCGCCCCGCTGAACCTGGACGTCCGGGAGACCAGCGAATTCTGTACCGACACCGGCTGCTTCCCCTGCGACGCCCTGGAGCCGGCCGCCCTCGGCCTGCCCTCCGCGTCCTGCTACGCCGTCTACATCGACCACCAGGGCCGCCCGGCCGCCGACGACGAACTCGTCACCGTGGTCGGATGGTGCTTCCGCAAGGAAACCCACTACGAGGGACTGCGCCGCCAACTCGGCTTCCGCATGCGGGAGATCGTCGCCATCGGCACCCGCGAGCACGCCGAGGCGCACCTCGCCGCCTTCACCGCGCGGATCAACGCCTTCGCCGAGGCCCTGGACCTGCCGCTGCGCCGGGAAGCCGCCTGCGACCCCTTCTTCGACAAGGGCAGCTCCAAGGCGGTCCTCCAGCGCCTGACCCCGGTCAAGCACGAGTTCCTGTACGAGGACCTCGCCATCGCCTCGGTCAACACCCACCGCAACTTCTTCGGCGACCGCTGCGACATCCCGCTCGCCTCCGGCGGCGGACCGGCGTTCACCAGCTGCGTCGCCTTCGGCCTGGAGCGCTGGCTCTCGGCCCTCACCCGGCGCCACGGCAGCTGGGAGGCGGCGACCGCCGCGGTGCGCGCCGCGGGCGCGGCGGGTCCGGCGGTCTGAGGTGCCGACCCGACCCGTCGCCCCGCCGGCGGGCGGCATGGGCTGGGCGAACCTCGGCATGGACATCGTGTCCGTCACCCGTGTCCGCCGGCTCCTCGGCCTCTACGGCGAGGACTTCTTCCAGCGCATGCTCACCCCCGGCGAACTCGCCGACTGCCACACCTCCGCCAAGCTCGACGTACTGAGCCTGTGCGGACGGATCGCCGCCAAGGAGGCGGCGTTCAAGACCCTCCGCGTCGGAGCCGTGTTCCTGCCCTGGCTGGACATCGTCGTACGGCGCTCCGAAGGCGGCTGGCCGCTCGTCGAACTGCGCGGCTCCGCGGCCGAGATGGCCGCCGCGTCCGGCATCGCCGCGATCACCGTGACGATCAGCCACGACGTGGACTACGCGGTCGCCGTCGCCGCCCCGGTCCTGGGGGACGCCGACCCGCCGGGACCGCCCGCACCGCCGGCCGCACCCTCCGCGGCGGCCGGCACCCCACCCACCCAGCACACTCCAAGGAGAGACACCATGTCCGAAGGTCTGCAGCTCGTGAAGAACTGGCTCCTCGCCCGCCACGAGGAGCTGGAGGACATCGCCCCCGACCTGGACCTCATCGAGACCCGGCTCATCGACTCGCTGTCCTTCGTCGAGTTCGTCTTCCTGCTGGAACAGCACAGCGGCCGGGCGATCCAGATGGAGACCCTCGAGGTCGACGAGATCCGCACCCTCGACGCCATCGAGACCCACTTCTTCACCGCCCGGACGGTGCAGGCATGAGCAAGCGCCTGTTCACCTCGGAGTCCGTGACCGAGGGCCACCCCGACAAGATCGCCGACCGGATCAGCGACACCGTCCTGGACGCGCTGCTGCGCGAGGACCCGGCCTCCCGCGTGGCCGTCGAGACGCTCATCACCACCGGCCAGGTCCACATCGCCGGCGAGGTCACCACGACCGCCTACGCGCCGATCGCCGAACTCGTCCGCGGCGCCATCCTCGACATCGGCTACGACTCCTCGAAGAAGGGCTTCGACGGCGCCTCCTGCGGCGTGTCGGTGTCCATCGGCGCCCAGTCCCCGGACATCGCACAGGGCGTCGACACCGCCTACGAGCAGCGCGTCGAGGGCGCCGCCGAGGCCGAGACCGGCGACGACCTCGACCGGCAGGGCGCCGGCGACCAGGGCCTGATGTTCGGCTACGCCTGCGACGAGACGCCCGCCCTGATGCCGCTGCCGATCCACCTGGCGCACCGGCTCTCCCGCCGCCTGACGCAGGTCCGCAAGGACGGCATCGTCCCCTACCTGCGCCCCGACGGGAAGACGCAGGTCACCATCGAGTACGACGGGGACCAGCCCGTCCGCCTCGACACCGTGGTCGTCTCCTCGCAGCACGCGTCCGACATCGACCTGGACTCGCTGCTCACCCCCGACATCCGCGAGTTCGTCGTCGAACACGTCCTCGCGGAACTGGAGGCCGACGGCATCAAGCTGGTGACCGAGGGCTACCGGCTGCTGGTGAACCCGACCGGCCGCTTCGAGATCGGCGGCCCGATGGGCGACGCCGGCCTCACCGGCCGCAAGATCATCATCGACACCTACGGCGGCATGGCCCGCCACGGTGGCGGCGCCTTCTCCGGCAAGGACCCGTCCAAGGTCGACCGGTCCGCCGCCTACGCCATGCGCTGGGTCGCCAAGAACGTCGTCGCCGCCGGTCTCGCCGCGCGCTGCGAGGTCCAGGTCGCGTACGCCATCGGCAAGGCCGAGCCCGTCGGTCTGTTCGTGGAGACCTTCGGCACCGGCACCCTCCCCGACGAGCGCATCCAGGAGGCCGTGACCAGCGTCTTCGACCTGCGCCCGGCCGCGATCATCCGCGACCTCGACCTGCTGCGGCCGATCTACGCCCAGACCGCCGCCTACGGCCACTTCGGCCGCGAGCTGGCGGACTTCACCTGGGAGCGCACCGACCGCGTCCACGCCCTGCGCCAGGCCGCCGGGATCTGAGATGCGCATCGCTGTCACGGGATCCATCGCGACCGATCACCTGCTGACCTTCCCCGGCCGGTTCGCCGAGCAGCTGCTGGCGGACCG
Organism: Streptomyces sp. NPDC048507; assembly: GCF_043199995.1. NCBI lineage: Bacteria > Bacillati > Actinomycetota > Actinomycetes > Kitasatosporales > Streptomycetaceae > Streptomyces > Streptomyces sp. NPDC048507. The sequence goes on along the minus strand of NZ_JBICWZ010000032.1, from coordinate 5,107 downwards.
GCTGGACCGGGTCTCCCTTTCGTTCCTCGCCGACGGACTGGACGTGCGGCGCGGCGGCGTGGCGGCGAACATCGCCTTCGGCCTGGGCGTGCTGGGCCTGCGCCCACTGCTGGTGGGCGCGGTCGGCGCCGACTTCGAGCCGTACCGGGTGTGGCTGAAGGACCACGGAGTCGACACCGAGCCCGTCCGCGTGAGCGAAACCCTCCACACGGCCCGCTTCGTCTGCACCACGGACGCCGACCAGAACCAGATCGCCACCTTCTACGCGGGCGCCATGGCCGAGGCCCGCGAGATCGACCTGCGGGAGGTCGTCGCCCGCTGCGGGCGCCCCGACCTGGTGCTGATCTCGCCCGACGACCCCGCGGCCATGCTCCGCCACACGGCCGCCTGCCGGGAGCTGGGCCTGCCCTTCGCCTCCGACCCCTCGCAGCAACTGGCCCGGCTCACCCGGGACGAGGTGCGGGAGCTGATCGACGGCGCCGGCCGGCTGTTCACCAACGAGTACGAGTCCGCCCTGCTGTGCGAGCGCTCCGGCCTGACCGAGGCGGAGGTCCTGGACCGCGTCGGTTCCTGGGTCACCACCCACGGCGAGGCCGGCGTACGGATCAGCGCCGCGGGCCGGGCACCGCTGACCGTCCCCGCCGTGCAGGTCGGGCAGGTCGTCGACCCCACCGGCGTCGGCGACGCCTTCCGGGCCGGATTCCTCGCCGGGACGGCCCGGGGGGTGCCCGAGCGGTACGCGGCCCAGCTGGGCTGCGCCGTCGCGGCGACCGTACTCGGCCACACGGGCACCCAGGAGTACCGGCTCTCCCGGACGTCCCTGGCGGCCCGGCTGCGGGCGGCGTACGGCCCGGCGAGCGAAACGGAACTGTCCGCATGTCTGAGGGGGATGCGATGAGGCGCTCACTGCGCGCGGAACTCGCGACCCGCGTGGTGGTCGCGGACGGGGCGATGGGCACGATGCTCCAGGCCGCCGACCCGACGGACGAGGACTTCCTGGGGCTGGAGGGCTGCAACGAGGTCCTCAACCTCACCCGCCCCGACATCGTCCGTTCCGTGCACGACGCGTACTTCGCGGTGGGCGTGGACTGCGTCGAGACCAACACCTTCGGCACGAACCTGTCCGCCCTCGCCGAGTACGGGGTGGAGGAGCAGGTCTACGAGCTCTCCGAGGCCGGTGCCCGCATCGCCCGCGAGTCCGCGGACGCGTTCACCGCCCGGGACGGCCGGCCCCGCTGGGTCCTCGGCTCCATGGGCCCGGGCACCAAGCTCCCCACCCTGGGGCACGTGGGGTATGAACCCCTGCGCGAGGCCTACCAGCAGAACGCCGAGGGCCTGATCCGCGGTGGCGCGGACGCCCTGCTGGTGGAGACGACCCAGGACCTGCTCCAGACCAAGGCCGCCGTCATCGGCGCGCGGCGGGCGCTGGACTGGTGCGGGATGGGGGACTTGCCCCTGATCGTGCAGGTCACGGTCGAAGCGACCGGCACGATGCTGCTGGGTTCCGAGATCGGGGCGGCGCTGACCGCGCTGGAGCCGCTCGGCATCGACATGATCGGCCTGAACTGCGCCACGGGCCCGGCCGAGATGAGCGAGCACCTGCGCTACCTGGCGCGCAACGCCCGCATCCCGATCTCCTGCATGCCGAACGCCGGTCTGCCCGTCCTGACCAAGCAGGGCGCGCACTACCCGCTCAGCGCCCCCGAGCTGGCGGACGCGCAGGAGACCTTCGTCCGTGAGTACGGGCTCTCCCTGGTCGGCGGCTGCTGCGGCACGACTCCGGAGCACCTGCGGCAGGTGGTGGAGCGGGTGCGCGGTACGGCCGTCACCGGGCGCACCCCCCAGCCCGAGCCCGGCGCCGCCTCCCTCTACCAGACGGTGCCGTTCCGGCAGGACACCTCCTACATGGCGATCGGTGAGCGGACGAACGCGAACGGGTCGAAGAAGTTCCGTGAGGCCATGCTGGAGGCGCGTTGGGACGACTGTGTGGAGATGGCCCGGGACCAGATCCGTGAGGGCGCGCACATGCTGGACCTGTGTGTGGATTATGTGGGCCGTGATGGTGTCGCGGACATGGAGGAGCTGGCGGGGCGGTTCGCGACGGCTTCCACGTTGCCGATCGTGCTGGACTCGACCGAGGTTCCGGTGATCCGGGCGGGTCTGGAGAAGCTGGGTGGCCGGGCGGTCATCAACTCGGTGAACTACGAGGACGGTGACGGTCCGGATTCGCGTTTCGCGAAGGTCACGCGGCTGGCTCAGGAGCACGGTGCCGCGCTGATCGCGCTGACCATCGACGAGGAGGGGCAGGCCCGCACGGTCGAGCACAAGGTGGCCATCGCGGAGCGGCTCATCGATGATCTGACGGGCAACTGGGGGATCCTTGAGTCGGACGTCCTCATCGACACGCTGACCTTCACGATCTGTACCGGTCAGGAGGAGTCCCGCAGGGACGGGATCGCCACGATCGAGGCGATCCGTGAGCTCAAGCGGCGTCACCCGGACGTGCAGACCACCCTGGGCCTGTCGAACATCTCCTTCGGTCTCAATCCGGCCGCCCGGGTCCTGCTCAACTCGGTGTTCCTCGACGAGTGTGTGAAGGCCGGCCTGGACTCGGCGATCGTCCACGCCTCCAAGATCCTGCCGATCGCCCGGTTCGACGAGGAGCAGGTCACCACCGCCCTGGACCTGATCTATGACCGGCGCGAGGGCGACTACGACCCGCTGCAGAAGCTGATGGCCCTCTTCGAGGGCGTCAACACCAAGTCCCTGAAGGCCGGCCGCGCCGAGGAACTCCTCGCCCTGCCGCTGGACGAGCGGTTGCAGCGCCGCATCATCGACGGCGAGAAGAACGGCCTGGAGCGTGATCTGGACGAGGCGTTGCAGACCCGTCCCGCCCTCGACATCGTCAACGACACCCTGCTGGAGGGCATGAAGGTCGTCGGCGAGCTGTTCGGTTCCGGGCAGATGCAGCTGCCGTTCGTGCTGCAGTCCGCCGAGGTGATGAAGACGGCCGTGGCGCATCTCGAACCGCACATGGAGAAGACCGACGACGAGGGCAAGGGCACGATCGTGCTGGCCACCGTCCGCGGTGACGTCCATGACATCGGCAAGAACCTCGTCGACATCATCCTCACCAACAACGGCTACAACGTCGTCAACATCGGCATCAAGCAGCCGGTCTCCGCGATCCTCGAAGCCGCGCAGGAGCACAAGGCCGACGTGATCGGCATGTCCGGCCTGCTCGTGAAGTCGACGGTGATCATGAAGGAGAACCTGGAGGAGCTCAACCAGCGCAAGCTGGCCGCCGACTACCCCGTCATCCTCGGCGGCGCCGCCCTCACCCGCGCCTACGTCGAACAGGACCTCCACGAAATCTACGAAGGCGAAGTCCGCTACGCCCGCGACGCCTTCGAAGGCCTGCGCCTCATGGACGCCCTGATGGGCATCAAGCGCGCGGTCCCCGGCGCCGCCCTCCCGCCCCTCAAGCAGCGCCGCGTGCCCGCCCGGGCCGCCCTCGTCGAGGTCCGGGAACCGGAACGGACCGGGCGCTCCGACGTGGCCGCCGACCACCCGGTGCCGGAGCCGCCCTTCCTCGGGACCCGCGTCGTCAAGGGCATCCCGCTCAAGGAGTACGCGGGCTGGCTCGACGAGCAGGCGCTCTTCAAGGGCCAGTGGGGCATGAAGGGCGCCGAGTCGATCGAGAGCGAGGGCCGTCCCCGCCTGCGCGGCTGGCTCGAACGCCTGCACACCTCGCACCTGCTCGAAGCGGCCGTGGTCCACGGCTACTTCCGCTGCGTGTCCAAGGGCGACGACCTGATCGTCCTCGACGAGGACGGGGGCGAGCGGACCCGGTTCACCTTCCCGCGCCAGAGCCGCGGCCGCCGGCTCTGCCTCGCCGACTTCGTCCGCCCCGAGGAGTCCGGCGGGACCGACGTCGTCGGCTTCCAGGTCGTCACCGTCGGCAGCCGCATCGGCGAGGAGACGGCCCGCCTCTTCGCGGCCGACGCCTACCGCGACTACATGGAGCTGCACGGGCTCTCCGTCCAGCTCGCCGAGGCCCTCGCCGAGTACTGGCACGCCCGCGTCCGCGCCGAACTCGGCATCGCGGGCGCCGATCCGGACTCCGTCGACGGCATGTTCCGTACGGAGTACCAGGGCTGCCGCTACTCCCTCGGCTACCCGGCCTGCCCGGAGCTGGCCGACCGGGCGAAGATCGCCGAGCTGCTGCGGCCGGAGCGGATCGGCGTCCACCTCTCGGAGGAGTTCCAGCTCCACCCCGAGCAGTCCACCGACGCGATCGTCATGCACCACCCCGAGGCCACCTACTTCAACGCCGGGGGCCGCAGATGACCTCCGGCGCCGCACACCTCCAAGGAGCACGACCCATGCCTGCCGAGTTCACGGACTTCAAGGTCGCCGACCTCTCCCTCGCCGCCTTCGGGCGCAAGGAGATCACCCTCGCCGAGCACGAGATGCCCGGCCTGATGTCCATCCGCCGGGAGTACGCCGCCGCGCAGCCGCTCGCCGGCGCCCGCATCACCGGCTCCCTGCACATGACGGTGCAGACCGCCGTCCTGATCGAGACGCTCGTCGCCCTCGGCGCCGACGTCCGCTGGGTGTCGTGCAACATCTACTCCACCCAGGACCACGCGGCCGCCGCCGTCGCCGCCGCGGGCATCCCCGTCTTCGCCTGGAAGGGCGAGACGCTGGAGGAGTACTGGTGGTGCACCGAACAGGCGCTGACCTGGCCCGGCCACGCCGGTCCGAACATGATCCTCGACGACGGCGGGGACGCGACGCTCCTGGTCCACAAGGGCGTCGAGTACCAGAAGGCCGGCGCCGTCCCGGACCCCTCGACCGCCGAGAACGAGGAGATCGCGCTGGTCCTGGCCCTCCTGGCCAAGACCTCCATCGACTGGAACGCGCTCGCCTCCGGGATCCGCGGCGTGACGGAGGAGACCACCACCGGTGTCCACCGCCTCTACGAGATGCACCGGGCCGGCGAGCTCCTCTTCCCGGCGATCAACGTGAACGACGCGGTGACGAAGTCGAAGTTCGACAACAAGTACGGCTGCCGCCACTCGCTGATCGACGGCATCAACCGTGC
>NZ_JBICWZ010000031.1:0-37123 GCF_043199995.1 Streptomyces sp. NPDC048507 | reverse complement strand
GGGTGCCTGCGGCACCTGGCCCCTCCGCTTCGCTTCGGGGCAGTGAAACGCCTCGCTGCGCTCGGCGGGGCTCGGCTTCGCCGAGCCAGTGCCGGCCCTTCGGGCCGGAGTCCTGCGCTTCGCTTCGGACGGTTCGGGTCTCCGCTTCGCTCCGTCCCGAACGGCCCGCTGCGCGGGCCCGGGTGACCCCGTTTCACGGGGTCGGGGCCCTTGGTCCGTTGGGCGTCCGCTTCGCTTCCGCCCTTTCAGTCCTTCCGGCTTCGCCTCCAGGACCACAGCCCGCTTCGCGGGCGGCTGGCCTCAGTGGGGGTGGTCCGGTCTATCAGGCGGTAGGCGATGTCGTGACCGTAGGAGTCGGCCAGGTCCATCGCGCTCATCTGCCCCGGGGGTTGCGGTCTCGGATCGGCTCCGTAGGCCAGAAGGATCGCCGTGAGCCGACTGTCGATGGGGGTCCCCGACTGAAGTGCCGAGTCCCCTTCCAGGTCAATGGCATGCTCCAGCAGGGTCATCCCCTCGCACACTTCGTTGACGTCCGCGCCTTCATCGAGGAGTCGAGTCAGCTCGGCAAAGTCGCTGGACTCGACCGCTTGGTGGGCGGGCGTCCAAGGATTCTCGACCACTGGCGTCTTCCTCCGCTTCCCGCTGCTAGTCGTCTGTGCGTGTGCGGAGACGACTGTTCGTGTCAAGTTTCAGTGTAGCGTGTGCATCCAGTCTGATGCACGATGTACTGTTAGCAGAAATGCGGTAGATGTGGAGGTGGGTCTGATGGCGGATAGGAGAGAAGTGCCTGAGCACATCACTCGGAGAGCGAAATGCTTTGTCCGAATCCACGGGCACTGGATCGCGCGTACTGAAATAGAACAGTACAGGGCCAGGTGGATGGAACACGGTGTTCCCGCGGCGCAGATCGACCGGGTCTCGGTCTACGAGGCCGTCTGGGGTGGGCTCGTTCTTCCTCCTTCTCCCCACTACGACGGCGGACCGCGAGTGCTCAGCGGGGACGTGCCCGAGGGCCCCGACCCCGACTGGCACTTCAACGCAGGAGACCAACGCACCGCTCTTCCGTACGCGTTCATGATCGGCCCCAGCGGAGAGTTCGGACTCCACTGCGGCCACTGGGTGCCCCTGCACTCCAGCGTTGAAGGATGGGTAGAAGCCGTCGCCCTGGCCTACCACGCCCGCAGCTGCGCACGCACCACCACGACAGTGACCGGTGACGCAGTCGAAAGCATCGACCTCAGCGGCTTCGAGCCGGTTCCTGAGACCGTCGGCCTCGCAGACACCTGGTGGCGCGGAACCGACTCCCTCATCGCCATCTACCGCGGCGAGGCCGAAGTCATGAACGCACCTCAATGCCGGGCAGCCACCATCTACGGCGGCCTCGACGAGTGGGGACTCACAGGTCTCAACACCTAGACAAACGAAAAGCCCATCGCTGCCCGATCCCCGCCGCACAGAATGGAAACTTGGAATGCATGGCATTTCCCTCAGGGAACACCAGGTCGACCAGAAGTCGGCATTCCGGAAGTGGGTCGGATTCCCTGCAAGGCAGACTGTGCCCCCGCAGGGTGCCCGGGGCACGATCGTGTCAGCGACCGGTTCGGGCAAGACGATCACGGCCGCCGCGTGCGCGCTGGAGAGCTTCGCGGACGGCCGGATCCTCGTGACTGTGCCGACCCTGGACCTGCTCGCGCAGACCGCCCGGGCGTGGCGCCTGGTGGGCCACCGGGCCCCGATGGTCGCGGTGTGCTCACTGGAGAACGACGCAGTCCTGAACGAGCTCGGGGTACGCACCACAACCAACCCGATCCAACTGGCGCTGTGGGCGGCGTCCGGGCCGGTGGTCGTGTTCGCCACGTACGCCTCCCTGGTGGACCGCGAGAACATCGACGCATCCGAGGGCCAGCGGAAGATTCGCGGGCCCCTGGAGGCCGCTCTGGCCGGCGGGGAGCGGCTGTACGGGCAGCAGATGCCGGGCTTCGACCTCGCCATCGTCGACGAAGCGCACGGAACCGCCGGCGACCTCGGACGGCCGTGGGCCGCGATCCACGACAACACCCGGATCCCCGCGGACTTCCGGCTCTACCTGACCGCGACCCCGCGCATCCTCGCCGCAGCCCGCCCGCAGAAGGGCGCGGAGGGCCAGGAACCGGAGATCGCGAGCATGGCCGACGACCCGGAGGGGGCTTACGGGGCCTGGCTAGCCGAGTTGGGTCTCTCGGAGGCGATCGAGCGGGGCATCCTCGCCGGGTTCGAGATCGACGTCCTGGAGATCCGCGACCCCTGCCCCACCCTGGGCGAGTCCGAGGAGGCTCAGCGGGGCCGGCGCCTGGCGCTGCTGCAGGCCGCGCTCCTGGAGCACGCGGCGGCGTACAACCTGCGTACGGTCATGACATTCCACCAGAAGGTGGAGGAGGCGGCCGCGTTCGCGGAGAAGCTTCCGCAGACGGCGGCGGAGCTGTACGTCACCGATGCCACGGACGCCGATCTGGCGGCCGCGGGGAAGCTGCCGAAGTCGTCGATCGACGCGGAGTTCTACGAGCTGGAGAGCGGCCGGCACGTCCCGCCGGACCGGGTGTGGTCGGCGTGGCTGTGTGGGGACCACCTCGTCACCGAGCGGCGCGAGGTCCTGCGGCAGTTCGCCAACGGCATCGACGCGGACAACCGGCGCGTACACCGGGCGTTCCTCGCCTCCGTGCGCGTCCTCGGCGAAGGCGTCGACATCACCGGCGAGCGGGGGGTAGAGGCGATCTGCTTCGCGGACACCCGCGGCTCCCAGGTCGAGATCGTCCAGAACATCGGCCGGGCCCTGCGACTCAACCGCGACGGCTCCACGAAGATCGCCCGGATCATCGTGCCCATCTTCCTGGAGCCGAACGAGGACCCAACCGACATGGTCGCCTCCGCCAGCTTCCGCCCTCTTGTAGCCGTATTGCAGGGCCTGCGCTCTCATGACGACCGCCTGGTCGAGCAGCTCGCCTCCCGCGCCCTGACGAGCGGCAAGCGCAAGCTGCACGTCCGGCGCGACGAGGACGGGCGGATCGTCGGGGCCGGCGGGAACCGCGAGGACCAGGAGGAGGACGACACCGACGCAGCGGCCGAGTCGGCCCTGCTCCACTTCTCCAGCCCGCACGACGCCGCGACGATCGCGGCGTTCCTCCGTACTCGGGTGTACCGGCCCGAATCCCTGGTGTGGCTGGAGGGCTACCAGGCCCTGATCCGGTGGCGGGCCGAGAACGGCATCACCGGCCTGCACGCCGTCCCGTACGACACCGAGACCAAGGTCGGCGTCACCAAGGCGTTCCCCCTCGGGAGATGGGTGCACCAGCAGCGCAAGGCCCTGCGCACCGGGGAACGCGAGGACCGGCGCAAGGCACTGCTGGACGCCCCAGAGGCCGGCATGGTCTGGGAGCCCGGCGAAGAGGCGTGGGAGAACAAGCTCGCCGTCCTCCGGTCCTACCGGAAGGCCACCGGGCACCTGGCGCCCCGGCAGGACGCGGTGTGGGGCGAGGACGACGCCATGGTGCCCGTCGGGCAGCACATGGCCAACCTCCGCAGGAAGGGCACCAAGAACGGCCTGGGCAAGGACCCGGACCGGGCCGCGGAACGCGCGGCACAGCTGACCGCGATCGACAAGGACTGGGACTGCCCGTGGCCGCTGGACTGGCAACGGCAGTACCGCGTGCTCGCGGACCTGGTCGACGCCGACGGCGTCCTGCCCCACATCGCCCCGGGCGTCCTCTTCGACGGCGACGACATCGGCAAGTGGCTCCAACAGCAGCAGCAGCCGACCCACTGGGTTCGGCTGCTGCCCGAGCAGCAGGAACGGCTGACCGCGATCGGCGTACAACCCGACCAGAAGCCGCCTCCCACCCCGGCCGCCGAGCGTGGAGCAAAGGGGCCGAGCAAGGCGCAGCAGGCGTTCCAGCGCGGCCTGACGGCGCTCACGCAGTGGGTTGAGCGGGAAGGCGCCCACCGGCCAGTCCCGCGCGCCCACGGCGAGGAGATCGCGGTCGAAGGCGAGGCCGAGCCGGTGGTCGTGAAGCTGGGCGTATGGATCTCCAACACCAAAACCCGACGCGACAAACTCACAGCCGACCAGCACGCCGCCCTCACACAGCTCGGCATCGACTGGGCATAGCTGGCGGAGTTCCGGATGCGTTGTACTCCGCGTCACGTCGTACGCCGGACCGGGCGCGGGGGTCCGGTGGCGGCCGGTGCCCGCACCGGCCGCCGCCCCCGGCCGCCCGCGTCCCGGGCCTCAGCCGACCGCTCGCTTCACCAGGTCTGCGATCCGCGCCTCGACCTCGGCCGTCACCTCGGTCAGCGCGAAGCCGGCAGCCCACATCGGGCCGTCGTCCAGCTGCGCCTGGTCGCTGAAGCCCAGCGTCGCGTAGCGGGCCTTGAACTTCTCCGCGCACTGGAAGAAACAGACGATCTTGCCGTCCAGCGCGTATGCGGGCATCCCGTACCAGAGCTTCGGCGCGAGCTCCGGGGCCGTGTCGGTGACCACGGCGTGCACCCGCTCGGCCATGACCCGGTCCGTGCCCTGCATCTCGGCGATCTTCTCCAGGACGTCCTGGACCGCCTGCGCGGCCTTCTCCGCCTTCGAGCCGCCGCGCGATGCCTCCGTCTTGAGCACCTTCGCGTGGTCCTTCATCGCGGCGCGCTCCTCGGCGGTGAAGCCCTGGTGCGCGGTGTTGTCGGTCTTGTCGGTGTTGCTCATGGTGGTTCTCCTCCAGGGAGTGCGGGTGTTGTGGTTGACCGGAGCGGTCGGCTTCAGGCCAGCCAGTGGCCGTCGCGCATCAGCTCGCGGCCGGAAAGCTCGTCGGCCTCCCGCCAGGCCTGGATGCGGCGGGGGGTGATGCGGAACCAGTGGTAGGGGATGGCCGGCGTCCGCGGGTCGAAGCCGGTACGGGCCGCGAACCGGTCACTCACCTGCGGCGCCAGCGCGTCGATGGCCAGGACCTCGACGTCCCCGTCGATCATGGCCAGGTCGCGGGTGGGGCCCAGGGCCAGCCGGGCGGTCCCGGTGGCGGCCAGGTTCCGGCCGGTGGGGCTCTTCGCCGGGGTGGCCGTCAGCAGCGCCTCTCCGTCCCAGTCGAAGGAGAGCGGTACCAGGTACGGGGCGCCGTCCGGGGAGGCGGTGGCCACCCAGACGTCGACGTCGTGGGCCAGCCGGTGCTCGGTGTCGCGGCGCCGCTCGGCGCGGGTGCGCGGTGCGGTGCTCACTGGTCCTGCACCAGACCGAGCAGGTTGCCGTCCGGGTCGATGACGGTGGCCACAAGCCGGCCGCCGCCCACGTCGCGCGGGGCGTCCTTCACAGTGGCGCCCGCGGCGGTCACCTCGGCCACCTTCGCCTCGATGTCCGCGACGTGCCAGTAGGCCGTCGGCCCGGTCAGGCCCTGCGGCCCGCCGCCCAGGAGCAGGCCGATGTGCTGCCCGGCCACGTCGAAGCCCACGTAGTGGGGCCCGTCGGTGCCCGGCTCGACCCCGAGCAGCGCGGCGTACACGGCCCTGGCCTGGGCGAGGTCGGACACGGGGTGCAGCACGGTCTTGATCCCCTGTACGGAAGGGCTGGAAGCGCTGGTCATGGTCACTCCTGTCGTCGCGGGTCACGGTGGTCCGGTGCGTTGACCGGCCCGTTCCCCCTGTGCACAAAGCTTCCGTCGGCAGGGGTGCCCGGCGCCTCCGTGCTGACCACGGAAAGACCACGGACGGGCCACGGAGCGGTCCCCGTACCCGGCTCCGCATAATGGCCCGGTGTCCACTCCAGTGATCTCCGCCCGGGAAGCCGACGTCCTCGCCCTGCTGGGCGAACACCTGAGCAACGCGGAGATAGCCGCCCGGCTGTTCATCTCCGTGCGGACGGTCGAGTCGCACGTCTCCTCGCTGCTGCGGAAGCTGGAACTGGCCGACCGCCGGGCCCTCTCCCGCCGGGCCCTCGTTCCGGCCGCCGTCGAACGCCCGCTCCCCGCAGCTGCGTTGCCCGCCCATCTGACCGCCTTCGTGGGCCGTTCGCGCGAACGCGAGGCGCTGGCGGAGGCCGTGACGGGCCGTCGGCTGGTCACCGCTGTCGGCCTCGGCGGCGTCGGCAAGACCCGGCTCGCCTTGGCGGTCGCGGCCCGGGTGGCCGAGGACTTCCCCGACGGGGTCGGCTTCGTCGATTTGGTGCCCGTCACCGACCCGGAGCGGGTGGGCGCGGCGGTCGCGGCGGCCCTGGGCGTGGGCGAGCAGCCCGGGCGCGGCATCGAAGACGCGCTGACGGCTGTCCTCGCGGACCGTCGCACGCTGCTGGTGCTGGACAACTGCGAGCACGTGCGCGACGGAGCGGCCCCCTTCCTGGAGCGGCTCCTGGTGGCTTGCCCCGGCGTCCGGGTGCTCGCCACCAGCCGGGCCCGCCTGATGGTGCCCTTCGAGTGGGTCTTCCCGGTGCCGCCGCTCTCCCGGGTCGGCGGCAGCGCCTCGGAGGCCGTCGCTCTCTTCCTGGAGCGGGCCGCCGCGGTCGGCCGGGCCCCGGCCCCGGAGGAGCACGAGCGGATCGCGGCCCTGTGCGAACGCCTCGACGGCATGGCGCTGGCCATCGAACTGGCCGCCGCCCGCTGGTCCACCCTCGGCCTGGACGGCCTGAGCGCCGGCCTCTCCGACCAGCTCCGAATCCTCGCCGGCGGTCCCCGCGCCGACGGCCGGCACCGCTCCGTGCGGGCCGTCCTCGACTGGAGCCACGAGCTGCTCGACCCCGACGATCGGGCGGTGCTGCGACGGGTGTCGGCCTTCGTCGCCCCCTTCACCGCCGACGCGGCCGCCAAAGTCGCGGGCTTCGCCCCGCTGGGACCGGCCGCGGTAGCCGACGGCCTCGGCCGGCTCGCCGAGCAGAGCCTGCTGGCCGTGACGCACTCCGCGACGGGCACCCGCTACCAGGCCCTGGAGACCCTGCGCCAGTACGGCGCCGAACGCCTGGCCGAGATCGGCGAGCTGACGGGGGCCGGGGCCCGCCACCTGGCCTGGTGCCTGGCTGAGGCGGTTGCACTCGAAGTGGCCGAGGACCCGCAGTGGCGGATCCGCTTCGACGCCCTCGCGGAGGACCTGCGGGCCGCCCTGGCTTGGGCCGCGGACCGCCCCGAACAGCGTGCGGATGCCTGCCGCCTTGCTCTGTCCCTCGCCGGACTGGCCTTCACCCGCAACCTGCTGGGCGAGTCCCAGCAGCGCTACGAACAGGCGGCCGGCCTCGCCGCAACCGAGCCGGAGGCCGCCGCCGCGCTGCGCCTCGCCGCCGGGGTGGCCGGCTGCCGCCGCCTCGGCGACGACATCCACCGCCTGCACCTGGCCGCCGCCGCGGCCGCCCGCCGGGCCGGGGACGCCTCCGCCGCCGCCTGCGACCTGGCCGCCGCCGCCACCGCCGCGTACCGCTTCTCCAGCACCTTCGCCCGTCCCCCGGCCGCACCGGAGGTCATGGCCCTGCTCACCGAGGCCCGCGGGCTGGCCGGTGGCGACGACCCGGCCGCCACCGCGGCCCTGGCCCTGGCCGAGGCGGCCGTGGTCGCGGACGCCTTCGGCGCGGTCCAGGGCGCCCCGGGCAACTCCGCCCCCGACACCGTCGCCTGCGCCGAGCGGGCCGTAGAACTGGCCCGGCTCGCGGGTGACCCGGTGGCCCGCTCCGCCGCTCTGGACGCCCTCTCCGGGGCCCAGAGCTGGGCCGGTGAGACCTTCGCCGCCGCGGTGGCCGCCCGGTTCCGGATCGATGTCCTGGCCTGGGCCCCCGACACCCCGGCCCGCACCCACGAACTCGTCGACGCCCTCGCCATGGCCGCCGCGACTGCCGTCGGCGCAGGCGAACTGGCGGCCGCCCGCCGCTGGGGCGCCGAGCTGGCGGCCCAGCCCCAGCTCGCCGACGTCGGCGACCACGCCACCTCCTGGCTGCTGGTCGCCGACGCCTTCGCGGGCCGTGCCGAGGACGTGCTCGCCGGCAGCGTCCGCTTCCACGACGCCTGGGCGCGCACCGGCCGCCAGCGCTCCTTCTCCCTCGGCCCGGCCGCCGCGGCCGTCGCGATGGTGCACGGCCTGCGCGGCGACCGGGAGGCCCGCCGGACCTGGCTCACCATCACCGAACGCTCCGGCGGCGAGGGCGACACCCGCCACGGCCACGGCGCCGTCTTCGACTCCCTGGTCCTGCTCCACCAGGGCGACGCCCCCGCTGCCCTCGCTCGCTTGGCACCCGAGCCCGCCCAGGTGTGGAAGTGGGTCTGCTGGGTCTGGCTGCACTGGTACCAGGCGCTGCGAGCGGAGGCCTCCGTCCTCGCCGGCCACCCCGGGGCCCGGGCCCGCCTCGCCGCCGCCCGATCCGTGGTCGCCGGGAACCCGGTCGCCACCGCCCTGGTGGAGCGGGCGCAGGCGCTGCTGGACGGCGACCCGGCCGCGGTACTGGCCACCGCGGCCGCCTTCGAGGCGGCCGGCTGCCGCTACCAGTGGGCGCGTACGCTGCTGCTCGCGGGTGGCGAGCACGCCGGGGCCGGGGCGGCCGCACTGACGGACCTCGGGCTGGCGCCGATGGCCGCAGCCCGGTGAGGGCCCGGGCTACCGCTGGTGAAGCAGCGAGTCGTGCCCCGGGTACTCGTGCGCGGGGGGGATGATCCCGGCGACCCCCTGCCCGAAGAAGGCGCTCGGCTTCCGCCCGGCCGTCAGCGAGTCCGTGTTCAGCAGGATCACCGTCGTGGCCCGCGCCTCGGGCAGGTAGGCCACCTGCGACTCGTATCCCGGGATCGACCCGTCGTGGCCGATCCAGCCCTGCACGTCGAAGATCCCGAGCCCGTAGCTCGCCCCCGGCTTCCCGATCGGCTGTGTCTCCAGCCGCGCCTTCCGCGTGGCCGTTGCCAGCAGCGTCCCGGTCGCCAGGGGTGTCGCCCAGCTCCGCAGGCCCCCGAGGTCCGGGATGATCACCCCGGCCCGCCAGCCCGAGGAGGGCGTGATGTAGGTCGAGTCCCTCGCCTCCCCCGAGGTGGTCTGGCCTGATCACCTGTTTCCTCAGGACCTGGGCGAAAGCTTCGCGGTGACCTTCTCCATAGTCAGTCCCAGCAGGGTGATGCTGATGTTGGAGTGCTCGAACTTCGCCCTCGGCTCGACTCGCCCCACTGCGGAACAGGCCTGGACCGCGGCAGCTCAGCGCCGACCAGCTCACCGCCCTCGCACAGCTGGGCATCGACTGGGCGTGACTGTTGGCTGCGCCAGCGAGTCCGGGCGATCAGCCCTCTCCTCGAGCGACAAGATGCCACGGCTCCCAGTTAGACAACCGCCACTCCCCAGACCGTGGTTCGGGGCTCGGGTAGGCACGATCATCTTCCCTGATCCATCTCAGTGCGGCTGTACCAGTTCGGCCGTCAGAATGAGCGAGAAGGGTGGTCACCGTGCACGCTGCGGGCCTGTCGTGCCCGATGGCGACGATCTCGAATGATGTCAGTGGGAAGTCCGAAATTGATGACACATGCGATATCACCCCAGAATCTTCGTGTTCAGATTTTGCAACGGCGAGAGAATCTCACCCTGCTCCACGACTCCCACTGGCCCAATGAAATCTGCTCCACCGCACTGGTTCAGCGCACTCACGGCCGGCAGTTGTGCCACAAGGCCCTGCACGCCTCCACCGCCGCTTGAGGTGCTGCCCTGCGGCTGGACCTTAGGCGCGTGATTGACGCAGCTGGTACCGAAGGCGGGAGACAAGAAATCTCCGACTCCTCCGGCGGAAGCCGGGACCCCGGCAGCGCCTCCTGCCACGACGGCTGCTGCGGTGACGGCCAGGCATGTGACTGTTCTACGTGTGGTCATACCCTGAAAACGCATGAGTCCCCTGCCAAGTCACGCTTGCGTAAACAGCTCTAAGTCATCGCGCTTGGCTTGTCGTTTACCATGAGGCCTAGGTGATCGCAGCGCCTAAGAGGCACCGTTTCCGCGGCCGTGAAAACGCTGATGCTGTACCGCCCCATAACAGGGGCAGCCACCAACGGCACCGCTTCGATGTCAGTAGCAAATGCGCCCCGAAGACTTGCGAGGAGCCGAACTCCTCCGTCGTCCACGACTCCCGCACACCCACCCCGCTCATGCACACATCTCCCGCCTCGCCGGACGGCCCTGGGCAGCGCCGCCGGGGTACGACGATCCCGCAACACAGCCGGCCACCCGGCCCGAACCCACGGATGAGCAACCCAACACCACCCGCGGTTCGATTCACGGACTCCGGATCGCGTGCGGGCTCCAGCCCGGGCCCGGACCCCAGCCGAGCCCGAGTGCGGCTCCAGCCCGGACACGGCCCTGGCGAGGCAGCCGGGACGGTCAGAGCTGGCACGGGAGCCTAGGCCCTCTCCCCGCTGCCCCGGCCGCCGCCAGCCCAGGCCCGGCTCACGCTGATACTCACACCGCGGCGCAGCCACCTGCCCGTCTACGGCGGCCCGGCCGGACTGAGGCACCGGCTCCCGTCCGCTCGACTCCCGCCCGGGCCTTCGGCCGGACGGAGCGGGCCCAGCAAGACTGGGAGATGAACCCCGTACCGGCAACAGGCAGCGGGCAGCGGCCCTGACCCGGCCGGAAGAACGCCGAGCAACTGCGGGCGCGGACCGGACTCGGTGCCGGGCTGGGCCAGGGCCCCCTTCCGGAACACGCCCAACCCGCCGTGCGGGCCCCCGCCCCGAACACCGGCGCCAGCCCGGGCACGAGTACGAGCTCCAGCCCGGGCACGAGCGCTCCCCCGGGCGCGGGCTCCAGCCCGGGCATCAACCCGCCGGGTTCCCGCGCCCACGCTCGGGCCCGCGCCCGGGCTGGGGCCCGGGCCGGGCATCAACCCGCTTACGAGCTCCAGCTCAACCACGAGCACCAGCCCAGGCCCGGGACCCAGCCCGGGCGCTGGTCCGGCCGCAGCAGGAGCGGGCTCGGGACCTTGGGCCCTCACCCCGCCCCCCGGCCGCCGCCAGCACGGGCGCGGACGCGGACCCGCCCGCGCACTGACCCCTCGTCACCGCAGCGCAGCCGCAACCCGCCCGGCTCCCGCCCGCTCCGCCCGGGCCGAGAGTCGAGCGAAGCGGGCCCAGCAGGACTGGGCCCCAACCCCCGCCCGAGCCCGGGCTCGGGCTCGGACGCGGGCTCGGGCCCGAGCATCAACCCGCTTGCGAGCTCCAGCTCAACCACGAGCGCCACCCCGGGCGCAAGCCCCAGCCCGGGCGCAGGCCCCGGACGGTATGGCCCGGCCGGCCCGGCGACACCACAGGCACAGCAAGAACGGGCGCGGGGACTTGAGCCTTCACCCCGCTCCCCGGCCGCCGCCAGCACGGGCACGAGCGCGGACCCGACCGCGCGCTGCCCCGCTCGTCACCGGGGCGCATTCCCTCTCCCGGCACCGGTCGACGCTGCCCGGCAGACGCGGGCGGCGGTCCGGTACCGGTCGGCGAGGACGCCGAGCATCGGAACGGGTGGGCGCCGGCTGGACAGGCCGGTCCGGCAACGAACCTGCCATCACCGCGGACACCCACGCCGCCCGCTACAGCACCCCGTGCGCTACAGAACTGGGGGCGGCTGAGTCAGCCCACGTCGATGTGAACGCTCGTGGACTTGACCCGGGCGATAGCCGAGACACCCGGTTCCAGCCCCAGTTCCTCGACGGCTTCGCGGGTCAGCAGGGAGACCACGCGGTGGGGGCCCGCCTGGATCTCCACCTGAGCGGTGACGTCGCCGAGGATCACCACGGTTGCCCGAGTGGCTTACGCTGCGGCAATGCCGAAGATCAGGTTGAACAACGACACCACGAAAGCACTCGGGATCTGGGTCGAGCCATGGGGTGAGGACTACTGGATGAACCCCATGGAGGAGTTCACGATCACCACCGAACCCCCTGAGGGCGTGGACCCCGACGAGGTCCCCTTCGACGTCGTCTTCCACAATCAAGGTGTCAGCGTCGGGGTGAACGTCGGCTACGAGGCCGTCGTTCACGACCAGTCTGGCGCAGTACTGGTCTGCGGACACCAGCGCCCGCTCGAAGTGCCATGACCGCACAGGTCAGTGGATAAACGGCAAGGTCAGTACCTGCTCCTGAACTCCGGGGCTTTGCCTGTTTCAGTCCGTCCGGCGGTGTCCGGCAGGGAAGGCGTGCTTGCGGGCGGCCAGTACGACGATGAGCGCCGGCGCCAGGAGGAGCAGGGCGCTGTAGGCGAAGGACGCCGGCCCGTAGGCGCCGAGGAGGGCGCCGCCTGCTGCGCCGCCGCCCGCGATGGAGCAGTTGCATACGGTGACGTACAGGGCTTGGCCGCGGTTGCCTGCGGCGTCGCCGATCGCGGTCTGCAGCAGGGTGGCGATGCCGCCGCAGGCCAGTCCCCACAGGGCGGTGGCCGTGTAGACGGCGGCGTGGCTGTCGGCCGCGAGTGCCAGGAGGGCGGCCGCGGCGAGGAAGAGGGTGACGCTGGTGAGGGTCAGGGCCCGCAGGCAGCGGTCCACCAAGGCGCAGGCGGCGAGGATGCTGGCCACGGAGGCCGTACCGAAGACGAGCAGTACCCGCTCGCGTGAGCCGCCCAGTGCGTGGGCGTCGAGGAAGGTGGCGACGTAGGTGTAGAGGATGTTGTGGGCGAGCATGAAGGCAGCGGCCGCGAACAGGACCGGCAGGACCCCGGGCAGGGCGAGCGCCTTCAGGACGGGATCCTTCTCCTCGGGGCGACGGCCTGCGAAGTCGGGCAGGCAGATGGTCATCCAGCCCGCCAGGGCGAGGGCGGCCAGGGCGACCAGGACGAACATCGCTCTCCAGCCGAGCCGGTCGCCGAGGAGGGTGCCCAGCGGGATGCCCAGGGACAGGGCGAGCGGGATGCCGGCGAGGGCGATGGCAGCAGCCCGGCCCTGCAGGCGGGGCGGGGCGAGCCGGCGGGCGTAGACGACGATCTCGGACCAGACCACAGCGGCGGCCATCCCCGCGACCAGGCGCAGCCCCATGGTCAGGGGATAGTTGGAGGAGACGGCCGTGGCGGTGTTGGCCGCGGCGAAGACGGCCACGGCACTCAGCACCAGCGGCTTGCGACGCCAGGTGGCCGTGGCCCTGGCCAGCGGGATGGCCGAGACGCCGGTGGCCAGGGCGTAGACCGTCAGCGACTGGCCCATCGCAGGCTCACCGACGTCCAGGCCGCGGGCCATCTCCGGCAGGACGGCCGCGGGCAGCGCCTCGGTGAGCACGGTCATGAACGCCGCCAGCGCCAAGGCGAGCAGCGGAGACAAAGGGAGCGTCCCCGGGGCCGTGTGGTGTTCGGCGGGGGGTGCGGTGGTGGGCATCACGGGAGTGTCCAGGTGACTCATGCGGGCGGCGAGGACCACCACCGCTCACCAGCGGGGGACCACTCACACACCCATACAGCTGGGGAACGGGCATGAAGGCGGCGTGGACAGCCATCGCATCCCGTTGACCTGACCGCGCTCGGCCCCGATCGCGTACCGCACCCGCCGGCCCTGCACCCGGCGCGCGGGCGCGCGGCAACCACGCGGGCGGCAACCGCGGGCGAGACGAGTGGCAAGAGGCATACACGAAAGGCTAGCGGCGACCGCGCCCCTCAGACCGGTGGCAAAAGTCCCTACCTCAGACAGCCGCAGGTCCCACGGCACCAGGCCGTTACCCCACCACATGCCCACCCCGGCACCTGGCTACGTGACCATCTCGACCGATGAGCCGTTCGCCGAGCGGTCACTGTGACCGCTCTGCGAACGGCAGGCCGTCTCTGCCCGGGAGTCAGGAAGGCCACTGACCAGGCCCGGAAGGGGTTCAGGAACGTGCACTCAGGGGCAGGGGCTTGTCCAGCAGCCAGCCGTACAGCGAGGGCGCGTACAGCAGCGGGAGGGCGGCGTACAGCGGGAATGCCACGCCGGACACCTCACGGAAGCCCAGCGCGGGGACGGTTCCGTCCGGCAAGGTCAGCAGCCGCCTCACCGCCCGGTGGTGGTACATCGATGCCGCCACATCCATGTTCATGGCTCCGCATCATGCCGGGCCCCACCGACAACCAGGACCGATCCGGCGTCCGGTTCACGCTCCCGGGTAGCCGTGGCCCGGCGGCGGATGAGAACGACCCGCTCGAACTCCGCGCACTCACCCGCTCCCCCGCGGATCCCTTCGGAGCGCGCTCCACCAGAGCAGCCGGACCCCGCCGACACCGAAGGCGAGGGCGGCCGCCCCCGCAAGCCACCCGCCCGGACCCCGGCCGCCGGGAAGCGTGAGAGCCAGGGCCAGCAGGCACATCCCCGGCCCGCCTCCAGCACCGCCGGCAGCCGGGGCGCGGTGCGCGGCGGGCAGGAGGGCGCAGCCAGCGGGGCGTGATCCTCTCAAGCGGCCTGGATGTGCGGCGGGGTTTCACACGGGCGGCCGCGGGCCGGGGCATTGGTCGAGGTGAAGCAGCGCCGTTCCTTCACGCTGCCCGAGGCGGGCCAGCGCCGCAACATCCTCAGGCGACCGGAGGGAGGGTTACTGCCGTACCGGTCCGATCTGGCAGTGATCGCCACCGGGGCCTGATCCCTGCTGTCTACCCGCCGGCAGCCACGCTCCCCCGCCTTCACGGTCGCCACCGGGGTGGTGCCCGCCCTGGAGCCCGGTCTGCAAAACCCGAGCGGGGGCCGCCTGCGGGCAAGGGGTCCCGCTCGGGTGCGGCCGGGAGCGGACGGAGCCCCTGGCGAGGGCCAGGGGCTCCTGAGGCTCAACAGCCGCTCAGCCACTGGGGCGCTACCGGCCGCCTGCCTGCTTCTTGCTGATCCTGTCCAGCATCACCGCGTACGCGCCACACAGAACGGCCACAGCGGTGTACTCGGCCCACGCATTGCCCTGAAGCAGATGCTCGACACCGAGGAACACGGCTACCCACACGAGTGTCGCAATGACTTTGACGGCCATAGCAGCTCCCCGGGTCTCGTCAGGTGAGTGCGCCGAGGCAGGCAGCGCCGCCCGCCACGACGACCTTGCTCGCGATGTCCTCGGCCAGATCCTTGCTGACGTAGCGACCGACGACGAACGCTGCCGCGCCTCCGATGCCGGCCCTGAGCAGGCAGTCCTTCACGGCGTTGGTCATCTTGTTGTGCTTCATCAGCGAGGCGCAGGCGTTCTTGTCCTTGTAGACGGTGCACATGGCCCGGCGTTCACCGACCGGGTCCACCCCCCTGCGGTCCACCCGTGGTGGTGGCTGACGCCGTACCCGCGGCGCCCGCGATGAACCCGCCCAGGAGGGCGATCGAAAGTAAGCCGGACGTCGTACGCTTCATGTGAAGATTCCCCATTCTCCGATGTGAGGCGGCCCTCTGGTCAGGAGCACCGCCCTCCGCTTCACGGGAAACAATATGATCACCTTCCTTTCGGTGTAAGGCATTTGAGAGTGATCTGAGGTTCCACGGCCTACTGGATTCCCGCGCGCCAGACCGCCCGTGTCCAGCTCCAGCCCGGGCGCGGACTCCCGCCCGAGCGCGGGCCCGGGGGTACGGACTCAGCTCGAGCACGCACTCCAGCTCCAGACCGGGCACAAGCACCAGCACGGGCGTGGGCTCCAGCCCAAGCACGAGCCCGAGCTCCAGACCGGGCGCAAGCCGAACGGACTCCATCTCCAACCCGCGCACCAGCCCGGGCACGGGCAGG
This sequence comes from Streptomyces sp. NPDC048507, assembly GCF_043199995.1. Lineage (NCBI taxonomy): Bacteria > Bacillati > Actinomycetota > Actinomycetes > Kitasatosporales > Streptomycetaceae > Streptomyces > Streptomyces sp. NPDC048507. The sequence goes on along the minus strand of NZ_JBICWZ010000031.1, from coordinate 21,498 downwards.
GCGAGGGCCGCCGGAAGGTCCGAGCGGGCGCGGGAGCCCGGGCCCTCACCCCGCTCCCCCGACCGCCGCCAAGCCCGGACCCGCCGCGCGCTGACCCCTCATCACCGCGGCGCCGACGCAACCCGCCTGCTTGACTCCCACCCGCTCCGCCCAGCCCATCAGCCGGGCGGAGCGGGCCCAGCAGGACTGGGGAAATCGACCCCGTACGGGCAACAGGCGGCGAGCGGGCGGTGGTCCTGGCCCGGCCAGAAAAACGCCGAGCAGCTGCGGGCTCGGGCCGGACTCGGCGTCGGCTGGGCCGGGGCGCCCTTCCTGAACACACCCAGCCCCCCATGCAAACCCCCGCCCCGAGCACCAGCGCCAGCCCGGGCCCGAGTACGAGCTGACCGCTCGTCACCGCAGCGCAGCCGCCTTCCTGGCTACGGCCGCCCGGCCGTATTGCAGCACCGGGTCCCGCCCGCCCGGCTCCCCGCAGCCGGAGCTCACCGCGAACGCCCCACGGCCTCGGCCAGCAGCGCCTGCCGCCGATGCGCGGAAACCGCATCCCCCGCCAGGGCCAGCTCCCCGGGCACGACGGCGGCCCACGTGGTGGTGGAGCGGGGCCGCCGCCGGACAGGCCCGGGTGCGGGAGGCGGGCGCGGCCGGGGCGGAGGGCGGGCGCGTCAGAGCGTGCAGGGGCGTGTCAGCGCGGGGGCGGAAACGTCCGGCCGCCGGTCGCGGCCTGCCCGCCCACGCAGACGGCGAGCGCCAAGGGCCGCGACGTCCTTCGCCATGCGCCGCCACGCCACCTTCAGAAACCGCTCCGCGAGCGTGTGGCCTCGTTCAGGGGGAGGGGGTTTCAGTCCGTCTCTGAGGGGGTGTCCTCAGGGGATTCCTCAGCAGCGGCTGCCTGCCCGCGAAGGGCGGCGACCTCCTGGAGGTAATCCGCGCCGATCTCCCGCAGCTTCTCCTCCGTCTCCCACACCTTCCCGTGCACCCTCATACACACCCCCCGAACCCCAGGCCAAAAGTGAACACCCCGGCGGCCCCCATCATCCCTCCCAGCCACAAACCCAGCCAAGACCACCACCCAACCGGCCTGAAACCGCAACCAAACCGGCCGAGAAACCGCTAGGAACCGCCGCCGGGTACCCGGGGGCGCCAGCAGACGACCTTCCGGAACACACCCAGCCCGCCGCGCGAGCCCCCACACCCGAGCACCGGCACCTGCCCGGGCCCGAGTACGAGCTCAAGGCCGCGCGCGAGCACTCCCCCGGCCGCGGGCTCCACCTCCCGTCCGCGTACAAGGACCAACCGGGGCACGGGCCCCAACCCCCGCCCGGGCCCGGGCGGGGGTTGGGCTTGGGCCCGGGCTCGAGCGGGGGCACGGGTGGGCGCGGGCGGGGTTGGGCTTGGGCTCCAGACCGGGCCCGAGCATCAACCCGCTTGCGAGTTCCAGCTCAACCACGAGCGCCACCCCGGGCGCGAGCCCCAGCCCGGGCGCGGGCCCGGCGACACCACAGGCGCAGCAGGAACGGGTGCGGGGGCTTGAGCCTTCACCCCGCTCCCCGGCCGCCGCCAGCTCGGCGCGGGCGCGGCCCCGCGCGCTGCCCCGCTCGTCGCCGGGGCGCATTCCGTCCTCCGGCACCGGTCGATGCTGCCCGGCAGACGCGGGCGCCGGCCCTGGATCGATCGGCGTAGACGCCGAGCAGCCGCGCGCGGGCCGGGCTCTGTGCCGGATGGGCAAGGTCCGCAGCCGCAGCGGAGCTCACCGCGAACGCCCCGCCCCGGCCGTAGCCCTCACCCCGCAGCCCCGGCCTCCACCAGCTCGAGCCCGACCGCACGCTGACCCCTCATCGCCACGACACAGCCGCCCGCCCGGGGCCGCCAGCCGGACGGAGCGGGTCCAGCAAGACTGGGAGACGGACCCCCTATGGGCAACAGGCAGCGGGCGGCGGCCCCGGGCCGGGCCGGGGCAGCAAGGACGCCGAGCAGCTGCGGGCGCCGGCCGGACTCAGTGTCGGCCGGGCCGGATCCGCCACCGCCGCCGGAACTCACCGCTTACGTCCCGCCCCCCTGGCCTGCGTCGCCTGCCGCCGGTGCGCGGGGATCACATCCCCCGCCCGGGCCAGCTGCCCGGGCGCGACGGCGGCCGGGGTGGTGGTGGAGCGGGAGCGGCGGCCGCCGCCGGGGATACCCGAGTGCGGGAGGCGGCGCGTCAGGGCGTTGAGCTGCGGCCCTCTCCGGGCGCCACGCGGGTCGGCGCGGCGAAGCCCACCACGCGGACCCGCCTTTCGCGAACCGGCTCGTCACTCTCCGCCGGGGTTCCCCGCTCCCCGCGGGTCAGGTCTGGGCAGTGGTGGCGAGGACGCGAGTCTGGTGTTCGAGTGCGCGGGTCCCGGGGGCGCAGGCGTGGAGGGTTTCGGGGTCGGTGACCGGGGGGCGGTCGTTGCGGATGACGGAGGCGGCGGCCTCGTGCAGCCACTGTGGATCGGGTTTGGTGCCGAGGAAGTCGGCGAGCTGTCCGAGGTGGTGTTCGGGTGCGTCGAGGACGTGTTCGTAGGAGAGGGCCATGCGGTGGTCGGGGGGCAGCCGCAGGAAGTCCTCGACGCCCTGGGTGGTGATCTGTGACCAGAGGTGGCCGAACGCGGCGAGGGGGATGGCGGTGCGCATGACCCGTTCGCAGTCGACGTCGCCGGCCAGGTGGGACAGGTGCTCGGGCAGGTCCGCGGCGTGTGCGGCGGTGATGTCGAAGGGGGAGGCGAGTTGGAGGAACGTCATGGCTTCGGTGCGCAGGAGGAGCGAGCGGAAGGCGATGTGCCTGCTCATCGAGAGGGCGCAGGCGGGTCCGGAGCGGCTGAGGTGCACGAAGCGGGCTTCGGGAAACAGGGCGTACAGGGCGGGTAGGTAGGCCAGGGAGGCACCGGAGCGCTCCACGACCACCGAGCCTCCCAGCCGTTGTCCGAGGTGGGCGAACAGGGCACGGTACTGGTCGGCCGCCGGCCTGCGGGGCCAGGCGGGGACCGTCTCGGCGAGGTGGTCGTACAGGGCGTCGGGGTCGGGGGTCAGCGCGGGCAGCGCCATGTGGGAGATGGCCGGGAAGCCGTCTTCGGGACGGAAGCGTCCGCTGCCGTAGGGGTAGATCATCTCTGCGCTGCGGCATGCGGAGGCCGCGAACGCGCCGAACGGGGGCGTTGGGTCGGCGAGCAGGGACCAGAACTCGCTCCCGTCGAGCGCCCGCTGCTGGAATACCTCGTTGCCGCGGGCGGCGAGGGAGGTGAAGAACTCGTTCATGCTCAGGACGTCGGGATGGGCCTGCAGGACCCGGGAGAACATGGTGGACCCGCACCGGCCGGTCCCCACGATGAATGTGATGGTCACACGGTCTCCTCAAGGTGCTTCGAACAGGTTGTGGCCGATCCCCGCGGTCCCCGCCGGTGGTGGCGTCGGCCCGCTCGGAGGCGGGTCAGTGCAGGGCGGGTCGTGGCTGGGCGGAGTGGTGCAGCAGCCAGGCGACGTCGGCGTCGAACAGGTCGCGTGCGTGGGCCTGGTCGAATCCGGGCTGTAGGGGGGGCACGGTCCGCTACATCGGCCGGTTCCTGGGTGAGGACCCGCTCGCGGTGCCGTGGGAGGCCGTGCGCGGTCGCCGGTGCCCGGCAGGTCCTTGGCGAGCCGGCCTGCGAGTGCGCTCACCGGGCATCGACCGGGTGAGGACGCCGAGTGTGAGCAGAGCGAGCGCCGGCAGCACGGCGACGATGATTCCCATCGGCAAGGCGTCGGTGGCGCCACCCGCGCCGGCCAGCGGAGCAAGTGCCCCGCCGATCATGAACTGGCTGAAGCCGAGCAGAGCGGCGGCCGACCCGGCGTGTCCTCCGTGGTCGGCCAGGGCCTGGGCCGCGGCGTTCGGCATGACGAGGCCCACGCTGGAGACCAGGACGAACAGGCCGATCAGGAGCGCGGGCAGGGGTGCCCGTGTCAGCACCGCGCCTAGGACCGTGGTGCCACCGGCTGTCGCGCCCAGCAGACCGGCGAGCAGCAGCACGCGGGCGCCGGCCCGGGCCACCAGCCGGCCGCTGATCTGGGCGGCCGCAATGAGTCCGGCGGCGTTGACGGCGAACACGGCGCTGTACTGCTGCGGTGACAGGCCGTGGATTTCCTGCAGGACGAACGGCGAGCCGGAGATGTAGGCGAACATCGCCGCGAAGACCAAGCCGTTGGCCAGGACGTACCCGGTGAAGACCCGGTCGCCGAGCAGCTGCCCGACGACAGCTGGCAGCGGCTGGCGTGGCGCGGAGGACCGGGTCTCCGGCAGTCCTGCGGCGGAGGCCGCCAGCATCACGGCGCCGAGTACGGCCAGGCCCACGAAGATCCCCGGCCAAGCCGTGACGCGCAGTAGCTGGCCGCCGAGGACCGGCGCGAACACCGGCGCCAGACCGGTGATCAAGGTCAGTGCGGAGAAGAGACGTGCGGTGCGGGTTCCGGAGGTGCGGTCGCGGACCATGGCGTTGGCGATGACGATGCCGAACGCCCCGCCGATGCCCTGGACCAGGCGCAGGCCGACGAAGGTCCGGACGTCGGGCGCCACCGCGCAGAGCGCGCTGGCGATCGTGTAGAGGGCGAGGCCCGCCAGCAACGGACGCCGCCGGCCGTAGGTGTCGCTCAGCGGCCCGGCGATCAGCTGCCCGATGGCCAGCCCGGCCAGGCAGGCGGTGATGGTGAGCTGGGTGGCCGCGGCGCTGGCGCGCAGGTCGCCGGCGAGGTCCGGCAGTCCGGGCAGGTAGCCGTCGATGGACAGTGGTCCCAAGGCCACGAGCGCTGCGAGCAGGACGATGAATCGGGTTTGCCGGCCGGCGGCGTCGTTGCTCACGGCTCAGTACGCCACGGTGATGCGGCGGCGGATCGCGGTGCCGCTCTCGATCGTGTCGGCCAAGGCGATCGCGTAGTCGGCGTACGAGATGCGGCTGTTGCCGCCGTCGTCGGTGAGCAGGGTGTCCCCGGCGCTGCGGTAGGCTCCGGTCCGCTCGCCCGCTCCGATGACTGCGGCGGGCGACACGTACGTCCAGGCGAGGTCGTGCACGCCGCGGTAGAGGTCGAGCGCTTCGGACTGGGCCTCGGCGTTGGCCTTCCACAGCGCGGGGAAGTCCGGGTCGTCCATGACCCGGGCGCCGGTCGGCGTGCGCAGGCTACCGGCACCGCCGATGGTGACCAGGCGGGTGACACCGGCTCGGCGGAGTCCGTCGATCAGCGCACGGGCGGCACCGACGATCGTGGTGCGGTCGTTCTCCTGGCCGATCCGGGGGCCGACGGCCGACAGTACGGCGTCGTGGGAGGCGGCGAGGCCGGCGACCGCGGCGGCGTCTGTGACGTCACCGGTGGTCACGGTCAGGGCCTTGTGCCCCAGTCCGTCGATGTGGCCGGTTCGGGTGACCGCGGTGACGGTGTGGCCGCGACGCAGTAGTTCCTCGGTGGCGGGCCGGCCGATGTTGCCGCTGGCACCGAACAGGACGATCTTCATGTGTTGCTCCTTGTTTCTGATGGTCAGAGGACGGGCTGGCCGTCGGCGATGATGGCCGCAGTGATGCCGCGTTCGTCGGCGGCGTGCTGGAAGCGCTGCTCGATGTCGGGTTGTTCGGTGTAGAACGGCGGGTTGTGGAAGAGGCCGTAGTGCATGGCGCAGACGGTGCCGGCGCCGAGTGCGACGGCGGCCTCGACGCCCTGCTCGGGGGTCATGGTCGCCGGGACGTTGGCCGCGTAGCCCTCGAAGTGGGCGATGACGCCGTTGACCGGGACGAACGCGACGTCGAACGGGCCGTGGTCGCGGGCGATCTGCCACCAGCTGCCGTGCCACTGGGTGTCGCCGCAGTGGATGACCCGCCGGCCGGCGCCTTCGACGACCCAGGCGACCTGGTCACAGTCGTTGCCGCGCCAGTCCAGCGAGGTCACCGGGGTGACGGTCAGCTTTCCGATGCGGCGTGACTGGCCCAGGTCCTGGGCGACGGGGGTGATGCCCGCCTCGTGCAGCGCCGCCGCGCTCGGGGTGTGGCAGCCGATCGTGCCGGTGGCCGCGATCCGGGCGATCAGGTCATGGTCGTAGTGGTCGGGGTGCAGGTGGGTGATGAGGGCGTGGGTGCCGGGCGGGGTATCGACCGGGTCGACCGGCCGGTGCGGCGGCCCCATCACCGGCGCCAGCGGAGCGACGTTCTCGAGCGGGTCGATCAGCAGGCGGGTGTCGCCGAGACGGATCTCGACGCCGGCCCAGGCCAGCCGACGCACGGAAAGGGTGGAGGTCATGGGCAGCGACGCTAGACCGACGTTGTTGAGAAAGTCAACAAGCGAGTTTTGAATCTCAACACCACGATGTAGGGTGGTGGCATGCGCACCTACGGGCAGTACTGCGGCATCGCGAAAGCACTGGACACCGTCGGCGACCGATGGACCCTGCTGATCGTCCGCGAACTGCTCGCCCTGGGTCCTTGCCGGCACACCGACCTGCGCAACGGGCTGCCCGGGATCGCCAGCAACCTGCTGGTCGACCGGCTCCGCGAACTCGAGGAAGCCGGCCTGATCCACCGCAAGGCCGCCCCGCCGCCGGTGGCCACCACCCTGTTCTCCCTCACCGAGCGTGGCCGCGAGCTGGAGCCGGTGCTGCAGGAGCTGAGCCGGTGGGGCGTGCCGCTGTTGCGTGAGCCGGGCGGCAACGACACCTTCCGCACCCACTGGCTGGACATGCCCGCCCGGGCACTGACCGACCACCGCCCCGACCAGCCGGCAATCGCCCTGCAACTGCACGCCGACGGCAACGAAGACCTGGTCATCGAAGTCAAGGACGGCTCGGTGCACACACACGCCGGCCGGGTCGACCACCCCACCGCGTCACTGACCGGACCGCCGCACCTGCTGGCCGCCACCCTGCTCGGCGACCTCGATCTGAGCGAGGCAGTACAGCAAGGCCTGCGGCTGAGCGGCGAACGCGAGGCAGTAATGCGCATCCTGCCCCGCTGATCGACCGGCCGCTCGCGGGCCTGCGATCTCAGCTCTATCGAGTCTGCGCCGGTCTCAAAAACGGACCCACCGCCAGCCGCTCAGCTGAGCCCGTGGCTGAAGGGAATCGTTCCCTGGGCTTGACGCGTCTCCGCAGGGCGGCATTCTGAAACGATCAGTAAACGCGGTTCTGCTGCCCCACCGCGGTGACGAGGGTGGACGAGATGTGGGCCAGGTCGGGGTCCGCAGCGATGAAGAACGTTTCGACGCCGGCGAGTTCGTGGTTCATCCGGGCCATCGGCACTTCGTAACCCAGATCGCGAACGCCGCGGACTCCACGGATGACGACATCGATACCGGCTCGGCGGCAGTAGTCGACCAGCAGGCCCCCGGTGTGGGAGTCGACCGTGACGTTGCCCAGACCGGCCGCCGCCGCACGCAGCCGGTCCAGCCGTTCCGGGACGGGGAAGCGGCCGGACTTCTCGGAATTGAACATCACGCACACGACGACCTCGTCGAACAGAACGGCAGCACGCCGGAGCACGTCCTGATGCCCGCGAGTGACCGGGTCAAAGGATCCTGGGAAGAGGGCTCGCATGATCGGAAACAGTAACAAGCAGCCGCTTGGTCTGAGCGAGGCCATCGAGCGCGAGATCCTTGCCGGATTCGAGATCGACGTCCTGGAGATCCGCGACCCCTCCCCCGTCCTCGGAGAGTCCGAAGAGGCATAGCGGGGCCGGCGCCTGGCCCTGTTGCAGACCGCGCTCTTGGAGCACGCCGCCGCGTACAACCTGCGTACGGTCATGACGTTCCACCAGAAGGTCGAAGAGGCCCGCGCGTTCGCGGACAAGCTGCCCGAAATCGCGGCCGCGCTGTATCTGAACGACGCCTCCCACGCCGATTTGGCCGCCGCCGAGCAGCTGCCGAAGTCGTCGATCGACGCGGAGTTCTACGAGCTGGAGGCCGGCCGCCACGTCCCGCCGGACCGGGTGTGGTCGGCGTGGCTGTGCGGTGACCACCTCGTAGCCGGGCGCCGGGTCCACCGGGCTCCTCGCCTCGGTTCGCGTGCTCGGGGAAGGCGGCGACATCACCGGCGAGCGGGGAGTCGACTCGATCTGCTTCGCCGACACCCGCGGCTCCCAGGTGGAGATCGTGCAGAACATCGGCCGCGCGCTCAGGCTCAACCGCGACGGCTCCACGAAGGTCGCCAGGATCATCGTGCTGGTCTTCCTGGAGCCGAACGAGGACCCGACGGACATGGTCGCCAGCGCCAGCTTCCGCCCCCTCATAGCGGTCCTCCAGGGGCTCCGCTCGCACGATGACCGACTCGTTGAGCAGCTCGCTTCCCGGGCCCTCACGAGCGGCAAGCGCAAGGTCCACGTCCAACGTGACGAGGACGGGCAGATCGTCGGGGCCGGCGGCCAAGGCGACGGCGAGGACCAGGAGGACGACGACACCCAGGCCGCCGCCGAAGCCGCCCTGCTCCACTTCTCCAGCCCACGCGGCGCGGCGACGATCGCCGCGTTCCTCCGTACACGGGTGTACCGGCCGGAGTCCCTGGTGTGGCTGGAGGGCTACCAGGCCCTCATCCGCTGGCGGAAGGAAAACGAGATCACCGGCGTCCACGCCGTGCCCTACGACACCGAGGTCGAAGTCGGCGTCACGAAGTCGTTTCCGCTTGGCCGCTGGGTGCAGCAACAGCGGAAGCGCTGCGGGCCGGGGAGCTGGAGGAGCGGCGCAAGACGCTGCTGGACGCACCCGAGGCCGGGATGGTCTGGGAGCCGGGCGAGGAGGCGTGGGAGAGCAAGCTCGCCGCGCTCCGGTCCTACCGGAAGGCCACCGGGCACCTCGCACCCCGGCAGGACGCCGTGTGGGGCGAGGGCGAGGCGATGGTGCCCATCGGGCAGCACCTCGCCAACCTCCGCCGCAAGGGCGGCCTGGGCAAGGACCCGCAGCGGGCCGCCGTGCGCGCGGCGCAGCTGACGGAGATTGACCCAGGCTGCGACTGCCCCTGGCCGCTGAACTGGCAGCGGCACTACCGGGTCCTCGCCGACCTGGTCGACGCCGACGGCGTGCTGTCCTACATCGCGGGCGGCGTCATGCACGACGGCGACGACATCGGCACCTGGAAGTGGCGTCAGCAGGAACCGGGCACCTGGGCGCAACTCCTTCCCGAGCAGCGCGAGCGGCTGACCGCCCTGGGCATCCGCGGCGCCACCCTGCCCCTGACCGCCGCCGCCCCGGCGGAGCTCCCCACGGCGCCGGCCGCCGCAGTCACGGGCCCGAAGAAGGCCGGGAGCAAGACGGAGGCGGCGTTCCAACGGGGCCTGGCGGCCCTGGCGCAATGGGTGGAGCGGGGAAGGGCAGCGGGCGGTGCCGCGCGGGCACCGCGAGACGATCACGGTCGACGGCGAGGCGGAGCCGGTGACCGTGAAGCTGGGCGTGTGGAATTCGAACGTCGAGTCGAGGCGGGGCAAGCTGAGCGCCGACCAGCTCGCAGCCCTCGCCGCGCTGGGCGTCGACTGGGCCGGAGCCGCCCTGGTCGCCGAGGCCGCTCCGGCGCAGCCCGCCGCCGTACGGGCCGCACCGCAGCGCAGTCACCACGACGAGTGCGACAAGACGACCTACGAGGGCGGCAACTGCACCTGCGACCTCATCGAGCAGTACGGGCCGCCCTCCGAACGCGACGACTACTGACCGCTCCCCCACTACCGACCGGATCCCGGGCCCACCAAGGCCCGGGATCTCGCGCGTCGGCGGGCCGGCTGTCCAGCGCCGAATGCCCCTTGAGGGCCTGCAACGCCGGATGCAACACGCGGGCCTCCCCGGCCCATTGCGGGCGTTCCCGCAGGTCAGGTGCGCAACGTGGCCTGTTGCACTCGTGTTGCGCGATGGTGTTGCACCGGGTTGACCGGTGACAGCGAACCTGGACCGATTGCCATCGAAGGTGGACCGAACGCAGTTCGTGTCAGCGAAGGTGGACCGCCGCAGGTCAGCTAATTGCCCCTCGGCCGTGAGTGGGCGGACAGTGGTTGACGCTGAGAATGATCATGGTGGCTGAGCAGACGCTCATTGGGCTCCCGGAGAGCGCAGAGGTGGGAGAGTGGAGGAGTGAAGCCTCCGCCTGGTGGGTTGTTTGCCTCGACGGTGCCGTACTACGCGAGGTTCCGGCCCGCGTACGATCCCCGTCTGTTCGCCCTGCTCGGCCGGCGCTTCTCCCTGGACGGCTCCCAGAGGGTGCTGGATCTGGGGGCGGGCAGCGGGGCTCTCACGCTGCCGCTGGCCCCCCTTCTTCGGGAGGTGATCGCCGTCGATCCGGAGCCTGCCATGCTCGCCGAGGGCCGCCGGCTCGCCGCCCAGGCCGGGGTGAGCGGCATCGACTGGCGGCTCGGAAGTTCCGACATGCTGCTCGCGATGGACGTGGGTCCGGTGCTGCTGACGGTGATGGGCGCCTCGTTCCACTGGATGGACCGGGAACGGCTGCTGCGCGACCTGGACATCCTGATCGAACCTGAGGGTGCGGTGGTGCTGGCGACCTGCGGAGCCCAGCACGACGACCTCGAACCGCCGTCCTGGCTGTCCGTGGTCGAGGAGGTCCGCCGGCGCCATCTGGACCCGGAACGTTTGCGGGGCTCCGGTCCGGCCGGGTATCCCGACATCCGGCACCAGGAGGTCCTGCTCCGCTCGCCGTTCTCCCGGATCGAGGAGGTCCACTGGGACCGGACGGTCCACCGCAGCGTGGAGGAGGTCGTCGGGCTTCAGCTCTCCTACAGCTTCACCAGCCCAGCCGCACTCGGCCCCGGCCGGCCGGACTTCGAACGTGACCTCCGACAGGCCCTGAACGCCTTCGGTCCCGACGGCGAATTGTTTGACGAGCGTGTCCGCACCGAGGCTGTCATCGCCGTCCGGCCCCTGGGGTGAACCGGGCTACCCCTCGCCGGTTGGCTCGTCGGGGGGGTCGAGACCTGAGTGACCATGCTGCGGTGGGGGCCCGCCCTGCACTCCTGACCTGTGGCGGTCCACCTTCGCTGTCACGAAATGCGTTCGGTCCACCTTCGATGGCAATCGGACCAGGTTCGCTGTCACAGGTCACGGGTGTTGCGTGGCTTGGCGCCGATGCCCCGCTGCTCGGTCCGGTCTCCTTGATGGCAGCTCAAGGCGTTCTGGCGAGGGTGCGCTTCAGAGCGGACACTCCCAGGTGAAGAGTTCTCCGCCGCCGGTGGTCTCACCGCTCTCGACGATGCCCGAGAGCTGCTCGGGGGATGCCTCCAGGGCGATGACCGGACTGATCGGGGACTTACCGGCGGCCTCGACCTTGGACGGGTCCCACCGGATGACGGGCTGCCCTCGCCTGACCATGTCGCCCTTGCTGACGAGCAGCTCGAAGCCCTCGCCGTTCAGCTGGACCGTGTCGATGCCGAGGTGGGTGAGTACGCCGTGCCCGTCCGCGTCCGCCACGACGAAGGCGTGAGGATGCATCGCCCACGAGTCCGTCCGGCTCCAGCGCTTCGACCTCCCACTGGACCGGGTGCTCGATGTCGAAACCGTGGCCTGCCGCGCCCCCTGAAGCACCGGCGCCGGGCCCTGCATCTGTCCGCAGAGCGTTCCTTCGCGGGCGCGGGGGCCTGGACCCCCACCCCGCTCCCCCGGCCGCCGCCAGCCCGGGCCCGACCACGCACTGACCGCTCGTCACCGCGGCACAGCCGCCTGCCCGGCCACGGCGGCCCGGCCGTACTGCGGCCCCAGGTCCCGCCCGCCCACGCACACCGCGAGCGCCAAGGGCCGCAACGTCCTTCGCCATGCGCCGCGCCACCTTCAGAAACCGCTCCGCGAGCGTGTGGCCTCGTTCAGGGCGATGCGGTCTTCAGTCTGCCTCGGAGGGGGCCTCCAGCCCCCTTCCGGTGCAACCCTCCAGCGGGCGGGCACGGCCTCCAGCCGACGAGGTGTAACTCGCAGCGATAGATGTCACTTCGCAGCGCCACCGGTTACCGACCGAATGCAGCGGTGCCCGCCCCTGGCCGGCGGGGGCGGGCACCATGGGATGCCGGTCAGGTCGGCTGCTACTTCACGGTGCCGAAGAGGTACCGGGTCCGGCCGCGCTCGTCGCCCTGGTGCACCCGACCGACAAGGATGTGGTCGGCGGGGGCCTGCGCGCTGTGGCTGTTCTCCCGCTCGAGGGCCGTCCACTCGCCGGGGGTGACGGTCAGCTTGCTGCCGGACGGGGCAAGAAGGTCAGCGTAGCAATAGCGGGTCTTGCCCATCTCGTCGCCCTTGTGCTCCCGGCCGACGATGACCTTGCCGTCCGGGGCGACGAACTCGACGCCGTCGCTCTCCTTGATCGGATCGCTCCACAGGAGCTCGCCTACGGTGCATGCCTTCCCGCCCAGTTGCACGGAGGCGCACTTGTACCGGGTGCGCCCGTTCTCGTCACCCTGGTGCTCCCGGCCGACGATGACCTGGTTCGCCGGCGCGGTGGCCCGGAAATCATGCGGTTCGAGTGCTGATCTTCACCCGCATGGGCGGTGAGGTGAGCCGGGGGGAGCTGGGGACGAGTACTGCGAGCAGGTGGTGACCACTACCGTGTTCCGGCCACCACCTGTGCCTCGCTACTTCAGGCGTCACTTCGCCGCGCGAAACTGTCACCAAGATCGACTGCGTACCCGGTCCGCAGAGTGCAGATGGATCGAAGCTTCACCGCTCGACAGGCCGCCCCGCACCAAGAACGGTGCGGGGAGGGGTTTCAAGCCGGGCCTGGGGAGGCGGGTCAGGCCGCGCCCCATCTGGGCAGTGGACTCCGCCAGGGAAAGAGCAAATCCCCGCACTTCGAGCCGGGGGCTCCAGCTGCTGTCGTCCGCACGCTCGAAGGCGGCGATGGTGGCCGCGGAAGAGCTGGCGAGATCGGCGGACCAGGTGGGCCACCGACTGCGGCGAGATCGCGCCGGTGGTCGACCCCCGGCTTTCGATGCGGCTGCGTACCGGCAGCGCAACGTCGTCGAGCGCTGCATCAACCGGCTCAGACAGTGGCGTGGCCGGGCCATACATACCTGCAAGCTAGCCGTTGCTTACCAGGCTGCGCTCGATGTCGCCACGATCCTTATCTGGGGTCGGGGCTGAAAGCGCCCATACCAGACCGCGGGAGAGAAGCGGGGGAGCACCACCTGACAGTGCCTCAAAAGAATACGTAACGTAACATTCTGCGTATCTTCGATAACTCTGCGCATATGGTCGAGGGGAATCGTCGCCCCCCACCCTGGAGATGTCGTGGCACCCTTCCGTACCCGTCTCGCCCAGCTCGGCGCCGCCGCAGCCCTCACCGCCGCCGCCCTTCCCTCCCAGCTCGTCGCAGCCCAGCCCGCCTCCGCGGCCGAGGAGATGCAGTGGGTCGCCCTGGGCGACTCCTACACCGCCGGCGTCATCCAGGCCGCGGGCAACACCTTCGAAATCCCTCGCGACGGCTGCGAGCGCACCGACCGGTCCTACCCCCAGGTCATCGACCGGGACCTTGGCGGTGCCTTCGAGCTGACCAACGTCAGCTGCGGCGCCGCCACCATCAAGAACGTCACCGACACACCCCAGAATCCGATCGGCCGTCACCTGCCGCCCGTCTCCGAGGACCCGGACTACCCCTTCCCCGCGGTGCCGCCCCAGTCCGCGGCGGTGGGCGCCGACACCGACGTCATCACCGTCGGCGTGGGCGGAAACACCCTCGGCTTCGCCGACCTCCTCAACCAGTGCATGACGCTCGGCGGCGAAAGCGAGGGAGGTGCGGGCACCCCGTGCAAGGACGCCCTGGCCGCCGGCATCCCCGCCCGGCTGAAGAACGTGCGCCAGGACTACGACCGGATGCTCACCGTGCTCCACGAGCGCGGCCCGAAGGCGAAGATCCTGGCCGTCGGCTACCCCACGGTCATCCCCAAGGACACCTCCAAGTGCGGCTACGGCCAACCGACGGAGTTCTACACGATCACCCAGGGCGACCTTGACTGGCTGCGCACCGACGTCCTGGAACCCCTCAACAAGACCATCCGGGACGCGACCGGCACCCAGCAAGCCGCCAGCTTCGTCGACCTCTACGCCTCCTCGCGGAACCACAGCGTCTGCGACGACACCAAGTGGGTCGAAGGCATCTTCACGACCTCTGGCCAGCCGTCCTTCGTACACCCCAACACCCTCGGCCACCGCAACGCCGCCGACCACGTCGAAGAAGCGATCCTGAACGCCATCGACGTGAGCTGACCCCCGCCACCCTCAAGGTGATCCCGCAGGGCTGGCCTCGGCACCCATCAGAGGCCAACCCTGCACCCCCCAACCCGGCTTCACACCGCTGAGAGACAGGCCTCAGCTCGAAGCCGCCGGCGAAATGCCGTACCGGCGGCTTCGACCCCCAGAGTACGTTCGGGCGTACGGGGTGCGGCCCGGGCCACCAGGGCCGCGACGGGCTCGTCTGCGGTGTACGCCACAGGGCGCTCCTGGAGGGTGGGGCGGGCCTATCCCGCCATTCACTTTCTACAGGTCCGTTTTTGGGCCTTCGTGTGACGCCGGTCTGCAAGAACTTCTCCGCTGTGACCGCATCGTGATCAACAGTGTCCTGTGCCATCGAACCTGGACCGTTTGCCACTGAAGTTGGACGACCACAGCAAGGGTGGGTCAGGCGGGTGCCCCGAGAGCGATCGCTACGCCAGATTCCTGGCTTCCGTCCCGGATGCTCGGCCCGTGCCGGGCGCGACGTCTGCGGCAAGGAGGGCGGCGGCGATGCCTTCGCTCTTTCGCTGACGCTCCGGATGACGTCCGAGATGCTCGCGAGCGCTGGCCAGGGTCTGGGCCGAGGGGACGGCGCCGCGGCCGAGCAGGCGCCGCACCATCTCTTCCTGTCCGAACCCGACCGCCCAGTCCAGGGCGGTCTTGTGCTTCATCACCGCGTTGATGTCCACCCCGCGGTCCAGCAGCAACTCCACTGTTTGCGGATGTCCCTCCTCGCCTGTCGTGGCTGCCAGCACCAGAGGGACGTAGCCCAGTCGGCCCTGGGCTCCGGTGCGCGCACCAGCATCGAGAAGAACCCCGACAACCGCCGTGTGCCCCTGGCTCGCCGCCAGGCACAGCGGCGTCGACTCCTGGTGCTCACCCGCCCGCTGCTCCAGATCAGCCCCCGCTCCGACGAGTCGGCGGACAACATCAGCATGCCCCTGCTCCACCGCCCGGTCCAGCGCCGTACGCCCGTCACGGTTCGGCGCATCCACCACGGCACCCTGCTCCAGCAGCCGGGCTACCTCGATCACGTCCCCGTCACTCGCCGACCTCACCAGTTGATCCGCGGTGTCCATACCCCGATCATTCCGGGCCTCCCGGCCGTGGGACCACCTCGGTCGCCAAACAGTCCGATTCACCCGCCATTGAGGCGTAGCCCGAACTGCGGACTCTGGACCGGTCCGACGTCGTTGTCCCAAAACCGCTGGTTGTCCAACTTCAGTGGCAAACGGTCCAGGTTCGATGGCACAGGACAAACAGCAGGGGGGAGAGTTCTCCCCCCTCAGCGGCCGGGCTCTGTCCACAGGGCCGCCATTGGAGGCTCCTGTTGAGGCCGCCGCGATCAGCGGGGCGGCCCGAAGACGAGGAGCCACCCATGCCCGAGAACACCGTCACCGCGCCGCTCGCCCCGATGCAGCCGGACGACGTCGCCGACGCCTTCGCCTACATCCGGGCGTTGCACACCAGCGACATCGACACCGCCGGCGCGGTCGCCGACGACATCGGCCCGGAGAAGCTGTACCGGCTGCTCGTGGACGTCGCCGCGCGCGTCTTCATCCCCATCACCGCCGTAGACGACCACGACGGGGAGCCGTGCGCGCATTCCTTCCTCGCCGCCGCACTCGGGCGGCTGCTGCTGGAGCTCGCCTGCCACGGCGTGTGCCTGGCCAGCTCGCGGGGCATCGCCGACACCATCACCCGCTTGGTTGTGGAGGGTGTGAACGGGTTCTGGCTCGACTTCTGTGGAATTGAGGTCGCACGTGTGGCGCCTGGGCCGGACGAGCGCGCTGACCTGCTGGTATGCCGTGGTCACAACCCCACGGCATCGGGCGCGAGGGCGTCACCACAGAAGTTGAGCCAGAGCCTGTGAACGGGAGTCGTTTCGCCCTGTGTTCGGGAGTCGCCGGGCCGTGTCTCTGCATGATCAATCGCGGTGAGTATTAATGTCACTCGCCCTGATCACCCTGCCGGTCACGTCCGCAGCTCCAGGAACAGGAAGTACGTGGTCAGCGCCTGCGCGCTCACCGGGCAGATGCTGCTTGACGAACGCACCCGGCTCTCGCGGCGGGTCACCGCCACCGAACTCCCATGGCGCCGCCCTCAACGCACCCTCAGCACGGGCACCCGATGAGCCCCGTTCCCGCCCGCGGGCAAGCTCCAGCCCGTGTGCGGACTCCGACCCGGGCGCCGGCAGCGGGGCCCGCACGCTGCCAACTCCCGCCGGGGGTCCTGTCGTGCGCGGGCAGGCCGTAATCGGCCGCTTC
Organism: Streptomyces sp. NPDC048507; assembly: GCF_043199995.1. Taxonomy (NCBI): domain Bacteria; kingdom Bacillati; phylum Actinomycetota; class Actinomycetes; order Kitasatosporales; family Streptomycetaceae; genus Streptomyces; species Streptomyces sp. NPDC048507. The sequence continues at coordinate 5,029 of NZ_JBICWZ010000031.1, read as the reverse complement.
ATGGCGAACCCCCGTCTCACTGGCGGCTGGTGGCTAGGCTGCTGGGCATGACGATCGTGGAGGCAAGGAAGCCGCCGAGGGGACCAGTGACGCCGAAGCCCTCTGGGCGTCCGCCAGGGCCCGTCACGCCGGACAAGAACCCGCCCGCACCCCCGGACCACCGGCCGCCGCCTGGGGCCTTGAGGTGACGTCCGGGCGCATCGGCTGGGAGCAGCTTCCTGGGGCGGTGATGGCCGCCGTCGGGGAGCGTCTCGGCTCCCGCTACACGGCCCGCGACGCCGAGCACTCGGCGGCCGCCGCAATCGCATCCGTGCTGGACCTGGAATCGGGGGCATGCGTCTTCGTCAAGGGGCAGCGCGAGCATGTCCCCGTGTCCGGGGGCGACCTGGTACAGGACGACTCGTGGTGGGGGCCCGACTGGTCGCCCGTGGACGAGCTGGACCTGGAAGCGGCGGTGAACCCCTTTCTGCCCGCGAGCGCGCCGCGGGTCCTGTGGCGGCTGGCCGGGCACGGCTGGCACCTTCTCGCCTTCGAAGGGATCCGGGGGAGGCACCCGGATTTCGTACCTGGCTCGCCGGACCTCGCTGCGGTCGCCGCGGCCCTGGCCGAGCTGGGAGCGCTGCCCGCGCCGCCCGGGGTACGGCTGCCCACGGCCTGGGATCGGTGGGGATACTACTGCGCCGACGCTCATCGGGAGCTGCTGGCCGGCTCTCAGCTGCTGCACACCGACCCGGCCTCGACGAACGTCCTCGTGGAGGACGGTGGCCGGGCGCGTCTGGTCGACTGGTCGTGGGCCACGGCCGGTCCGGCCTGGATCGACACCGCGCTATGGGGGATGCGGCTCGTCTCCACCGGCGGGCACTCTCCCGCGCAGGCGTGGCAGTGGGCGTGCCGGGTGCCGGGATGGACGGCGGCCGATCCTGCGGCCCTGGCCGTCCTCGCGCGGGCAGAGGCACGCCGATGGCACGACCTCGCCGCCGAGCAGAAGGCGACAGCCGACTCCATCGCCCGGTCCGCCGACGAATGGGCAGCCTTCCTCACCACCCGCCACCGCGCCTGACCCACCACGAACCGTCCACTCGCCGGAAACCTGGTCCGCGCGCAGCCCAGCGTGGACAGCCGCGTACCCGAATTCCCCGTCCAACCGGCCCAAAGGAGCCGTCACGCAGGCCGCAGCACACCCGCCGAGACGCTTCAGCTCGACGCAGGTTACGCAGCGAGCGCGAGCGCCAGTTGCGAACCGAGCGCGTACTGGGGCCTGAGTACGAACGCCAGCCCCAAGTAGGGACTCCAGCTCCAGCGCGAGGTCCAGCAGCCGGCGGCCGGTAGTGGCCTTGGCTCAGCCGGAAGGGCGCCGAGCAGCTGCAGGCGTGAGCCGGACTCGGTGTCGGCTCGTCGGAACGCGGTTCCGGAACGCACCCAGGCCGCCGTGCAAGCCCCCGCCCCCGAGCGCCGACGCCAGCCCGGGCCCGAGTACGAGCGCCAGCACGGGCGCACTCCAGCTCCAGCCCGGCACGGACTCCAACCCGCGCCCGCGCGGGGACTCCGGCCCGGGGTGCGGGGCGCGGGCTCCAGCCCGGGCGCACGCGTACCGCTGACGGGAAGAGCGTGCGGCCGCCCATGAAAGGGCTCGATCATCTTGGCCTCGAACAAGGCCTTCAGCACAGCGCACAGGTTCACCTGCTCGGCATGGGCCCTGCTCTCCTCCGTGCCCGGCATGGAGCCCTTCTCGTGAAGTACCGGCCGACGGCAGCCTCCAGGCGGCCGGAACCGGGACGGCGCCGTCTCCGGCCCTGGCGGCGGCGTACGCCACCCGTGACACTCCCGTCCAGGTTGAGTCACGCACGATTATCGAGCAGTGTTTCCGCGCGGACGGTGCGTGAAGGCGCCGCGGTATGCGGCCGGGGTCATGCCGACTTGGCGGCTCAGGTGCTGGCGAAGCGACTCGCCGGAGCCGAGGCCGCTGCGGCTGGCCACCAGGTCGACGGTGAGGTCGGTGGTCTCCAGCAGTTCGCGGGCCCGCAACAGTCGCTGCTGGAGCAGCCATTGGAACGGGGTCGCGCCCGTCTCGGAAGTGAAGCGGCGCGTCAGGGTCCTCACGCTGATCTTGGCCTGACCGGCCAGGTCGTGCAGAGAAATGGGCTGGTCCAGGTGCTGCAGTGCCCAGATGCGGGCCGCGTCCAAGGAGGAGTCGGTCTCGGCCGGCAGCGGGGTCTGGACGAACTGTGCCTGCCCGCCGTGGCGTACCGGGGTGACGACGGCGGCGCGGGCAGCCGTGTTGGCCACAGCCGCGCCGTAGTCGCAGCCGATCAAGTGCAGGCACAGGTCGATGCCGGCAGCCGAGCCCGCACCAGTGATGATCGGGCCGTCGTCGGCGAACAGCCGGTCGGCGTCCACGCGCACCGCGGGGAAGGCACGCTGCAGTTCCTCGGCAAGGGCCCAGTGGGTGGTGGCGACACGACCGTCAAGGAGTCCGGCTTGGGCGAGGACGAAGGCGCCGCTGCAGATCGAGGCAATGCGCTTGCCCGCGTCGGCGGCCTCCCGCAAGACGTCCAGCACGGCCGGCTCGGCGTCGTGCCGCCTGGCGGTTGAGGGAACGATAACGGTGTCCGCTGCCGCGACCGCTTCGAGGCCGTGGCGAATCACCACTTCGATACCGCCGGAGGCGGAGACGGTGCCCGGTGCGGCGGTGCACACCGTCACTTCATAACCGGGGCGTCCCTTGAGTTCGGCGGCGCCGAGGAGTGTCGACGGCATGGACAGGTCGAAGGGCTTGACCGCGGGGACGGCCAGGACAGCGACACGATGCATGGCCAGATCCTTGGATCTCGTGGCTTTCAGGCCACTGATCCTACCGTGCGTCCACACGGCACAGTTGGGCAAGCGGTAGGGCCCCCGCGAACCGCGTTTCCCCCATCGGGGAAGCGTCCCGTCCAGAGGGATACGGAGACAACGTCATGGATGCAGCAGTCGTCATCGGAGCAGGCGCGACCGGGGTCGCTACCGCCAGGCAGCTGGCTGACAGCGGCAAGCAGGTGCGCCTCATCACCCGCAGTGGCAGTGGTCCTGATCACCCTGGCATCGAGCGGATCGCCCTGGATGCGGGCCGCACTGACGAACTGGCCGAGGCACTGGCCGGAGCGACCACGGTCTTCAACTCTGCCATGACCGCCTACCACAGCTGGCCAGAGACCATGCCTGCCTTGTTTGCCTCGATCCTCGCCGCGACCGAGCGGGCCGGAGCCGACTACGTGATGCTCGGCAACCACTACGGCTACCAGCAGACCACCGGGCCCGTCACCGAGCGCACCCCGATGGCCCCGCACACCCGGAAGGGCCGGGTAAGGGCCGAGCTGTGGCGGCAGGCCAAGGATGCCCACGACCGGGGCCGGCTGCGGGTCACCGAAGTGCGGGCCGGCCAGTACCTGGGCCCGGGCGCAGTCTCAGGTTTCACGCTGCTGGTCGCGCCCCGGGTGCGCGAGGGCGAACTGGCCCTCGTCCATGGCAATCCCGATGCGGCCCACTCGTTCTCGTACACCGAGGACGTCGCAGCGGCGTTGGTGGCGGTCAGCGGCGACGAGCGGACCTGGGGGCGGGCCTGGCACGCTCCGGTCATCACCACGACCCTGCGCCAGGCCGCGACCGACCTCGCCGACCTCCACGGCGCGCCCGAACCGAGGCTGGAGCCGCTCACCGAACGGGATATGGCGCTGCTGTCCTTCACCGATCCGCTCTGGCGCGAGTTCGCCGAGATGAGCTATATGTCCGAGCGCCCATTCGTCGTGGACGACAGCAATATCCGCGACACCTTCGGACTCAAGCCCTCAACGCTTCGCGAAGCACTGGCGGCCTGATGCGGCGGGGGGCTGGCCGGGGCATCAGCAGCCGTTACCTCGAACGGGTTTGGGCGCCGGGCAGGCGGTGGCTCGGGCCCGCGCCAAGCCCACGCCCGCGTGCGTGCCCTGCCCCGGCCGCTGCCTGCCCGACGACGCTCACGTGCTTGGACGGGGCTGGAAGATAAAGAACAAGCTCAGACCGTGTTTGAGATCTGCTCTGTCTTGCGGCTGAGGTGCCGCCGGAGTGGCCGATGCTACTAAGGGGAGCTACCTGACGGAGGTGGTAGATGCGGTTCCGGTGAGGCAGCGCCTCATCAGCAAGGAAGGCGAACGGCGGCCTGCGAACCAGCCGTTGCAGAGTCAGCTAACGTCGGAGCATGGCAGAGAAGGACATACTCGGGACAGCATCAGAAGACCCTGTGGCAGCCAAGTGGCAGGTCGTGCGGGACATGGACGCGAACCTCATCGACAAAGCCCTGGTAGAGGCGGCATACGCAAACCCTTCCCTCCGGGCTCTGTTTCCGCTGGTCAGCCATGGATCGCTGCAGTTCAGCCGGTGCACCCGTTTCCCTTGGTCGCAAGACCTGCCCTCGATCTTCCCCTACGACGGCGAACGGCACTTCCATGTTTGTCGGCTGCATGAGCCGCGCGGTTCGGGGCGGCAACAGATCGGTGGCCCTGTTACTGCCGATGAGGCCGTGGAACTCGTAGCTTCGCACCTTCCCGCAGGCTGTGGTCCTGCCCTTGACGGCACGCCCGACGACCTCGAATCGCTCAGCTGAGTCAACTAGCTTGTCTGGCTGCGGTGCGTACGAGCGGGCGCGGCCGGGGCCGAGGGCGCTGTCGTCAAGGCGTTCAGGGTCGCGTCCACGAGACGGCCGGCCGCGGCCGAGCCGCCGCCGCTTCCCTTCCACGCCCCTTCCCGGGAGGTGTCGGTGGTGAGGCGGGCCAGGTGCGCGGCGAGGAAGGCGGGGCCGCCCTGTTCGCGGATCTGGTTCATGCGAGCCGCAAGCAGCGGCCAGGAGCGGGAGGCGACCGGGGGACCGGCCTGTGTCTCGGGCAAGCTCCGCAGCCACCCTCCGGCAGTGTCCGGGCGCTTGCCCGGGCTGCCTCGGAACGGGTGGGCACCGGCTGGACAGGCCGGTCTGGCAACGGGCCTGCCGTCACCGCGGACACCCACGCCGCCCGCTACA
>NZ_JBICWZ010000030.1:0-48810 GCF_043199995.1 Streptomyces sp. NPDC048507 | reverse complement strand
GCCGTGCGGTCGGCAACGAGCGGATGACCGCCGAGGGCCACGCCGACCAGGCCAAGGGCAACGCCCGCCAGGCCAAGGAAGACATCAAGGACACCCTGCACCACTGACTCATCAGCGCCTGCCGCGGTCCTGACCCGCGGCACCCGCTGGGCCCCGACCCCCTCCCCCCGGGTCGGGGCCCAGACATGTATCCGGACCCGGAAGACCGGCGGGCCCGGCACCAACAGCGGGCAAGGCGAGGGCCGGGCCGGCTTACGCCGCTTGCAGCCGCCGCAGCAGTCGGCTTTCGCGGCGGGAAACGGGCCTGGCCAGCAGCTCCCGCACCAGCACCTCTCCGCCCCGGCGTGTCTCCAGGCCGGTCCCGTGCTGCAGGTCCGACAGCCGCATGGTCGCCACGGTTGCGTCCTTTAGACCTTCGTCGCGGTGGCGGTGCCGCGGGAGGGTCGCTGCGGCCTTCCCGTCCCTGTTCATCGGGACGTACTGCCAGGATCGCGCAGCTGTGGGGGCGGTGAGCCGGTCGTAGGCGTCCGCCCAGCGCTTCCGCAGGCGCGATCCGATCCCGCAGGCAGACAGGAAGGCGATGCACTGCTGGCGGCTGGCCGGAAGGACCTGCCCGGTCACGACCCGCCCGGCGGTGCTCCTCGGCAGCAGATGTGCTCCGTCCGCCCGTGCGACCAGGAGGCTCAGCGGCGGGCCGCCGGCGGCTTCGTAGAGGTAGACCAGTGCCTTGCTCAGCTCCCCGGGGGTGGTGATGAGGTCGGCCGAGGCCGGGCTGCGCAGGCGGGCGAGGCGGCCTCGCTCTGCGATCCGGGCCCGCGTCCAGGTCTACGAGCTCCAGCCCGAGCATCAACCCGCCGGGTTCCCGGGCCCGGGCATCAACCCGCTTACGAGCTCCAGCTCAACCACGAGCACCAGCCCAGGCGCGGGCCCGGACGGTACGGCCCGGCCCTCGTCCGGCGGCACCAGAGGCTCAGCAGGAGCGGGCCCGGGGCACTGGGCCTTCGCCCCGCTCCCCCGACCGCCGCCAGCTGGGAGACGGGCGCGAACCCGACCGCGCCGCGGACCCCTGGTCACCGCGACGCAGCCGCAACCCGCCCGGCTCCCGCCCGCCCGGCTCCCGCCCGCCCGGCTCCCGCCCGCCCGGCTCCCGCCCGCTCCGCCCGGGCCGCCAGCCGGGCGGAGCGGGCCCAGCAGGACTGGACCCCAACCCCCGCCCGAGCCCGAGCCCGGACGCGGGCGGGGGTTGGCCGCGGGCGCGGGCTCCAGACCGGGCCGGAGCATCAACCCGCTTGCGAGCCCCAGCCCGCTCCGACGACGGGCCGGGGGGAGTCCGCGGCCGCCCCAGGACGCGCCCTGGAGTAGCGGCGGTGTGGCGTACGCCGCGCTGCTGGACCGCGTCAGGGGCTGAGCCAGCCGCGGAGGTGGTCCCCGATCTGGTTCACGACCACGATCAGGCCGTCCACCCCGACGAAGGTCACGCGGAGCCGTTCCAGGGCGGCCCGGATGCGGCCCGGCTCCCGTTCCTCCTCCGGGGCGCGCAGTTCGCGGGCGACCTCGCCCAGGTCGCCCGCGGCCCGCTCGCGCGCCAGCTCCGAAAGCCCTTCCGCCCCAAGAAGGGCGCTGCGGAGCTGCTCCAGCAGCTCCAGGACCGCCGCCAGGTCCACCTCCCCCGGCGGCGCGGACGCCCCCGGCGCCGCGTTGTGCACCGTGGTGCCGGAGATGCCCCCGTGGACCGTGTGTGCCACGTTGCCCGCGCCGCGGGCGTCGATCGTGACGCGCGGCTGGTCCCGCCTGTTCTCTGTCTCGTCCATGCGCTTCCTGTCTCCTGCGAACTCTTCGAAGATGCGGCTCCCGCGGCGGGTGAGCCGCCAGTGCTGCCGGTCGTGGTCGAACAGGGCGATGCCCTCGCGGACAGCCCGGTCCAGGGCCCGGTCGATCTCGTCCAGGGACAGGTAGGCCGGCACGTCCTTCGAGAGTCGGCTGATCCGTGAGCTGTCCCCGGGCTTCTTGAGCAGCTCCTTCAGGACGTGGTCGTAGACCAGCTCCGGCCACGCGGGATCCCGCCGGGGGTCCGGTTCCGGAGCGGGTTTCGGCCGCGCCGCCCACTCCGCCTGCCTGCGCCGTTCCTCCTCCTCGCGCTCCGCGCGCCGCGCGGCCTCGGCCTCCTCCGCGATCCGCAGCGCCCGGCGCTTGCGCAGGGCGTTACGGGCGGAGGAGAGGGCGAGGAGGAGGGCGAGCACCGCCACGAGGGCGGCCGCCTTCAGTCCGAGCTCGGCGAACAGCTCCGGCCCCACGATGTACGACGTCGCTCTGTCCATCGCCCCCCCAGGCCTGATCCAACACACCCCAATCTAACGTCAGTTGCCGGATTCCGGTTCACCGAGCGGGCCAGGGCCAGGGAACCGGCCACCTCCAGCCAGGTCAGGCCGTCGCGGGTGCGGGCGCCGAGCCAGGCCACGCCGACCACCGCCGGACCGATCGTCTCGCCGATCACCACCCCGGCCATGGCGACCGCCACCGAGCCGCGGGCCAGCGCCGAGGTGAGCCGCGCTCGGACCCGCGCCTGGACTCCAACCCGAGCCCGAGCATCAACCCGCTGACGAGCTCCAGCTCAACCACGAGCACCAGCCCGGGCCCGGGCGGTACGGCCCGACCCCGGTCCGGCCGCAGCAGGAGCGGGCTCGGGGCCTTGGGCCCTCACCCCGCTCCCCGGCCGCCGCCAGCTGGGCGCGGGCGCGGACCCGCCCGCGCACTACCCCGCTCGTCACCGCGCGCAGCCGCAACCCGCCCGGCTCCCGCCCGGGCCGACAGTCGGGCGGAGCGGACCCAGCAGGACTGGGCCCCAACCCCCGCCCGAGCTCGGGATCGGGATCGGACGCGGGCTCGGGCTCGGGCTCGGGCTCGGGCCCGAGCATCAACCCGCTTACGAGCTCCAGCTCAACCACGAGCGCCATGCCGGGCGCGAGCCCCAGCCCGGGCGCAGGCCCCGGACGGTATGGCCCGGCCGGCCCGGCGACACCACAGGCCCAGCAGGAGCAGGCTCGGGGGCTTGGGCCTTCACCCCGCTGCCCCGGCAGACGCGGGCGCCGGCCCTGGATCGGTCAGCGTAGACGCCGAACAGCCGCGCGCGGGCCGGGCTCTGTGCAGCCGAGCTCACCGCGAACGCCCCGCCCCCTTGGCCGGTCCGGCCTGCTGCCGGTGCGCGGGGACCGCGGCTTCCGCCGGGGCCGGCTGCCCGGGCGCGGCGGTGGCCGGGGTGGTGGTGGAGCGGGTGCGGGCCGCCGCCGCGGAGACCCGGATCCGTACCGGGGACGCGGGCCCGGCCGGGGCACAGGGCGGTGTCGTCAGGGCTTGCAGGGTCGCGTTCACAAGACGGCCGGCCGCGGCCGAGCCGCCGGCGTTTTCCTTCCACGCCCCTTCCTTCCCCGTGTCGGTGGTGAGGCGGGCCAGGTGCGCGGCGAGGAGTGCGCGGCCGCCCTGTTCGCGGATCTGGTTCATGCGGTGAGCGAGCAGGGGCGGGAGGCGACCAGGAGACCGGCCTGTGTCTCGGGCAGCACGTCCTTGACCAGCCCGACGATCGTGGCATGCCCGAGCAGGTCCACGCCGAGCTGCTCCAGGGGCTTCTTGCGGTCGCCGAGGTCCAGGTCCCGGGGCACATCCAGGCCCAGGGAGGCTTCGTCAGAGGTCGGCGAGCGTTACCAGGATGGCGAGCATCTTGTCCCTGTTGAGCGGCAGGGTCTCCCCCTCGTCGTCCGCTCGGCCGGTCAGCAGAACGGCGCCGTGGTAGTCCTGGTAGGTCCGGCCGAAGCGCCCCGCGAGCAGCGTAGCCACCGGGTTGACCGGCTGGGTGTTGAGGCCGTTGTCGTCCAGCCACATGTCCACCTGGTCGGTCATCGTGAAACATGTAGAGCCGAAGGAAAGTCGCAGGCCTGTAGCGTGGCGGGCGCCAAACGTGCTCACAATGGGCATTACGTGCGACGTGGGCGCTATGTGCGACCCCTGACGCACGCGCGGAGGGCACGGGGCATCTTCACACCGTTCCGGCCTCCGACGTCAGCCTCTGGGCGGCGGTGTAACCGTCGCCCTCCTTCCATGGCAAGGAGGCTCGAGCCACGCGGCCGCATGTGAGTTCAGCTCGGAGCGATCGTCACGATGTCGGGTGCGATGTCCAGCACCAGGAGCGCCGCCGCCACATGGGTCGGATTGTCCTCCACCTTGACGGCCGAAAGCTCGTTGGCGCGTGAGACCCGCCGTTCGACGGTGTTGCGGTGCGCGTAGAGGTTGGCGGCCGCGCGGGTCGTACTGAATCCGCACTGTACATAGGTGAGCAGTGCCTGCCGCAGCGCTGTGTCGGCTTCGGCCAATGGCCCGAGGGTGTTGATGACGAACCGGCGTGCGCCGGGCCGGTCCTTCGTGAGCGCGTCTATCAGCTCGACGTCGGCGTAGGCGGTGAAGCACCGGTCGGACCCCAGCCGGATCACCAGCGCCTGCGCCGCGAGGGCGTCCTGGTGGCTGGAGCGGAATCCTTCGAGGCCGCGTCCCGGCCTTCCCACTGCGGCGCGGACCTCGGCGGCCGCCGCGAGTTCCTTCTCCACGTGGTGAGGGTCCGGGACGGTCTCCCCCGAGAGCCAGATCCACCGCGACGCGGCGCTGGCGCGCGCCACCAGGGCGCTTCGGCCGCCGGCGGAGGAGCGCACGGCGGCGATCGCCTCGTCCAGGGCGCCGCCGTCCTGAAGATCATCGACCCAGAGGACGAGGCTCATGTGCCACCGCGCCAGCCGGTAGCGCAACTGCCCTTCGGCAAGGTCCTCCGCCATCGGTGCCCCACTGGCGATCAGCTGGATCAGCGCGATCTCCTCGGCATGCATGTTCCCCATCGCCGCGGCGAGGCCAGCTTGCCGCAGGGCGGCGACGGAGTCGAGGGCGTACTGCACCATCGACTGCGCCGTCACGTCCAGGACCCCGACGAGAAAGTCGGGGTCGGCGCAGAACGCCACGCATTCCTCGAGCCAACGCCGCCAGCCGATCCCCAGGGCCACGCGCCAGGCGACGGCGAAGTCGGGCGCGATGCCCCGGGAGACGAGATCGTTGATGTACGCCGTGGTCCTCTGACTAACGTAGGGCTCTACCCTCCGACCCGGTTGTTGAACGTTTGCGGTCAACCATTGGGCGAGGTCGGAGCGGTTGAGTGCGAGATCCTCCTCGACCAGCGACGCGTCCGCGAGGAGGGCGGGATCGTTCTGGGCGATGAGGGAGGGCCCCGCGAAAGCGTCGACCAGGGCGTCCGTTTCCGTCAGCAGGCGCTGGCACAGTGACCTGATCGCGTCAGCGACCTCGCGCGAGGGCGGGGGCCACAGCTCTTCCATGCTCTCAGTGTCCCTCTGCTCTCGGGGAGCCAAGGCTCCCGACATGCCGTGTCACCGATAGATGAAGTACTGGCCGACGGCGAATGCGCGAACCAGCGCTGTCTATCATCGCTAAACAGCGGCAGATTTAGCACGCCCTCGTCGGCTCCACAAAGGGTTCAACGCCGTCGCTCCCTTCACAGGGGCGCGCCGACATCCCCTGACGCGCATGCCTTAGCCGCGTGTCACGGAGACCACTCGTCCGGGTCGGCCCCTCCCCTGACAGACGCACGACCTCGGCCTGGGGACGGGCGGTGAGCACACCGTGTCCATCGGTGACAGCGGGACAGCAGGCGGAGCGGAAAGGGGCGCCGCCGCCCTCGAAGCGTCCACAGGCGCGCAGCTGCAGAAGATCAGGCTCGACCGCGGGTTGTCATTGACGGAGGTCACGCACCGGGCAGAGGTCACCAAGGGCTTTCTGAGCCAGTTGGAGCGCGGGCTCACCAGCGTGTCCGTCCCGACGTTGCTGCGCTTCTGCGAGGTGCTGCGGATCGGGGTCGGGGAGCTGTTCGCATACCCCGACGAGCAAGCCGTGGACGGTGGAAGCCGGATCGACATGGGTGGTGAGGGTGTGGCCGAATACCTGCTCACGCCCGCCGACACCACGGCGTTCCAGGTATTCCGTTCCGTGATCGAGCCAGGCGGGGGCACCGGCGGCCCCTATCGGCTCGGCACCGCCGCGATCTTCGCGATGGGACTGAGCGGCTCGACCCGTCTGATCGTCGGGCGCGGGGCCCGGATGCTGTCGGCAGGGGCGTCCACCTCGTTCTCCGGCCAGACGCTTCACCAGTTCGACAATCCGGGCACGACGGTGAGCAAGGTCCCCTGGGTCCTGTCGCCTCCCCCTATTGCGCGCCGCGCGAGAGCCCGCCTAGATCCTGTCGTCGCATGCCGGGCCCACATCAGGGTGACGCGAGGGCGGCGGCTGTTTCGCAGGACCGGGCGGTCTTGTCGTAGCGGGGTGGCGATCTCGCACCGCGCCGTCACGGAGCAGGCGTCGCTCGGCCCTCAGTAGCCTCCGCGCCTGCCGCGACGCAGCGCCCGCCGGGCCAGCGTTCTGCTGCCGTTGAAGAAGTCGTTGAACCGGTCCAGCCCCCAGACGGCTCGGAGGACGAACGGCTGCATCAGCAGCGACATCGACCGCGAGTATTTCGAGGCGTCCGACCAGATGCCGGCGAGGTCCTCCGGCATCTCGCCGTCGACGATGTAGTCGGCGAGCTGATGTGTCACGTACGGCACCTGGCAGAGGCCGTGGCCGTTGCAGGCCATCGCGTAGAAGACGTTGTCACCGACCTGCCCGGCGACCGCCAGCCAGTCCGGGCTGATGCCGATCCAACCGCCCCAGGCCCGCTCGATGGCCACGTCGGACAGCGACGGGAACCGGTTGGCCAGATCCTTCCCCATGTCGCGCACGACACGGGGGTCCGGGACACGGTCCGGGAGCGGGTAGGTCTGGCCTCGCTGCGCTTGGCGGACCCCGCAGACGATGGTGTTGCGCTCGGTGAGCCGGTAGTGGGTCATCACCTGGTGCTGGGTGATGATGCCGGACCGATTGGTCCAGTCCAGCGCGGCGAGCCGCTCCGGCGCGATGGGTTCCGACTCGATCTCGATGACGTACAGCGGCGTCGCGAGGTTCTTCGGCGTGATGTCCCACTCGCCGCCGTAGACGCTGGTGGCGAGCAGCACCTTTTGGGCCCGCACGGTGCCGTGCGGTGTCGTGATCTCGACGATGCCGCCTGCGCGCCGGACATCGCTCACCCGCGTCTGTTCGAAAACCCTCGCCGAGGAGCCGAGCAGTGCGCGACGCACACCACGGGCCAGCTTGCCCGGGTTCAGCATCCCGCCGATGGATTCCCGCATACCGCCCACAAAGCCGGCGGGGAGGCCGAGCTCCTCTCTGCTGCCGACGGTCCCGTGCCCACCGAAGGCGCGCAGGATCGCCGCCTGGGTGCGCACCCTGAACATCATGAAAGGGGATACCGCACCCCACACCAGGCCGTTCGCCACGTAATCGCAGTCGATGTCGTGCGTCTTGATGAGGTCTTCCACGTAACGGCCCGCGTGCTCCGCCAGTCTGGCCATGATCGGCACCTTCTTCGGGGACTGGAGGCTGAGCATCCGCAAGTCGCCACCCGGCGCCCCGGCGATCTGACCGCCGTTGCGCGAGGCCGAGCCGTAGCCGCAGAACTCGGCCTCCAGCAGGACGACGTCCTGGTCGCGCTCCGCGAGGCGCAGCGCAGCCGCCATGCCGCCCGTGCCGCCGCCGATGACGGCGATGTCGCAGGTGAGATCGCCGTCCAGCGCGGGCTGCACGTCGTCCGGCGGGTCGATCCAGCCGGTGAAGTTGGTGTACTTCGTGCTGTCGGTCCTCATGCTGTTCCGATCTCCTTCCAGGTGGGGCATCTGCCCCACTTCGTACTCCGCGTCGAGGCGTGCTCGGCAGCGCGCCCGAGCCCCCGTTCCCGTCCTGCGGGTCAACCGTGACGGGCGACTCTTTGGCGAGACGCGTGAAGACGGCGAACAGGAGGTTCTCCGTCTTCTGCGTCTCCGTCTCAGCCCTGAGAAGTAGTGGCCCCGAGCGAGGCCCGGCCCGCTCGCCGTTCTCCCTTGGCCGCGACCGAACGGGCGGGCAGGTCCCCCATCGACAGGAGACCGGGACGCGCCTCGACGACCGCGGTGGAGGCGTTGACAGCCGCCGCGACGGTGCTGAGGAAGGAATCGAAGCCCACGGAGGAACGGAGGTCGATTACCTGCTCCTCTCCGACGATCTGGTAGTCGTCGCCCGCGGCCACCTCGTCGGCCGGCTCGAAGAACCCGAACGTGATCTCCAGATCGATCACCACCTCGCCCTTGAGCATGCCCCGGGCGGCGTGAGTGACCGCCGCGATTTGCCCTGGTTCGATACGCATGTGCTCCCCGACGCGCGGCGAAGTCGTCACGACAGCGGGTTCGACCTCTCCCACGTCCACCGAGTCGAGATCCCATCCGAGCCCTGCCGCGAGCGCCCCGATGGCCTGCTCGAAGCCGTGGTGCCCGACGACCTCGCCCCGGCTGTGAGCCGTCGCGAACTCGCGCATGGTCAGACCGAGGCCGAACTTCGACAGGATCGCGCCGTAGCGTGACATGTTCGTCCGGCGGCGGATCCGCACGCTCTCCACGCGCTGGGTCAGTGTGGTCAGGAGGAGAGGAAGGGTGTCCATCAGCACGCCCGGGTTCGCCCCGCTGCCCAGGACGGTCACGCCGTGCGCCTTCGCCGTGTCGTCGAGCCGCCGGGCCAGATCGGGGTGGCTCCGCCATGGGTGGGCCAGTTCTTCGCAGATGCTCAGGACGTTGTACGACCGCTCCAGCAGCGGCAGCAGGACGTCGGCCACCCTGTGCAGATCCGAGACGGTCGCCACGATCGCGAGGTCGGCGGCAGGCAGCTCGGTCGGGTCGCTCACGACGACACCGTTCGCGACGCCGCCGAGGAACACTCCGAGGTCTTGACCGACCACGCGGGGGTCCCCGTCCGCCGCTCCCACGATCTCCACGTCCGCGCGTTGCAGCAAGGAAGAGGCGATGGCCCGCCCAGTGGCGCCGAGCCCCACTACGACAGTCCGATTCTTCAACGTCACTCCTCTGGGCGCCCGGTCGGCCCGCCCACGAAACGGTGCTCGGCGAAACCGGACTTCGCCGGTGGCGGTTGCCTCGTACCCCACGATCACAGGCCGCGGCCGCGGTGAGAACGACACCGTGCACCGGCCTCCCCCGGGGACGGTGCACGGTGCACAGACCGGCCGCGTCCCTGCGCTTATGAGCTGATCGGCGAGTCTCTCAGAGCCGCTCGTAGACGGCCGGGCGGCGCGCTCGCAGGACGAGGGCCTGCACCGCGCCGGCAACGGCCGAGAGGGCGACGAGCCCGCCGATCACCCAGGCGCCCGTGACGGTGCCGACGAGGAGCGGGAAATTGGCGACCATCAGGCCGCCCACAGACGCCAGGCCGAGGAAGGCGACGCCTGGGGCCACGGCCGTCCGCCACACCGGCTGCCGTCCGCCGGCGCGCCGGAAGAACCCGATGACCGCGAGGCTGGTGGCTGCCAGCAGCAGGACGACGCCGAGGGTGGCGGCACCGGAGAACCAGGCGTATAGGTCCGCGATCGGGTCGAGGTCGAGCGCGGCGACGACGAGCGTGGTGACGAACGCGACGGTCGATGCGACGGCCGAGGACGCCGACGGCGCGCGGTGCCGGGGGTGGACGACGCCCAGCGGCGGCGGAAGCGCGCCGGCTCGGGACAGCGCGAATTGGTAGCGCGTCACGACGTTGTGGAAGGCAAGAACACAGGCGAACTGGCTTGTGATCAGCAAGAGTTGCATGGCGTCGGCCCAGATGGACCCCACGTAGCGCCGCGTCAGCGTGAGGACCAGGCCCTCGGGGTCGGCCTGCGCGGCTCCGACCACGGTGTCGACGCCAGCCCCCACCACGATCGCCCACACGGTGAGCGCGTAGAAGACCCCGATCACCAGGATCGCGACGTACGTCGCCCGCGGGACGGTGACGTCGGGGTCCTTCGCCTCGTTGCGGAACACTGCCGTCGCTTCGAATCCGATGAACCCGAAGAGGGCGAACATGACGCCGAGCCCCAAGGAGCCGGTGCCTACGACCGAGGGCAACATCGGCTCGGCCGTCAGGCCGTGGGCGCCGCCGTGACCCACGATGCCGAGGTCCAGGACAAAGAGCAGCAGGGATTCCAGCACCAGCACGGCACCGAGCACCTTGGCGCTCAATTCGATGTCGCGATAGCCGAGGAAGGCGATGACGCCCAGCGAGACGAGCGCCCACGCCCACCAAGGGGAGCCGACGTCGGCATACCGCTCGATGACGTTGCTCGTCGCGACCCCAACGTAGGCGTTCACCCCGACGAGAAGCAGTGCGTAGGAGAAGAGCGCGAGGGTCGCGGCCGAGAGACCGGGGATCCGGCCCAGTCCCGCCTGGACGTAGGCGTAGAAGGCGCCCGCGTCGCGTACCCGTCCGGCCATCTGTGTGAAGCCGACCGCGAAGACCAACAGCAGCACGGTGGACAGCACGAAGTACAGCGGCATCCCCGGGCTGCCGCTCACGGCGAAGGCGAGCGGGACCCCGCCGGCCACAAGCCCGAGCGGCGCCGCCGCGGCGACGACCGTGAAGACGATCTGCGACACACCGAGCCCTCGGTGGAGCGGGTCGCCCGATCCGGTTTCACCACCAGGTACTTCGACGTGCCCTGTCATGGGGAGGTCGGTCATCGCGACCACCTTTCGCTCACGGGCCGGCACCGGCTCGTCATGGGTGGGTGAAGGGGTGCGTGAGGCGGTACGCCCACGCGCGGCATACCGAAGCGGCCTTTCGCGCAGCGAAGCGCGCAGATCCGGCTGCTGCCTCTCCTGTTCGGTCCGGAGAGAAGGTGGCTCCGAGCGGGCCCGCGACGACAGCGGGGTCGGCCTCTTCGTACGACCACAACCAGATGTTTAGCACTACTAAACATCTGAGGGGCAAACCTCTATCCCGCCGCCCCCGCCCCCGCAATGGCTACGAACTCCGCGAAAGGGCGAGTCCCGGCCTCGGTGAAGGTCGCGGCTCGAACATCAGGCACTGTACGGGCGCGCAGCTCCCGGCCCGCCTGTGCATCGTGCACCGAGCCCTGGCAAGAGAGGTGCCCGCTGTCGTTCTCGCAGGCGGTCGCGGCTCGCGACAGTGAGGTAACCGCCACAGGAACAGCGAGGAAACGCCATGACAGCTGAGGTGTTGGACGCCGTCGAGGAGTTCGACGTGGTGATCGTCGGGGCCGGGATCTCCGGGATCGGCGCGGCCACCTATTTCAGCCGGGAGCTGCCTGACAAGTCGCTCGCCGTGCTGGAGGCGCGCGACGACATCGGAGGCACGTGGGACCTGTTCCGCTATCCCGGCATCCGCTCGGACTCCGACCTCCACACGTTCGGATACGCGTTCAAGCCCTGGCGCCACGAAGCCGCGATCGCCGACGCTCCCCTCATCAAGGAGTACCTCCACGAGACCGTCGAGGAGAACGGCCTGGAGCGCGTCCTCAGGCTCGGCCACCGGGTCGTCCGTGCGGAGTGGTCCACGGCGGACTCGCGGTGGACCCTCACCGTCCAGACGTCGGACCCCGCCACGGGAGCGACCCGGACCAGGACGATCCACGCGGGATGGGTCTTCGCCGCCACCGGCTACTACCGGTACGACGAGGGGTTCTCCCCGGAGTTCCAGGGGCGGGACGAGTTCGAGGGCCGGATCGTCCATCCGCAGCACTGGCCCGAGGGGCTCGACTACAGCGACAAGAAGGTCGTCGTCATCGGCAGCGGCGCGACCGCGATCACGCTGGTGCCGGCCATGACCGCAGGGGCGGGCGCCGCCCGGCACGTGACGATGCTGCAGCGCACCCCCACCTACGTCATGGCGCTCCCCCGTGTCGACGGGGTCGCGCTGGCGCTCACGAAGCTGCTCGGGGAAGAGCGCGGGTACGCCGTGACGCGGTTCAAGAACATCTGGACCGAACACGCCGTCGTGAAGGGGCTGCGGAGGTTCCCCAGGGCAGGACGGGCCTTCATCCGGCGCGAGAACGTCAAACGCCTTCCCAAGGGGTTCGACGTCGACAAGCACTTCAACCCGCCGTACGACCCGTGGGACCAGCGGGTGTGCGTGGCGCCGAACGGCGACTTCTTCGACTCGATCACGGACGGAAGGGCCTCCGTCGTCACCGAGGCCGTGGCGCGGTTCAGCAGGCGCGGAATCGTCCTGGCGTCGGGCGAGGAGCTGGAAGCCGACGTCATCGTCACCGCGACGGGGCTGAACCTGCAGCTCTTCGGCGGCATGCCCCTCGTGGTCGACGGGCGCCAGATCGACCTCGCGGACGCGCTCTGTTACCGCGGCATGCTGTTGAGCGGGATCCCGAACTGGGCGATGGCGATCGGTTACACCACCTCGTCCTGGACGCTCAAGGTGAGTCTGATGTGTCGCTACTTCATCGACCTGGTCCGGCACATGGACGCCCGTGGATACGACACGGTGGTTCCGGTCGCACCGTCGGGATTGAACCGCAGGCCCGTCATGGACATCCAGGCCGGATATGCCAAGCGCAGCGAGAAGCTCATGCCCAAGCAGGGCCCCGAAAAGCCCTGGCGGATGGCTATGTCCTACCCCGAGGACGCCAAGGCCCTGCGCGGCCCGGTGGCCGATGAGAACCTCCGGTTCGGCGTCCGCCGGACGGCCGCGCCGGCGCCCGGTGACAGGCGGGGCACCCGTGCCTGAGACGAGCGGCGCCGGGAGCGCCGACCAGTACGCGGCCCTGCCGTCCGGGATGACGATCTGCTTCCGGGACCACGGCGACCAGGACGACCCCGCGATGCTGCTCATCGCGGGACTGGGCGAAGACCTCACCTTCTGGACCGACTCGTTCGTCAGCTCCCTCGTCGCCGGCGGTTTCCGGGTCGTCGCGATCGACAACCGCGACGTGGGCCAGTCGACGTTCGTCGCCGCGCCCCCGCCCGGAACCTGGCGCCAGATCGCCGCGCGTCCGCGCGGCGACGCATACGCACTGGCCGACATGGCCCAGGATGCCATCGGCGTGCTCGACCATCTCGGAATCGTGCGGGTGCACCTGGTCGGGCGGTCGATGGGCGGAATGATCGCGCAGACGATCGCGGCCACAGCACCCGAGCGGGTCCTGTCGCTGGCCTCCCTCTACTCCACGACCGGAGCGCGCAAGGTCGGTCAGCCGGCCCTGTCGACGATGCGGCTCCTCGCCGCCCCGCCGGCGAGGAACAGAACCGCGGCGGTCCGTGCCCACCTGAGGCTCACCCGTCACGTCGCGGGAACGGGGCACCCCATCGACGACGCGGCCGAGGCGGCCATCGCGGCTCGCGGCTGGGACCGCAGCGCCGGCGACCCGGCGGCCGGCACGGCGCGCCAGATCCAGGCCATCCAGCGCTCCGGGGACCGGACGGCCCAGCTGGGCGGGATCAGCGCCCCGACTCTGGTCATCAACGGCGACCGGGATCCGCTGGTGCACCCGAGCGGCGGCGCCGCGACCGTCAGGGCGATCCGCTCGGCGCAGCACGTGGTCGTCCCCGGCATGGGCCACCACATCCCCGAGGGCCTCGTCGGCCCCGTCACCACCTACATCGCGCAGCACGCGAACCGCGTGGGCGAAGGAGGAAACCATGTCCGGATCTCGTAAGTCCCACTCCAGCGAGACCACGGTCGACGTCGTCATCGTCGGCGCCGGCTTCGCCGGTCTGAGCGCCGCCGAACGGCTGGTGAGCATGGGGCGGTCCGTCCTGGTCGTGGAAGGCCGCGACCGGGTCGGAGGCCGCTCGCGCTCCGGTGAGGTGGCGGGCGTGAAGGTGGACCTCGGAGCGACATGGGTGGCACCACGCCACACCGCCATCCGGGACCTCGCGCGCCGGGTGGGGTGCACCACGACCGGCCAGTTCGCCCAGGGCCGCAACGTCCTGTGGCTGGCCGGCCGGCGCCGCACCTACAGCGGCACCATTCCCAAGGTCTCCCCCGCGACCCTGCTGGACATGGCCCGCATGCAGACGGCCGTGAACAAACTGGTCGCGACCATCGACGTGAACGCCCCGTGGGAGACGCCCGGGGCCGACAGGCTCGACGCCCTCTCGTTCGGCGAATGGCTCGACCGGAAGAACGCGCTGCCCAACACCCGTGCGCTGATGACCATCGTGAGCAAGGTGCAGTGGGGCTGCACCCCGGGAGACGTCTCCCTGTTGCACGTACTGCGCTACATCCGTGCGGCGGGCGGGCTCAACCACATGCTGGACGTCGAGGGCGGAGCGAACGAGGACCGGTTCGTCGAGACCACCCAGGAGATCGCGAAGCGGCTGGCGGAGCGGCTGGGCGACCGTGTGCGCCTGGACACGCCGGTGCGCCGCGTCACGCAGGACGACGACGGCGTCACCGTCAGCACCGACTCCGGCGAGATCCGCGCCGGGTACGCGATCGTCACGGCCGCACCGGAGCACCGCGCCGCCATCGCCTTCGAGCCCGCTCTGCCCGAACAGGCCGAAGGGCTCGCGCGAACCTGGCCCATGGGCTCGCTGAGCAAGGCCTTCGTCGCCTATGAGAAGCCGTTCTGGCGGGTCGAGGGTCTCTCCGGCGAGGCGGTGACCGACACCGGAACCGTGTTCATCACCTTCGACGTGTCCCCCGACCCCGGCGGACCGGGCGTCCTGATGACCTTCTGCGACCCCCGCGTCTTCGACGGCTTCGACCCCGAGACCCGACGCGACATGGTCGTCCGGCAGCTCGTCGACCTCTACGGACCGCAGGCCCGCACCTCGATCGACTACCTGGACCACTGCTGGGGATCGGAACCGTTCGCCCCGGGCGGCCCCCACCCTGCCGCCGGCCCCCACGCGACCACGAGTTACGGCAAGGCGCTGACCGAGCCCCACGGGCGCGTCCACTGGGCCGGCACCGAGACCGCCGGCGAATGGGCCGGCACCATGAACGGCGCGGTCTTGGCCGGCCAGCGCACCGCCGAGCGCGTCCTCACCCTCCTGCCCCGCGTCGTCCGAGAGGGGGCGGCTCGATGAGGGAGGTGCTGTTCCTGCTGGCCGACCTGTGGATGATCTTCGTCGGCTACTTCTACGGCTGGAAACTCGTCCGCAGGTACGGCAACTACCTCCTCGGTCTCGAACTGATGGTCGTCGCGACGTCGGGCAGCAACTTCCTGCTCTGGTCGCTGCTCGGCGCCAAGGGCGACAGCGCCCTGTACGACCTGGCGTACTTCCTCGACGCCTTCTCCCGGTCGGTCGGCATCACGCTCATCCTGATCATGGGCCTGATGATGGTCACCCACCGCTACAAGCCGAGCCGCGGCGTCGACATCGCCGTGTTCGGAGTCGCGATCGTGGCCGGTCTGTTCCTCCGTCCGTTCCACGGCGCGGAGCTCCACACGGGCGGCATCGCGTACTGGGTCGCCGTGTTCTACGTCGTCGTCAACCTCCTCACGGCCGCCTTCCTCGGGTACTTCGTCAAGCGGCTCTGGGACGCGGGCGCGAAGCGGCTCGCGATCCGGACGGGCCTGGTCACCGCCGCCGGGACCACCATCGCGTTGATCTACGACTTCTTCCCGCTGCCGTTCGACGACGCGGACCGCACGATCTTCTACACCGCCGCACTGGCGACCTGGGGCACCCAGGGATTCGTCCTCTTCCACGCCTACCGCGCGCTGCACGACCACAACGCGGCCTCGGACGCGAACCCGGCCCGCGCCACCGGCGCCCTCGCATGAACCCGGAACACCGACAAGGAGTCAGCATGGCGAAGAAGCACGTGTACGCGGTGGTGGACCCCGCCACCGGCAAGCTGGTCGAGGAGTACCCCACCGCGACGGACGAGGCGGTCGAGGGGGCGGTCGACGCGGCGGCGGAAGCCTACGCGCAGTGGTCGAGGCAGACCTCGGTGGCACAGCGCGCCCAGCTGCTGAACACCGTCGCCGCCCTGCACGACGAGCGCAGCGCGCACCTCGCCGAGATCATCCACCGCGAGGTGGGCAAGCCGCTGGAGGAGGCCGTCGGGGAGGTCGAGTTCAGCGCCTCGATCTACCGGTACTACGCCGAGAACGCGGAGGAGTTCCTCACCGACGAGCCGATCGAGCTCCTGGAGGGCGAGGGGACCGCCTTCGTCCGTCGCCAGCCGGTCGGCGTGCTGCTGGGGATCATGCCCTGGAACTACCCGTACTACCAGGTGGCCCGGTTCGCCGCGCCCAACCTCGCGCTGGGCAACACCATCGTGCTCAAGCACGCGTCGCAGTGCCCGGAGTCGTCCGCGGCTCTCCAGCAGCTGTTCACGGACGCGGGCTTCCCGCCGGGCTGTTACGTCAACGTCCACGCCACCGGCGAGCAGATCGGTCGCGCTATCGCGGACCCTCGCGTGCAGGGCGTCTCCTTCACCGGTTCGGAGCGGGCCGGCGCACAGGTCGCCGAGCAGGCCGGGCGCAGCCTCAAGAAGGTGGTGCTCGAACTGGGCGGCTCGGACCCCTTCATCGTGCTGTCGACCGACGACCTCGACGCCACGGTCCAGGCGGCGGTCGAGACGCGGTTCGAGAACGCCGGCCAGGCGTGCAACGCCGGGAAGCGCTTCATCGTCGCCGAGGACCTCTACGACGCCTTCCTCGACACGTTCACCGAGAAGGTGCTCGCGCTGACCGACGGCCTGGCGCCGCTCTCCTCGGTCGCCGCCGCCGAGTACGTCGAGGAGCAGGTCGAGCGAGCGGTCGGCGAGGGGGCGACCTTCGTCTCCGCACGGCAGCGCGAGGGCGCGTACTTCCCGCCCGGCGTGCTGACAGGCGTCTCCCCGGCGTCGCCGTCGGCCGCCGAGGAGCTCTTCGGCCCGGTCGCGACCGTCTACCGGGTCGGTTCCGAGGACGAGGCCGTCGAGCTGGCGAACGGAACCCCGTACGGCCTGGGCTCCTACGTGTTCACGACGGACGCCGAGCAGGCGCTGCGCGTCGCCGACAGGATCGAAGCGGGCATGGTCTTCGTCAACGGCGTCGGACTCGAAGGCGCGGAACTGCCCTTCGGCGGTGTCAAGCTGTCCGGTTTCGGCCGCGAGCTGGGCCGGGCGGGAATCGACGAGTTCGCCAACAGGAAGCTCATCCGCACCGCCCGGCCGTGATCACCCAGCGCGCAGAAGGAAACCCCCTGTGACCATCGAATTCGACGCCGCCGTCTTCAGGACCCCGAACGAACCGCTGACCATCGAGCGAGTGACGATCCCCTCGATGCCTCCACCCGGCGAGGTGCTCGTGCGGCTCAAGGCGAGCGGGGTGTGCCACAGCGACCTCCACGTCGTCCTGGGCGAATGGAATGTCCCTTCGCCGATGATCCTCGGCCACGAGGGAGCCGGGATCGTCGAGAGCGTCGGCGAGGGCGTCACGACGCTGAAGAAGGGCAACCACGTCGTGCTGTCCTGGACGCCTTCCTGTCGCCGCTGCCGCTACTGCATCAGTGGCAGGCCCGTCCTCTGCGACATGGTGAGCGAGCACTCGGCGAACCACCTGTCGTTCGACGGCCGGTCCCGGATCACGTCCGCCGACGGGGGCGACGTCCTCAGCTTCGCGGGCCTCGGAACGTTCGGCGAGTACGCCCTCGTGCCCGAGTCGGGCGCGATCGCCGTCCGGGACGACGCGCCGTTCCCGCAGTCGGCCCTGGTCGGGTGCGCGGTCACCACCGGCGTGGGCGCGGCCGTCAACACCGCCAAGGTGCGGCCGAGCGACACGGTGCTGGTCCTCGGCTGCGGCGGCGTCGGCCTGAACGCGATCCAGGGCGCCCGGCTCGCCGGCGCACGGAAGATCATCGCCGCGGACCTCTCCGACGAGAAGCTGGAGCAGGCACGCCTCTTCGGCGCGACCGATCTGATCAACAACGGCCGCGAGGACTTCGCGGACCGGGTGCGGCAGCTCACCGACGGACGCGGCGTGGAGATCGCCATCGAGGCCATCGGACTGCCCCGCACCATCGAGTCGGCCTACGAGGTCCTGGCCCGGGGCGGCACGGCGGTGGTCGCCGGGCAGGTGGCCGACGGCCTGAAGGTCTCCATCGACCCCTTCGTCATGTCCGACCAGGAGCTCTCGCTCATCGGCTCGAACTACGGCTCCAGCAAGCCCGCTTCCGACTTCCCGCTGCTGATCGACCACTACATGAACGACCGCATCGATCTCGACTCCCTGGTGACGAGCGTGATCGGTCTGAACGACGTCAACGAGGCGTTCGACCAGATGAAGCGCGGCATCGGCATCCGCTCGGTGATCACGTACTGAAAGGCAGGGGCGATTCATGGCCCTGGAATCATCACGCTCGGCCTTCGAGCGAGCCCGCCGCAGCGTCGGCGGGGGCGTGGGGTCCGGCCTGCGCGCCGCGATGCCACCCCATCCGCTCTTCGTACGCGAGGCGCGGGGCGCACACGTCTGGGACCTGGACGGCGACCGGTACGTCGACTACGTGATGGCCTGGGGGCCGCTCGTCCTCGGTCACGGTGACCCGCGCGTGCTGTCGGCGGTGTCCGAGGTCGCGCAGACGATGCAGGTCGTAGGCACCGGCCACCCGCTGGAGTACCTCGCGGCCGAAGCGGTCCTCGAAGCCGTGCCGCACGGCGAGCGACTGCTGTGGAGCAACACGGGGACCGAGGCGGTGCAGGTGGCGCTGCGCCTCGCGCGCGCCGCCACCGGGCGACGCCGCGTCCTCAAGTTCGCCAAGAGCTACCACGGCTGGCACGACACCGTGTACGCCGGAATGTCCGAGGACGACTGCGACCGCCCCGCCACCCCCGGTGGGGCGGGACAGTCGGCCAGCGTCCTCGACGACCTGGTCGTGGCGCGCTTCAACGACGTACAACTGGCCGAGCGCCTGCTCGGTGAGGCCGTCGAGCGCGACATCGCGGCCGTGCTCGTCGATCCGGTGATGAGCAACGCCGGCGTCGAAGCACCCTCCCCGCACTTCCTGTCGACGCTGCGGACCCTCTGCGACCGGCACGGCGTCGTCCTCGTCTTCGACGAGGTGATCGCCGGATTCCGGATCGCCCGGGGCGGCGCGGCCGAGAAGTTCGGCGTCCTTCCCGACCTGTCCGTCTTCGGGAAGGCGATGGCCGGCGGCTTCACCCAGAGCGCCGTCGTCGGCCGGGCCGATCTGATCGACCAGGTGGCCTCCGGTGTCGTGCACGCCGGAACCTTCAACGCCAACCCGATCGCGCTGGCGGCCGTCGCGGCGACCATGCGCGCCCTGGCCGACCCCGAGGTCCACGAGCGACTCGAAGGGATCTCGTCCGAGTTCGACACCCTCGTCGGCGCCGTTCTCGCTTCGTCGCCCGACTTCGGCAGCTTCAACCGGGTCGGCTCGCTCCTCCAGTACGTCCCCGCTGGTGGCGCCACCGGGCTCCACGGGACCAGCGGGCTCTGGACCGCGATCCTTGAGGGGATGCTGCGGCAGGGCTTCCTCTTCATGCCGTCCGGCAAGGTCTTCCTCAGCACGGCGCACACCACCGCCGACGTCGAGGCGACGGCCGAGGCCCTCGACCAGCTCCTGCGGACGTTGTGACACCAGCACCGAGTCACGCGTACCCCCCACCCGCTCCGAGCCAGGCCGCGTGTTCTGTTCCTCCGCGGCCTGGCCCGGTCCACCTTTCCGGAAATGGCACCAATGCTGAACCTCTCGGTCCTGCTCGAGGACTCCGCCCGCACGCACCCGAACCGGGACGCCGTCGTCCTGGGCACGACGCGTCTCACCTACGCCCAGATCGACGCCGCCGCCAACCAGGTCGCCAACCTCCTGGTGGACCGCGGCATCTGGCCCGGCGACAAGGTCGCGCTCAGTTGCCCGAACGTGCCCTGGTTCCCGATCGTCTATTACGGGATCCTCAAGGCCGGCGCCGTCGTCGTACCCCTCAACATCCTGCTCAAGGGCCGGGAGGTCGCCTACCATCTCGCCGACTCGGAGGCTAAGGCATACCTCTGCTTCGAGGGCGGCGAGGGCCTGCCGATGGGGGCGGAGGGGCACGCCGGGTTCAGCGAGACCCCTGCCTGCGAGCACTTCTTCCTCATCACCGCCGACCCCGCTGCGGAGAGCCCGATCGAGGGCGCCGAGACCATGGGCGCCGCACTGCGGGTCACCGCGACGACGTTCGACAGCATCGGGACGTCCGGTGACGACCCGGCCGTGCTGCTCTACACGAGCGGTACGACAGGACGGGCGAAGGGCGCCGAGCTCAGCCACGCCAACCTGGTGCTCAACGCCCTCGCGTGCAATCGGCTGTTGGACAACCAGTCGGCCTCGGATACCCATCTGCTGGTGTTGCCGCTGTTCCACTCCTTCGGGGCGACCGTGCAGATGAACGCCGGCTTCTCGACGGCGAGCACACTCGTGCTGCTGCCACGGTTCGAGGCCCGGCAGACGGTGTCCCTGATGCAGCAGGAGGACATCACCGTCTTCGCGGGCGTCCCCACCATGTGGTGGGGCCTCTTGCAGGCCCTCACCGACGACGTCGACGTCGAGAGGATCGCGAGGAACCTGCGCGTCGGCGTCTCCGGCGGCGCCGCGCTCCCGGCGGAACTCATCAAGCAGGTCAGGGAGCGCCTCGGCGTCCAGATCCTGGAGGGCTACGGCCTCTCCGAGACCTCGCCGGTGGTGACCTTCAGCGATCCGGTGCGGGAGCCCCGGCCCGGCTCCATCGGCGTGCCGATCTGGGGCGTCGAGGTCAAGCTCGTCAAGCCGGACTGGTCGGAGGTCGAGGACGACGGCACCGGCAGCGCCGTCGGCGAGATCGCGGTCAAGGGCCACAACGTGATGAAGGGCTACCACGGCCGCCCCGAGGCCACCGCCGAGGCCGTCAGGGACGGCTGGTTCCGCACCGGCGACCTGGCCCGCAGGGACGAGGACGGCTTCTACTACATCGTCGACCGGGCGAAGGACCTGATCATCCGCGGCGGCTTCAACGTCTACCCGCGCGAGATCGAGGAAGTCCTGATGACGCACCCGGCGGTCAGCCTGGCCGCGGTCGTCGGCGTGCCGCACGAGAGCCATGGCGAGGAGATCAAGGCGTTCGTCATCCTCGAACGTGGCGCCGAGGCCCGCCCCGACGAGCTGATCGCCTGGGGCAGGGAGCGGATGGCCGCCTACAAGTACCCGCGCATCGTGGAGATCGTGCGGACCCTGCCGATGACCTCCACCGGAAAGATCCTCAAGCGCGAACTCACGTGACCGGCGCGCCAAGCGCAAGGACACGGATGGGAAGGACGGCAGATGACAGTGGATGACGGACGGCGGCGGGACACGTCCCCCGACGGGTCCGGTGCGGGGCCGGACACGACACCCGGCTCGCTCGTGGCCGCCTGGAGGGCACGCGTCGCGAAGAACCCGGACGGCACGGCGCTCCGTTACTTCGACGGTGCCCTGTCCGCGCGGGAGGTGGACGCGGCGTCGGACGCCCTGGCCGCCGCGTTCGAGGCCCGCGGAACCGGCCGGGGTGACCGCGTCGGCGTGTACCTGCAGAACGTTCCGCAGTACGCGCTGGTGCTGCTGGCCCTGTGGAAGCTGGGCGCCACGGCACTGGGGCTCAATCCCATGTACCGGCGCCAGGAGCTGCGCCGCATCATCGACGATTCCGGGGCGGTCGGCGTCGTCTGCGCGGACGAGGACATCCACGAGACGCTCGGCACGCTGGCGGGGAGCACTGTGCGGTGGCTGGTCAGCACCTCGGCGCTGGACTACCAGTCGAGGAACGATCCGCGGGTCTTCGCGACGGCGCAGCGCCACGCCCCGGCCCCGGACGGCGACCTGGTGGCTCTGATCCGCGAGTTCGAGGGCCGCGGCCCCTCGCCCGTGGAGCCGACCCGCGACGACATCGCGTTCCTGACGTACACCTCGGGGACGACGGGGCCGCCGAAGGGGGCCATGAACACCCACGGCAACGTGCTGACCGTGGTGGAGACCTGCGCGTCGTGGATGGGGGTACGGGACGGGGACGTCGTGCTCGCCATGGCGCCGCTGTTCCACATCACCGGCGCCGTGGTGAACGCGACGATCTCCCTGCTCACCGACACCACGCTCGTCCTGGCGGGCCGGTTCCACCCCGAGGTAGCCCTGGAGACCTTCGTCGAGCACGGGGTGACCTACACGATCGGCTCCATCACGGCGTACAACGCGATCTACGAGCTTCCGCAGGCCGCCCCGGAGCACTTCTCCTCGGCGAAGGCCCTGTACTCCGGGGGCGCGCCGATCCCGCCGGCGACCGTCGAGCGGTTCCAGGAACGCTTCGGCGCCTACCTCCACAACGGCTACGGGATGACCGAGACGACGTCCGCCGTCATCGCCGTGCCTCCGGGAGAACGGGCACCTGTTCATCTGCCGAGCGGGACGCTGTCCGTCGGCAGGCCGCTGCCGCACATCACGGCGCGTGTCGTGGACCTGCACGGCAGTCCGGCGCCCAGCGGGGAGCAGGGCGAACTGGAGCTGAGCGGGCCACAGGTGGTGCCCGGGTACTGGGGAAAGCCCGAGGCCACCCGGCAGACGATGCCGGAGGGCCGGCTGCGTACCGGTGACGTCGCGGTCATCGACGAGGAGGGCTGGGTCTACCTGGTGGACCGGCTCAAGGACCAGATCAACGTGTCCGGGTACAAGGTCTGGCCGCGCGAGGTCGAGGACGCCCTGTACGAGCACCCCTCGGTCCTCGAGGCCGCGGTCGTCGGACAGCCGGACGCCTACCGCGGCGAGACCGTCGTCGCCTACGTCTCGCTCAAGGCGGGTCTGAACGCGACGGCGGAGGAGCTGATCGCCTTCTCCCGCGACCGGCTGGCCGCCTACAAGCGTCCACGCACGATCCACTTCATCGCCGACCTGCCCAAGACCCAGAGCGGCAAGATCCGGCGCGCCGAACTCCGCGACATCGACGGCACCGGGCCGGCATCGCTTCCGAAGGACTGACCCCCATGAACGAGCACCACACCGACCGCGGCCGTTTCTCGGGCCGCACCGCCGTCGTAACCGGCGCGAGCCGGGGCATCGGTCTCGCCGTCGTGGAACGGCTCGTCGCGGAAGGGGCTCGCGTGTGCCTGACCGCGCGCAAGGCCGGGCCGCTCGAAGAGGCCGCCGCCGCCCTCCCCCGGGACAGCGTCATCACCGTCGCCGGCAAGGCGGACGACCCCGAGCACCGCCGCGAGGTCTTCGATACCGTCGCGCGCGAGTTCGGCGGGCTGGACGTCCTGGTGAACAACGCGGGCATCAACCCGGCGTACGGCCCCGTGGTCGGCCTGGACCTCGACGTCGCCCGCAAGGTGCTCGAAGTCAACGTCCTCGCCACCCTCGCCTGGGTGCAGGACGCCGTGGCCCACCCGAAGCTCGGCTTCACCGAGCGCCGCGGCACCGTCGTGAACCTCTCCTCGGTGACCGGCGACACCCCCGCGCCCGGCATCGGCCTCTACGGCGTGAGCAAGGCGGCGGTGTCCCACCTGACCAGGACCCTGGCCGTCGAGCTCGGCCCGGAGATCCGTGTCAACGCCGTGGCGCCGGCGGTGGTGAAGACCCGGTTCGCGGAAGCCCTTTACGAGGGCAAGGAGGCCGAGGTGGCCGCGGAGTACCCCATGAGGCGCCTCGGCGTCCCGTCGGACATCGCCTCCGCCGTGGCCTACCTGGCCTCGGAGGACTCCTCCTGGGTCACCGGCCACATCCTCACCGTCGACGGCGGCCTCACGGTCGCCGGCGGCGCCGCGTAAACCGCGCTCACCCGACAAAGGACAGCCATGACTTTCCCTCATCTTCCGCCCGAGGTCGCGGAGCTGCGCGACCGCACGCGCCGTTTCATCCGCGAAGTCGTCGTCGACGCCGAACCCGCACCGGGCGGACGTCTCGACCAGGCCACCCGTGACCGGCTGCAGGCGGCGGCGAAGGAAGCCGGCGTCTTCGCGCCGCTCGTGCCGAAGGAGTACGGCGGGCAGGGCCTGCCCGTCGAGCACTGGTCGCCGATCCTCCAGGAGGCCGGCTACTCGCCGATCGGCCCCAGCGTGCTCAACTGCATGGCCCCCGATGAGGGGAACATGCACATGCTCAATCTGATCGCGACCGAAGAGCAGAAGAAGCGCTACCTCACACCTCTGGCCGCGGGGGAGATCCGGTCCTGCTTCGGCATGACCGAGCCCCACCCGGGGGCGGGCTCCGATCCGGCGGCCCTGCGCACCGCGGCCGTGCGCACCGACGGCGGCTGGGTCGTCGACGGACACAAGCGGTTCACCAGCGGCGCCGTCGGCGCCCGGTTCTGCATCGTGATGGCCCGGACCCCGGCCGTCGACGCCTCCCCCGAGGGAGCCACCATGTTCCTCGTTGACATGACGAACCCCGGCGTCCGGGTCGGCGAGGCGATCCACACCGTCGACCGCTCCATCGACGGCGGCCACCCCCACCTGTACATCGAGAACTGCTTCGTCCCCGACGACGCGGTCCTCGGCGAGGTGGGCCTCGGCTTCGGCTACGCCCAGGTACGGCTCGGGCCGGCCCGTCTCACCCACTGCATGCGGTGGCTGGGCCTGGCACGCCGGGCACACGACATCGCGCTGGACCGGGCCGCCAGGCGGGAGCTGTTCGGCGGCACGATCGACTCCCTCGGCCTGGCGCAGCACCTGATCGCCGAGTCCGTGATCGACATCGAGACCTCCGACGCGATCATCACCAAGACCGCCGCTCTGCTGGGCGTCGACCCGAAGGCGGGGTCGGCGTTGTCCTCGGTGGCGAAGGTGCACTGCTCCGAGGCTGTCTTCCGGGTGATCGACCGAGCGGTCCAGATCTGCGGCGGCGACGGCGTCTCCGACGTGCTCCCGCTCGCGCAGTACCTCAACGAGGTCCGCCCGTTCCGCATCTACGACGGCTCCAACGAGACCCACCGGTGGGCCATCGCCCGCCGGGCCTCGGCCGGCCGCGCCGCCGCGGTCCGCTCCGGTGAGCCGTACCGGGGCGACGCCGTCGTCGGCCGGGACGGGGGCGCGTGATGCACACCGTCCCCGACGGCGTGGAAGTCGTCGCGAGCCGCGAGCGCGCCCGCCACCTCGACAGCCCTCCGCTCCTGGTGCTCGACGCGGTCACCGGCTTCCTCGACGCGCACGGCATCGGCAGCGGGCCGATCGCGTGGCAACGCATCGGCGACGGCCAGTCCAACGTCACCTACCTGATCGAGCGCGGCGGCGAGTCCGTCGTCCTGCGCCGTGGCCCGCGGCCGCCGCTGCCGAAGTCGACGCACGACATGGTGCGCGAGGCCCGCATCCAGAAGATCCTCGGCCGGCACGGGGTGCCGGTCCCGGAGATCATCGCCGTCTGCGAGGACGAAGGCGTCCTGGGCGTGCCGTTCTATCTCATGTCCCGGCTCGACGGGACGGTCGTCACCGACACGATCCCGCCCCACCTCTCCCCCGCCGCACAGCGCCGGGCCACCAGCGAGGCGGTCGTCGACACCCTCGTCGCCTTGCACGGCATCGACGTGTCCGAAGGGGAACTCGCCACTCTGGGCCGCCCCGAGGGATACCTCGGCCGCCAGGTCGACCGGTTCCGCACCCTGTGGGAGGTCAACGCCACCCGCAGCCTTCCTGCAGTGGAGCAGATCGCGACCTGGCTCGCCCGCAACCTGCCGACGAGCCAGGCAGCCTCGGTGGTGCATGGCGACTACCGCATGGGCAACCTCATGTTCGCCCCCCAGGCGCCGGCCAGGGTCCTCGCGATCCTGGACTGGGAGATGGCCACGCTCGGCGACCCGCTCGCGGACCTGGGGTACCTCACCGCGACCTGGTCCGAGGCAGGCAGTCCTCCCACTCCCCTCGAACTCACCACGGTGACCCGGTCACCCGCCTACCTCACCCAGCGCCGACTGGCGGAGCGCTACCGGTCCGGAACGGGCCTCGACCTGACCGCGCTCCCCTGGTACCAGACCCTCGCCCTGTGGAAGGCGGCGATCTTCTGCGAGGCCATCCACACCCGCTGGCACCGGGGTGAGCGCCCGAACGACACGGCCTTCGGACCGTCGCTCGAAACGGGTGTCCCCCGGCTCCTGGAGAGGGCCGGGCGGTACGCCGGCCTGACGGCGCCCACCCGCCGCTGACACCCGACGCGCCCCGCTGCTGGCTCTTCGCCGGCCTCGCCGCGGCCGGCCGCCCTGCTCCTTCTTCAGAGAGAGGTCCCGTGCCCTCCGCTTCCTCCCGGCACCCTTCCCGTGACACCCGGATGCTGGTTACCGTCAACGCGCTGCAGCTCGCCGTCGGCGTCCTGCTCTCCTGCTCCACGTCCCTCGGAGAGGTCTCCGTGTACGGACGTCTCACCCTCGGCATCGCGTGGGCGTTCACACAGCTGGCCGTCCTCATCGGCGGGACCTGGTGGTACGAGTGCCGGGCCGTGTCTTCCTCCGATCCGGCCTCGGCGACGACCGCCGCTGCGCGTTCGGCCGGGGGCGCGTGGTGACGACGTACCTCCTGAGCGGCGGGTCGCCCGATCTCGTCGGCTCCGCCGCGAGGGGCGCGGTCATCAGCGCCTTCCTCGTCTTCGTCGGCCTCTGCCTCCTGTGGGTCTTCACGCTCGCCACGCAGGACGACGACCCGGAACGCCTCTACGTCGCCGGCCGGTCCCTCCCGCCCGTCTTCAACGGCGTGGCGATGGCGGGGGAACAGATCACGGTCGTCATCCTGGTCTCGCTGCCGGGAGCCATCGCCCTCTTCGGCTACGACGGGGTCTCCAGCGCCGTCGACAGCGCCCTCGCACTCGGCGTCTTCCTGCTCCTCGCCTCCAGGATCCGCGCGACCCGCCGCTACACCCTGGGCGAGCTGTTCTCCCTGCGGGCCGACGGGCCGGGAACACGGATCGCCGGTGCCGTGGTGACACTGTGCATCGCCGTGCCCCTGCTCATGGTCCAACTGCGCGCCAGCGGCATCACCGCAGCCCTTCTGATCGGCATGCCGACCGAGCGGGCCCAGCTGGTGTGTACGGTGCTGATGGGATTCCTAGTCACGTGCTTCGCAGGAGTGGCCGATCTGCGCGGCACCAGCTTCGTCCAGGCCGCCAAAGTGCCCGTAGCCCTGGCGACGCTCGCCGCCGTGAGCCTGCTGGCGCTCCGCCTGTTCAACTGGAGTCCCGGATCGCTCGTGTCGGCCGCCATGGACAAGAGCATGTCGCCGGGCGGTTATCTCAGCCCCGGCATGTGGACGCACACCGCCGGCCTCGGGACGTTCGGCACGCTCAGCGATCACATCGTCGTCATCCTGGGCACCGCAATGATGCCGCACCTGCTCCTGCGCGTCAGCGCCAGCCGGGACGTACCCGCCGCTCGGCGCTCACTGAGCGTCGCCGTAGGGCTGACCGGCCTCTTCTACGTGCTCCTGATCACGACCGGCTTCGCCGCAGCCGCGGTGGTGGGCGGCGGACGTATAGGGGCGGTCGACGCGAAGGGACAGGGAGCTCCGATCTTCCTGGCGTCGGAGGTACTCCCCCACGATTCCACCGGTCGGGTCGTGCTCATCACCATCGTGGCCTGTGTCGCCTTCCTCGCCGTCCTCACGGCCGTGGCGAGCGTGACCTTCGCCGCCGCCGTTTCTGTAACCCGCGACCTGCTCGGGCGGAAGGGGCGCGCCAGGATCGGGATCGGGGAGCCGACGGTCCTGCGGCTGTCCGTCGTCGCGCTCTGCGCCGTGAGCCTTTTCCTCACCACAGCCTTACACCGCTACCCCATCGAGTTCCTCCTCGCCTTCTCGCTGAGCCTCGCGGCCACCTGCGTGTTCCCTGCACTCGTCTATTCCTTCTTCTGGACCGGCTTCGACCGCCGGGGGCTGCTGTGGCTCGTCTACGGAGGGCTGTCCCTCTGCGTGCTCCTTACACTGGCGTCCCCCGCCGTGTCCGGAACGGAATACGCACTGCTGCCGGAGCAGGACTTCAACCTGTTCCCGCTGCACACCCCCGGGCTGGTCTCGGTACCTGCGGCCTTCGTTCTCGGTTGGCTCGGCAGCGCGCGTCCTTGGGAGCGAACGACACACCGCCGGCATACGGCGCCGGAACCGCCTCCTCGAGTGGGTGCCCCCGGGGCGCGCGTCGACTCCGACAAGAACGTCGTGAGCGGATAGCTCCGCCGCGCCCGCGACGGGCCTGGGCATTGTGCACCGGGCCCGGGTCAAGCAGGTGCCCGCTGTCGTTCTCGCTGGTGGCCCCGGCTGGCGACAGTGAGACGACCACCACATGAACGACGCGTGAACGACCTGACCGTCGCACCCGCCCGACGCCACGAGGACGCGCGGGATTCCCCAGAACAGAATGCCCGGCGGTTGGTCGAGCGGTCGATCAACCGTGACCCAGATCGAGGGAGAGGACGCACATGACGATCCAGAAGAAGGCCCCGGCCCTGACCTCCGTGACCGACGACACGCCGGCCGAGGAGATCCTCAGGATCGTGACCCGTGACGGCGGCGTCATCATCAAGGGCTTCCTGACGCAGGAGCAGATCGCCCGCTTCAACGCCGAGATCGAGCAGCCGCTGCGGGCGCTCGCCCCGGGGTCGACCCACGAGAACGAGATCGTGGCCGCGTTCCACGGCAGCAACACCAAGCGCCTCACGAACCTGGTGACGCACAGCGCCACGTTCCGCAGCGAGGTCATCGACCACCCCTTGGTCCACGAGATCAGCGACCTGGTCTTCCTCCAGGAGTCGGGCACCTACTGGATGACCACCGCACAGGTGATCGAGATCGGCCCCGGCAACCAGGCGCAGATGCTCCACCGCGACCTGGAGAACTGGTTCCCCTTCATCGGCATGGGGCCTGTCGGCCCGGAGGTCACCATCAACTTCCTGGTCGCCCTGACCGACTTCACGGAGGAGAACGGCGCCACCCGCGTCATTCCCGGAAGCAACCACTGGAGCGACTTCGAGGACCGCGGGACCCCCGAGCAGACGATCCCTGCCGTCATGGACGCCGGGGACGTCCTCCTCATCAGCGGCAAGACCGCGCACGGCGGCGGGGCGAACCGTACCGGCGATGGGTATCGGCGCGGCCTCGCCTTCACGTTCAACGCGGGCTTCCTCACCGGCGAGGAAGCCTACCCCTTCCTGGTCGACGGGGAGCTCGTCAGGACGCTCTCGCCGCGTGTCCAGCGCATGCTCGGGTTCCGCTCGCAATACCCCACGGGCTCTCCCGGCCTGTGGCAGGTCGACTACGCCGATCTGGGCGAGCACCTCGGCCTCTGAGGGCCGGACCGATCAGAGGCCGCCGTAGCTGTCCGAGGAGCGCACGTCATGGCCTTCCCGTACATTCACACTATGGGAACCGAGGTCGATGCGTTCCTCGGCCGGCTGGCCCGCCACCTCAGACCACAGGTGAAGAGCCTTGCCGGCCTGCTGCTCCAGCGCCTGGGCGGCGAGTTCCCCGAGCTGTGGGAGAACGCGGACATCGAGGCCCTGACCCTGGAGGAGACGGCCCAGCACGTCACCGCCCTGCTGGATCTCCTGGAGAACGACCCCGGCGCGAGCGTGCCGGGGGCCCCTCCGGACGCATTGGACATCGCCCGCCTCTACGCCCGGCGGGGGATCCCGGTAAGCCGGCTCCTCCGTGGCTACCGGCTCGGCCATCTCAGCCTGCTCGAACAGGCACAGGCCGAAGCTCCCCGCCTCACCGGCGACTGGCACATGATCAACCTCGCCACGGTGAAGCTGGTCGCGATCGGTTTTGCCTACGTTGACCGTTCCTCGGAAGAGGTCGTCGCCGCCTACCAGGAGGAACGCGACCGTCTGCTGCAGCGTTTGCTCGCCCTCACCGACCGGGCGAGCAAACTGATCGGGACCACTCTCGACATCTCCCGAACCGCGGAGGAGCTGACGGAAGTCTGCACCGAGGACTTCGCCGACTTCGTCACCGTCGACCTCTTCGACTCCGCACTCGAGGAGACCGGCACCGATCCGCCGGAGGCCCTGGCGCAGCGCCGCGTCGCCCAGCGCTCCGTCCTCGACCACTGTCCGGAGTCCCCGCTCCGCGTCGGTCGGATCCACACCTACCCCGACGGCTCCGAGCCGGTTCGCGCAATCACCACCGGCCGATCCGTCCTGCGCCACATCGCGGGGACCGAGATGCCCACATGGGTGGCGCCGTCGGAGTCCCACGGCCGAGTACTGCGCGACCTCGGTCTTCACTCCGTACTCCTCGTCCCTCTGCACGCCCGCGGAGAGACTCTCGGCCTGGTGCAGTTCGTACGCCACCGTACCTCGGCGCCCTTCGACGACGACGATCTGCTGCTGGCGCAGGAGATCGTCTCCAGGGCGGCGGTGTCCATCGACAACGCCCGCCGGTACACCCATGAGCGTTTCACCGCGCTCGCCCTTCAGCGGACCCTGCTGCCGCGCAACACGGTGGAACAGCCGGCCGTCGAAACGGCTTCGCGTTACCTGCCCGCCGGGTCCCGTGCCGGTGTGGGCGGCGACTGGTACGACGTCATCCCGTTGTCCGGGGCCCGCGTCGCGCTGGTCGTCGGCGACGTGGTCGGTCACGGTCTGCACGCCGCCGCCACCATGGGCAGGCTCCGCACAGCCGTCCGCGCCTTCGCCGACATCGACCTCATGCCCGACGAGCTCCTCACCCATCTGGACGACGTGGTCATCCGCATGCAGCGCGAGGAGTCTGCGGACGAGGGCGAGACCAGCGCCACCTGCCTGTACGCGATCTACGACCCCGTCTCCCGCCGGTGCACCCTGGCCAGTGCCGGCCATGTCCCGCCGACCGTGGTGACCCCGTCGACGATCGGCAAGGTCACCGGCGCCTCCAGGGAGGTCGGGTTGCCGGAGGTGCCGGTCGGGCCGCCCCTCGGCCTGGGCGGACTCCCCTTCGAGACGGTTGAGTTCGAGCTTCCGGCAGACAGCCTGCTGGTCCTGCACACCGACGGGCTGATCGCCGGCCGCATGCGTGACGTGGACCTCGGACTCGCCACGCTGCGCGACGTCCTCGCCTCGGCGCCGGACTCGCTGGAGGACACCTGCGACCTG
The DNA here is from genome assembly GCF_043199995.1 of Streptomyces sp. NPDC048507. Taxonomy (NCBI): domain Bacteria; kingdom Bacillati; phylum Actinomycetota; class Actinomycetes; order Kitasatosporales; family Streptomycetaceae; genus Streptomyces; species Streptomyces sp. NPDC048507. The sequence continues at coordinate 17,874 of NZ_JBICWZ010000030.1, read as the reverse complement.
CTGCTGGCCGCATTGCTGCCCAGCCGCCCCGCCGATGACGTCGCTCTGCTCGTCGCCCGGACCCGTGTCCTCGACCCGGGCCACGTCGCCGTAATGGACCTTCCGTCCGATCCGGCGGCCGTGGCCGGGGCCCGCCGCTTCGCCTCCGACGTCCTGGTGGCCTGGGGACTGGAGGACCTGTCCTTCACCACGGAGCTGGTCGTCAGCGAGCTGGCCACGAACGCGATCCGCTACGGCGGAAGCCCCATCCAGCTACGGCTGATCCTCCAGTCGACGCTCACCTGCGAGGTCTCCGACGCCAGCAGCACCGCCCCGCATCTGCGCCGTGCCCGGACCTTCGACGAGGGCGGCCGCGGCCTGCTCTTGGTGGCCCAGTTCACCGAACGCTGGGGTACGCGACACGGTCGCGAGGGGAAGGTCATCTGGGCCGAACAGGCTCTCCCCGCGGACAGCGCCTCGCCGGTCGGAGAAACATATCGCCTGGCCCGGACCGACTTGATCGATTGACTAAGTCGATATACTGTACGTATGGCTCATGTTTCCGCGGCGGAGCGCCGCCCCCAGTTGATCAAGGCTGCCATCGACCTTATGACCCGGGAGGGCGTCGCCGCGGGGAGCACCCGGGCCATCGCCGCGGAGCTCGGAGTCGCCCAGGCCACGGTCCACTACACCTTCGGGACGAAGGAAGATCTGTACCGCGCTGTCATGGACGAGATCACCGACGAGCTGGTCGCGCAAGTGCGGCGGGCGGCGCCGGAAGACGCGGGCTTCGAGGAGACCATCGCGGCCTTCGCGGGGGCATTGTGGGGCACCGTGCGCGAGCCGACGTCGCATAACCAGCTGCTCAGTGAGCTGACCATGTTCGCCCTGCGGGTGCCCGGCCTCAACGAGGCCCGGCAGAGCCACTACCGACGGGTCGTAGAGGTGACCGCGCAGGTGATCACGGAGACGGCGGAGAGGGCGGGGCAGGAACTGGCCGAGTCGCCGGAGACGGTGGCCCGGTTCTTCCTCGCCGGCTTCGACGGACTCACCCTGCAGGTCCTCGTGGCCCTGCCGGACGAGGCCACCGAGCGGACCGGCCTCAGGGCGCTCGTGGCCGCGACCGTGGCGCTGGCCAAGGGGGACCTCGGCCTCCCTGCCGTGCCAATGGCCTGACACAACGCGAAAACGGTTGTGGGCGCACCTTTTCAGACGCGCCCACAACCTTCTCTGCCGCCTCGTGAGGTTCAGCCGGCCCAGACGTCCTCGACGTACCGTCCGGACGCGACGAGCTCCGCCAGCCACGCCACGGCCTGCTCGTCGCTCGCGCCGGTCCGCTCGCGGTGGATCGCCATGAACGCCTCCCGCACGGCGGGTGCCATGCGGCGGCCGTCGCCGCAGATGTAGACGCGTCCGCCCGCCTCCAGGACCGACCACACCTCCTCGCTCTCACGGGCGATGCGCTCCTGGACGAACCGAGCGCCGCTCTCGGGCGCGTGCATGAAGGTGGGGCGCATGCTGACGGCGCCGGCCGTCTCGGCCGCCTCGAACTCCTCCCGGTGCAGGAAGTCCACGTCGGGGTGGTCGCAGCCGAAGTAGCAGAGCAGGGTGCCGGTCGAGCCCGCGTGGTGGCGGTCCAGGACCGCGCCGCGGAACGGTGCGAGGCCGGTGCCCGCGCTGACCAGGATCACCGGTACGGAGGTGTCCTCGGGAAGCCGGAAGGACTCACTGCACGGCAGGACCCGGGCCTGGATCACGTCGCCCGCGTCCACGGTCTGCAGGAAGTGCGAGGCGATGCCACGGAACGTGCCCTCGCCCGACCGGTGGGGCGCGGCGAGCAGCGACACCATCAGGTCGGCCGCGCCGGGCCGGGCCGCGGCGGACGACGAGATCGAGTAGTGCCGGGGACGCAGCACCGGCAGGAGCTCCAGGAAGCTCTCGAAGGGCAGCTCGCATGCGCGGTAGCGCTCCAGGAGGTTGAGGAGGCTGAGTCCGGCGACGGTCACCTGCTCCCGGAAGGTCTCGGGATCGGCGGTGGCGAGGGCGGTAAGCGGCTGCTTCTCGGGCGGGCAGGCGGTGTACTCGGCGAGCACGGCGATCTGCTCCTGGGTGGCCGCGTCCTGGAGCTCGACGAAGTCGGTGAGGAGGCTGCGCAGGGTCAGCGGCCGGTCGACGGGCAGGGCGCCCCGGCTCCGGCGGCGGGCGCGCAGTCGGACGGTGCGGTCCAGGTCGAGGCCGAAGCGGGCGGCGACGCGATGGACGAGGGCCTCGGGGTTGCTGGGCAGGACGGCCAGGTGGTCGGCGGTGCGGTAGGTGACGCCCTCGGGCAGCCGGAGCCGCAGGAACCGCTTGGAGCGGCCCAGTTCGTGGTCGGTGTCCACGAGTTCGTACGCTTCGAGGACCTCCATCGGCCGGACGCCGTGGCGCTCGGCGAGACCCCCGAGGACCGACTCCGAGGTGTCCTCCAACTCGTACAGCCCCTCGCCTTTCGTCTCCGGTGCGGGGGCGGCCGCTTCACGGGCGACAGCCTCGCCGTACTCGTCCAGGAGCACCTTCCACAGGTCTTCCGTCCACTGGTCGACCGCTCCGCCGAAGTCGCCGGAGGCGTCGGCGCTGCCGCGCTCCAGCAGCGGGACGGCGCCGGCGGCGGTCAGACGCTCGTCGATGAGGGTGGGGATCCGCTGGTAGGTGGCTGCCCAGTTGCGGTCGCCGACACCGAGGACGGCGTACCGAAGGCCGGTGAGCGAGCCGGGTGCCAGGTTTTCCAGGGAGGAGACGAACGCGGCGGCGTCGTCGGTGGGGCGACCGTTGTAGGAGGCGGCGACGATGATGACGGGCCCCTCGGTGCCGGCCAGCCTTTCCGTGTAGTGGTCGAGGGAGGCGAGGGTCGGGGCGAAGCCGTGCTCCTCGCCGTCCGTGCCGAGGTCGCGGGCGATGCCGGCGCAGGTGCCGAGGTTGGAGCCGTGCAGCAGGGTCAGCGCGGTGCCGCTCGCCCGGCGCGTCACGGCTGAGTTCCGGCTCGCGACAGGGGCGGCCGCCGTCGCGGCGGGCAGGCGCCGTTCGTCGCCGGTGCGGCGGGCGAGCCGCAGGCTGAAACCGTCGGGCTTGATGGTCAGCGTCGACTTGATCTTCAGCTGGTAGTCGGTGTGGTCGATCAGGCGGTAGCGGTGCACGAGCAGGCCGAGCAGCAGGGTGGCCTCGTGCAGAGCGAACTGGCGGCCGATGCAGGCCCGCTCGCCGCTGCCGAACGGCTTGAAGGCGTGGACCGACCGGGCCGCCTCCCGCTCGGGGGTGAAGCGCTCGGGATCGAACAGCTCGACGTTCTCCCCCCAGGCCGCATCACGGTGCAACGCCGAGGTGATCACCATCAGCGACTCGCCCTTGCGGACGGGGTACTTGCCGCCGATGACGGTGTCCTCGATCGGCTCGACGGCGTACGCGGGCGCTGTGGGCCACAGTCGCAGGCTCTCGTTGAGGATCTGGCGGATGTAGGTGAGCTTGCCGATGTCGCCGTACTGGGGGTCCGGCGAGTCGGTGTCGCCCCACAGGGCGTCCACCTCGGCCCGGGCCCGGGCGAGGACCTCCGGATGCTTGGTCAGGTAGTACAGGGCGAAGGAGAGCGCGCTGCTGGTGGTCTCGTGGCCGGCGATCAGGAAGGTGATCACCTGGTGCCGGATGTTGACGTCGTCCAGCGGCTCACCGGTGACCGGGTCCTCGGTGTGCAGCATCAGCCCCATCAGGTCGTCCGTGCCGGTGTCGCCGGAGGCGCGGCGCTCCCTGATCACCTCGTCGACGAGGTCCGTCATGAGGTCGATGTCCGCGCGGAACCGCTCGACCTTCTTCCTTTTGAAGATCTCTGAGCCCGGGATGGACTCGCCCTTCTCCTGAGCGAAGACGAGGGCCCGGGACATCGCCTCGACGAACGGATGCAGGTCGTCGCGGCGGAAGGATTCGAAGTCGTAGCCGAAGCCGCAGAGGCCGATCGTGTCGAAGGTCAGCCGCGTCATCTCGTCGGGCACGTCCACCGTCTGCACCCCGGCCAGCCGGTCCCACTTGCCGATCAGCGAGCGGGCGACCTGAAGCATCGGGTCGTGGTAGCTGCGCATCGCGCCCAGCGAGAACGCGGGCATCAGGACGTTGTGGGCCTTGCGCCAGTTCGGTTCGTGGTTGTAGGCGGTGAACAAGCCGTCCCCGGCCAGAGCGCGGACCTCGACCAGGTCCTTATGGACGTGCTTGCGGAACCGGCTCTCGTCCGACAGCTCGGTCACGAGGTCCAGACCGCCGACCATGACGGTGTCCCTGCCGAAGATGCGCAGCCGGTACACGGGGCCGAACTCCCTGAACTCCTTGAGCAGGTGGGCCAGACCGTCCGCACCCGCGGGAACGTTGAACGCGTGGCCTACGAGGGGCAGCGGGGGGCGCTCGGGGATCGCCCGCGCCGCACTTACGGACACCTGAGTCATGAGCGTGCCTTTCGTTGCACTCCAGCAGTCGCCCACCAGGTTACACGCGACTTTGTCGAGTGAACATGTCGCTTGACTGCATTGAACGACACAGCCATGAGGTGGAACTCGGAACCTCCCGCGAACGTCCGGCGGAAGCGGCTTGACAAACGATCCCGTCACTAGACACGGTTATGCGACATGGTCAGTCGACCACGTCGATTGCATAATCTGCGTACGCTCTTCTCCCCACCGAGCACATCGAGGTTTCCGCATGAACACCATGCTGGCCGGGCGGCTGCGCCTGGATACCCGTACCTTCGCCGTCGAAGAGATCCCCATCCCCGCCCCCGGCCCAGGCGAGGTCCTCGTCGAGGTGCGGGCAGCGGGCGTCTGCCTGTCGGACGTCCACCTGATCGACGGCAGCCTGAGCCCCTTCTTCCCCACCGACGCGGTCAGCGAGACGGGCGCCGTCACCCTCGGCCACGAGGTCGCCGGAGTCGTCCACACCCTCGGCCCGGACGTGAAGGGCGACTGGACGCCCGGGCAGCGCGTGGTCCTCCAGGCCGGCGAGGCATGCGGCGACTGCGGCGGCTGCCTGCGCCGGATGACGTGCCACCGCCCGCTCACCCGCGGCCTGGACTACGACGGCGGCTGGGCGCAGTACGCGATCGCCCGCGAGGGCACCCTGTTCCCCCTCCCGGACGGCCTGCCCTTCGACCAGGCCGCGATCATCCCCGACGCGGTCTCCACGCCGTACGCCGCGATCGTGGGCACCGGCGCGGTCCGCCCCGCCCAGTCGGTCGGCATATGGGGCGCGGGCGGCCTCGGCGCCCACGCCGTGCGGCTCGCCCGGATGGTCGGCGCGGCCCCGATCATCGCGATCGACCCGCTGCCCTCGGCCCGCGAGCGAGCCCTCGTCTTCGGCGCGGACGTCGCCCTCGACCCGCTCGCCCCGGACTTCGCGGAGGCGGTGCGGGAGGCGACGGCCGGGCGCGGCCTCGACGTCGCCTTCGACTTCGCCGGGGTGGGCGCCGCCCGCGCCCAGGCCGCGTCGGTTCTCGGTCCGTTCGGTTCGCTCGTCCTCGCCGGACTCACCCCGGAGCCGGTCACGATCGCCGACAGCATCGGATTCTGCTTCAACGTCAACCAGGTCCGCGGCCACTACGGCTCCGAGCCCGAGCACGTGGAGCAGCTCGTCGGCCTGGCCTCGGCCGGACGCATCGACCTCGCCCCCTCCATCACCGCTCACGTCCCGCTGGCCGAGGCCGCGGACGCCGTCGCCCGCCTAGAGAAGAAGGTCGGCGACCCGATCCGCCTGGTGCTCACCCCCTGAGCGGGAGGGGCGGTGCCCGGCGCGCCGCGCCCCGGCACGGGCGTTCCGGCCACCGCCCCCACCATCACGCCCGGCGCGCCGCCCAGCGCCGCGACCATGCCGGCCACGATCACCTTGTTGAAGACGAACGCGATGGACGCGTTGGCCGCCACCGTTCGGCGCATCTCCCGCGAGATCCGTGACGTCAGTCGTACCGAGCGTCGTCATGACCGACAGGGGGGCCTTCTGGGGTCGCGGGCGGCGGGGCGTTGCAGCAGCGCACGCTGCGAAACACCCGTGACGGCAGGTCGTACCGATTCCCTGTACTGCAACGCGGCATGCCGACAAGCCGCATACCGCCGCCGCATCAAAACCGGCACGCCCAGCCGTAACACGCCAAGCCGCTGAATCCGGCACGCCCACCTGTAACGCTGTCGCTGGGCACGGTCCTCGTGCTCCGGACCTGGAGCGGATTACCGGAGCCCGTCCCGTACACCCGACGATCGGCTCAGCCCGTCACCCGGCAGCCCGGTGCGCGCGGCGCACCCGGCGCCGTACGACCCCGCGCCGGGTCAGCCGGCGGCGGCCGCCGGATCGGCCCCGAACCCGGGAACGTCCTCCGGCGTCACGTCTGTGTGCAGCCGCTGGAACCGGAGGGGATGGTGGAGTGCCGCCGTGGTCCACGGCCCGGTCTGCCGACACTTCAGCGACGAGCTCGGGGCGAACAAGAGGGACATCGCGAACGTCGCGTGAGCCCCACGACGCGGAGAAGCGGACACCGGTCCGGGGATGCCCGGGCCCGGGAACCGCACCCCAGCCCGGGCCCGGACATCCACCCGAGCCAGTGCGGACTCCAGCCCGGGCACGGACGGAGCGGGGCCACCGGGACGGTCGGCGCGGGCGTGGGCCCTCACCCGCTCCCCAACCGCCGCCAGCCCGGCACGAGCCCACGCCCGACCGCGCACTGGCCTCTCCTCACCGATGCGCAGCCGCCCGCCCGTCTACGGCGGCCCGGCCATATTGCGGCACGGCTCCCGGCGTGAGCCGGACTCGGTGTCGGCTCGTAGGAACGCGGTTCCGGAACGCACCCAGGCCGCCGTGCAAGCCCCCGCCCCCGAGCGCCGACGCCAGCCCGGGCGCGAGTACGAGCGCCAGCACGGGCGCACTCCAGCTCCAGCCCGGCACGTGCTCCAACCCGCGCCCGCGCGGGGACTCCGGCCCGGGGTGCGGGGCGCGGGCTCCAGCCCGGGCGCAGGAGTACCGCTGACGGGAAGAGCGTGCGGCCGCCCATGGGTGCGCCAGCCCGGCCCGATCACGTCGTCGCTGATGACCGTCCCGTCACCGGAAATCAGGTGGTCAGTCCATCCGGCCGGTGCGCGGGCGGCTGAGCGAACCGGGCGGCACCGGTGATGTCCCAGGCGTGGCTCGCCGACGTCTGCGTGCCGCTGCGTCGGCGGCGGTCCGCCGGGGGGGCCGGGGCCCCGGGCGCGCCGGGCCGGGCGGCAGTCACGCTCCTTGGGCCTTTTCGTGGAAGTGCTTGGCCACGAGCAGGGCGGCGTGGAAGTTGTAGATGTGGACCGCGGGGTACGCGACCGGGGTGAGTTTCCCCGACACCTTGACCCACAGCGAGCCGACTTCGACTCCGACACTGCGGACCTTGGTCCAGGGGTAGAAGTCGCGGCCGGCTTCCAGCCCTTCCTTGCTGATGGCCAGCTTGCTCTTCGGCTTCCCCGCGATGTTCACCAGGACCCAGGGGGTGCCGTCAGCGATGCGCTTGAGGTGGTGCGGCACCCACAGCTTCGCCACAGCCGCGTTGATGATCGGACCGAACTCCTGCGCCCCCTGCCAGTTGGTGAGGAAGGCCGAGCGGCCGTCGGTGTGGCAGAGGGTGTAGTTGCGGGACACCACACTGCTGCGGCTCGTGATCCCCTCGTAGACGAGCATGGAGTTCCACATGATCGGCAGAAGGCTGCCGTCCTGCTGTTCGACCACCACTCCGTTGTCGAAGAGGTCGAGGCGCCTGGGCTCCTTCTTGTACCGCGGCAGGTAAGTGTGGGTGTGATTCCCTAACTGCGCCTCGTCTGCGGCCCTTTGAGTGGCGGGCGGGAGTGTCTGCATCATGCGCGGAAGGCTGTCCTGACTTACCAATACCTGTCAACTACATGTCAACACGGCTGTCCCGGTGGTCAGAGGCCCACGGACCCCACCAGCACTCCACAGCGGCACGAAGTCGCAGCACACGCTCAGTGGAAGGCCTCCGGCTGCGGTGCGGCCCGGGCTCCTGCGGGCGGTGCGCTGCTGGTCGGCAGGGCACCCGGCCGCACCACCCCGGCGGCCAGGACGTGCGCGGGTGGGAAGCTCTCGGTGGCCTGCGGGGGCCCCGCCCGCGCCGGGCTTCGCGCGCCGGGCGCCGCTGGCGGGCCGGGCGCTGGAGCCGCCGCAGACGTGCCCCCCTTGAGGGTGCAGCTCTGTGGGCGTCCCGGGCACGGATCCGCGCCCGAGCCGGAGACGGCCCGGACGCTGCGAGAGCGGGAGCCGCTCCCAGCCAGGGCGCAGCAGGCCGGGCCGGGCAGGCGCTGCGCGGGGTCAGCCCGGGCGCGGACAGGGGTGGATGGCGTGCGGGTGCCGGCATGGTGCGGGGGCTCGTCACCCGAACGGCGCAGCGTGGCGCGGAGTGGGCGGGCGCCGGTCACCTGTTCGGGTCAGGCTGGGGGCGACGCCTCTGCCCGCGTGTATCCCGTGGTGTGCCGCTGCATCGGGAGGCCTGATGATCGTGATGGTGCTGCTCCTGGTCGCGGCGCTGCCGCTGATGCCCTTCGGACTGGACCGGTGGGAAAAGTTCCTGTTCCCCCAGGACAACCCGTCTACCCGCAACAGCGTGGCCTCCCCCTCCCGGCCGGTGCAGCCACTGCACCCGGGCAGCGGCGGCAGCCCATGACCGCGAGTTCCAGTCCCCGCGCGCCGCCCGGACGGGCGGCGGCCTCGCGTTGCAGGTGGCCCGGCGGAGAGGGCTCATGCGGGCCGGCGGACACCGGTTCAAGGTGCCTCCGCGGCGTTTCGGCCGCGTGGAAGGGCGGGGACGGGGCATGCGCAGGGGCGTGACAGCGAAGCCGCCCGCGAGGAGGAGAGCGATGCAGCGCGAAACCACCCCTAGGGAGCCGGAGCTCCCTGCCAGCGTGCCCGAGAACCCGGATCCGGTGACTCCCGATCTGCCGCCTCGCGGAACCGAAGCCCCCGACATACCCGGTGGGGCCCCTACGGAGGAGAGCAGGAGCGACGGCGCGCCCGCACCCGATGCGGGCCAGGGGCCGGGTAAGGACACGGACCGGCGGCCCGCCACACCTCAGGAACCCACCGACTGACACCGTAGGCGTGCCTGTCCGCGCGTCCCGCGGACCTGCCGTCGCAGGCCTCGGCTGGCTTCCTGTTCTCCCCGGTCTACTCGTCACGTACGAGCGAAGCCAGGGCCTACCCGCCTCCAGTCCGCGGCCGAGCCCGGATTGCAGCGCACGTACAGACTCCGGCAGAGCTGGACATCCAGCCCGAGCCCGAGCTCCCTCTCCACCCCCTAGCTCCAACTCCGGCCCGAGCGCGGGCTGCGGGGTATTGCCGATTAGCGTCGCGGGCCTGGCGCGGTACGTCGAGCGCGAGGAGCGGCTGCCGGGGTGCGGCGTCATCGAGGTCCTGCCCGACGGGACTGAGCACGCACCGGGTCCGCACGTCGCAGCCCGACTGGATCCGGAGGCATCAGAGGCGCAGGGGGGAGCGGACGCTGCAGCCAGGTGTGCACCGCGGTAGGCGCGGTACACGGGCGTCAGCTGGAGCAGGTACGGCCGGCGGGGGCCGCCGCCGCGACGACCGGAGCGGACGCGGAGCTTGGGCCCCGCGGTGCCCCGCTCCCCGCCGCCGCAGGCTCGGCACGGGCCAGCACCTGACCGCGTGGCGTGCGGTCGTGCTCGCGCGCGCTCTGCGCCCGGCACCGCAGTTCCCCGCGCGGCCCTTCCCCCGACGCCCGCGGTCGGAAGCTCTGCCACCTGGCTGAGCAGGCGCCCGAAATGCCGGCTGTCTTTCCGGTATGACCGCGTCCGGGTTAGCCTGACCGCTGCGCCAGGTGCCCCCCGCGGCACCCCTTCCAGACCCTCACCGCCCCCACGAGGCGGGTTGACAGTGCGGTCTGCGGGGACAGGACCGGCGTCCCTGCCGCCGCGTACCAGGGCGAGGGCCGGGAAGGCGAAGCGTATGGACGATCGGAGCGTCACGTCCCGACTCCTACCGGACCCCGGCGGATCCGGCGTCACCGGCGCACAAGCCCGCACCGCCGCCCGCACGCTCCTCGCGCCGCTGGACCTGACGGCGACGGGGGTGGAGGACGTGATGACGGTGGTCACCGAGCTGGTTTCCAACGCCGAGCGGCACGCCGGCGGTGTCACCGCATTCACCCTCACCGCCCGGCCCCTCCCCAGCACGATTACCGTCACCGTTGAAGTCACCGACCGCGAACCCCGGCTGCCAGAACTCCAGGCCTGGGCGCCCGAGCGGCCCGGCGGGTTCGGGTGGCGGATCGTCCACCACCTCGCCGACACCGTCCACGTCCGGGCGCACGGCGACGGCAAGACCATCACCGCCACCTTCACCGACAAGCAACTCCGCTCCGCCGGGGCAGGCACGGAGCCCGGCCCCGGCGAACTCCGGTAGCCGCCGGCCGGGCGGGGTGGCGTGGGCCGGGGCGTCAGTCCGTCGCGGCGTCCGCGTCCCGGACCTCGAAGAGCGCCAGCGCGCCCGTCATCTCCAGCAGCCGCAGCAGCTGGGACGGCAACGGACCCGCCAAAGCCACCGGCCCCTCGTTCCGCAGGCGGATCAGCACGTTCAGGAAACTCGAGTCCGCGAACAGCACCCCGCGCATATCCAGGATCAGCAGCTGTGCGCCCGCGGCCTCAGTACGGCACGCCTGCACCAGCGTGCCGACGGTGTCCGCGTCGAACTCGCCCGAACACACCACGACGAACTCACCGGCCGACCCCGGCCGGACCACCACCCTCGGCAACTCCATGACGCCTCTCGCCCCACCTCTATGCTCATCTCTGCCGAGGCCGACCCCGACACTGCCGACGTACGGCCTACCCAGGGCAAACGACACCACGACCACCCGCCCAGAAACCTCGCAAGCACCATGGTCCGACCGCATCCACCCCCCAGATGGCCACGCTCAGTACGCACCTGCCAGGCGGTTCACCACAAAGAGTCCCGCGCAGCACGTTTGGCACACACCTCACAGAGCAGACGGGCCGTGACGGTGCGGCAGCTAGGGGCGGACGCCCACCGGGGCTGGTGCGTACGGCCGGCACCCCCTCCCCCCGGGGTGCCGACCGTACGCACCGCCCTCACCCTGCAGAACGGCCGCGCCTGCGCCCGGCCCCCGCACTATCAAGGCGGTCGGCATCCACTCCCCCGAACCACCCCCGCCCGTGGTCGCCCGCAACGCCCACTCCACCGCCGTACCCCGCATACGAACCCGACCGGTCCCGCGGCCTAGAGTGCGCGCCATGACGGATCCCGGCGACGAGCTGATGGAGCGCGTGCGGCAGATCCTGACCGAAGCCGGGTTCCAGGAGACCTCCACCAGCGGTGAAGGAATCCGCCTCATCCGGCACGCCCGCGGCGTCCTCGTCGGCTGGCTACCCGAAGAACTCACCCACACCGCCTACGACGACCGGCTCCCGCGCGCGCCCGGCACAGGCGCGGGTGAGCTAGCCGCGCTGCGCCACGTCTTCCCCCTCGCCCTGGCCGTCACCCTCCGCGCCGCCGGCTTCGCCGTTGAAACCCGCGACGAAGAATGGCTCCTCATCCTCGACACCCCCACCCCACACCCCACCAGCTGAACCCCGGCACGAGCCGACGGTGCTCAAGCACCACGGCGGTCAGGCCCGGCGCCGCCCGGGAATCCTCGCGGACGTCGAAGAGGGCCAACGCCCCGGTCGGCTCCGGCACCTTGCGGAACTGCGCAGGAATCGGACCTCCAGAATCACGGGATGCTGCTTGCGCACCCGCCCTTCAGCGAGTCTTGCCCGACACCGGGACAAGGGACTTCAAGACGGGAACGTGCACCGCCGTGGCGGACGGATTCGGGAGGGCTTCTTGATCACTGTCGACGTCCAGCCCTACCGACTCCGGCCTGATCACCGCGAGCGGCGAACTCGACGGACACGGCGGCCACATGCTCGGCGAGGTGCTGGACGGTATCCCTCTGGACGTGCGGGACCTGCTCGTCGACCTGCGCGCCGTCCGCTTCATGAACGCCCAAGGACTCCTCGCCCTCCTGGAAGTCCACCGTCAGGCGGAGATCCAGGGCCTGCGCACGCTGGTCACCGGCCGGTAAAACCCAGCCCCAGCGGTACCTCGCCGAGCTCGCCGGGATTCCGTCTCCCCCGCCGCGGAACGCTACCGGCCCCCGGCTTCCGCCGGCTGTCCGCCGAGCAGGCCCCCGGTGAGTGCGACGTCCGGGGGCGCGACGGCAGGACGAGTGCCGGAGCCTTGTCAGCGGATGACGTCGAAGACGTTCAGCTGCAGGCCGTTGGCGTAGGCCGCGTGCTCGACCAGCTTGAGCCTCTGGGTGTCCTTGTCGGTGGCGCTGAACAGGCGCTTGCCCGCGCCGAGCAGCAGGGGGAAGACGAGCAGGTGGTAGCGGTCGATCAGGCCGGCGTCCGAGAGGGCCTGGTTCAGGGCGGCGCTGCCGTGGACGATGATCGGGCCGCCCTCGGTCTCCTTCAGCGCGGCGACCTCGTCGAGCGAGCGCAGGATCGTCGTCTCGCCCCAGTTCGACACCAGCTTGTCCTCGGTGAGGGTGGTGGAGACGACGTACTTCGGCATCGCCTTGTAGTCGGCGAACTCCGCCATGTCGGGCCACACCGGGCTGAACGCTTCGTAGCTGGTCCGGCCCAGCAGCATGGCGGCGGCCTCCTGCTGCTCGCGGCCCTTGACGTCGAACGCTTCGGGGAGGAACTCGATGTCCTTGAAGGTCCACCCGGAGTTCCGGTAGCCGGGCTCACCGCCCGGGGCCTCCACGACACCGTCGAGCGAGATGAAAGCAGAGCTGATCAGAGTACGCATCTGAGGTTTCCTCGGTGTCGTGTCCGGCTCTTACAGAGCCGGCGTGGCCTGGCATGCGGCGCACAACGTGCTTGCTGCCGTCGATGTGATCACCGTATCCCCGCCACTTTCAAAAAACAACCAGTCACTTCTAAAGCGAAAGTTCCGAGGTAGGCTTGTCTGCATGGCAACGAAACGGAGCTACAACGACGCGTGCGGGACAGGCCACGCCCTCGACCTCGTCGGCGAGCGCTGGGCACTCCTGGTGGTCCGCGAGCTACTGCTGGGCCCCAAGCGGTACGGCCAACTGCGCACGGACCTGCCCGGCATCAGCACCAACGTGCTCGCCCAGCGCCTCGCCGAACTGGAGGCCTCCGGCATCGTGCGCAAACACCGCCTCCCCGCCCCCGCCGCCGCAGAGGCTTACGAGCTCACCGACTGGGGCCTCGAACTCGAACCCGTCGTACGGGCACTGGGCCGCTGGGCGGTGCGCTCGCCGGCCCACGACCGCACCGCCCATCTGAGCGCCACGTCGTTCGTCCTCTCCCTGCGCACCAACTTCGACCCCGGCCGTGCCCAGGGCGCGCGGGGGCGGTACGAGCTTCACCTCGGCGACGAGGTCTTCCACGTCCTGATCGCCGACGGCGCGCTGCACGCCGGACGCGGCTACCAGCAGCAGCCCGAAGCCGTCATCACGGCACGGCCCTCCGCGCTCGCGCGCGTCGTGTACGGCGGACGGCAGCTGGCCGACGCGGTCGCTGCGGGGGACGTCCGCGTCGAAGGCGACAGCACCTCCATCGCACACCTGAGCGCCGTTCTCAGCCTTCCCGCCCCTGCTGCCCCCGCCTCGGAGACACCGGTGTGATAACGAGTTCTCGCTCTCGCCAGCTCAGAGGACGAGACCTGGAGACGCTTGGCGCGAAGGGCACCCCGGCGGCGGTACCGCGGGATACCTCCTCACGCGCACTGCCGCCCGAGCAGCGGGCACGGCTGACCGGGCTGGGTGTGGAACCCGCCCAGGCGCCGTCTCCGGCTCCGGCGAGCGCTCATGGAACGAAGGGGGCGGGCAAGGGCGCAGCAGGCGTTCCAGCGGGGCTTGGCGGCCCTGGCGCAGTGGGTCGCGCGGGAGGGCGCGGACCGTCCGGTGCCGCGCGCCCACGGCGAGGAGATCGCGGTCGAGGGCGAAGCGGAGCCGGTGGTCGTGAAGCTGGGCGTGCAGAAGCGCTTTCAGAGCTCATCTCAGGCGAGACACACCGGCGCCCTGGGAGGTTCAGCCCGGGAGTGCGCTGGCTCTCGACGACGCTCAGACCCATCCGCATCGTGTGTCTCATGGCGCCTGGATTGCGGTGGCCGTGGATCATCTGATGGCGCTTCGGGCTTCGCTGGTACGCGAGGAGGGTCCTGACCATGCCTCTGCGGTCCTGCATACCCACGCCCAAGCCTCGCTCGTGCGCGGCGTGATCGAGAACGCTGCCCGCGCCGTATGGCTGCTGGGCCCTGACGAGCGGCCGGCCCGCGTTCAGCGGCGCCTGGCACTTCAGGTCAAGGAGGTGAAGGACTCCACCAAGCTCCACGGCCGGTTCAACGCTCAGCCGGCCCGCGATGAGGAGACTCGGCTGGCCGAGGTGCGGCGGCTGGCACTCGCCGCGGGCGCGCCGGCCGACACGCTCAAGACGTTCCTCAACGCCCCGCAATACACCAAGATCGTCGAGGAGGGTGGAGCGCATACCCAGCTGGGTGGTCAGCTGATGCTGACCCTGTGGAGTGCGTGCAGCTCTCTCGCCCACGGCTACATCAACGGCACCTTCGGTCTGCTGCGGCACGAGATCGTCTCCCAAGACGACGAGACCGCCTTGACCCGGGTCACCGGCAACTTCAGCATGCTGCGCTACACCACCCAGGCCGGCATCCATCTCATCGACCAGGCCCTGACCCTGTACGCCCAACGTGCTGCCAGGCCATGAGCAAATTCGCACCGCCTGCCTCACCGCAGCCCTCGCCACGACCGTGCTGGCCTGCCGGCAGGTTCGGCCCACCGGGGCTTGCATCCGGTACCTAGGTACCGGTTTACCGTCGGAGGTATCCCCTCCAGGGGCGCGACGACGGGAGTGAAGTGCGATGAGCGATCTGGCGTGGGTGCCGCAGTCCTGCACGCTGCCCACCGCGGAGAGGCCCCTGCGGGTCGCGGAGTGGGATGCGCTGTTCTCGGAGCAACTGGCGTCGCTGTCGCGTCCCGGGCCCTTGCGGCTGCGTCTGGACCTGACGGGCGGGCCTGGTGTCGAGGAGCGAGTGCGAGACCTGGTGGAGCGGGAGGGCGGCTGCTGCTCGTTCTTCTCGTTCACCATCACCCCGGGCGAGGATCTGATCGGTCTGGACATCGCGGTGGAAGTGGAGCACGCCGTGGTCCTGGAGGCCCTGGCCACACGCACGCTCGCCGGAGGCCGGCCGTGACCGCGGGGCTGCGCAGCGGGCAGGTCGCCGAGGCGGCCGGGGTGAACGTCCAGACCCTGCGCTACTACGAGCGGCGCGGGCTGCTGGCCGAGCCGGAGCGCAGCAACGGCGGCCACCGCCTTTACGGCGAGGACGCGGTGACCGCGCTGCGGGTGATCAAGGCCGCCCAGCGGCTCGGTTTCACGCTGGAGGAGGTCGCCGAGCTCCTGGAGGCCGGCCGCCACCGCCACGGCCGCCCCGTCGCAGGTCTCCAGGAGCGGGCCGCGGCCAAGCTCGCCGAGGTCGACGCGAAAATCGCCGACCTCACCACCATCCGCACCGCCCTGTTCGCAGCCGTCGAAGCCGGCTGCGACGACCTGACCGTCTGCGCCGCCAGCACCTGCTGCCCCATCCACTTCACCGACCTCGCCGAGCATCTCCCGCGCGGCCTGCCCGGCGGTGGAGCCCTGCCCGGCCACCCACCGCCAGGCCATAGCCGTACGCCGGTCAGCCGGCGGGGCCGCCGGGCGGCCCGTCGTCACGGACCTCGAACAAGGCATCCGCGCCGGTTATCTCCAGCACCCGCCGGAACTGGGACGGCACCGGCCCGGCCAGCACCACCTCGTGTGTGCGGCGCAGGCCGAGCAGCACGTTCAGGAACGAGGAGTCCCCGAACTCCAGCTCCGACACATCCACCACCAAGAGCTGCGCGTTCCTGGCTCCGCTCATCACCGCCCGCGACAGCAGGCCGGCCGACTCCATGTCGAACTCGCCCGCACACAGCAGCACAAGCTCACCGTCCGCCCCGGACCGCACCCTCACCGACGGCACCGCCATACACCCACCCAACCATCACAGCCGGCACCCTGCCGGACACCGCGACCGTAACCCCCCACACCCACCCCACGACAGCGCACACCCCGCCCACCAGCCCCGACCGGACCAAGACCGCCGCCGGCCCAGCTGCTCAGCGAGTCTCGCAGGACACCGGGAACGGGCACGCCAGGATGGGGGCCTGCATCGCGTAACGGGCGGCCTCGGGAGGGCTCTGTGATCACTGTCGACATCCAGACGTACGGAAACTCGGCCCTCGTCACCGCGAGCGGCGACCTCGACGGACACGGCGGCCAGACCCTGGAACAGGTCGTGGACGGGCTCGCTCTGGACCTGCGGGACCTGCTGGTGGACCTGCGCGGTGTCGGGTTCATGGACGCCGAGGGGCTGCTCGCCCTGCTGGAGGTCCACCGCCGCTCGGAAATCCTCGGCGTGCGCATGCTGGTCACCGGCTGGCAGACACAACCCCAGCGGTGCCTCGCCGACATCGCCGGAATCCCCGGCTCCCCCGCCGCTGACCGCTACCCAGCAGCCGGGTTCCGCCGGCTCCTCCACGACCGGGCCCAGGCCCTGTGCGGCAGCCCGGACTTCGCGAGCAGCGGGCAGCCGCTCACCTAGACTCCGGCGCACCGGGTGCGGCCCGCGTGGGGAGGCCGCACCCGTCGCACGCAGGGGTCAGATGCCCATGTTGCGGCCGTAGTAGTTCCCGACCTCGGTGCGGTAGCCGGCGTCGCCGCGGTGCTTGTCCTTGTCGTATTCCGGGGAGTCCTTGATCTGGTCCTTGGTCAGGTTGACCTGGACCTTCTCCTCCTTGACGTCGACGCGGACGACGGTGCCGGCGGGCAGCAGGACCTCCTTGCCGAAGATCCACGGACCGGTGTCCACGACGATGTAGGACGAGCCGACCTCCTCGGTGGCCTCGTCGACCTTGCCGATGTGGCCGTCGCTGGCCTCGACCTTGAAACCGACCAGGCTGGTACCGGGCGTGTAGTGCGACTCGGGGTTGTAGCTCCACATGTTCTCGGACACGAGGCTGTACTCCTTCGGTGCTGGAATCGTCGTCGGAGCGCCGGGCGTCGGCGCACCACTGTTCATCCCTGCCCGCGGCGACAGCACGCGCTGCCGCTACGGCTTCGACATCGACCATCTGGTGCAGCGGACGGTGGTTGCGCTGGAGGTGGACGGGCATCTCGGCGACGAAGGCGCGCGCCCGGCCGGGCCGGCGGAGCGTGGCCTTGGCGGACAGGGTTGGTCAGGTCGGGGAAGCGGCCTTCACGGCGGGCCAGAGCCAGCCGGGCGGACAGCCGCCAGTACATCGACGCCGATGTACCGATGTACCCCTGCGGCACCGTCGGCCCCAGGCACGGGACAGCCTCACC
The DNA here is from genome assembly GCF_043199995.1 of Streptomyces sp. NPDC048507. Classification (NCBI taxonomy): domain Bacteria; kingdom Bacillati; phylum Actinomycetota; class Actinomycetes; order Kitasatosporales; family Streptomycetaceae; genus Streptomyces; species Streptomyces sp. NPDC048507. The sequence continues at coordinate 409 of NZ_JBICWZ010000030.1, read as the reverse complement.
AGCAGCCGTGGAACCCGGCACGCAGGCCCGGGCTACCGGGCCCGACGCGCCCCAGGGCGTCCACACCAGACCTTCCGTGTCCAGCTCCAGCCCGGGCACGACTACCAGCTCAAACCCGGGCCCGAGCACGGACTCCAGCCAGGGCGCAGTACGGACTCCAGCCCGAGCACGGACTCCAGCTCCAGACCGGGCACGAGCGCCAGTACGAGCACGGGCTCCAGCCCAAGCAAGAGCCCGAGCTCCAGACCAGGCGCGAGCCGAACGGACTCCACCGCCAAGCCCGAACCCGACCGCGCGCTGACCCCCGTCACTGGTCGCGGATCTGGTTCATGCGAGCCGCAAGCAGCGGCCAGGAGCGGGAGGCGACCGGGGGACCGGCCTGTGTCTCGGGCAAGCTCCGCAGCCACCC
>NZ_JBICWZ010000029.1:0-49992 GCF_043199995.1 Streptomyces sp. NPDC048507 | reverse complement strand
CCCTCCCACCAACCCGGCCCCCGGGCGCGGTCCGACCGGACCCGCCCCCGCTCCGACCATGCCCCGGCCGACCACCGCAGCGGGCCCGAACCCACTGACGGGGAAACGAACTTGCGCGGTGGTTGGATTCGCCGAGTGCGGAGCCCACGGGCGCGCGACCCATCCTCCCGGATACGCCGCTGTTGCTGGCCCACCCCGGCCCGGGAGGCTCGCGCCGCGACCCGGGACGCGGTCGGACCGGACGCCCGGCCCCGGCACCTGCTGCTGGCGGCGAGCCCACTCGACCAGCGTCCGACGGTCCGGTCCCGGAAGTGGTCCTGGTCCCGCGGCCACGGGTGCGCGCATCTGCGGGGGTGCGGGCGCGAGATGTCGGGCAGCGCCGGGCCAGCGCCCAGTGGGCGGCCGGTACGGGGGCGCGGCCTCGGCTGGACGCAGGCGCTCCTGGCGATCGTGCTGGGCAGCGCCGTCGGCGCCGCCGCGATCGGCGCCATGTCGACCTTCGGGCCGCGCTCCGGTGTCGGCCTGCTCGTCCAGACGAAGGGCCCGCTCGGCCGGATCGGCGCGGCGATCCCGGCCGTCCTGGTCTTCTTCAAGGCCTGCGCCTGGTTCGCCGTGAACTCCGTCCTCGGCGCGTTCGCCGTACAGACCCTGCTGGGGACCGGGTTCGGGCCGGCCCTCGCGATCATCACCATCAGCCAGGTCGCCATCGCGCTCGTCGGCTACGGATTCATCCACCTCGTCCAAAAGACGATGGCGGTCATCTTGCCGCTGCTCTTCATCGTCGTCTCCGTCTGCACCCTGACCAAGAGCGACCTCGGCTCTGCCTTCGACCCCGGCAAGGCGGGCGCGTCGGCTTCGCGGGAGCCTTCGCCCTGACCATCGCCGTCCAGGCGGCCCGCGCGCTGAGCTTCTCCTCGTACGCCGCCGACTACGCCCGCTACATGCCGGCCGACACCCCGCCCCGCAAGCTCTTCGCGTACGCCTTCACCGGCACCTGGCTCCGCTCCGTCTGGATCGCCGGACTCGGCCCCGCCATCGGCACCATCGCCTTCATCGGAACCCCCACCGACCTCGTCGGCCAGGTCCTGCCCGGACTCTTCGCCACCGTCACCATGCTGGCCCTGGGCATCTCGGCCATCACCTCCAGCTGCCTGGACTGCTACTCCGGCGCGCTGGCCCGGCTGGTCGCGCGCGTCAGGATGCGGCGCCGGCAGGCCGTCCTCGTCGTCGGCGCCCTCGGCGGAACGTTCGGCTGGCTCGCCGGACAGGGCGACTACTGGAAGTCGTTCGAGAACTTCCTGATCCTGCTGGGCAACTGGATCGCCCCTGGCTCGCGGTCATGCTCGTCGAGCGCTTCCTGAGCCGGCGCCCCGCCGACCCGGCCGCCCGCTTCGGCCCCGGCTTCGCCTCCTGGCTCCTCGGCCTCGCCGCCGCCATCCCCTTCATGAGCCAGCCCGGCCTCTTCGTCGGCCCCGTCGCCGCCGCCCACCCCGCGCTCGGCGCGGGCGCCGCCGCCGTCGCCTTCCTGACCGCAGGCCTCATCCACTACGCCCTCACCCGCCGCCCCGGCGCGCGAGACACGTCCACCGGACCCGTCGCACCCCACACCACAGAGGAGATCCCCGCATGACCAGCACCACCGACCGGACCCACGCAGCCACCGACACCGACATCGCGCACCTGCACGCGGCCGTCGCCGTCGCCCGCCGCTCCCGCGCCGCGGGCAACCACCCCTTCGGCGCCCTCCTCGTCGGCCCCGACGGCGGCGTCCTGATCGAGGCCGAGAACACCGTCACCACCAACAGGGACGCCACCGGCCACGCCGCGACCAACCTGGTCCGCCTCTCCACCGCCCGGTACGACGCGGACTTCCTGACCACCTGCACCCTCTACACCAGCACCGAACCCTGCGCGATGTGCGCCGGCGCCATCTACTGGGGCAGCATCGGCCGCGTCGTCTACGCCCTCGGCGAGGACGAACTGCTCGACATGACGGGCGCGAACGAGGAGAACCCCACCATGTCCCTTCCCTGCCGGACCGTGTTCGTCGCCGGCCAGCGCGACCTCCCCGTGACCGGCCCGGTGAACCTGCCGGAAGCCCGCGAAGTCCACACCGGATTCTGGAACTGACCGATCCCACCGACAGCCCCCCGGGGGGGGAGTCATGGCCCCCCGGGAAGGCCCCCACCCAACCGGCCTTACCCGGGCCCGGGAGTGCCTCCCGGGCCCGGACCGAGGTGCCTTTCGCGGCGAGGAGCACCTCCGGCGCCTTCGCCCGCACCGGTTGCCGGGCGCCGAGTTGCCCCGTACAGCTGAATTCGTGCCTGACCTCGACTGAAGGGGGAACAGGTCCCACGTCGCCCGGATGCTCAGGGCGGGAGACCATCGACGCCCAGGAGATCCTGATGCGCTTCCGCAACGCCGCCGTGCCCGCGCTCGGCGCCCTCGCGCTGCTCGTCGCCGTGCCCAACGTGGCCCAGGCCGCCGACGGGGAGTTCAAGTACCGCACCACTCTGGTCGTTCCGCACACCATCGTGGACCCGTCGAGCGGTGTGTGCATCAACCTGGGGGAAGCCACCGAACTGCTCGCGGCCAGGGCGCCCCAGAACCTGACGAACGCCACGGCGACGATCTTCCCGTCCTTCGACTGCGACGGTGATGACTACATCGTCATGCTCCCCGGCAAGACGCTCGGCGAGCGCGTCAAGCTCCGCTCGGTCCTCTTCTCGTCGTAGGCGTCACGCGCGGGAGCCGCGGACGTGCCCGGGAACTCTCCGTTCCCCGGCACGCCCGCGGCACCACCGGTGCCGCGCAAGTCCTCCCGTACCGCCGCGCCATCCAGGGCCTGCCGGGCCTGTTCCCGGCGCCACCGGTCGCGGTCGGCGCTCACGGACCGCGGTGGGGGAGGGGCCCCAGGGACAGCCGTTCCGGGCGCGTCCCCCGGGACTTCGGCGCGGGGGCCGAGACCCTGTTCACGGCGGGCGGTGTGGTGTTCCCTTGCAGAAAGAGGCCGGCTGCCAGGGCGCCGACGGTGTCGGCGTGTCGAAAGCCAAGCTGACGGGGGAATTCCATGACCGCCGCTCCCGACGTCCCCGACATCCTGTCGCAGGAGTTCGCCGACGACCCGTACCCCACCTACCGGGCGCTGCGTGAGCACGCGCCCCTCGTCTGGCACGAGCCGACGCGGAGCTACCTCATCTCCCGCTACGAGGACGTCGCGCGGGCCTTCAAGGACAGGGACTCGCTCTTCACGACGGACAACTACGCCTGGCAGACCGAGCCCGTGCACGGCAAGACCCTCCTCCAGATGAGCGGCCGCGAGCACGCCACCCGGCGCGCCCTGGTGGCCCCGGCCTTCCGCGGCAACGAGCTGCGGGAGAAGGTCGTTCCGCTCATTGAGCGCAACGCCCGCGAACTGATCGACGTCTTCCGCCACAGCGGCTCGGTGGACCTGGTGAGCGGCTTCGCCTCCCACTTCCCCATCACCGTCATCGCCGACATGTTCGGGCTCGACCGCTCCGGCCAGGAGCGCATCAGCGGCTGGTACCGGGCCTTCGTGGCGTTCACCGGCAACCTGGCCGGGGATCCGGAGTGCGCGGCGGCCGGGGCACGGGCGCAGGCCGAGTTCGCCGCGTACATGCTGCCGGTCATCAGGGACCGCCGCGAGCGCCTCGGCGACGACCTGCTGTCCGCGCTCTGCACCGCCGAGGTCGACGGCGTGCGCATGAGCGACGAGGACATCAAGGCGTTCTGCAGCCTGCTGCTGACGGCGGGCGCCGAAACCACGGACAAGGCCGTCGCCGGGCTCTTCTCGAACCTCCTGGCCGATCCGCGGCAGCTCGCGGCCGTCCGGCAGGACCGCGGGCTGATCGACCGGGCCTTCGCGGAGACACTGCGTCACAGCCCGCCCGTTCACATGATCATGCGTCAGGCCGCCGTCGACGTCACCTTGAGCGGTGGCACCGTCCCGGCCGGTGCCACCGTCACCTGCCTGATCGGAGCGGCCAACCGCGACCCCGAACGTTACGAGGACCCGGACCGCTTCGACGTCTTCCGGGAGGATCTGACGGCGACCACGGCCTTCTCGGCGGCTGCGGACCACCTGGCGTTCGCCCTCGGACGGCACTTCTGCGTCGGGGCCCTGCTGGCCAGGGCAGAGGTCGAGATCGCCGCCAACCAGCTCCTCGACGCCATGCCCGACCTGCGGCCCGCCGCGGGCTACGACCCGGCCGAGCAGGGCGTCTTCACCCGCGGCCCGAAGTCCCTCCTCGTGGACTTCACCCCGCCCACGTCCTGAGCCGCGACGATGGACCGCCCGCGCCCCCGGACGTCCGGCAGCATGAGCCGGATTCCGGAGAAGGCGAGTCCGTGACCGCGGGTCACCCAGCGTGATCGGACGCCGGTCAACGCGCTGGAGCCGGCGGTCCCGGTCCAGGACGGCCATCCGCACCGCCGCACTCCGCCGGGTCGGCAGCGGGGCGGTGAGGCGGCGCAGGACAGCGGCGGCCGCCGCCTCGGCGTCCGCCGGGGCGGGACGCCACGCCCGGCCCGGCAGAAGCCGGCGTGCCCGCCCCGCCTCCCGGAACGTCCGCGCGTCACCGCGCCCGTATCCCGCCCGTATCCCGCCCGTATCCCGTCGGTCCCGGTCGCCCGTCCGGCACGGTATGCGAGACCGCCCGGAATGAAAGGGGCCGGATGGACGGGCCGGTCACGGAGGCGGAGCGGGTCGCGCGGGGAGGTGGTGCGGTCGGTCACCGAGGATCGCTGACAGCGATCGGGGACCTTGGTCAGCGCGAGCGCCTTCCGGTGAGGAGGCGGTAGAGCAGGAGCACGATCACCGAGCCGACGATCGCGGCGATCCACGTCGAAAGGTGGAAGAAGCCGTTGAGGGAGTGCACGCCGAAGATCACCTTGCCGAGCCAGCCTCCGAGCAGCCCACCGACGATGCCGATGAGGATCGTGACGAGGCACCCACCCGGGTCCCTGCCGGGCGTGAGTGCCTTGGCGATGGCGCCCGCGATGAGGCCGATGAGGATCCAGGCGATGATGCCCACGATGTACTTCCCTTGCTAGAGGTGGTACTCCGGCAGGGCCGGCGAAGGCCCGGCCGGAGCAGCACGGCTGGTTTCCGTGCGAACGAACGACGGCATAGGGATATCCATTCGAGACCGGTCCAAGCGGGACCAAGGTCCCCTTTCCCCCACCCGCCGCACCTGGCTCCGATCCGGGCGACGGCCGCCTCCTCGGCGGTGTGAACGCTGGTGGCGGGCAGGGGCAGAGCAAGAGCGGCAGCCGTGACCACGGTCCGCAGCACGGCACACCGTCGGGCCGCTCCGGCCGAACCCGTGCCACCGTTCCGGATCCGGGGCCGGGAAACCGCTGTCGCCGGCGGCCGGCCACGGCCGGGGTCTTGGCCCGGCGCGCCCCCGCCGCACGTCGCGCGTGCTCCTGAGGGGCCCGGTCCGCCGGGACTAGGGACGGCCGACGGTCGGCCCCGCCTCGGGCGCGGGCGCGTGGGCGGCGGAGATCTCGTACAGACGGAGCGTGGCGGTGAACTGGGCGCCGGTGAGGAGGGACAGGTTGGACAGCCAGAGCCAGATGAGGAAGACCACGATGCCGGCGAGGGAGCCGTAGAGGCGGCTGTAGGTGCCCAGGAGGGAAAGGTAGAGGGCGAAGCCGGCGGAGACGGCCAGCCACAGCGCGGCGGCGAGGACGCCGCCGGGAAGGCTGTAGCGGCGGCGCCGGGCGGCGGTCGGTCCGGTGTGGAAGACGACCACGACGAGGCCGGCGACCAGGGTCAGCAGCAGGGGCCATCGCAGAACGCTCCAGACGAAGGGCACGCTGTCGTCGAGGTGGAGCAGCCTGCCGACGCTCTGCGCGATGGGCCCGCTCAGGATCAGGACGAGGGCGCTCACGCCGAGGAGCAGGAGCAGGGCGAGGGCGGTGGCGACGATGCGGTGGGCCGCGCGCCAGGGCGAGCGCTGGTCGGGGGTGCGGTGCATGCGGTGCAGCGCTCGGCGGAAGACGGCCAGGTAGCTGCAGGAGGACCATACGGCGCTGGCGGTGCCGCCGGCGAGGAGGGTCCAGGCAGCGGAGTGCCGGTCGAGGGCGCTGGCGAGCAGCTCGTGGAGTTCGGTCCCGGACTGTCCGGGGGCGTAGTGCGTGACGTGGGCGATGAACTGGTGCGCCGTGTCGGGGCTGATGAGGCCGAAGGCCAGCACGGTGACGAGCAGGGAGGGGAGGATCGCCAGGATGGCGTAGTAGGTCAGAGCGGCCGCGTAGTCGGTGATGTCGTCGTTCCACAGCGCGATGGGGGTCCGGCGCAGCGCGGGCCACCAGGCGCCGGCGGTCCGGTCCGCGACGCGCGCGCCGGCGTTGCCTGCGGGCCTCACGTCAGTGGACATGGGGCGCCCCGTGTGTGATGTGGCTGAGGCGCAGGCGGGTCTCGATCCGGTACGGGGCGGCCGCGGCTTCGGCTTCCGCGGTGAGGGCCGTGAGCTGCCCGATGACGGTGTCGGGTGCGGCACCGGGTTCCAGCCAGACGCGCACACGCACGAGCAGGCGCTCGCTCCGCCGTCGGGGATGGACGCGGGCGCGGCAGCGACCGATGCCGTCGATCCCTTCCGCCCGCTCGGTCAGCGCCTCTTCCAGGGCCTGCGTGCGCAGCGAGGTGTGGGCGACGGCCAGCCGGAGCCGGGACGGCCGGCCGACGTGCAGCTGGGCGAGCAGCCACCGGGCGAGCAGTACGGTGACGAGCACGCCGGCCGTGATGACGGCGGGGGTCCACCAGACGTGCGACCGCAGGTCTGCCAGAGCCGTGCGATCGAGCAGCCTCCCTCCGGCGGGCGGCCGGGGCCATCCCGCCGGGAGCCGGTCGGCGATCGGGCTCCACGAGCCGACCGGCCAGGCTCCGCCGACCAGCAGGACCAGGCCGGCGATGGCGAGCGTCGTGCGGTTGCCGGTCGTACGGGGCGCGATCATCCGATGGGTCCCTTCTCCTCGGCAGGGGTGTGACCGGCGGCGCCGGGCGGCTGCCACGTCGGCTGCGGCGAGACCGTGACCCTCAGCCGCGGCGCCCGGCGCAACAGGCAGCTCGACAGGACCCCCTGGGCCGCGGCCGTGACCTGCTCAGCCGCGTCTTCTCGATCACCGAATGCCAGCCGGGCGCGGACGGACAGGCGTCGCCGACCGGCGCGGACTCGCACCGTTTCGATGCCCTCCACGTCACCGGCCGCATCGCGGACCAGCGAAGCCACGGCGGACCGGTCGACGGCGACGCTCTGGCGTGGTGCGCGCGCGGTGACGCTGAGGCGTCCGCGGCGTCCTGGGGTGAGGGCCAGCACCAGCAACCACAGTCCCGCGGCGGCCGCGCCGAGCGCGGCACCGGTGACGGCGAGGTCACCCGGCCGGTGGCCGGCCAGCCACTCGACGGTATCCGTTCGCCAAGCAGCCGCCGGCACGCCGAGGGCGTGGACTCGGATGACATCGGCTGTCACCGCCGCGCACGCCGAGCCGGCCAGCAGAACCAGGAGGGCCATGGGGACGCGCCGCGGCGACCACCAGCGGCGCGGGGTGCGCCCCGCGGGGCTGTCCGCCGGCAACCCCGCGGCGGCCGAAGGGGCCGCGGGCCCGGCGGCGGGGTCCCGAGCCGTGAGCCGGGTGACGGCCAGCCGGGGCCGGGCGACCTCCAGGCCCGTCAGCCGGCGAGTACGGTCCCTGACGTGTTCTTGCACCCGGCGCGCCCCCTGCGCCAGCGGGGTGGGGTACGGCAGAGCCACCCGCAGGGCGACTTCGGCCCGCCGGCCCTGAACGGTCGCCGTCCCGCTGGGCCGTGCCGACCCGCCGGCCCGTGCCGTCCCGCCGGCCCGTGCCGACCCGCCGGCCCGGAGAGCCTCGACGGCGGCCTGCTCGGCGATCTTGCGGACGACCTTGTCCGCGACGGTGGTCGAGCCGCGCTCGGCACGCTCCGTCATCGCCGACTCCGATCGAACATCTGCCGCATCTCCCGCAGATCCTGCGACCGCCCATCGCCGTCCCACCAGGCGCCGACCGCGTATCCGATCGCGCCGAGGGCTGCGACCAGCAGGAACGCGCCGAACCCTCCGAAGTATCCGGCGAACGCCAGGGCGATCCCCGCGACCATTCCGATGAAAGCCCGACTCATCACTCGTCCTTCTTCCTACCTGCCGCCGCCGCAAGGGCCGGCAGCGCCTGCCCGTGTCCTCGTTGCCCGGGACGGCTATTCGACGCGGGAGTCCGCGCCGACGGCCTGGTCGTCGTCCTCGGGCAGGTGCACGTCGTTGACGGCGATGTTGACCTCGACGACCTCCAGACCCGTGATCCGTTCGACCGCCGAGATCACGTTCTCCCGGACGTCCGAGGCGACCTCGGTGACGCTGACGCCGTACTCGACGACCAGGTCCAGGTCGATGGCGGTCTGCCGCTCGCCCACCTCGACCTTCACACCCCGCCCCACGTTCGGCCGCCCACCGGGAACCCGGTCACGGACCGCACCGAGCGTCCGCGACAGACCGCCGCCCATGTCGTACACGCCGTGGATCTCCCGAGCGGCGATGCCCGCCACCTTCACCACGACCACATCCGCGATGGACGTCTTGCCGCGCGTCCCGGCCGGCTCGTCCGAGCCGGTCTTGCCGAGGAAGATCTCGGTCGCCCCCGCCCCCGTCCGGTCCTTCTGCTGAACGAGCGCCTGCTTCGACGCGGGAATCGTCTGCTGCGAGGTCATGTCCGTGTCTCCCTTGTCCGGACGCCGCCCCTGCGGCGCCCCTGCGGTTGCCTTCACTCGGATAGACCCCGACCGGATGCGCTTGTGACGCGTCCCGCCAAGAAATTTTCTCCGCTATCCGGACACATTCGAACTGCGCGCCCGCATGAGAGGGTCCCGGCGGGGCATCCGCACACCGCGGTGAAAGCTGCCGTGACCTGGACCTTCCACACCCGGGCACGGTGCACCGTCCGGACGGCTGAACACCATCACGAAGGGAGCCGCCCCATGACGGGCCCACAGACCAGAGCGCCGGACGAGGAAGCGAACCTCGACGACACACTTCTGGCGGTACGTGCGGGAGAGGGCGACGAAGAGGCCTTCGCCACGTTGGTCCGCCGGCACGCCCCGGCCCTGCTCCGATTGGCGACAAGGCTCCTGGGCGACCGTATCGAGGCGGAGGACGCGGTCCAGGACGCTCTGGTCAGCGCCTGGCGCAAGCTCCCCGAATTCCGGGGCCGGTCCGCGTTCGGAACCTGGGTGTACCGCATCGTCACCAACCGGTGCCTCAACATCCTGCGCGCCCGCAGAACCCAGGTACCGCTCGACGCGGCCGCCGAGGTGGCCGCACCGGAACACAGCGCCGCCCCCGACCGCATCACCGAGGGCAGGGCCGCCGCCACCGACCTTCAGCGAGCTCTGGGTGACCTCTCGGCCGAACAGCGCATTTGCTGGGTACTGAGAGAATTGGACGGTCGGTCCTACCCCTTCATCGCGGAAACGGTCGGCATCACCGAGCAGGCCGTCCGCGCCCGCGTGTTTCGTGCCCGACGCCAACTCACCGATGCCTTGGGGGCCTGGCGATGACCACACCCACCCACCCGCTGCCCACACCGCCCGACCCGGACGACGACCCCACCCTGCCCTGCGGACGACACCTGTCCGACGCCTGGACGGCCTGGGAGGACGGGTACACCGACGACCACCCGAGCACATGCCCCCACTGCGCCGCCGCCGTCGAGGAACTCCGGCAGCTGAGCGCGGCCGTCCACCGGATGGGCCAGGCGCAGGAACAGGACCCGGCCGAATACGACACCACGTCCTTGACCGACCGGGTGATGAACATCGTCCGCGCCGAACTCCGGCCGGGACGCCCCCTCCCGCTCGGCGAACCGGACGAGGCCATATGGATCAACGAGTCCACAGCGGCCCGCGTCCTGCGCGCCGCCGCCGAACGGGTACCGGGAGTACGGGCCGGCTCCTGCCGCATCACGCCGGACCCCGCCTCCCGCACGCTCTCCGTCAGCCTGCACATCGTGGCCCCCGCCGACGCGCCGAACCTGTTGGCGCTGGCCGACGATGTGCGACGTGCGGCCCAGGAAGCGGCCGATGCGCGTCTCGGACTGAACGTCACCGGCATCGACGTCCGCATCACCGGCCTCACCGACCCGCACGACGCGACGAAGGGAGCAGGACGATGAACCCGCCTCCACTGGACGAAGCGCTCGCGCTGGCCGTACGGGGCGTTCCCGGCGTCGCCTTCCTCACCCCCGGCCTCACCGACCGGCTCCGGTCGGCCTTCCCCGACCGTCGAGACGCACCCCGGCCCGCGTCCGGGCTGAGGATCAGGTACGACGGCGACACCGGCCGCTGTGACGTCGACGTCCGGATCGTCACGTTCGCCGAAAGCCGTGCTCTTGACGTCGCCCGCAACACCCGGGCCGCCGTGTACGAGGCCCTGCGCGAGCTCGGCACCGCTGCCGCCGCGGACACCTCGGTCACCGTGACCATCACCGGCCTCACCTGACACCGCGAGCCGACGAACACGCGGCCCACGCTCCCGCGGCCGCCGATGCCGTACCGCCACGGCGATTTCGGTGCGTCAGGCATGGTCCGGACGTGCCGAAATGGCGGTGGCCTGTCCCCTCGTTCGGTTGGGGGAGTGGGCCACCGCCATTTCCGTGTCGCGATGGTGCGCTTGAGGTGCTGCTACCAGCGGTACCAGCGCCCGCTGCCGGTCTTGGGGCGGGCGACGAATCCGATGAGCCAGAGCACCAGAACGGCGATCGCGACCCACCAGAGGATCTTCACGGCGAATCCGGCGCCGAAAAGGATCAGTGCGAGCAGAAGAACGAGAAGCAGGGGAACCATAGTTGTGACCTCCGAGGCATCCGATGCCCGGCGCGATGACGGTCATGCATGCGGATCGCATGTGTTTCCCGACCATGAGGTGGGGCAGCCGCGAGGGCCGGGCTGCGGGGCGACGGCCTGATCGGGTGCCGTGGTCCGTACGACGCGGGGCGGCTCCGGAACCGCCCGTACGGTCCTCTCGGCGATCTGCTGTGCCGGCCGCCGGGCCGGTACCCGGGCAGAGCGACGTGTCATGCGAATCGATATGTCCCTAAAGGGACGTTTCGTTACTCAATGCGCCTGAGCGGGTAAGGGTGAGTTTTCCTGACCCTGGAGAATGAAATGTCTGACTCAGTCCGGCAGCCGGTGAAGCCCGAGGTCACGTTGTTCAGCGGCGTCGGTCATACGGGTGACAGCTGTGTGCTCCCGATGGACGGCCTCACCTATTCGCTGAAGGCGACGGGTCTGGCGAAGATCGCCTCGGTGCGGGTCGACTGGCCCGCCCACGAGTGGGCGAAGCCGGTCGTCCGCCTCTACTGCGAGGTACCGACCGGGCGTGAGGACTTCGCCGCCGGCAACGGGGCCGTCTTCCGGGACTTCGTCGCCGACAGCGCCAATACCGGCAAGTGGGCTTACGCCCGATGGATCAAGGGCTACGCCGACGACGGGATGGAGCGGACGAGGAGCCGCGTCGTCGGCCCCTGTGGGGGGCGGCTCATCCACGACCGTCTCGCCCGCCCCGACGACATGTCCGAGCTCAGCCATCCGGCCGTGGGCGGCAACCTGTTCGGCTGACCGCTGACGGCACAGCGATGCCCCCGAGTGCCTGGGATCCCCTCTTCCCGTGGACGGCCCCCGCGGCGAAGCTTCGGGGGCCGGGACGCCCCGGCGGGGTGCGTGGGACGGTGCGTGCGGGATGCCGATGCGCGACGGGTACCCACGCGGGCAGTGCCGGGATGGCCACCTCCCGCCCGTGCCGTCCCTCCTGGCCCGGGCCGCCGTGCCGCCGGATCGTGCTCCGGACCCGCTGCGGCGCGCTCGTGCGGGACCGCTTCCCGGACGTCGTGGCGACCGGCCGGCACCGGACCGGCCGTCAGGGCCTCAGCAGTCCACCCACCCACCAGTCGTGCGGTGTGCCGTCGTTGGCGATGCCGCGCTTGCGCAGTGTCCCTTCGACGGTGAAGCCGAGGTTTTCGGCGAGGGCGCGCGAGGCGGTGTTCCCCGCCATGGCCCACCATTCGATGCGGTGGACGTCGAGGGTGTCCCAGCCCCAGTCGCACAGGGCCCGAGCGGCCTCCACCGAGTACCCGCGTCTGCGCTGTTCCTTGACCGCCCAGTAGCCGAGCTCCCAGACACCGCGGCTGATGAAGGTCAGGCAGTACGAGCCGACCAGGGCGCCGGTGTCCTTGCGGAACGCGCCGAGGGTGTAGTCCCTGTCCTCGGCCCACTGCGCGGGAAGGGTCTCGCCGACGAGCTTCCCCGCGTCCGCCCGCCGGTACGGCACCGGCACCGGGGTGTAGAGCTGGATGTCCTCGTCCTGGCAGGCTTCGTACACCGCGTCCGCGTCGGCGGGTGTGAAGGCCCGCAGCACCAGGCGGTCGGTCTCGAGCGTGACTGGGTCCATCGCGGCAGTATGACGACGATGAGCAAGCGGCGACCATCGAATATCCAGACCGCGCACCGCCCGTGGTCGCCCACCCCAGGTCAGCTGCCCCGAGACGGAGCCACGACCACCATCAACGGCGGACCGAGCCGTGCGGGCCGACGTGCGCCGAGGTACCAGCAGCCGTCGAGGGCCACAGGCACGGCCCGAACCCCGATGTGCCCGGCCCCGGTTGAGCCTCCCGTAGGGGGAGACGCCGGGCTGGGGACACGGACAGCGACACGCAGTATTCCATCGGGGAGTTGTCCCGCCGTGCAGGAGTGCCGGTCAAGACGATCCGGTTCTATTCGGACCGGGGCATCGTCCCGCCGGCCGGTCGGAGTCCGGCGGGCTGCCGTCCCTACGATCCCGACGCGCTTGCCCGCCTCGAGCTGGTCCGCACACTGCGCGAACTGGGACTCGACCTGGCGACGATACGCAGGGTACTGGATCGGGACGCCCCCCTCCCGGAGGTCATGCAGGCGCACGCCGCTGAACAGGTGGATGCCTGGGTGGAACTCGTCGGGCTCTGCCAGAGCGCGGACTCTTGTGGCGCGCTTCGGCGGACGGCCCGAAACCAGGAGGAAGAGCTCTCCCGGAGGGACGCCATCGCGCTGCAGGAGTCTTTCGACCTGGCCATGCGCGAACGGATCGACGAGGCCGTTTCGGCCGACCTGCTTCAGGCGACGGACACGTCCTCGGCGGACCTGCTGGCCGCTCTCTACGCCCGGGCGTTCGAGGATGCCGCGGAGGGCGATCTGCGCCGTTGGCTCCTCGCCCGCCTGCGGACGAGCGCCGATCCGCTCGTGGAGCGCTATCGGCAGCTCCTGGCGACCGTCAACGGATGGCCGCCGTCATCCGCGCTCGCCCCGGTTCACTCCTGGTTCACGGGGACGGCGGTGTGAGGACGCGTGACCTCACGTTCGGTCAGTACGCCGACGCGGAAGGGCTGGCCTGGGTCAAAACAGTCGTCGAAAACGTCGCGGCCCCCGCACCGAGCGGATCGAAGTCATGAGTGAGACATTGCCGGTCGGCGCGTACGACTTCCTGGCGCAGCAGTGGGCCGCGGAACATCCTGCCCGCAGCAGACCCCAGGTGGCGGGATGCGGCCGGACCGGGCCGACCCTCGGTCGGCGTGCGAGAGACCCCCGCGTCCGGCGCCCCGGCCGGCTGCCGGCTGCCCTGGCCGCTGGCCTGCTCCGCGGGTGGTGCGCGAGCGTCTGCGGGAGTTCAGAGACGGGTGATGCTGTGGTGCAGAGCGGCGAGGCCGGTGGACAGTGCGCGCCGGCTGTCGGGGGGCATGGCGGTGAGGGCGTGGGTGAGGGTGGCTTCGCGCTGGTTGCGGACGTGGGCCAGGTGGGTGGAACCGGCGGGGGAGAGGCGCAGGGTGCGTTCGCGGGCGTCGTGGGGGCTGGTGCGGCGTTCGAGGAAGCCGAGGTTTTCGAGGCGGTCGCACATGCGGGTGAGGGACGGGGCCGTCGTATCGAGGGTGTGGGCGAGGATGCGCATGCGGATCCCGGGCCGGCCGTCGATCAGGGTCATGATGCGCAGCTGTGCTGTGGAGGCCGTCGTTCCTGCGGTGTGGACAGGGGGGTGCGCCCACAGGATGTCGAGGGTCTCGACGAGGCTTCTGAGGGCGCGGGCGGCGTCGTGTTCCGGTTGGGACGGGGTGGCTGCCGGGTCGGGCATGGTGTGCCTTCGCGCGAGTGGCTTGCCCGGCCGGCGCAGGGGCCTTCCACGGTCAGCTGCTGCTGTCCGGAGGGCTCTTGCGGGCCGGTATGGACTCCTCGGAGGCGGCCGACGTCCTGTCCGACTGCCGGGACGCGGTGCGGGCTTCCTCCGGTGCGGTGAGGTAGGCCCGCGTACCGGTGACCTCCAGCATCCGTTCCAGCCGCAGAGGCCGCTGGGTCAGGTGCAGGGGTACGCGGGCGGCGTTGGTCATCCGGCGGATCATCAGGAGGGACGACAGCCCGCTGGAGTCGACGGCTGTGACGCCGCTGCAGTCCAGGACCAGCTCGGCGGGTCTGCCCTGTTGCGTCAGGAGTTCGCTCACGGTGGTCACCAGCCCTTCGGTGTGCAGGTGGACGAGGTCGCCGCGCAGCTCGATGCGGACACCGTGGGCGGTGCTGCGGCGCGTCAGTTCGAGGGGCATGGAGGAAAAGAGGGTCACTCGGGGGTCCCGGAGGCGGAGGTGGACGGGGCGGGGGTCAGGGAGGCGGCGCCGGTACGCAGGATGCCGGTGGCGCGCGGAAAGTCTTTGAGTTCGCGGCCCAGGATCGACAGCGCGGGCAGCAGGGACCGGGCGGGCACGCCGCGGACGCGCAGGATGCCGGCCGTCCACACCAGGAACCGGGCGAAGAGCTCCGCGTCGCCGGTGTACAGGGCGACGGTGAGGAAATCCACGATGTGGGCCAGGTCTTCGGCGGTGCGCTCGCGCTGCTGCGTGCTGTACGCGCGCATCGCGGGGTAGGCGTCCTCCAGGCCGGTGAACACCGTTTTGACGAGCTGCCCGCTGGTGCGGGCCACCATCGTGTACTCCTGGTCCGCGAGGTGGGGCAGGTCGTCGATGGGCTGGTGCTCGGGCTGGGGTCTGGGCAGCGGACGCCGGGCCAGGTCATCGGCGGCGGTCCGTGCGTCGGGGGCCCAGGCGTCCGCGCCGAGCAGCCGGGCGTAGTCGCCCCCGGGTCCGAAGGCGGCGCCCCCGACGATGACGGGCACTCCTGCGGCCTGACAGGCGCTGATCGTGGCGTGGGCGGTGGGGAGCCGGGTGGGGATCGAGCTGGAGAGCGCGACCACGTCCGAACCGGTGAGGTGCAGGTGCGTGATGAGGTGGGATACGGGGACCTGCGCGCCGAGGTAGTCGACGTGCCACCCCCGCAGCCGCAGGGTCTCGGCCAGCAGGCGGGCGGGCAGGGCGTGCCACTCCCCGTCGACGCACGCCACGGTGATCCGGCCCCGCCGCTGGACCGCGGCAGCCGTGCGGGCCGCGGGGTGCCGCGCGAGGGCGGCGACGGCCCGTTCGTTGATGGCGGTCGCGGCGTGCTCCTGGCCGACGGTGATCCGGTTCGCGGCCCATTCCTCACCGACCCGTCCTTGGACGGGAGCGATCACGTCGAGCAGAACGCTCTCGGCGTCGACTCCGTCATCGAGCGCGCCGGTGACCACGGCGGTCGCCGTGCACTCGTCGCCGACGGCGACGGCCAGCCACAGCTCTTCCGTCAGCTGTTCCAGCCGGGGGGCGCGGGCAGCGCCCGCGCCGGTACTTGTCTTCATGCGGTGTACCTGCCCCGGGTGTGGCCGTCTACCGCGGACAGGTGGTTGGTCCGGGGGGCGGAGACGACGACGACCGCCATGTCGTCGTGCTTGCCCGTACCCACCCACTGGGCGGCGAGCATCTGCACCCGCTCCACGATCGCCTCCGCCGGCATCCCCGCGCACTCCGCCAGGACCCGCCGCAGCCGCTCCTCGCCGAACTCGCCGTCGCCCAGTGGTCCACCGCGGGCCTCGGTGATCCCGTCCGTGTACAGGAGGCACGTTTCACCGGCCGCCAACGTCACCTCGGCAGTCTCGGTGAAGATGTCGGGCAGCGCACCGACCAGGGTGCCGCGGGTGGCCGCTTCCTCGATGAGGCCGTCCGCGCGCAGGATCAGCGGCGCGCAGTGGCCGGCGCTGGTGAGCCGCAGCCGCACGCTGTTGCCGGCCCGAGCCGCCGAGGCGAGGACGAGAGTGGCGAAGCGGGCGTTGTCGCTGTTGAGGAGAGCGGTGTTGAGCAGGCTCAGCATCCGCTGGTGGTCGTCGGCCATCGGCAGCAGCGCGTGCAGGGTGGTGCGGATCTTGCCCGTCATCACCGCGGCGTCCAGACCCTTGCCGCAGACATCGCCCAGCACCACCAGGGAGGCGTCGCCCTCCACCGCGGCGGGGTGGACGTCGTAGAAGTCCCCGCCGATCCGCTCGTGGCTCTTGGAGGGGCGGTAGCCGCCCGCGTAGTCGACCCCGGAGATCTGCCGCAGCGTGGGAGGCAGCAGTTCTCGCATCAGCGTCTCGGTGATGGACGCCTGATCCGCATACAGGCGGGCCGCCGACATCGCGGCTCCCGCACGTGCGGCGAACAGCCGGGCGAAGACCTCCTCCGCCTCCGTGAACGTACCGCCTGCCGTGCGCAGCAGGACGAGTGCGCCGACCGGGACACCGTGACCGGGAAGCGGGGTCACGACGATCGATCCCACCGGGCCGAATCCGTCCGGGATGAGCCAGGCCGGAGCGGTGGCGGGGTCTATCCACCGGGAGGGCACCGGCGGGAATCCCTGCAGGGCTTCCGCCAGCCCCGGGACGTCTTCCGCGGATGCGGCGACGGAGGACGCGGAGGGCTTGCCGCCGCGCAGGCAGGAGATGACCGGCAGGAGCCCGCCGCGGGCCGGCGCGATCACCAGGGCGGCATCGGCGAGGTCGTCGGCCGCCATCTGCGCCGTGACGTCCATGCAGCGCTCTGGGTTCAGCGAGGACAGCAGCAGGTTGGAGGCCCGCGTCAGGAACGCGGTCCGCTCGCGCTCCATGCGCAGCGCTTCGAGGGCCAGGCGGTGATCGGTGTCCTCGACCAGCCACCACACCACACTTCCGTTCCCGCGCACGGTCGGATGCGCCTCGAAGGAACGATCGCCGACCGCCCCGTGCGCGGTTGCGTCCGAGGCGTCTTCACGGTCGGGCCGGCAGCCTGCGGGCGCGAGGCGGCTGTGGGCGTCGGCCAGCCAGCCCGGCAGCACGTCGGCCATCGCCGCCCCGGAGCGCAGCTGCGGGAACACCTGACGGGCTGCCGCGTTCGACGACACGACGACCGCACCGTGATCGGCGAGGATCACGGGATAGGGGGCTTCTCCCCACGCCGTGATCTCCGCGGCGGGAGGCGAAATGGACTGGGTGAAATTCGCCAAGCGTTGAAGGCCCGCGGTGCGAACCCCTCACCTCAAATACGTCTAGAAAATAGTTGCCTCAGCGCAACCATCCTCCACGCCCCCTCGTCTTGGCAACCTCGCCCATGGCCACCACGCCTTGTTCACCTCGCCCGCACCGAGCCCACACACCACCATGCTGTGGCCCGCCCTCCGAAGGCGGACAGCCTCTTTGGCGGTGGCCTGCTCCGGTTCCGCTACCGGCCCGGCCGTGGCGGCCCCCGGGACAGCTGGCCTGGGACGGAGGCTAAGGCCCCCGCCCACCGGCAGCAGGCTGCACCCGCCCTGAGCGCGGGGCGTTTCGCGGTGTGCTCCGGCTGCGGCGGCCCCCGGGCCGCCTGGTTCTGCTCGCGCAACGACCGGTCGTGGGCGGCGGTGCGCCGGCCGCAGGAAGACGGGCCGGGCATCGTCTACCAGCAGGGGCCGCGGCGCCTGTGGGACGCCGTGGAGGCCTCCTGCTCCTGGTGGGGGGAGCAGGGCCGTCCCGGCCCCGACTCCTTCGGCCTCACCGTCACACCCCACGGTGAGACACCATGGCTGGACGAACCGGGCAACCTTCTGCCGGGGGCGCGGTGGCGATGGAGGAGGACGGCCGTGGGCGAGCGTGGGGAACCGCTGGAGCAGTGGGCGCCCCGCCGCGACCGGCGGCGTGCGTCCGACCGGCAGATCACCGGCCGCCGCCGTGCCGAACCCCTCGCCCCGGCCGCCCGGGGCCGCGCCGCGCACCCGACGCCTCCCGCGTCCTCCTGGAGCTCGACGTCGAGTCCGGGGAACGGATGCCCGTCGGAGTCGCCGACAACGCCGCCGAGGCAGCCCTCGCCAGGGTCCGCTGACCAGGCCGGCTCCTTGGCGCGGATCAGGTCCGTGCCGCACCTGCGCTGGCTGACGGGTAGGGGGCCGGCGGCGCCGCAGGGGTACATGTACCGGTATGGCTCGTGAACGGATCCGGTGGCCCCTCGTCGTGGACCGCGCTCGGGAGATAATGGACGGGACTCTGCCGACAGCAATGGCCCGTCTCCAGCTCATTCCCGGGATCGGTCCCTGCACCGCCGCAGAACCCTCCAGCGCACCCTCGGCGCCCCCGACGCCCTCACCCTCGGCGACCTCCGTCCGCCGGTCCAGATCGGCTACGCACTGATCGGCAACCGCAACGGCACCGACGAACAGCTGCTGGAAATCCTCGCCCCCTGTGCGGGACAACGCCACCACGCAGCCCGCCTCGTTCTGTTGGGCGGTCGTCTGCCCGACCGGCTCGCGCGCACCGGGCCTCACACCCGCGCATCGCCCACCTGTGACAAGCGAGTCGATGACCTACGGCCGGCCGAGCGCGGCGCCGGGCTCTGGGTGTGCTGGGGTGCGCCGCCGTTGAGGATGTCGATCTCGCCCTGGAGGCACACGGTGACGGCGTCGAGGTGAACTCCATCCGCGGCTAGGGGGCGGCTGCGGTGGGTGATCATCTAAGGCACTCCGGGAGCTGGGGTTGGCGGGAATGAGTCTGGCCAGGACGCGATGCGTGCATACGGTCGGCCGGCGCCGCCGGCTCAGCGGGAGCCGGGCAGCGAGGCCATGACCGCCTTGGCGCGGTTGACGGTGCTCGCCGCGGCGGCCTCGGCGGGTCGCCGCACGGCCTTGACCGGGTGCCGGTGGTCGAGCGCGTGCCGGGACCGGTAGGCGAGGGAGGGCTTGCCGTGGGTGTCCGCGGCGGCTATCAGGAGCCCGCCCAGCGTGGAGAGGTCGGTCAGGAAGTGGGCGCGCCGGCGGGCCCGCTCCCGCGGGTCCTCCTCCTTCCAGAAGGCGTGCGTGGCGAGGGACGTCGGTACCACCGAGGCGGCGAGCGTGAGCGCGGCCAGGCGCGGGGCGCGGCCCGTCGCGAACAGCAGGCCGGCGGCCGTCTGGACGGCGCTGGTGACGCGTACGAACCGCACCGGATCCCCGCCGAGCGCCGGGACGCGCTTGCCGACTTCCCGGGCGAGGGGTTGGGCGACTTCCGCGATGGTCTCGGGACTGCGCAGGGTGCGCAGTCCCCCGGCGATGAACGGGGCGGCGAGCAGCGGACGGGCGAGCTTTCGAAGGACGGCCATGCCACGCTGCTGCCCAGCTGCAGCCGGTCTATCCGAACCGACCCCGCCCCACCCCCCCCGCCCTGGCCCGCACGTCAGCCGACGGCCGGGGCCGTGCTGACCCCGGGGGAGGTGACGGGCGCGGGCTGCGCCTGTGCTTCGGGGTGGAGCCCGTCGCGGCGCGCGCCCTCTGGCTCCCGGTCCGGCTCCCGGCGCGGTGCCCGACCGCGGGGCACGACCTGGACGTGGCCGCGCCTTGGCAGCCGGCCCTCCCGCTCGACGCACTGCGCCAGGACCGTCACACCCTCCCGGAACGCACCGCCGTTCGTACGCGGCAGCATGAGTTCGTGCTCCGATGGACCATGTACGCGGGCGGCCTCGACGTGGTGTCGGCCTTCGAGCAGTCGGTCGCCTTGGTCCCGAGCTCGGCGAACCGGTGATGTGGCTCGGCATACTGCACCAGGGCCGTGATGCCCCGCTACAACGCCCCGTCGCCCGCGCCCGGCGGGAGCACCGGCTACATGCTGCCGTATGCGACCTGGTCCCGCTCCTGCCCGGGAATTCGGGGACAGGGCCGCCTTCTGCTGCATACGGTGACCGAAGCCCCAGCGCATGATCAGGAAGATGCCGATGTCCCTGCCCGAGCAGCGGCCGGCGCAGCGCACCGCCACGAGGGGTGGGAGACCGAAGGTGTCGGTCCGGGCGGCGCGTCCACCCTCGGGGTGCCGCGTGGTGCGGCTGTGCACCCCGCGTGGCAGGGGGTCAATGCGGCCGCTCCGCCCGCCCGTGCGAGCGACGCCCTCTGCGGTGAAGCAGCGGATCGGGAGAGCGACGCCCTCTGCGGTGAAGCAGCGGATCGGGAGAGCGACGCCCTCTGCGGTGAAGCAGCGGATCGGGAGAGCGGATGCGCCGGTTCACCTGGCGGGCAGGCGGCCGCTGCCCCGCCGTGAGCGGGAGCCAGCTCCGATGGCGGCAGCGTCCAGCACGAGCTGCGGGCCATCCCTTCAACTCGTATCGGTATATACCGGGAGATTGGCGGGATGGAGTTTCCCGGTCCGGGTAGTCGGGACGCATGAACTCGACGACCGACACCACTCCTCTGCGGGCCGTTGCGCTGGTCTGCACCCTTTCCCCCTCCCCGAAGGCCTCCAGCTCGCAGCTGCTGGCCGAGCAGACGATGGCGGCCCTTGCCGACCACGGCGTTACCGGGAAGGTCATCCGGGTCGCCGACCATGACGTCAGGCCCGGGGTCGAGACCGACATGGGTGACGGGGACGCCTGGCCCGCCATCCGGGACACGATCCTGGCGTGCGACATCCTCCTGCTGGCCACGCCGATCTGGCTGGGCCACCCCTCCAGCATCTGCCAGCGCGTCCTGGAGCGTCTCGACGCCGAAATCGGCGAAACCGACGAGGAGGGCCGCATGCTCACCTACGGCAAGGTCGCGGCCCTCTGCGTCGTCGGCAACGAGGACGGCGCCCACAAAGTCAGCGCCGACGTCTTCCAGGGCCTGAACGACGTCGGCTTCTCCCTCGCCCCGAACGCCGTCACCTACTGGGTCGGCGAAGCCATGCAGGGCACCGACTACCAGGACCTCGACAAGACCCCCGAGAAGACCGCCGTCACCACCAGGACCCTCGCCGCCAACACCGCCCACCTCGCCCGCCGCCTCAAAGCAGCGAACTACCCGTCTTCCTCCTGACGGCCCCCGACCCCGCGCGAGACGGAGAACCACGTGACCCATCCGAAGAAGACCGCCCCCCTGACCGACCCCGTGACACGCCACCCGCGCCCCCCGTTCCCCGAGCAGCCCCAAGACCATCCCGGCTCGACGGAGGCCATGGATCCACGCCCCGACCACGGTGAGGACAGCTACGAGGGCCACGGGCTGCTGGAGGGCCGCAAGGCACTGGTCACGGGCGGCGACTCCGGGATCGGCAGGGCCGTCTGCCTGGCCTTCGCGCGGGAGGGGGCCGACATCGTCTTCACCCACCTGCCCGAAGAGGCCGACGAGGCCCAGGAGAGCGCACGGCTCATCCGCAAGGCCGGCCGTACCGGTGTCCCCGTCGCCTGCGACATCCGCCACGAGGACCAGTGCGCGGCCCTCGTCGAGCAGGCCGTCGACGAACTCGGCGGCCTGGACCTCCTGGTCAACAACGCCGCCTACCAGATGTCCCAGCCGGACGGGATCCAGGCGATCACCACCGAACAGTTCGACCGGGTGATGAAGACCAACCTGTACGGGATGTTCTGGATCACCCGCGCCGCGCTGGCCCACATCCCCGCCGGCGGGTCCGTCATCAACACCGCGTCCGTGCAGGGCTACCAGCCGAGCCCCCACCTGCTCGACTACGCCATGACCAAATCCGCGATCATCTCCTTCACACACAGCCTGGCCCAGATGCTCGCCGAACGCGGCATCCGCGCCAACGCCGTCGCGCCCGGCCCCGTATGGACCCCGCTGATCCCCGCGACCATGCCCGACCCCACGGAATTCGGGAAGCAGTCGCCGCTCGGGCGGCCCGCCCAGCCCGCGGAGATGGCGCCCGCCTACGTCTTCCTCGCCTCCCCGGCAGCCAGCTACATCACCGGCGAAGTCGTCAACGCCACCGGCGGCACACCCCTGCCGTAACACCTCGCGCGCGCTGTCCCCGTGCACGGGTCGGGAAGCCGGCCGGCCTCTCCTGAAGGTGCGGGCCGGCCCGGCCGCACGCAGCATGACCGGTAGACCGCATTCGACGAAAGGCCCGGCCATGCCCCGAGGATCCAGCCCCAAGCGGGAACGCCAGTACGAGCACGTGAAGGAGTCCGGTGAGAAGCGCGGCATGTCCGAAAGTCGCGCGAAGGAGATGGCCGCCCGGACGGTCAACAAGGAACGCGCCCAGTCCGGGGAGAGCAAGACCGCCGGCCGCAGCTCCACCCAGGGCAAGTCCGCCGCGCAGCGCGGTGGGGAGAAGTCCCACGCGGGCGGCCGCTCCTCGGACCCGACGAAGGACGAGCTGTATGCCGAGGCGAAGAAGCGCGACATCGACGGCCGATCGACCATGACCAAGCAGCAGCTCAAGAACGCCCTCGGCCGCTAGGACGCCGTCGGGCGCCCCGGCGCCCCGGCCCCCCGGCCGCGCCGGGGCGCCGAAGGCATCCCCGGCGGTGGCGACACAGATCGCCGAACGAGTGGAGCGCGTGGTGGCCCGCCGTAACGCGGGTAGGCGTTGTGCATGATCGTGCAACAGAATCTCGCAGTTGAGGGTCAGGCGTCGCTCTTCCTGATCACCGCCGGGGTGGTGCTGGTCCTGCTCCTGCTCGGTGCCTTCTGGTACGGCAGCCGGCGCAGGCGCCGTGCCGCGGCTCCGGTCCGGCCCGCCGAGCAGAATCCGGTCGCCCGGAGCCGTGAGGACTCCTGGCAGACACCGCAGGAGCACGCCCAGGACGAGAAGGAACACCGCTACCCGCAGCAGTGAAAGGTGATCCGCCCGCCTCGACTCCTGACCGGGAGCGCGCAAGGTATCGGCAGACCACGCGTGGTCCGGAGCGGTGCCATGCCGCTGCCGCATGACGGAACGCCCTGGGTGAAGCCGCCCGAAAGGGGGCAGGGGCACGACGCGGCCCGTCGGCTGCCGACCCGCCGAGCGGCCCCCAACCCCACCCGGAGATACCCGCGGCGTGGAACCCACCCGCCGCCCGCCCACCCGCCCCCAGGAGGAGAGACCCCATGGCCGTCCGTCACCAGCTCATCCGGCGCGCCCCGCACGCGGTATGGGCCGTGCTGGCCGACCCGACCCGGTACGGCGAATGGGTAGTGGGCCCCTCGGAGTCCACACCCCTCGATGCGCACTGGCCCGCCACCGGATCCCGGCTGCGCTACACGGTGCGGCTGGGCCCCTGGACCGCCCGGAGCGTGACCACCGTCCGCCACAACGAGCCGGGCCGGGAACTGGAGCTGGAAGCCCTGGCCAAGGGCCTGGGCACCGCCCGGATCTTCCTCCAGCTGCGGCCCTGGGGCGACGACACCCTCGTGGTCTGCGACGAGCACCCCCTGCGCGGCATCGGCGGCGCCCTCCACAACCCCCTCAGCGAGGCGCTGCTGCAGGTGCGCCACCGCGGCATGCTCGCCCGCCTGGCCCGGGCCGTCGAACACGACCGCCCGCGCACCGGGGCGCCCCGTGCCTGACGCCGTGATCATCGGTTCCGGCCCCAACGGCCTGGTCGCCGCGAACCTGCTGGTCGACGCCGGCTGGAGCGTGGAGGTTCTGGAAGCCCAGCCCGAGCCCGGCGGCGCCGTACGCAGCGACCGCGGGGTGCACCCCGACTACGTCTCGGACGTCTTCAGCGCGTTCTACCCGCTGGCCGCAGCTTCCCCGGTCCTCGCCGGACTCGATCTCGCCGCCCAGGGGCTGCGCTGGAGCCACGCCCCGCGCGTCCTCGCGCATCCCCTCAGGGATGGGCGGTGCGCCGTCCTGGAGCGCCGGGCCGAGCAGACGGCGGCCGGGCTGGCCGGGTTCGCGCAGGGCGACGGATATGCCTGGCAGGCCATGTGCGACATCTGGACGCGGACCGGTCCGGACGTGGTGAAGGCCCTGTTCACGCCGTTCCCACCCCTGAAGTCCGGGCTCCGCCTGGCCAGGAGCCTACGCACCGCAGGCGGGCTGCG
Source organism: Streptomyces sp. NPDC048507 (assembly GCF_043199995.1). Taxonomy (NCBI): domain Bacteria; kingdom Bacillati; phylum Actinomycetota; class Actinomycetes; order Kitasatosporales; family Streptomycetaceae; genus Streptomyces; species Streptomyces sp. NPDC048507. The sequence goes on along the minus strand of NZ_JBICWZ010000029.1, from coordinate 25,838 downwards.
CCTCGCCCGCAAGCTGGCCCTGCCCGTACGCCGCCTCGGCGAGGAGGAGTTCGCCGGAGAAGGCGGCCGACTGCTCCTGGCCGGCAACGCCCTGCACGCCGACCTTCCGCCCGAGGCCGCCGGGAGCGGCGGCTTCGGCTGGCTGATGTCCATGCTCGGCCAGAGCCACGGCTTCCCCGTCCCGGTCGGTGGCTCCAGCGCCCTCACCGACGCCCTGGTGCGGCGCCTGCGCGAGCGCGGCGGAGTCCTGCGCTGCCGGGAACGCGTCACGTCCGTCGTCGTCCGCGCCGGCGCCGCCGTCGCGGTGAGAACGGCCGGTGGAGAGACCATCGGCGCGCGCCGGGCCGTACTCGCCGACACGTCGGCGCCGGCCCTGTACCGGGAGCTCGTGGGCGAGGAGCACCTGCCCGCCCGTCTGGTGCGGGACCTGGAACGCTTCCAGTGGGACTTCGCCACGTTCAAGGTCGACTGGGCGCTGACCGGCAAGGTGCCCTGGACCGCAGCCCCGGCCGCAGAGGCGGGCACCGTCCATATGGCCGACGGCGTCGACGGCCTGACCCGCTTCGCGGCACAGCTCGCGGTGGGGCACGTCCCGGACGAGCCGTTCGTCCTGTTCGGGCAGATGACCACGGCAGACCCCAGCCGCTCGCCCGCGGGCACCGAATCGGCCTGGGCCTACACCCACCTCCCGCAGCACATCCGTGCTGACGCCGGAACGGACAAGATCACCGGGCGCTGGGACGAACGGGAGCAGCAGGCCATGGCCGACCGCATCGAAGCCCAGGTGGAACGGTACGCGCCGGGCTTCCGTGCGCTCATCCGCGCCCGCCGGATCCTGGCGCCCACCACCCTGCAGACCCTGAACGAGAACCTGCACAACGGCGCCATCAACAACGGGACCACCGCCCTGCACCAGCAGGCGGTCTTCCGGCCTACCCCCGGCACCGGCCGCCCCGAAACCCCTGTGAGAGGCCTCTACCTGGCCTCCGCCGCCGCACACCCCGGCGGAGGCGTGCACGGTGCGCCCGGTGCGAACGCGGCCCGCGCGGCCCTGCGCGCCCACGGCCTGCGAACACTTCTGCACCGCGCCCAACGCGTCTGACGGGCCCGCCCCGCCACGGCTGTTCCTGTGGAGGCGGATCCTCGACGGGATCCTGACCCCTGCCGAGAGTCGGGCGCAGCGACGGCCGCATGTCGCCGCAACGCGGGGGCAGCAGCGGGACAGGAGAAGACCGGCCGTGGAGAAGAGGAGCGCCCGTGCTGCCCATCGAGGTGACCGACAGCGGTGTAGTGATCATCCGGCTGCGAGCCGATCTGGACATCGTCGGTCGAGCAGCCGCCGCAGCGGCCATCGACGGCCATCTGGCCGCGCACCGGACCGCGCCCGTTGTGCTGGAACTGACCCATGCCCCCATCAGCCCCGCCGCACTGAGCACGGTCGTACGAGCCCACCACATGTGCCGACAGGCCGGCCGGCCGATGGCCGTGGTGGCAGCCGACCTTGAGGTCCGCCGCACGCTGGAAGCCCACGCCGTGACCGAGGCGCCGGCCATCCACGGCTCCCGCGAGCGGGCACTGTCCGACCTCCAAGCGCCCCTCGCTGCCGCGGCCTGAGGGTCCTGCACCGCCCCCACGGCGTCATCACCAAAGGCGGCGAGACCACCAGCATCGTCCCCGCCTGTGCGAGGGGCTGTCCGGTCCGCGCGGCGCCGCCGCCACAGCGGCAATCCGGTGCAACCACAGGTTGTCGGCGGCTCCGCGTGGCGCGCGCCTGGGCCCGGGCCCACATACGGCCGGCCCGGGCGCGTGAGGTGCGCACCGGCCGAGATGCCGACCGTCTCAGCGGCCAGGAGAGTCACGGCACGCCCCTTGCCCTCCTGAACAGAGGCCAGCACTGACAGTCCACGCTCCTGCTCGGCTTCTTCGGCCGCATCCCGGGTATGCGCGGGGTCCGAAGCCGGTATGCGTATCGGAGGAGCTGCGATGAAGGCCGTGACGTGGCAGGGCCGCCGCAAGGTGAGCGTGGAGACGGTCCCCGACCCGCAGATCCTGGAACCGACCGATGCGATCATCAAGATCACGTCCACCGGGTTGTGCGGCTCCGACCTGCACCTGTACGAGGTGCTGGGCCCGTTCCTGGACGCGGGGGACATCCTGGGCCACGAACCGATGGGCACGGTGGCCGAGGTCGGCCAGGGCGTGAAGAAGCTGAAGGTCGGCGACCGGGTGGTGGTGCCGTTCAACATCTCGTGCGGCACCTGCTTCATGTGCGAGCGGGGCCTGCACTCCCAGTGCGAGACCACCCAGGTCCGCGAGCACGGCAGCGGCGCCAGCTTGTTCGGCTACACCAAGCTGTACGGGCAGGTCCCCGGCGGACAGGCCGACTACCTGCGCGTCCCCTTCGCCGACACGCTTCCCATCCCCGTGCCCGAGGGCCCGCCGGACGACCGGTTCGTGTACCTCTCCGATGTCCTGCCCACCGCGTGGCAGGCCGTCGAATACGCCGGCATCCCGCCCGGGGGCAGCGTGGCCGTGCTCGGCCTGGGGCCGATCGGGGACATGTGCACCCGCATCGCCGCCCACCGCGGCGCGGGCAAGGTGATCGGCATCGACCTGGTCCCCGAACGCCTGGCCCGCGCCGCGGGCCACGGCTCCCAGGTCTACGACCTCAGCCACTACGGCGACCAGCTCGCCGACGCCGTCCGGGACGCGACCGGCGGCCGCGGCCCCGACGCGGTGATCGATGCCGTCGGCATGGAGGCCCACGGGCACGCCATCGTGAAGACCGCGCAGACCCTGATCGGGGCACTGCCGGACGCGCTCGCCGCCCCCTTCATGAAGAAGGCCGGCATCGACCGGCTCGGAGCCCTGCACCTGGCGATCGACCTCGTACGCCGCGGCGGCACCATCTCCCTGTCCGGCGTCTACGGCGGCGCCGCCGACCCCATGCCCCTGCTCACCATGTTCGACAAGCAGATCCAGCTCCGCATGGGACAGGCCAACGTCCGACGCTGGGTGAATGACATCCTGCCGCTCCTCACCGACGGCGACCCCCTCGGCGTCGACGGCTTCGCCACCCACCACCTGCCCCTCGACCAGGCCCCCACCGCCTACGCCGACTTCCAGAAGAAGAACGACGGGACGGTCAAGGTCCTCTTCAACCCCTGACCGTCCCCGTCTCCCGGCCCGGCGGCGTCCGCGCGCAGATCTCGGGGTGCGCGTGCACAACGCCCGGCTGCGCTCCCGACCCCCGGCCCGTGTCGGGATGGGAGTTCTTCAAGGACCCGCCCGCCCGGGGCGCCACCACCCCCGCGACGGCCCGGTGGGAGGCCGGCGCGGTCCTGAGCGTTGGGTCCCGACTTGTCGGCCGCGATTTCGTTGCCCGACTAACCTCCCGGTTCCCCGAGAGATGGGCCCTGCTCTTCGGTCACGCAGAACTTGGCCGCCCCAAGACGGCAGCATGAACCGCCGCACCCCAGCCCCAGGTGCAGCCGGCCTGCGCCTCGGCGGAACGAGACGCGGTCGACCAGAGCGGGAGTGCCCCCCGACAGGTTCTGCAGGGATTCCGAGTTGCCGCTGAGCAGTCCCTGGCGCCCGTTCGCATGCGGCGGTCGCACCCGCTGCTGCGGATGCGACCGCGCTCAGGCTCTACTGCCGCTGCCGCTGCCGCTGCCGCTGCCGCTGCCGCTGCCGCTGCCGCGGGCGGTGGCCAGGACGAGGCGGTCTACGACGGCTTCCGGCCCGCCGGGCTGCGTTGCCCACGCCCGCTGCCGGGCGGCGGCATCCCCGCGCTCCCCGAGCCGACCGAACAATCCGGTGACCTCCTCCGTATCTCCCGTCTCTTCTAGGGCCGGCCGCAGCAAGGAGACCATGTCGGCGGCCAGCTCCTCGACGGGGCGGTAGCGGCCGGTGGCGGGGTCGAAACAGGTCCCCGCCCAGCCGTCGCGGGCCGCACGCCAGCACGCAGCCCGCAGGACCTCGGCTTCCCACGCGAGCCCAGGACCGTGTGCGGAGCTCTGGGCGGTGAGGGTGGTGACCAGGGCGCGCAGGAGGAGGGCGACAGCGACGGTGTCCTCGATGTCTGGCAGGACGTCCATGGCCCGGACCTCCAGGGTGGGCAGCCGCGGGTGGGGGCGCAGGTCCCAGTAGGCGGTCGTCGGATCGAGCATTGCCTCGCTGTCGGAGATGGCGGCGGCGAGCCGCTCGTGCTCGCCGAGCGTGCGGGCGTACGGCGGCGGGCCCAGGCAGGGAAACCGGCTGCGCAGCACCGTGCGGAAGCTGGCGTAGCCGGTGTCGATGCCCCGGTGGAAGGGTGAGTTGGCGCTCATCGCGATCAGCAGCGGCAGCCACGGGCGCAGACGGTTGACCGTCCATACCGCCAGCTCGCGGTCCGGCAGATGGACATGGACGTGCAGGGCGCTGACCGCGAAGTCGTCCATCATGCTCCGGTACTGGCTGCCCGCGGCCTGATAGCGCGGATGATCTGCCACTTCCACCGGCCCCGGGGCCTGCAACACCGGCGTCCCCGAGGCGTACAGACGCACGCCTTCCGCGTGGGCCGCCCCCACCAGGGCAGACCGCACCTGTGCCAGGTGTCCACGCAGCTCCGTACCCGACCGGCAGGGCGGAGTCCTGCCCTCGACTTGACACAACGCGAACTCCTTCGTCACCAGGTCACCCGCCTCCCCGGCTGCCCGCGCGGCGACCGCCGGGCCGGCGGGGACCACCAGACGGGTGTGCGGGTCGACGAGGAAGAACTCCTCCTCCACGCCGAGGGTTGCCACGTCCGGGGAGTGCGGTGCGGAAGATGCTGAGAAGGCCATGCCGTCAGCATGCCGCGACACGCTCACGAACACGCCGAGGCACCGACGATCGACGATGCACACACACCGTCCGCGAGCGGGCACGGAAAGAGAAGTGGCATCGGTGGCCCACAGGGCTGTGCGTGGCGCATGGGCCCTGGAGGAGCTCCGCTCCAGCCCCGTGCCGGTTGTGGATGAAGTCGCCCGAAGGGGGCAGGTGCACGAGGCGGCCGACGGCTGCCGGCCCGCCGAGCGGGCCCCACCCCCTCCCGGAGGTACCCGTGGCGGTTTCTGCCCCGCTCGCCGGCTCCCTGCCCACCGGATTGATCGCCCTGCCCGGCGTCTACCAGCCTCAGGGCGACACCCGCCTCCTCGCCGCAGCCCTGCAGCGGGAAGAGGTAGAGCCCAGAGCACGTGTCCTGGAGATCGGGACGGGTACCGGAGCCCTGGCCCTGCAGGCCGCGAGCAGGGGCGCACGAGTGACGGCTGTGGACGTGTCCTGGCGGGCGGTGGCCACCGCGCGACTGAACGCCGGCCGCAGGAGACTGCCGCTGCACGTCGTCCACGGCGACTTCGAAACAGCGACCGCCGGACACCACTACGACCTGATCATTTCCAACCCGCCCTACGTCCCGGCCCCCGGCGACCTGCCCACGAGCGGACCGGAACGCGCCTGGGACGCCGGCCCCGACGGACGCGCGGTCATCGACCGGATCTGCCAACAGGCCCCCGCTCTCCTGAACCCCGGCGGTGCGCTCCTCATGGTCCATTCGGGCATGTGCGGCGTGCAGAAGAGCCTCGACCACCTGGCGGCCGGCGGCCTCCACGCGCGGGTCTGTGCCCGGGCCGATGTCCCCTGGGGGCCCGTCCTGCGCTCCCGGCAGACCTGGCTCCAGCGACAGGGTTTCGCCTCCGGCCCCGAGGAACTGGAAGAACTGGTGGTCATCCGTGCCCACGCCCTCTGAAGGCCCCGCCCGCCCGGCACCGGTACGAGCCCGCAGAGCCCTCATTGACCCGCAGGGGCCGATCCTGGTGGAGGGGCCGGTCGAGATCGTCCTCGACGACGGAACGACCGCGTCCTGCGACCGCTTCATGGCGGCGATCTGCACCTGCAGGCGCAGCCGGACCTACCCGTGGTGCGACACCAGCCACCGCCCCCGCGAACGCGCTGCACGACCCCACGAAGACAGGAACCCGTCGTGACACCCTCCCGCCAGACCGCCACGGCTGCCAGGAGCCCGCAGCTGCCCGAAGGACGAGGTGACCTCTCCGACGCCCTGGTCACAGCTCTGCGCACCGGCACGGCCCCGTCTCACCCGCTGCCGGCAGCAGCGACGGCCGACCCGTGGGGCGAAGACCTCCACCTCGCCCTCCACCTCCTGTACGAGCTCCACTACCGCGGCTTCGACGGCGTCAGCGACGACCGCGAATGGGACCCCGACCTGCTGCGCCTGCGCCAGCAGCTGGAGACCCGCTTCCTCGACGCCCTGCGCACCGACCTCGCCGAGACCCCCCGATCCGTCGACATGGCCTTCGCACCGCTCCTCGCCGAACCCGTCGACCTCGCCGGCAGCCTCAGCCATCACCTGGAGAAGGACGGAGAGCTGTGGCAGCTGCGCGAATACGCCGCGCTGCGCTCCCTCTATCACCTCAAGGAAGCCGACCCCCACCTATGGGTCGTGCCGCGTCTGACCGGGCGGGCCAAGGCGGCGATGGTCGCCATCGAATACGACGAGTTCGGTGCCGGACGGCCCGAACGGATCCACGCCGAGCTCTTCGCCCGCCTCATGGAGGACCTCGGCCTCGACCCCGCCTACGGCCGCTACCTCGACCAGGCCCCCGCCGAGCTCCTGGCCACCGTCAACCTCATGTCCCTCTTCGGCCTCCACCGATCCCTGCGCGGCTGCCTCGTGGGCCATTTCGCCTGCGTCGAGATCACCTCGTCCCCAGGATCCCGACGCCTCGCCAAGGCCATGCGGCGCTGCGGAGCCGGAGCGGCCGCCGAGCACTTCTACGCCGAGCACGTGGAAGCCGACGCCGTCCACGAGCAGCTCGTACGCCACGAGGTCGTGGCCGGCCTCCTGGCCGACGAGCCCGACCTGGAGGCCGACATCGCCTTCGGCTGCGCGGCCACGGTCCTCCTCGAGGACCGGCTCGCCGCACACATCGCGAAGGCCTGGACAGCTGGCCGCAGCGCCCTGCGGACGCCGCTTCCCGACGTGTGAGCCGGCCAGCACCGGTCGGCTCGCGGGCGGACGGCTCCAGGCCAGGCCACGCCTGCTACTGCTCGGCGCTCGGGACGGCCAGCGGATCGGTCGGTGCCGTCGCCTTGGCAGCTGCCATCTCCTCGCCGAGTTCGTTGAGGCGGTTGCGTCCCATGGCCTTGCGGACGTCGGGGAACCACTCCTTCTCCTCCTCCTCGACGTGGTGGCGCACGTTCTCGATGAGGACGGTCATCTTGGCATCGAAACGCTCGTCCGCCGGGTCGAGGTCCTTGAGCTCGGAGAGCATCCACAGCACGACGTGGTGCTCCTCGACGCTTTCGAGGACGTGGTCCTTGGTGTCGGGGGCGGCCTCGCGCGCGGCCGGGTAGAAGATCTTCTCCTCGATCCAGGTGTGGGTGGTGAGCTCGTCGATCACCTGGTCGGCGATCTTCCGCTTCTCGGAATGCGCGGTGTCGCCGGCCTTCTCGAATTGCTTGAACAGCTTCTCGACCGTCTTGTGGTCTTCCTTGAGCAGCACGATTCCGTCCACAGCCACTTCCTTGCCTCGGTCTGAAAGGAAGGCAGCTCATGCCGCCCCGCTGGGGTCGCTACCCCCGCGGCCAGGTCCCGGACGGCAAGTCGACGGCAAATGCCACCGAAAGAACAGGAACACTGGGCTATGTGACTGCTGCCCCGCGCCCTCCGCGGGGGCCTCCGATTCCCGCTCCCGGCCCTCGTCCGCACGCCGAACCCGCGCGGGATCGACGCCACCGCGCGAAAAGTCGGTACGCCTCGCAGAGCAAGGCCAGGCCGCAGGCCCGGAAGCATCAGCTCGGGTCGCGAGCACGACCGCGGCGGGAGCGCGCAGATCCGTGCTCACCTACGGTGGGGGCGGCTCACAGCTCTCGTCCCGACAACGGCGAGCCCTCCTGCCCGCGTCCCGGAGGCACCGAGCGCCTTGGGCGGGGACCGGGCATCGGGACAGGGGGACGTCGGGAGAGCTCGCCAGGACAGGTCGAAGCGCAGGCCCTCGGTACGCACGGCGGACCCGCCGTACAGGACCCGCCACGGGATGCGGTGAAGCCAGGCTGCTTTTCAGAGGTGCTGCCAGCCCGGCAGGCCATGCGACATCCACCGCGGGGAGGCCAGCCTCGCGGGCCCCCGGGCATAGCGCGAGGGCGCCGGTCCTCGTGCCGACCTCGAGACGCGCGCAACGGCCGGGACCGCCCCGGCGTGGGAGGGCCCCGGCCTGGAACCGGGTGTTGTCCGGAGCCCGGGCCGTAGACGCCCGGTGCGATCAGGCGGGGCCGGGATCGCTGGGGGTCCACGCGGTGCTCGGTGGCGGGCAGCGCCTCCCTACGGCTGCCGTCGTCCAGCCGCCGGAGACGTGCACACGTATCGGCGGAAGCGGAGCGGGGTGCGTCGCAGCGTAGCCGTGCCACCTGAGGGGAGCCGGTCGTTGGGTTCCCCAGAGCCGTGTGCCGGACCACAGGAGAGCCATGAACCACGATGTTGCCGTCGATGAAAGCTGCATCGCTGCGTTCCGAGACCTGAGGGGGAAACGGGAGGTCAACGCAGTGGTCTACCTCGTCACCGAAGGCACAGACAGCGATGTCCTTGCCGTTGGAGAGAAAGGGAATCTCACCTATGAAGAGCTTCTGCGGGCGCTGCCCGCCGACAAGCCGCGTCTGGCCCTCTACGATCTTCCGTTCGCCACCCCGGACGGAACACGACACCACCGGATCGTGTCCATCTGCTGGATCCCGGCCGCGACCGACGACGGGGTGAAATCCGCATACAGGCACGCTCAGACCGCCCTGGCCGAAGCGGTGGACGCCGAACAGATGACCGTCGTCGCGACCACCCCGTCGGAACTGGAGTACCACCACCTCACCTCGCGGGCCCAATGAGGACGTGCCTCGTGGTGTTCTCGGGGATTTCAGGGGTAGCCGCAACGTGTGCCGGTCCGCGCGCCGAGCGTCCTACGGGCGCGGTGATCCAGCGGGAGGACCTATGTCACGCGCGACAGACCGTACGCCGCTGAGCGGCCGCGTCGCCGTCGTGACGGGCGCCGCCCGAGGGCTCGGCGCCGCCACGGCCCGAGAGCTCGACCGACGAGGCGCGCGCGTGGCCCTGCTCGGACTTGAACCGCAGGAGCTCGCCGAGGTCGCCGCCTCACTGCGCCACGAGGCCGCCTGGTGCCGTACGGACGTCACCGACGACGCCGCGATGGCGGCCGCGGCCACGCACGTCGCCGCCCGGCTCGGGCCCGCATCCGTCGTCGTGGCCAACGCCGGCATCGCCGAGGGCGGCCCCTTCGCCCAATCCGACCCCGCCACCTGGCGACGCGTCATCGAGGTCAACCTCATCGGCAGCGCGACGACCGCCCGCGCCTTCCTTCCCGCCCTACTCGCCACCGGCGGCACGTACCTCCAGGTCACCTCACTGGCCGCGATGGGCACCTCCCCGCTGATGAGCGCCTACTGCGCCTCCAAAGCGGGCGCCGAGTCCTTCGCCCATGCCCTGCGCGCCGAACTCGCCCACGAGGGAGTCGCAGTCGCCATCGCCTACCTGAACTGGATCGACACCGACATGACCCGCGACAGTGACCAGCACGCGGTCCTGCGCGAATTGCGCGCCCACATGCCCCGCCCCGCCCGCAAGGTCTACCCGGCCGCATACGCGGCCGCGCGCCTGGTCACCGCCGTCGAACGCCGCCAGGCGTCCGTCTACGTGCCCGCCTGGCTACGGGCCGTCCAGCCGGTACGGGCACTCCTCCCTCCGATCGTGACGCGCATCGCCCGCACCGAGCTGCCGCGGATCGCCCGGACGGCACCGTTCGAGGCCACGGGCATGCTCGGCGCCGGGGGCCTCGCGGATCAAGACGCCCGCGACACGCACTGAGGCACGCTCGCCGGCCGACACGCCCCACCCAGGCACCCGCCACCAGAAAGTTGGTCGCGGCCATCCTGAGCACGGAAGCATCTCGCGGACGCTGCCCCTCGACGGCAGCGAAGGGGCAGAGCAGTCGAAGTCCCGGACCAGACCCGCCCGACGGGCGCGTGAGCACCGCTGCCGGATACGCCGCCATCGAGACAGCCCAGCCTGCACTCGTACGCGTGGCTCCTTCATGCGGGGGCAGGTGTCTGCCTGGAGGTGGCATATGCCCGTTGGGGGCCGTGTATGGCAGGCGATCAGGACAAGGGGAGGGGAGGGCCTTCGGTTTGTGGGACGCGGGCTGCGCTCCCCGGGCAGCGAGCGGGACGATTTGGTCCTCGGCGTCAAGAGCGTGCTGGCGGCGACCGTCGCCTGGGTACTCGCACGCCACCTGCTTCCTCACACCGTGTCCACGTTCGCCCCCTTCACCGCCCTTCTGGCGCTCCAGGCGACGGTCTACCGGTCCCTGCGGGACTGCGCGCAGTACCTGACCGCGATGACGGTCGGGGCCGCGCTGGCGGCGTCCCTGGCCGCCGTGGCCGGCATCCACGGCTGGGTCTTCGGCCTGCTGACCCTCCTGGCGCTGGCCGCGGGCCGGTTCCGCCCGCTGGGGGCGCACGGAACCCAGGTCGCCATCGTCGGCTTCTTCGCCTACTCCTCCGGGCTCGGGCAGATCGACTACATCGGCCACCTCACCGCATCCGTCGCCCTGGGAGCCGCCTGCGGGATCGCCGCTCACCTCGCCCTCGCCCCCGCCCGGCACACCCTGCACCGCCAGGAGGCCGTTACGGAGCTCTTCACCGGCATCGAGGGCCGCATGGGCGAACTCGCCGACGCGCTCGAAGCCGGCGAACCCGACGCCGACCGGGTACACCGCCTGCGCAGCGAGTGGCGGCACCTGTCATCCGAAGCCGACCGCATCCGGCACGCGATCGACACCGAGATCGAGAACAGCCGCCTCAACCCCCGCCCCAGCATCGAAGACTCCGCCAACGCCCTCGTCCGGGCCCGCGCGACGCTCGACACCGCCCAACGCTGCCAGGACCACCTCCGCTCCGCCGGCCGCAGCCTCGACCACGCCATCGCCAGCGGAGAACTCTCCGCCCTGACAGACCCGTTCCGCGCCGCATACGCGGCACTCCTGCGCACAGCGGCGACCGCGTTGCACCACATCGGCCAACTGGACCGCACCGACCCGCAACAGCTGAACCACATCCTCGACCAGGCCCGCACCGAACTCGACCGCATCCGCGCGCACGCGTGGAGAGCCGACGGCAGCCACTCGGACGTGGCCGCACTCCAGGGCACCCTGCTCACCGACGCCGGACGTCTCCTCGAAGAACTGCGCCCCACCAGCTGACGCGCTTGCCTTCTTGGGGCCGAGGACGGGCTGCCATGCAGGCCGCAGGCTGGCGGACCAACTGTGCCCGAGCCCGGCCTGATCCCGCACCCGGCCGGCCCCTAGAGCTCAACGGCATCTTCACGCCCCGGGTGGCCGCGCACGAACCGACGTGCACGACGGCGGCTCTGACGAGCCGACCAGGACGAATCCAGGTGCCTTCCGTGCCCCGGCCCGGCGCGGAGAGGGGGCGGGTACAGACCCGCCTCTTCGGCTGTCAGCTGCCGGCCTTCTGGGATGGGCGCGTTTGCCTCGTGCGTCTGTTCGGGGGTCATGGATGCGGGCTGTGAGGGCAGGGGCGCCGTCAGGGGAAGGTCTCCCCGGTACGGCCGGGCCGCCGCCCGGCCGGCGAAGAGGAAGGACATGCCCGTGTCGAAGGTCGAAGAGTCCATCGAGGTCGACGTCCCCGTGCGTACCGCCTACAACCAGTGGACGCAGTTCGAGTCGTTCCCCCACTTCATGGACGGTGTGGAGCGGATCGAGCAGCGCGGCGACACGCTCACGCATTGGGTGACGAAGTTCGGCGGGGTGGACCGGGAGTTCGATGCGGAGATCACCGAGCAGATTCCCGACGAGCGCGTCGCCTGGACGACCGTCGGCGGCGAGGTCAAGCAGGCAGGCGTGGTGACCTTCCACCACCTGGCGGACAACAAGTCGAAGGTGATGCTCCAGCTCGACTACGACCCCGAGGGCTTCGCGGAGAACGTCGGGGACAAGCTCGGCTTCGTCAAGCGGCAGATCACAGGCGACCTGAAGCGTTTCAAGGAGTACATCGAGGAGCGCGGACGCGAGACCGGCGCCTGGCGCGGCGACGTCTGACCCCGCCCCCACCGGCCTGAAGGCGGTGGCGGCCGGCTCGGGCCCGGACGGTCTTCTTGACGCCGCGCGCGGCGAACCGATGACACTCCTCGCCGTACGGCGCCGGGGCCGTGACACCCTGCCGGGGAGGTAGCCGGCCCTGGCTCGGTCTGGGCGCTGCCCTGATCGCCGGCGCGGGCGGCCACCGCCGGCGAACCGCAGGCTGAGTGGGCGGGGCCCCGTCACCGAGTTCCGCCGGGCCCGGCCGGGCGGGCGGGGGAGGTCCCATCCGTGCTCGGTCGCCGCCCAGGCGGGCCCAACCGGCGTCTGCCCGGGCATCTGGCGGGCCGGGGCGGGAGCCTGCTGGGACCCCGGGTTCGGTGCGAGGCAGGCGGCCGCCGCTTTTGCGGTTTGTGGCGGGAGTAGTGCTGGATGCCGTCGACTTCGATCACGGCGCGGGCCCAGTGGTTCATGAGCAGTAGGAAATCCATCCACTGGCGTGCGAGTGCAGTCTGCCCGTGCCGCTCCGCCACGGTGTACGGGTCGTAGCGCAGGTAGACCTGAGGGATCAGCGCGGGGACGTCGAATCCGAGCTTGACGTAGGTGTCGAAGACCAGCTCCTCGGCACCGTTACCGCAGAGCGATCGGCGCAGCCGGCCGTGCAGCTCCCGACGCGAGTGATCAGGCGTCGTGGGTGCCTCGGACCGACGACTCGCCCACCAATCTGCCAGGTCCGCCCACCTGACTCCGTGCTCGCCCAGAGGCCGGTCGTACACGAGGCAATACTCTCGTTCTCGACGATCCGGATCGCGTTGCCGATGCGGGCGGGAGCCGGGCGGGAGCGGGGCAGGCGGGAGCGGGGCCGCCGCAGCCGGGCAGGCGGCTGCGCCGCGGTGACGAGCGCGTCAGCGCGCGGTCGGGTCCGCGCCCGCGCCCCAGCTGGCGGCGGTCGGGGGAGCGGGCTGAGGGTCCAGTGCCCCGGGCCCGTTCCTGCTGTGCCTCTGGTGTCGCCGGACCGGGGTCGGGCCGTACGGTCCGGGCCCGCGCCTGGGCTGGGGAGGCCCGCCCGGGCTGGTGCTCGTGGTTGAGCTGGAGCTCGTAAGCGGGTTGATGCCCGGGCCCCAGCCCAGGCGCGGGCCCGAGCGCGGGCGCGGGAACCCGGCGGGTTGTGCCCGGGTTGGAGCTCGTACTCGGGCCCGGGCTGGCGTCGGCGCTCGGGGGCGGGGGCTCGCACGGGCGGCCTGGGTGCGTTCCGGAACGCGTTCCGACGAGCCGACACCAAGTCCGGCTCACGCCGGGAGCCGGTGCCGCAATATGGCCGGGCCGCCGTAGACGGGCGGGCGGCCGCGCCTCGGTGAGGAGAGGCCAGTGCGCGGTCGGGCGTGGGCCCGTGCCGGGCTGGCGGCGGTTGGGGGAGCGGGTGAGGGCCCAGGCGCCCGCGCCGGCCGTCCCGGTGGCCCCGCTCCGGCCGTGCCCGGGCTGGAATCCGCACTGGCTCGGGTGGATGTCCGGGCCCGGGCTGCTCGTAGGCGGGCTGGGGCTGGAGTCGGTGTCGGCTCGCGCCTGGCCTTTGTCGGCACCCCACCGGGTGGGCTTCGCCATGTGTCTCCCCGCTTGCGGCCGGTACAGCTACCGTCCCGTCATGCAGACGCCGTTCGTGACGGATCCCGACCATCCGGTGTGCGTGACCTGCCCGGCCCGACGGCTCCCGCGGGCCGCGTTCGTCGTCTACGACCGGCCTTCGCGTGAGTGTCCCTTCGACCCGGCGGACGGATACCGCTACACCGCCGACCGCGCTCCGGCCTGCGTCCACCCCCACAGACTCGGCGTGGACGCGGACCGCACCGCACCCGAGGCCGACGCCAGTACTGCCCCAGACGGGAAGCCGCGTCATCGCTGACCACGAGCCCCTGGCATTCCGGCGTCCACGGCGCTGTCCCCGGGGTCACCCACATGCGTTATCCGGTGCGGCGGCCACCGAATCGGTATGGGAGGGTGCTGGGGGAAGCGGTGAGGAAGACGTGTTCCTCGCGTGGGGCCCGGCCCTGGTCTGTGGCCGGTTGGCCGGGCCCTGTCACGCGTGGTCGGCTGTTGGATGGTTGACCCTGTCGGGCGGTGGTTTCTCGTTTGCGTGTTGTACCCGGGCTGGGTCGGCGGGCGGGTATCCGTGGGCGCCTGTCCGGGATGGCTCTCCGGGTCGCATGCCGGCCTCGTCGGCCGGTGCTCCTTGGTCTGCCAGGGGCGTGGTCTGCGGTTCGGGGGCCGGTTGCTCCGCGTTGCTGGCTTCGTCGCGTTCGTCTTTTACTGCGGGTGTCCTCCAAACGAGATGGGGCAGGGTTGCCTGCCGTCCTGGTGTCCTCCCTGCGATCGCGGCGGCATGTGGGGCGTGGCGGAGGTGAGGGAGCAGGGGGTCGCGCGGGTTTTGGAGATGCGGGCACACGGGTGTGCATGACAACTGTCATGTCGCATCGGTGATCGCAGCCCCTGCCGGGCAGCGGGCTCCCCGGGACACAGTGGAGTCCGACCGTACGATCTCGGGGGAAACATGAAGCTGTTCGGCACCAAGAGCACCATCAGTGAAACCGTCGACGCCACCGAGCTGGCTCCGGGCGATTACCGGCTGCCGGTCTGGTTCTTCGCGTTCGAGGGGGTGTTGGCGGCTGCCTTCGACATCCTCAAGGCGTTCCCCGGCGCCTGGCCCGTGCTGCTGGTCCTCCTGGCCGTGAACATCGGCATCTCCCTGACGCTGATGCGCCGCCGCATCAAGCTCGCCAAGGCCCTGTGGCACGGCAAGGACACCCGCAAGATCGCCCTCGGGCTGATCGTGCTTCGGGTCGGCAGCCACTTCGCCTTCAATGCCCTGGGCCTGGCCGTCACCTCCACCGTCGGTCACCTGCTCTTCGCCCTGGTGATGGCGGCCAGCACAGTCGGCCTGCTCGCCTACTCCCAGAGCACCGCCATTCGCGCAATCACCCGAAGCCGCACCCTCGAACCGCAGCGGGCGGCCTGACCTACCGGGCGACGCACCTGTCCCTGCTGACGCAGCGGGCAAAGCGGACGTCCGGCCAGGTGGCGGGGTCGTCGCACCGGCGCCACACGCCTGGGGCGGGAGCGCGGCGCCGCGGCCGGCGAGGCCCCACCACTGGGCGATCTGGTTCCGTCGCAGGTGCGCGGGCCTGCTCCGGCCCGTGTCCCGTTCCGGTCTGCCCTGTTCGTAACAGGGCTCGCAGATCAGGAAGCGGGCGGCTTTGTGGCCGCGGCCCTGCCGCACGAGGCCGTTGACGAGATAGGCATTACCGCCGGCCAGCCCGGTGCCGCACATCATGCAGGGCCGGGAACCCTCACTCAACGCCCTGCTCACGAACGCGGTGATCTTCCACAACGCCCTGGACATCGCCGAGATTGTCCACCAGCTGCTGGAGGAGGGATGGGAGATCGACCCGGAGGACCTGGCGCACATCCCGCCGTACCTGACCGAGCACATCAACCGGTTCGGCGAGTACTCCACGCACGAATTCGGCATCCAGCCCGACGCGTACGACCCCAAGCTCGACGTCGACTTCACCCCGCTGCGCGAGCAGGACCTGGCCGCCGCGGGCCCCGGCCAGGCCGCCTGACCGGCCGCCTGCTCGCGGGCCGTGGCGGGCGGTCCGTCACCGGGCGCCCGTAGTATCGAGGTCCGATATCGGATTCGTCATCTTGGGTGGCGGTCAGGGAGGCGGTGGACGCCGGTGAGGGAGTTCCAGCGGGGCGCGGTGCGGCTGCACATCCTGCGCCACGCGGCCGAGGAGGAGATCCACGGTGCGTGGATGGCCCAGGAACTGGCCGGCCACGGCTACCAGATCAGTCCCGGCACGCTGTATCCGACGCTGCACCGGCTGGAGTCGGACGGACTGCTCGTCTCCGAGCAATGGGTGGTCGACGGCCGTACCCGCCGCGTATACCGGGCCACCGAGGCCGGGAAGGCGGCGCTGGCGGAGCTTGCCCGCGAGGTCCTGCCCGCCGACGACCGGCCCCGCCCGTAGCCGGACGGCCCGTCAGGCGCGGGAGGCGAGGGCTTTGCGCAGCCCGTAGGCGGCGCCACCGGCCGCGATCACCGCGGCGCCGGCCAGTACAGAGGCCGCGGGCAGGGCGAAGGCCAGGACCAGGCAGCCCGCGGTGCCGACGACCGGCACGATCTGTGCGGGGCGGCCCTCGGCGGGGGTAAGCGTCCGGGCGGAGGCGTTGGCGATGGCGTAGTAGGCCAGCACCCCGAAGGAGGAGAAGCCGATCGCGCCGCGCACGTCCGTGGTGGCGGCCAGCACCGCGACGACCGCGCCGACCGTGAGTTCGGCGCGGTGCGGCACCTTGAAGCGGGGGTGGACGGCGGCCAGCGCGTGGGGCAGGTGCCGGTCGCGGGCCATCGCCAAGGTGGTGCGCGAGACCCCGAGGATCAGCGCCAGCAGTGACCCGGTCGCGGCGACGGCCGCCCCGACCCGCACCACCGGCGCCAAGCTCGGAACCCCGGCGGCGCGTACAGCCTCGGCCAGCGGGGCGGCACTGTGGGCGAGCCGCTCGGGCCCGAGCACCACGAGCACGGCGACGGCGACGGCTGCGTAGACGACTAGCGTGATGCCCAGCGCGAGGGGAATGGCGCGTGGGATGGTCCGCTTCGGGTCGCGGACCTCCTCGCCCAGGGTGGCGATGCGCGCGTACCCGGCAAACGCGAAGAACAGCAGCCCGGCCGCCTGGAGCACGCCGCCGAAGGTAGCGTCCGTCCCGACGTCCAGCCGCGCGGCCTGCGCCGTGCCGCCGGTCAGGCAGGCGGTGACCACCGCCGCGAGCACCGCCAGGACGACCGCGACGATCCCACGGGTCAGCCAGGCGGACTTCTGCACACCGACGCAGTTCACCGCGGTCAGTGCCACCACCGCGGCGACCGCCACGGCGTGCGCCTGGCCCGGCCACACGTACGAGCCGACAGTCAGGGCCATCGCCGCGCAGGAGGCGGTCTTGCCGACCACGAAGCCCCAGCCGGCCAGGTAGCCCCAGAAGTCCCCGAGCCGCTCACGCCCGTAGACATAGGTGCCACCGGACTGCGGGTAGCGCGCGGCCAGCCGGGCGGAGGAGGTGGCGTTGCAGTACGCCACCACCGCGGCCAGCGCCAGGCCCAGCATCAGCCCCGACCCCGCCGCACCGGCCGCCGGCGCGAGCGCGGCGAAGATGCCCGCGCCGATCATCGATCCGAGTCCGATCACCACCGCGTCGAAGACGCCCAGGTGCCGCTTCAGTTCCCCCGCTTCGGCAGATGCCGCCGACGTACCCACCGCTCGCTCCTCAACCACGGCCACAACCGCTAACGGCCCCCGATATCGGCGCACGATATAGGAACAGGGTGTCGGGCAGCCGACCACGCTGCCGCTGTCGCGGTAAATGCCGGATTTACTGCGGCGGAGCCCCTACCGTGATCATCGAGATCTTCGAAGAGAACACCCGGCTCCTGGCCAACCCCCTCGCCTCACCCGACGACATCGAGGACCTGGACGGCTGGACGCTCCACCGGCTCCGGCACAGCGCCCTGACACACGACGCCGAGGGCGGCACCTCCACGCCGAGGCTGCTGGCCCGCTCCCGCCACGCTTCCGTCCGCTCCCTGGAGCGGTACGCCCGCCCCGGCGTCGACTCGGTCGCCCGGCACGTCGCAGAGCGCGACCCCGCCGCCCGCCACCGCAGGTGCGTCCTAGCGCTCAGGGCTTCAAGATCATCCCGTTGCCCCTTTGGCTCGTATCTCGGTCACACCCCGTACTCGCGCCCGGGCTGGAGCCCGCGGCCGGGGGAGTGTTCGCGTCCGGGCTGGAGCTCGTACTCGTGCCCGGGCTGGGGTCGGTGTTCGGGGGTGGGGGCTCGCATAGCGGGCTGGGTGTGTTCCGGAAGGTCGGTGGCGGTTTCAGGCCGGTTGGGTTGTGGTCGTGGCTGGGAGGGATGATGGGGGGCGCCAAGGTGGGTGTTCACCTTTGGCCTGGGGTTCGGGGGATGTGTATGAGGGTGCAAGGGAAGGTGTGGGAGACGGAGGAGAAGCTGCGGGAGATCGGCGCGGATTACCTCCAGGAGGTCGCCGCCCTTCGCCGGCAGGCAGCCGCCGCCGCTGAGGAGTCCCCTGAGGCGGCGGCGCATGGCCGAGGACGTCGTGGCCTTGGCGCTCGCCGTGTGCGTGGGAGGGCAGGCCGCGACCGGCAGCCGGACGTTTCCGCCCGCGTGCTAACACGGCCCTGCACGCCCTGCACGCCCTGCACGCCCTGCACGCCCTGCACGCCCTGCACGCCCTGCACGCCCTGCACGCCCTGCACGCCCTGCACGCCCTGACGCGCCCGCCCTCCGCCCGGCCGCGCCCGCCTCCCGCACCCGTGTCTGTCCGGCGGCGGCCCCCGCTCCCGCTCCACCATCTTGGCCGCCGTCGTGCCCCGGCAGCTGGCGCGGGCGGAAGCCGCGGTCCCCGCGCACCGGCGGCAGGCGCTGCTGGCCAAGGGCGCGGGGCGCCGGCTGCGGGGAGCCGAGCGGGCGGGACCTGGTGCCGTAATACGGCCGGGCCGCCGGTAGCCAGGCAGGCGGCCGCGCCGCGGTGACGAGCGGTCAGCGCGTGGTCGGGCCCGGGCTGGCGGCGGCCGGGGGGCCAGTGCCCCGGGCCCGCTCCTGCTGGACCTCTAGTGCCGCCGGGCCGGCCGGGCCGTACCGTCCGGGCCCGCGCCTGGGCTGGTGCTCGTGAGCTGGAGCTCGTAAGCGGGTTGATGCTCGGGCTCGGGCTGGAGTCCAGCCCGAGCCCGGGCACGGGAACCCGGCGGGTTGATGCCCGGTCTGGAGCTCGTACTCGGGCCCGGGCTGGTGTGGGTGCTCGGGGCGGGGGTTCGCACGGCGGGCTGGGTGTGTTCCGGAAGGGGCCCCGGCCCAGCCCGGCACCGAGTCCGGTCCGCGCCCGCAGTTGCTTGGCGTTCCTCCGGCCGGGCTAGGGCCGCCACCCGCCGTCCGCTGCCTGTTGCCCGTGCGGGGTGCATTCCCCAGTCCTGCTGGGCCCGCTCGGCCTGGCTGTTGGCCCGGGCGGTGCGGGCGGGAGTCGTGCGGGCGGGAGTCGTGCGGGTTGCGGCTGCGCCCGCGGTGACGAGGAGTCAGCGCGCGGTCAGGTCCGTGCCCGCGCCCCAGCTGGCGGCGGTCGGGGGAGCGGGGTGACGGCCCAAGTCCCCGAACCCGCTACTGCTGTGCCTCTGGTGCCGCCGGGCCGGCCGGGCCTTACCTTCCTGGCCCGTGCCCGGGCTGGGGCCCCGCGTCCGGGCCGGAGTCCGCGCGTGGGTGCGGGTTGGAGTCCGTGCCGAGCTGGAGCTTGCGTCCGGGCTGGCGCTCGTACTCGCGCCGGGGCTGGAGCCCTGGCCGTCTGAGGGCCTCGGCCCGCAGATCACACACCTCGCGCGTCACGATGCCGTCGTTGGTGATGAGGGTGATCGGCACGGCGGACCGCCCCCATCACGTCGCGGTGGTGGGGGCCGGTGCGGTCGACGGGCACCCGGTCCTGCTCTTCACTCGGCGGCAGCACGCTGCAACCCCGCGAACGCCCCCCGCACCGCGGCAGGTCTCGCGGCGCTGCCCGCTGCATCGGCGCCCTTGGCTGCCCGGAGTGCGAGACGCGCCCGTCCCTTCCGCGCGGCCCATGGCAAGGTTATGCCCTGGATGCCGTGACGGTAACGGTGATCAAACTACGGGGAGTTGGGACATGGCGCACGTCATTACCACAGAGCAGGTCGACATCGACGCTTACGTCGAGGGGGACGGCAGCACGGGAGGCGGGGGAGGCGGTTCTTCCATGGGCGTCTACCTGGCCCGCCCGGCAGCGGCGGGAGACTATCCGGTCGTCCTGGTCGGTGCCGAACTCTGGGGCGTGACCGACGACGTGCGTGCCGTCGTCCGGCGGGTAGCCGAGCTCGGATACGTGGCGATCGCTCCGAACCTCTATCACCGGGCCGGCCCCGAGACGTCCACCGGTATGGCTCAGACCGAGGCCAACCGGCAGCACGGCTTCGCCCTGATCGAGGGGCTGACGCGCGGTGAGGTTGAAGCTGACCTGCGCGCGGCCCTCTCCTACGCCCGTACCTATGCCGGCGGTTCGGACAAGACCGGGATGCTGGGTTTCAGTCTGGGCGGACACATTGCGTACTTCGCGGCCACCCGTCTCGGCCTCGACGCCGCGGCGGTCTTCTTCCCGGGCTGGGTCACCGAGGCGGGCACCGCGCTGAGCCGTCCGGAGGCGTTGCTGGAGTCGACCACACGCATTGCCGGTCACGGTACCCGGGTACGGATGTTCTTCGCGGAACTCGACCACGTCATCGACGCGGACCAGCGCAAGCGAATCGAGGAGGCGCTGGTCTCCACCGGTGTGCGGCACGAGGTGTACGTGTATCCGGACGCCCAGCACGCATTCTTCTTCCCCGGCCCCGCCACGTACAGCCAGGAGGCGGCCGAGGACTCGTGGCAGCGCGTGGAAGAGCTGTTCGCCGCCGAGCTGCGCTGACTCCGACCGCCGGGCCTCGGCGCGGATCCGAGCTCAGGGCCGCCCGCAGCGCTGCGTCCCGCAGGCCAAGGAAGTCTGCGGCGGCCTCGGCGCTGGCCTGCAGCGTCGTTGCGTCTCCTGCTGCTCGGTGACGAGGCGTCGAGCTGGAAGCGGTGGTCGGCCTGGGCCGCGCCGGGCTGGAGCATGGCGAAGCCTCCAGCCAGCTTCGCCCAGCTCCTGGAACCGGTGGCCTGCGATACTGCAGGCCGCGGCAGGAGCCGGGCGGAGGCGCGACGCTGCCATTGCTCGGGTGCGAGAACGAACGCCTCCGCCTTGTTCGGTGGGTGAGTGGGGCGGGCGGCGGTCGGTTGCTGACGGGCGTGTTGGCGTGGTGTGCGCGGATTGGCAGGGGCCGACCACGCTTCGGCCTTTACCGTGCCTTGGCGAGGACGGGATCGATCCACACTCCGCGGCCCAGTTGATCCCCGTAGGTGCAGCCGTCGATTCCCAGGCTGATGCGGTAGGCGCCGCTCACGTCCAGGGTCACGGTTTCCACCGAGTCCCCGGGGCTCATGGTCAGCTCCTTCTTGCGGGCGCCCTCCACGTCGATGTACAGGGTGATCGTGTGCCCCGAAGGGGTGTCGTCGCTGACGCCGACACGAGTGGTCAGTGTCGTGTACTGGCGGTCCAGCTGCCAGGTGTGCTTGCCGCACAGTCCGCTCAGCGCAGTGGGGTAAGAGCGGGTGTCGACCTTCTGCCCCCCTTTTGCGTAGTCGCCGTCCACCTCGACGGGAAGCAGATCACGAACGAGCGAGAACGGTCCGGTACCGGATGCGGGAGGTGACGACGCTCCACTGCCGGTGGGCCCCAGGGACGGAGCGGGCCCGGCGCGGTCCGGGGAGGCGGTGACGGTGACGGTGGCTGTCGCCGTGACCGTCTGGGTCACGGTTCTGGCCGTCGGTGAGTCCACGAAAGTGGGAAGGCCGAGAAACCCGAGTATGAGACCGAACACGGCGGTGATCGCCGACACCAGGGCTGCCAGCTCCCCTAACCTCCTTGGCGGCGTGGGAGAGACAGGGATGCCTTCCCGCCCCGCTGGAGCAGGAAGGGGACCGTGTCCCGGTGGCGGCCCCACGGGCGGAGGAGGTCCTACCGGCTCAGGTGGTACGGCTGCACTCACTGCTTCCCCCGCATCTCGGCTGTATCGCCGTCATTCGCCTACGTCTGGCATGTTCACGCGGTGTGCAGCGGTATTCAACGGCATCGGACCATCTGCCACCAGGTGCCCACTGGTGCTTTCAGGCGATCACCCCGTGCTCTCCCGCTTGCTGTCCCACGCGTCGTCGACGAGCCAGCACCTGACCTCCCACGTCGACCGCACCTTCCTCTACCGCCACCGCGACCTCCTGAGCCAGGTACACCGCCAGGCCGCCGACCCGGAGTCAGCCGAGCCTCTCTCCAAGCCGACCTCGATCCTGTGTACGAAAGCACGCGGCGCCCGTGCCTGGAGGCGGTGCTCGCGCTGAAGTCCGTACTTCGGCTGGCACCCCTACGCAGGAGCCCGTGTTCAGGCTGGAGCCGTCCCCGGGCCGGAGCTGCAGCTCGGGCTGGCTGCGCAGCTGGCGGACGAGCACGTGCTGCCGACCCGCAGGGGCCAACCCGCCGGGTCTAGGCGAGGGGCTGCCAGCTGTCCGCGAAATCGTGGCCTCCACAGGCGGCTTGTGCCCTGTCGTGGAGCAGTCGGCGGAAGCCGGGGGCCGCGTAGCGCTCTGCGGCAGGGGAGCCAGGGATCCCGGCGAGCTCGGCGAGGTACCGCTGGGGCTGGGTTTGCCAGCCGGTGACCAGCATGCGCAGGCCCAGGATCTCCGCGCGACGGTGGACCTCAAGAAGGGCGAGGAGTCCTTGGGCGTTCATGAAGCGGACGGCGCGCAGGTCCACGAGCAGGTCCCGCACATCCAGGGGGATGCCATCCAGGACCTCGTCCAGCACGTGACCGCCGTGTCCGTCGAGTTCACCGCTCGCCGTGATCAAGGCGGAGTTTCCGTATGGCTGGACGTCGACAGCGATCACAGAATCCTCCCGAGGCCGTCCGTCATCCGGCGGTGCACGTTCCCATCTTGGAGGGCCCCATTCCGGTGCAGGGCGAGGCTCGCTGAAGGGTGGGGCCC
Organism: Streptomyces sp. NPDC048507; assembly: GCF_043199995.1. Lineage (NCBI taxonomy): Bacteria > Bacillati > Actinomycetota > Actinomycetes > Kitasatosporales > Streptomycetaceae > Streptomyces > Streptomyces sp. NPDC048507. Next base: position 3,018 of record NZ_JBICWZ010000029.1, on the reverse strand, counting down.
GGGGGGCCTTGATTCGGCCGGAGCCGGTGACCGGTTGGCTCCGCTCGTTCTGGAGAGGCGAACCCGGCTCCCGCCTCGTCGAGCGTGCTCGCGCGCGGCAGAGCCTTGCTCCGGCACCTCCTTCGAGAGGAGACGACGGCCTGCCGCCCGTGCTGCACTGCGGCAGGCCAGCGGACGGCGCACGGGGCAGCGGGCCCTCTCGGGCGGTCTCGCCAGCTCTCGCCCGGTTCCGGGGCCCGGGGTGGTGGCTGGTGGGATGCTGTCCGGCTGGGTTGCCTGGGGCGTACGGTCGGGGGTATCAGGCGACCGCCCGATCGGTGTGATGGGTGGGAGGCGTGATGGGGGAGCTGCCGCAGGTGGTGGTGCGTGTGGAGCCGGACGGTACGGCGGTGGTGGTGTGCTCGGGCGAGTTCGACATCGACACCGGGGGCACCCTGGCACGCGCCTGCGCGGGCGACGCAGCGGACGCGAAGGTCCTCATCGTGGACCTGGGCCTGGTGACCTTCGGGGACTCCTCGTTCCTCAACGAGCTGCTCAGGGTACGCAGGCAGCGTCCGGTGATCTTGGCGGGCCCGATTCCGGCTCAGTTCCGCAAGGTGCTGGAGATGACCGGGGCACTGGCCCTCTTCGACGTCCGCGAAGACCCACGCCGCGCCTGACGGCCGCAGGCTCATGCCGGAGCCAGCTGGCGGGGTGGGGCGCCGGTGCCCGCCCGAGTCTGAACCCTCTCCGCCGTGCAGGTCCGAGGCCGCCGCCCGCGCGGGGGAGCTGGAACTCGCGGTCAGGGACTGCCATCGCTGCCCGGGTGCAGGGGCTGTACTGGTGAGGAGGGGGCGGCCACGCTGTTGCGGGGAGGGGGGGCGTCGTGGGGGAACAAGAAGTGTTCCCACCGGTCGAGTCCGAAGGGCATCAGCGGCAGCGCCGCGACCAGGAGCAGCACGATCACGACCATCAAACCTCCGGATGCAGCGGCACACCACGGGATGCGCGGGCAGAGGCGTCGCCCCCAGCCTGACCCGAACGGGTGACCGCCGCCCGCCCACCCCGTCCCACGCTGCGCCATTCGAGTGATGAGCGCCTGCACCGTGCCGGCGCCCGCACGCCGTCGGTCTCTCCCCCCGCCCGGGCTGATCCCGCCCAGCGCCTGCCCGCCGCCTGCCGGGCCCGGCCTGCTGCGCCCCTGCGGGGCCGCGGCTCCCGCTCCTGCAACGCCCCCGGTCTCCAGCTTGGCGCCGTTCCGGCCTGGGCGGCCCGCAGGGCTGCTCCCCTTGGGCGGAGGAAGTCTGCGACGGCTTCAGCACCAGCCTGCCGGCGGAGCGTGGCGCCCGGGGGAGCTCGGCGCGGGCGGGGTCCCTGAGACTGCTGGGGCGATGCCCCACACGCTGCCCCCGCCTTCCCGGCTGGTCGGCCCGGTGCTCTCCTGCCCTGGTACAGGGCCTGGGGAATCGCCGTAGAGCACCCAGCCGTGTGTGGGAGGGGTATGGATGGCGCAGGATGAGGCCAGAGGTATGGACCAGTGGGGTCCGTGGGCAGGAAGGGCGGGGTGCTGGCGATGGAGCCGCGGGTGACGGTGGTGTCCGGTGAGGACGGCGTGTGCGTGATCGTGTGCGTGGGGGAGTTCGACATGGACTCGGCGGGCCTGCTGCCGGAGGCGGCCGCGAGCGCGGAGTGCCTGTCCGGCTCGCTGGTGGTGATCGATGTGTCCGGGGTGGAGTTCGCGGATTCGTCGTTCCTGAGCCAGCTCCTCCACGTGAACAGCTCGCGCCGGGTGGTGTTGCGGGGCCCGCTGCCCGGCCAGCTGGCGCGGCTCTTGGAGATGACCGGCGCGCAAGGCCTGTTCGAGGTCCGGGACGCCCCGGCGGGGTGACGGCTTCGGGTGCCGGTCACCCCGCGGGGTGGGGGCTGTTCCCGAGGGTGTCGGTCCGGGCAGGGCGTCCACCCTCGGGAGCGCCGCGCGACTGCGGATGGACGCCCGGCGCGGCAGGGGGGTCAACGCGGCGGCTCCCGGTTGGTCACGCTCGGCCCGGCTGAGGGTTGACGCCCGGGCGGGAGGCGCGGGGGGCTGGTGGGGTGAAGGGTGTCACCCGGGCGGTGCCGGTGCGGGGCCGGCTGGCCGGGGGCGTGGGACGGTGCGTGCGGGATGCCGATACGGCGAGGTGCCGGTACTTCCACGCAGACGGCCCGGCCGGTGCCCGGAAAGCCACCAACCCGGCCGGGCCCTGCCAACAGCGAAAGCCGGCAGCAGAGGCGGGGCGACGTGGTGCTGGTGGAGCCGATGCTCGCGCAGGCCGCCGAGAGCATCCCGCCCGCCCACGTCCTCGCCGCCGGGGTGGCCTACGAGCAGAAGTTCGACGGGCACCGTGCCCTGCTCTTCACCCCCACCACCGCGGGCGGGCGGGTACTGCTCCAGACCCGCCGCGGCGCGCTCGCGCAGGACCGGTCCCCGGCACCGGTGACGGGCTCCCGCTTCGGTATCGGGCAGACCCTGTTCGACACCGGCCGCCGGGCGCGCGGCGACGTCGTCGGTCTCAACCCCTCCCCGCTGGTCGTGCGCCTGGCGGATGACGCCGGGTTCCAGTGGATCGCCCGGGCAGTCGACTGCGCTCCGGCCCGTCCGTAGCCGGCCGACCGTGACGCGGACGGCGGCGGGGTGGTCACCCCGCCGGGGCGGGTTCCGCTCGACGTTCCGCCCACAGAACTGCGGGTCGGGGACCAGGTGGTGAGCGGCGGGCGCCTGGTCGCCATCGCGGATCTGCGCTACCGCCACGGCGGCACCCGCACGATGATCCTGCACGACGGCCGGGTTGCCGCAGGGGGGCGCACGGTGCGGGTCTACCGCTCGCGCACCGGGTCCTAGAGGGGGGCGGGCGGCTTCGGTGCGCAGGCCGGTGGGAGTCTTTGTCGCGGCGGGCAGGCCGACCCCTCGGGCCGTCCCCCCTACCTGCGGATCGGCGCAGGCCTGGTCAGGACGGCGCGGCAGTAGGGTGGTGGGCGTGCACTACTACAGCGTCAGCGAAG
>NZ_JBICWZ010000028.1:0-50578 GCF_043199995.1 Streptomyces sp. NPDC048507 | reverse complement strand
GGTTTCTTGGGGGGGGGGGGGTGGGGGGGGGGGGGGGGGGGGGGGGGGGGGGGGGGGGGGGGGGGGGGGGGGCGGGGGGGGGGGGGGGGGGGGGGGGTCGGGGGGGGGGGGGGGGGGGGGGGGGGGGGGGGGGGGGGGGGGCCCCCCCCCCCACGGATCACACCGTTTCCAGGGTCACTGCCGCCGTCGTCCGGCGGCCGACGCGGAGGGTCAGGCGTCCTCGCCGACCGGGGTGCCGCTGGTGGAGCAGCAGCCGACGTTGCTGCTGCACGTGGCGGCCAGCATGGTCGGGTCGTTCTCCATGCGGACCTGCTCCAGCTGGAAGGTCTCGAGGGTCAGGTCGTCGTAGCTGCTGTTCTTGCCGGGCATGTGGTTCTCCTTCGAGGGATGTGCGGTGGAACGTCCGGGCGGCGGGGCCGCCCGGCACTCCCCGGCCGGTGGCCGGGGACATCTGGGGGCTGCTCAGGCCGGGCGCGGGGGCGCGCCGAGGAGCAGGACGCGGCCGGCGAGGACGACGGGGCCTCCGGCCGGGGTGCGGGGCAGGCCGGCCGGGGCCAGTTCCAGCAGGAGGGCGTCCCGGCCGGGGCCGAGGAGGGCGAGGAAGTCGTCCGGGCCGCTCTCGCCGGCCGGGGCCACGGGCGGCTCGGGGGTGGCGGGGTCTGCGGGGGTTCCCGTACCCGCGAGGTCCAGGAGGGCGGTGAGGTCGGTGAGGTTCAGGGCTTCGCCGGGCGGTGCGGGCCAGCCGGGCGGGCAGAGCACGTGGTGCGGACCGCCGGGCCCCCGGGCCGCGTCGGGGTGGGCCACCAGGCCGGCCAGCTCGCGCAGTGCCGTGGCGGCCGCCTCTCCCCGGGTGGGGGCGCCGCCCGCCAGTTGGAGCGGAAGTCCCCCGTCCGCGGGCTCATAGCGCCCGATGACGACCTCGAGGCCGCCTTCCGCCTCCGGCGCGAGGGCCGTCAGGGCCAGGCGCCCGGTTCGCAGCAGGGACAGGGCCGGCGGCAGGTGGGGCGCGTCCAGTGCGGCCGGGTCCACGGGGCCCGGCGTACAGCGGCCGTCCAGCCAGTCGCGGAGCCGCTCCTCCAGCAGCGCGGCGGTCAGGGCGGCCCCGACGACGTCGCGGACCGTGGCCCCGACGCCGACGCCCCCGTCCGTGAGCGCCCGTTCCAGGGGCACCCAGACCAGCGCGTCGTCGCGCAGCCGCAGGGCCGGGGTCCAGTCCCGGGCGGCCGCCGGGGCCGCCCCGGGGAGGGGCGCCGCCCACCGGGCCCCTTCGGCGTCCAGTTGCGCCGCCGTGGCGTGCCGGACCGGCAGGAGCGCCGGTGCGTGGGCCGCGGCGTGCCGCAGTGCGCGCTCCGCCGCCCGGGCGCGGGCCGCGTGCGAGGTCGTGACGCCGAACCCGTGGGCCGCGCCTCCGACCGCGGCCGCGGTGCGGATGCGCGCCGACCGTACGGGGGTCTGCCGGAGGTCGTCGTCGTCGAAGGCGCGCAGGATCGTGGTGGTCCGCCCGGACACCGAGCGGTACCGCGTCAGGCGGTCCTCGGGTGAGGCCGGGAGGTCGAGCAGGCCCTCGCGGAACTCCTTGAGGCGGCTTACGGGGCCGTCGTCCGGCGTCGGATGCCCGCCGCAGGAGGGGCAGTCCGCACGCCGGGGCACCGGTTCGCGCCAGGTCTCCAGGGTGTCCGCGTCCTGGAGGACCACCGCGCCGAGGAGGTCCGCTTCCACCGCGCCGCAGAGGTGTTTGAAGAGTTCCGTCGCGAGGTCGTTCGCGGTGACGGCCAGCAGCAGCGGGCTCACTGCCCCTCCCCCGGGACCCGCCCGGTGGCGGGTGCGGTCCGCCGTCATCGTGCCGTCGCGCAGGACGCGGGCGGCGAGGGCCTCGTCGGCGTGCTCGGCGAGCTGGAGTCCCAGACAGGCGGGGCAGGCGGTGGCGTCCTGACGGGGGGCGTCCGGCCGGGCGGCAGCGGTGAGCGGGCCCTTGACGACGAGGTCGCCGTGGACCCGGGCGGAGAGGAAGGCGGCGCCGGTGCGGCGGGCCAGGCCGGCCAACGGGCCGAGCAGTGCGCCGGGCACGCCGTCGGGGGTGGCGATGACCGCCGTCGGCCGCCAGGCCGTGAGCGCCTCCTGCCAGCCGTCCGTCCAGCTCGCCGGGAGCAGGTCGAGCCGGGCGGGCAGGCCGGCGGGCACGGGGCCGCCGGGCTCGGTGACGGACGCCGGGCCGCCGGGCTCGGTGGCGGGCGGCGTGCCGCCGAGCAGCGCCAGGTGTCCGACGCCATTGCGCGCCAGGGTCCGTACGGCGCTCCACGCTCCGCTTTCGGGGCCGTGGCCGCCCAGTACGGCCACCCGGGCGTCGCGGACCCGGCGCAGGGCGGTGCGGGGGGTGCGGGTGTGGTGGGCGAGGTAGGCGAGTTGCTCGGCGAATCGTTCCTGCTCGTCAGCTCCGAGCAGGTGGTCCGGTTCGTCGTCGAGGATCCTGACGAACTCCTTGTCGGCGAGGTGGCGCACCAGCCCCGACAGGACGCCCGCCCGCTCCTGCGGCAGCCCCTCGCAGAGCTCCCGCAGGGTCGTCCCTCCGGCCAGGTCCCCGGCGAGCCGGCTCAGCCAGGCGTAGGCCGACGCCCCCTTGATGTAGAAGTCCCCCGCACCGCTCCGCAGGAATACACCGTCCTCCGATTCCAGGAAAACAGAATCCTGCCTCAGAAATACCCGTGTATCCGGTCCCAGCTTCTCCCGGCTGTTTTCCGATGCCACGCAACCCTCCCCCACGTCCCGAATGGCCGTCACTCCGAGGAGGCTAACAAGTTACTCGCGAGTCCATTCCAGGGATGATCATCAGAGAGCCCGGGGCGTTTCTGTGGTAAAAACTAGAGGTTTACACATGCCCGGATCCCTACCGGATCGGGATATCCAAGAGGTGGGCGCGAGCGCGGTTCCGCGGGGTTTGAAGAGCGTGATTCCAAATTGCGTTAGCGGATATCATCCGGATTATGCTGCGGATATTAGCGCAGCATGAGCCGGGCGTTAGCGAGCGATAGCAGGACGCCCGGCTCCCGGCCGCCGCCGGCCGGGACGGCCGCGGCGCGCGAACGGATCGACAGAGGGGTTGTCCGCATGGAGTTCCGGGTTCTCGGTGAGGTCGCCGTGGCGACGAGGGACGGGGAGGACCTCCCGCTCGGCCCCGCCAAACGGCGCAGCGTGCTGGCCGTGCTCCTGGTGCACGCCAACCGCACCGTCACGGTCGACCGGCTCGCGCAAGCCCTGTGGGACAACGAACCGCCGCGGCACGCCAGTACGGTGCTGCACGGGCACATCTCCCAGTTGCGCGGGCTGTTCGCCACGCACCGGGCACAGGCCCACGGCGTCGAACTCGCCACCCGGGGACCGGCGTACCTGCTGCGCGTGCCCCCGGAGCGGCTCGACGCCCACCGCTTCGACGAGCTGCTCCAGCTCGCCCGGGCCCGGCGGGAGCCCGCGGAGACTGCGGCCCTGCTGGGCGACGCGCTCGCCCTGTGGCGCGGCAGCGCGCTGGAGGGGACGGTGGCGACGCGCGCGCTCAGCAGCGCCGCGCACGCCCTGGAGGAACTGCGGCTGACCGCCGTCCAGGAACTGGCGCAGGCCCGTGAGCGGCTCGGCGACCACGACGCCGCCGTATCCGTGCTGCGGACGGCGGCGACGGCGCACCCGCTGCGCGAGCAGCTGACGGCGGCCCTGATGCACGCCCTGGCCCGGGCCGGCCGGGCGGCGGAGGCGCGCGAGCTGTTCCTGCGTACGCGGACCCTGCTCGCGCAGCGGTCGGGAGCCGAGCCCGGCCCGGCCCTCGCCCATGCCTACGCCGCCCTGGCCGGCGACGGCCCGGCCGCCGCCCGGCTTCCCGGCGCCGCGCTCGCCCGCCCGGCGCCGGCCGGCTCCGCCCCGCGTCCGGCCGCCCCCGTCCCCCTCTCCGTCGCCGTCGCGGACCTGCTCCCGCGCCGGACCAGGGGGTTCGCCGGGCGGGCGGGCGAGCTGGCGGCGCTGGACCGGGCCACGGCCGGCCTCCCCGGTCCGCTCGCGATGATCACCGGCGGTGCCGGGATGGGGAAGACGGCGCTGGCCGTGCACTGGGCGCACCTGCGCCAGGGCGACTTCCCCGACGGGCGGCTCTTCGTGGACCTCTGCGGCTACAGCTCCGCCCCGGCCCGCGACACCACCTCCGTCCTGCGCGAGTTCCTGCTCGCCCTCGGCGTCCCGGCCGACGGCATACCGGAGACCCCGGACGCCATGGCCGCCCACTACCGCGCGCTGACCGCCGGGCGCCGCCTGCTGGTCGTCCTCGACAACGCGCGCGGTTCCGGGCAGGTCCGCCCGCTCCTGCCGGGCGGGGAACACTGCGTCACGCTCGTCACCAGCCGCGACCGGCTCGACGGCCTGGTCGTCTCGGACGCCGCCCGCCCGCTGCCGCTGGCCGCGCTGTCCGCCGACGAGTCGCTCGCCCTGCTCGCGGCGGTGCTGGGCGAGGAACCCGTCGGGGCCGAAGCCGCCTCGGCGGCGCGCCTCGTACGGCTCTGCGAGGGTCTGCCCCTGGCCCTGCGGGTCGCCGCGGCCCGCATCGCCACCCGCCCGCACAGCGGTCTGGGCCGCCTCGCCGACGAACTGGCGGACGAGCAGCGCAGACTGGAGCTGCTCGACCTGGAGGACACGGGGGTCGCCGCGGCGCTGGGGCTGACCGTCCAGCACCTGCCGGAACCGGCCCGGCGGATGTTCGGCTCCCTCGGTCTGCACACCGGGGCCACCCTCGACACCGGGGTGGCCGCCGCGCTCGCCGGGTGCTCGCCCCGGCAGGCGGCCGCGGCCCTGGACCGGCTGGCCGCCGCCCACCTGCTCGCCCCGACCGGGCCGCAGTCGTACGCGGTGCACGACCTCGTACGGCTCTTCGCCCGCACCGATGCCCCGGTGCGCGATCCGCGGGCGCCGGCCAGGCTCCTGGACCACTGGCTGCACACCCTGCTCGCCGCGGCGGAGGCGGCGGAACCCGGCAGCGAGCCATGCTGCGCGCTGCCCGCCGGGACCGGCGGTCCCGCCGCGGTGCGCCGCTTCACCGACCGCGCGGACGCGCTGGCCTGGTACGCGGCCGAACGGGACACCCTGCGCGGGGCGGTGGCCACCGCGGTCGGGGCGGGGCTGCACGCCCACGCCTGGCGGCTGGTCCTCCTCCAGTGGCCGCTCATCCTGTGGCAGTCCCACGACGGCTGGACGCCGCTGCTCGAACTGGGGCTGCGCGCGGCGGAGGAGGACGGCGAGCCCGGCGCCCAGTCCCGGGCCCGGGCGCTGCTCGGATGGATCCTGATGGAGGAGGGCAGGCCGGACGAGGCTCTGGCCCATCTGGAGCGCGCCCCGGCGCTCGCGGCGCTCGCGGGGGACACGGCCGGGGAGGCCGTCGCCCGGATCAACCTGGCCGCCGCCCTGGGCGGGCACGGCCGGCACGACCAGGCCCGGGAGCAGCTCGGACAGGCCCTGGTCCTCGCGGAACGGGGCGGCCCCGCCGAGACGGTCACCCTGGCCCACCTGCACCTCGCCCGGCACTTCGTCAGCACCGGCGCCTATCCCGAGGCCGCCGAGCACGCTTCCTGCGGCCTGGCCCTGGCCGCGCCCCCCGTCTCGGCTTCCCGGCGCGTGGTGCTGCGGACGCTGAGCGGCGAGGCGCTGGCCGGCATGGGGCGTACCGAGGACGCCGTGCGCCAGCTGACCGGCGCGGTCCGGGAGGCTGCGGCGCACGCCTACACCGAGGGGGAATCGGCGGCCCGGGCGGCGCTGACGGCCCTGGACGCCGCCGAGGGCCTGGTGAGCGCGAGCCACTGACCGGGAGCCGCGCGGGGCGGCGGCGGTCACCGGCGGGGCCCGCCCGCCCGTCAGCCCCGCCCGTCAGCCCCCGGCGCGGCCGCCGGGAGTCCGGGGGCGCGCAGCGGGGGCGTGCGGTCCATCGCCGCCAGCGCCACGGCGATCGCCGCGTCCAGTTGCGGATCGGTCCCGGCCGCACGGTCGTGCGGGGCGATGACCACCGCGACGTCGGGTTCGACCCCCCGGTTCTCCAGCTCCCAGCCGCCGTGGGCGAACCAGAAGGCGCCCCGGGGATGGACCAGGCGCGTGCCGTCGACCAGCCCGTGGGCGACCTCCATGCCCCGCACCCCGCCCCAGGTCCGCGCTCCCACCACGGGGCCCAGGCCCCGCGCGCGCACCGCGGCGACGACGTTGTCTCCGTCGGAGCCGGACAGTTCGTCGGCGAGGAAGACCAGGGGGCCGCGGGCGGCCAGCGGCGGGTAGGACTCCGGCGTGCTGCCGCGCCGCAGTTGCCAGCCCACCGGGCGGCGCGCGACGCGTTCGAGGACCATCGCGGAGAGGTGGCCGCCGCTGTTCCCGCGGAAGTCGACGAGCAGCCCGTCCGCCCCCGCCTCGGCCCTGAGGTCACGGTGCAGCTGGGCCCAGCCGGTCGCCATCATGTCGGGTACGTGGAGGTAGCCGAGCCGGCCCGCCCCGCCTTCCCGCACCCGGGCCCGGCGGGCGCGGACGAGGTCGTGGTAGCGCAGGGCCGTTTCGGAACCCAGGGGTACGACGGTGATCCGGCGCTCCGGTCCCCCCGCGGCCGGCCGCAGCGTCAGTCCGACCGGACGGCCGGCGCTCCCCCACAGCAGGGGCGCGGGTCCGGCGTCCGGGTCCACGGGACGCCCGTCCACGGCCAGCAGGGCGTCCCCGGCGCGCACCCCCGTCCCCGGGGCGGCCAGCGGTGACCGGGCGGCCGGGGCCGAGCTCTCGCCCGGCACGATGCGCGCGATCCGCCAGGTCCCCTCCGGATCGCGTACGAGGTCGGCGCCGAGCAGGCCGGGGCGGGCGGCCCCGGCCGCCCCGGCCGCCCCGGCGCGCGGCCAGACGTAGGCGTGCGAGCAGCCCAGGTCCCCGTGCACCTCCCAGAGCAGGTCCGCGAACTCGGTGGCGTCGCCGACGCGTTCGAGCAGCGGCCGGTAGCGGGCCCACGGGCCGCCGCCGTCGAGTGCGGGCAGGCCGGCGCACCAGACGTTGTCCCGCATCAGCCGTTCGTCCTCGGCGAAGGCCTGCGCCCATTCGGCCGCCGGGTCGACGCTGACCGTCACCCGCCCGAGCCGCAGCGGCCGCTCGCCGCGAGCGGGACCGGAGCCGCCGTCGGCGTCGTGGCCGAGGGCGCGGACGGCCAGGCCGGCGCCGTCCCGGAGCAGTACGTGGCCGCCCGCGCCGGTCACCTCGTACGCGTCGACTCCCTCGCGGACGGTGGTGAGGGACCGGGCCTCCAGGTCCCAGCGTTCGAGGCGGGGGCGGGGCGGCGGGGACGCCGCGCCCGTCCAGCGGTCTCCGAGGGTGCCGACGGCCGGTGTACGGATCCACAGGAGGGCTCCGCGCGCGGCGGCCAGCCGGCCGTACTCGCCGGCCGGCACCGGGAAGGCGACGATCCGGTCCCCCAGCCCCACGGGGTCGACCACGGTCGGTGCGGGGACGGCGTCCCCGCGCGGCGCGGGGGGCGGGACGGTGTCCAGCAGGGGGGAGGCGGTGTCGGCGCTCAGGGTCAGCAGATGGGGGCGCTTCGCGGAGACGAACGCCAGGTCCAGGACGTGCGTTTCGTACTCCGGGTCGAACACCCGGTCCGACACGAACGCCAGGTGGGCGCCGTCCGGGGTGAAGGCGGGCGACTCGTCGCGGTAGCGCCCGTCGGTGGCGTCCAGGACGGGCCCGCCGCCGACCGGGGCGAGCCTGATCCGGCGCAGGCCCTCGGGGCCGGGGTGGGACCAGGCGAGCCAGATCCCGTCCGGGGAGAAGGCCAGGCCGGAGACCTCTTCGTGCGCGCTGCGGTCCAGTTCGGCCACGCCGCCCGTGGCGGCGTCCACGACGAGGACGCGGCCGTCGTGGGCGGCGACGGCCAGGTACCTGCCCCCCGGACACGCCCGCCATTCCATCACCCGTCCCAGGAGCCCGGCCGCCAGGACCCGTGGCGGGCCGGGGGGCGCGGTCGGGCGCGGATCCAGCACTTCCAGGGCGTCGGGGCCCGCGACGTCCGACACCCAGGCCACCCGCCCCGTCGTTCCGAGCGGCCGCGGCATCCGGCACCGTATGCCGGGGCGCCGGGAGAGCGGGACGGACGCGGCGCCCCCGGCCCCGTCCCCGTCCGTGCCGTCGCCGTCGCCGTCGGGCTCGGCATCGGCATCGGCATCCGCCGGCAGGAGGTGGACGGTGCCGCGCACCTCCAGCAGGGCGCCCGCGCTCCCGTGGAGCGCCGCGAAGTCGCCGGCCCACTCCGAGGCCGGCACCCGGTGCCCGGCCCGCCCAGGGCGCGGCCCGGTCAGGCGTACGTCGACCCGGACCGGTGCGGTGCCGCACGCGGTGTCCGCCAGCAGCCACAGGTCGCCGCCGCTCTGGTAGACGACCCGGGTCCCGTCGGTGGCGGCGTTGCGCGCCGCGAATCCCGGGTGGGCCCCGTCGGGGGTGTGCGGGCGCGGGTCGGATCCGTCGGGCCGGCTCGACCACAGCCGGGCACGGCCTCCGGCGTCGCTCAGGTACCCGATGCGGCCCTCCGTCCCGGACGGCGCGGTGAGCCACATCGGGCATTCGAGGTCGGCATCCCGGTCGGTGTGCCCCTCGGGCACGACCGGCTCGAACCGGGGGCCCGCGCCGTCCACCGCGCCGTCCGCCCCGGGGCGGGCCAGCCACAACCGCCCGACGGCACCGCCCCGGTAGCGCTTCCAGTGGGCGGCCTGCGGGAACATCGTGACGCTGCGCAGCAGCACCTCCCCCGCCGGCCCGACGGCCAGGTCCCCGACCGGCCCGTACGGCAGCCGGCGCGGGGCGCCGCCGTCCGGGGAGACGGCCCAGGCCCACGTGGCGAGCGGGGAGTGGGTGTGCTGGGCGGTCAAGACCAGCACCTCGCCGTACGGGGTCCAGCCCGCGACCCGGGTGCGGGAGTGGCCGAAGTGGGTGAGCCTGCGCGGCGCTCCGCCGTCGAGGGGGGCGGCGTACGCCTCCGGTACGCCGTCGCGGTGCGAGGTCCAGGCCAGGAGGCTGCCGTCCGGCGAGACGCGGGGGTGGGCGGCGCGGGCCCCGTCGGAGGTGAGCCGTCTGCCGGGGCCGCCGGATGCGGGGGCTCCCCACACCTCGCCGTCGGCGGCGAAGACCAGCAGGTCGCCGTGGAGGTGGGGGTGGGCGGCGTAGGGCCGGGCGGACGGAAGGGACGTCACGGGAACTCCTGGAAAGTACGGTACGGGCCGTTCGGCCGGCCGCGGTCCCGTAACCGGCCGGGAACCCGTCCGCCCTCGCGCACGTTCCCCCGGCTCCCCGTCCTCCGGTGTTTTCCCGGGAATGCGCGGACCTCGTTCCGGGAGCTTCCCAACGGCCCTCGGCCGGTCAGAGCGACCGAATGCCGAATGCCCGAATGGGCGACGGCAGGAATGCCAATGCCAGGAATCTAGCAGCGCGCGGACGGATCCGATTCTCGGAAATCACCCAAGGTACGGAGGGGATACCGCGCGAAGATGAGACGATCACACACAGTTTCGCCGCCCCTCTTGCCATCCGGCGCCCCGCCCCCAGAACTTCCCGGCCCGTTCCCGCTTTCGCCCCGCCCGGAGGAGCCCCCGGCCCCGCTCCCCGGCGACCGCGGCTCGCCGCCCGCCCGCCGCCGCGGGCCGCCGCAGGCCACCGCGGCAGCCCCCTTGCCTCACCTATCGAGATTCGATAGATTCCCATCGTAACTCGATGGAGGGATGGGTCATGGGGAAGCTGGCAGTGCGTGCGTTGCGCGCCGTGCTCGGGGTGGTGTTCGTGGGCACCGTGTTCATTCAGGTATCGGTGCTGTGGGCGTTCGCCACCGATCCGGAGGACGGGTCGCTCCCGCTGACGCCGCTGCGCGTGATCGCGGTCCTCGGCATGGTGTCGGTCCAGACCGCCCTGGTCTGCGTATGGCGGCTGGTGACGATGGTGCGGCGCGGAACCGTGTTCTCCCACACCGCCTTCCGCTACGTGGACATCGTGATCGGCGCGATCACCTCGATCGCCCTCATGTGGTTCGCGGTCACGGCCATCAACGCCCCGGGGCAGCGGGAGGACCCGGGCGTCACCCTCATCATGGGCGGGATCGGCGTGGCCATCCTCGGGGTCGCGCTGATCGTGCTCGTGCTGCGGATGCTGCTCGCCCAGGCCGTCGCGCGCGATGTCGAAGCCTCGCGGATGCGGGCCGAGTTGGACGAGGTCATCTGATGCCGATCGCCGTCGACATCGACGTGATGCTGGCCCGGCGGAAGATGTCCGTGGGCGAGCTCGCGGACCGGGTGGGGATCACGCCCGCCAACCTGGCCGTGCTCAAGAACGGCCGCGCCAAGGCGGTGCGCTTCGCGACGCTCGCCGCGCTCTGCGAGGTCCTCGCGTGCCAGCCGGGCGACCTGCTGCGCTGGGAGCCCGAGGACCCCGCGGAAGCCGAGCGGGCCGGGGAAGCGGCGGCGGCCGAAGCCGCAGGAGCCTCCGGGGGTGCGGGCCCGTGACGGCCTTCAGCCGCCGAGCAGGGCGCGGCCCAGCGGTGTGAGGGCGTGGCGCACGGCGGGGCCGTCCCGACAGGTCGTCAGGAGGCCCGCGGCGCGCAGGACCGAGGCGTGGTGGCTGGCCGTGGCCGGTGAAGTGCCCGTACGGCGGGCCAGTTCGGTCGTACCGGCCGGGCTCCGGGCGGCTCGCAGGGTACGGGCCCGGGTCGTGCCGAGCAGAGCGGTGAGGCCCTCGCCCGTACCCGGCGGCCCCGGGGCCACCACGGACGCGCAGGCGGCCAGGGACCGGGCCATGGGGTAGCGCAGGACCGGCGGGCGGGCGGCGTCGGCGTTGTCGACCAGGACCAGCGGTCGCGGGCAGAAGAAGGTCGGGACGAGCAGGATGCCCCGGCCGGCCAGTTCGAGGTCCGCGTCCAGGTCGCAGGGGACCGTCAGGACGCTCGGCGACCAGGAGATCTGCGGATGCAGGGTGCCCAGGAGGCCCTCGACTCCGGAGTCGACCGCCGCCAGGGCCCTCTGGACGCGCTCGGCGTTCGCCGTCGCCAGGAGCTGGGGCCAGTACGGGGCGATGGCCAGGGCGTGGTACTCGTGCAGCCGGCGCCGCACGAGCTCGCGCCAGGTGCGGTCCCCGTGGTGCAGGGCGTGGATCCAGCGGGGGGCGGCGGGCCGCAGGATCCGGGTGGCGGACCAGTCCGTCGCCCACTGGACGGCCGGCAGGGACCAGGTGTGGTCCAGGCTGTCGGCGAGGCTCGCGGTGGCCGCGTGCGCGAACACCTCCGGTACGTACTCCCCGTGTCCCGCCGGGGCCAGTTCCAACAGCAGCCGCATCTCGGGCCGCAGGCCCCGGCGGGTGCGCTCGCGCCAGCCGCCGAGGGCGACGGGAGCGGGCCGTCCCGGCTCTCCGGTCTGGAGGAGGGGCAGGCTCAGGACCGTCTCGGCGAGGGGGTCGGGGGCGCCGGCGACGCGGACGCGGGTGAGGTCTTCGGCGGTGAAGTGGATGCGTAACACCGACGTGTCTCCAAGGGATCGGCGTGCGGGAGCGGCACACGGGGCCGGCCGCACGGCCTTCCGGTCCGCACCGACCTCCATGATCACGGTAGCGGCGGGTCCGCCGGGCGCCGGGCGGGTTGCGCGGATGTGGCCTGAACCCCGGGGGGAGACCGCGGAATGTCCGGATTCGATGCAGCTCGAAGAGCTTTGAGGCGGAGGCCGGGGGCCCGCGAAGCTGGCTCGCGAACGGGGGAGAGACCGTCCGCGCCGCCTCCGCGGGGCGTCGGACGGCCTTCCGGCCCAGGCGGCCGTTCCCCCACCACGGACCAGGGAGAAGACCGCACCATGAAGCTTCGTACCTCGCTCGCCGTCCGCACCGCCCTCGCCGTGGGCGCGGCGCTCGCGGCCACCGCCCTGCTCACCACACCGGCCCAGGCCGGGGTCAGCGGTCAGTACCAGTTCCGGAACGCGGCCACCGGCAAGTGTCTGGACGTACGCGCCGGTTCCAAGGACGACGGCACGCCCCTCCAGCAGTTCAGCTGCAACGGCAAGGGCAACCAGACGTTCATCGTGGAGTTCCGGGTCGACGATCCGACCTCGATGCTCTCCGCGCAGCATTCGTACAAGTGCATGCAGGCCGTCGGCGCCACGCCCGGATCTCAGGTGGTGCAGCGCGCCTGCGACAACCTGTCCAGCATGCGCTGGGAGTTCGTCGAGCTGGGCGGCGGCTCGGTGACGATCAAGAACATGGCCAGTGGGCTGTGCCTGGACGACGGCGGCCAGCCGTCGGGCAGCCGTCGCGAGGTCCGCCAGACCGTCTGCACGGGCGCCGCGACCCAGGTCTGGGGCCGCTCCTGACGGACCGTGGGCGGTGCGGGCGCCGTCGTGTCACGGCGCGCCCGCACCGCCCGCGGCCACCCCCGTCAGGCGGCCGCGCGCGGAACGCCGATCTCCGCTTTCGTCCGCCGCCCGGCCCCGCAGTCTTGAAATCGATCACCCGCGAGGGTGGTCACACCCCTTGACGGCACTCCGACGACCCTCACATACTGGCGGCCAAATCGATTTGGCCCCTTCGTTTTGGCTCTCCGTCCAGGGCCGGACCGTGGCTGAACCCCAGCGTGTCGAACGCCGATCGGAGCTCGAACGTGTCACGTCCCCGCCCCGCATTCCCCGGTACGCAGTCCCCTCCCCCTTCCGCGACGGAGCCGGGCGACCCGGCCGACCCGGCCGACCCCGGTGACGGCCCCGCCCGGCGGACCGTGCACCCCGTGGACGAGTCCCGCCCCCTGGCCCGGATCCTCCTCTTCGGCGTCCAGCACGTGCTCGTGATGGCCGCCACCCCCATCTCGGCGATCTTCCTCATGAGCGCCACCCTGCGCCTCGGCCCGGCCCTGACCGTCAACCTGCTGTCCGCCGCCTTCGTGCTCTCCGGGGTCGGCTCCCTGATCCAGTCGCTCGGACCCTGGAAGTTCGGCCCCCGCCTGCCCTTCGTGATGCTCCCGGGCGGCGCACCGCTCATCCTCTTCCTCGCCATCGCCGACCAGCACGGCCTGCGCACGGCCAGCGGCGCGGTCATCCTCACCGCCGTCTTCTCCTTCGTCGTGCTCCCCGTCTTCTCGCGGCTGCTGACCCTCTTCCCGGCCCTCGTCATCGGCACGATGATCGTGATCGTCGGCGTCAACCTGGTGAAGGTCGGCGCCGTGCTCGTCACCGGGCGGCCCGGCGAACCCGGCTTCGCCGATCCCGTGAACCTCGGGCTCGGCCTGGCCACCATCGGCTTCACCGTCGTCTTCTACCTGCTGTCCGCCGGCATCCTGCGCCAGCTCGCCGTGATGCTGGGGCTGCTCGCCGGCACCGCCCTCGCCGCCGCCGTGGGCGCCGTCGACTTCGGGGGCGCGGGCGGCGGCGGCCTCTTCACGGTGCCGCAGCCGCTGCCCTTCGGCTCACCGCGGTTCGACCTCGTCGCCGCGCTGCCCCTGATGCTCTACAGCCTCGCCTCCATGGCCGAGGCCACCGGCCAGACCGTCATCAATGCCGAAGCCGTCGGCAAGGACATCGACCGGCGCACGGCCGTGCCCAAGACCATCCGCGGCGACGCCCTCACCTCCGTCGTCGGCGGGTGCTTCGGCCTGCCGCTGATGGTGACGAGCGGCGAGAACATCGGGATCGTCCGGGTCACCGGCGTACGCAGCCGCTACGTCACCGCCGCCGCGGGCGTCGTGCTCATCGTCATCGGCTTCCTCGCGCCCGTCACCCACGCCATCAGCGTCATCCCGTCCGCCGTCATCGGCGGCACCGCCATGGTCGTCTTCGCCGTCATCACCGTGCTCGGCGTGCAGATGCTCGGCCGCTGCGACCTCGACCGGCACACCAACACCTTCGTGTGCGCCGTCGCCCTCGCGCTCGGCCTGCTGCCCATCCTCGTCCCCGGCGTGTACGCGGGGTTCCCCCCGAACCTGCGCATCCTCCTCGAAAGCGGCGTCGCCGTCGGCGCGTTCACGGCCGCCGTACTCAACCTCCTCTTCCACCACATCAGGCCCGGCATCGCCGCGCGCCTGACCGCCGCCCGGACCGAAAGCGACGACAGCAACCGATGAACCAGCCGAATCAGACGCACCAGATCGACCGGCTCAGCCGTGACCGGCTCGACGGGCCCGGCCCGTTGCTCCTCGTACCGGACGCCGTCCTGCTCCCCGAAGGCCCTGCCGCGGGCGTGGCGGTCGTGGTCCGCGACGGCAGCTTCCTCGCCGTCGGCGACGCGGCCCGGATCCTGCGCACCCACGCCCACCTCGACCCCGTACGGCTCCCCGGGCACCTGCTGATGCCCGGCTTCGTCGACGCCCACCACCACCTCGCCCAGACCTTCGGATCGGCGCTCGCCTACGGAGAGCCGTCGGAGATCTTCCGCCGGGTCTGGGTTCCGCTGGAAGGCTCCCTGGACGAGGAATCGGCGTACACGGCAGCCAAGCTGGCGGCGCTCGAAGCGCTGCGCGGCGGCTTCACCACCGTCACCGACGCGGGCAACCGCACCGGCGTGGACGTCGACGTCGTGGCCTCGGCGGCCCGCGACGCCGGCATCCGCTGCGTACTGGGCCTGATCTGCGACGACGCCGAGCCCGACGGGACCGCCTCCGCGGGCCCCCGGGGCGGGGCCGCGGCCCGCGCCGCGGAGCACCTGGCCCGCTACGACGGCGACCCGCTCGTCCACGCCTCCCTGGCCGTGTCCGTGCCCGAGGCCGCCACCACGGCCACGCTGCGGACGACGGCCCGGCTCGCCGCCGAGGCGGGGGCGACCGTACAGATCCACGTCAACGAACACCTGGCCGGCGTCGAACGTTCCCTCGTCCGGCACGGCCTGCGCCCCCTGGAGCACCTGCACGAGATCGGCGCCCTCGGCCCCCAGTTGCTCGCCGCGCACGCCACGCTGCTGACCCCCCGCGAGCTGACCCTGCTCGCCGACACCGGCACCGCCGTCAGCTACAACCCGGTGGCGAGCGCCTGGAAGGGCAACGCCGTCGCCCCGGCCACCACCCTGGCCGAACGCGGCATCCGCTTCGGCCTGGGCACCGACGGCACGCGCGGCGACGGCTTCCGGCTCACCGACGCTGCCGAGTTCGCCCAGCGGATCGCCTACGGTCTGGCCACCGGCGACTCCTCCTGCGGAGCGGGCTGGACCTGGCTCGAACACGCCACGCGGGGCGGCGCCGACGCGGTGGGGCTGGGCGCCCGTACCGGCACCGTCGCCGAGGGCCTGGCGGCCGACTTCCTCCTCGTCGACGTCACCAACCCCGAACTCGCGCTGTCCTGGGACCTGCCCTGGGAGCTCGTGCGGCGCGGGAACCGCGACCAGATCGGCGCGGTGTTCGTCGCGGGCCGCCTGCGCATGTGGCGGGGAGCGCCCACCGGCTGGGACGGCCCCGCGCTCGTCAGCCGGGCCGTCGGGCTGGCCCGCGCCGCGGTGGAACGGGCTCCGATCGTCCGGGCGCACCCCACGTCGACCGCCGCCCGTGCGCGAAGTACCGCGGGGAGCAGCGCGGGGGCCACCGTACGGGGTGGCGCGCGGGGCGGCGCGCGATGAGCTCCGCCGCCCTCGCCGTCCTCGTCCTGACGGTCGCCGTGGCCGCCTTCGTCCAGGGCAGCAGCGGCCTCGGCTTCGCCCTGATCGTGGCGCCCGTCGCCGGGATCCTCGACCCGGGCCTGCTCCCGGTGTTCGTCCTCGCGTCGATGATCCCGCTGAACCTGTACGTCGCCTGGCGCGAGCGGGCCGCCCTCGACCTGCGGGGCGCGGGCTGGATCACCGGTGCCAGACTCGCGGCCACCCCCGGTGGGCTCGCCCTGCTCTGGCTGATCCCGGACCGCAGCATCGGCCTGTTCGTCGGCGTCGCCACCGTCCTGGCGGCGGTGGTGAGCCTCGCCGCACCCGCCTTCACCCCCGGGCGGCTGGCCTACGTCGGCGCGGGGGCGGTGACCGGGCTGACGGAGACCGCGACCGGTGTCGGCGGGCCTCCGCTCGCCCTCGTGTACCAGCACCGGCCGCCCGCCGAACTCCGCGCGACCGTCGCGGTCTGCTTCCTCATCGGCGAAGTGGCCTCGCTCGTCCTGCTGTTCGCGACCGGGAAGGGACAGGCGGGGGACCTCGGACTCGCCCTCCTGCTGCTGCCCGCGATCGGCGCCGGAGCATGGCTGAGCCGTCTGGTCCACCACCGGCTCGACGCCCGCAGGACGCGGCTGTTCGTCCTGGTCTTCGCCCTGGTCTCCGGCCTCGTCCTCATGCTGGGGGTGTGACGGGGGCCGTCGGCGGCGGGCCCGCCCGCAGCGAAGAGGCCCGCACCACCAGCCGCGGCGCGGGCGGCGCGACCACCGGCACGGTGGCCCCCGCCCCGCCCCGCAGGCGCCCCAGCAGCAGCTCCACCGCGTCGGCCGCCACCCGGTCCAGGTGCAGGTCGACGGCGGTCAGCAGCGGATCGCAGGTCCGGGCGCGCAGGCCGTCGTACCGGGTGACGACCATGACGTCGCCCGGTACGGAGCGGCCGCTCTCCCGGATCGCCCGGACGGCCCCCACCGCGAACACGTCCACCAGCGCGCACACCGCGTCGGTACCGGGGTGCTCCGCCAGCAGCGCCGCGCACCGCTCGTATCCGGCCTGCTCCCCGCCCGTTTCGGGCGCGGTCGCCACCACGGGCGGCCACCCGTACCGGGCGGCCAGCCGCTCGTACGCCGTGCGCGCGTCGACGGAGGAGTGCCGCTCGCCGGACCCGATGAGCAGTGCGGGCCGCCGCGCGCCCTGCTCGCGCAGGTGGCCGAGCAGCATCTCGGCCACCAGCCCGCCCCGCAGGTCCACGTACGGGGCCTCCTCCGCCGCCGACACGGGCCGCCCGAGCGCCACGTACGGCAGTTGGCGCTCCCTCAGCAGCGCCACCGCCGGGTCGCCGACGTCCGGCTCGACGACGATGGCCCCGTCGATGTCGACGGAGTGCAGCCCGGACCCGGAGCGCACGGGCGGCACCAGGACGAGCGCGTAGTCGTGCAGCAGGGCGGTCTCGGCGGCCGCGGCGGCGATCTCCATGTAGAACCCGAGCCGCGAGGTGCCGCCCGCGACGGCGAACGGCATCGACGAGGCCAGCGCGATGGCCTTGGCCTCACCCCGGCGCAGGCGCTGCGCCCGCAGGTTGGGCCGGTACCCCAGCTCGGCGGCGACCTGCTTGATCCGCTCCCGGGTGCGCGGGTCGACCTTGCCGAGCCCGTTGAGCGCGTGCGAGACCGTCGTGCGCGACACTCCGGCGGCGCTCGCCACGTCGGCGATCGTCGGAGGCTTGGGCACAGGACCGGACGGCGACGGCGTCATCGACGCGCACACTCCCCACGTCTCGACAGCGGCTGACCCCGCCATCTTCCCCGACGCGCCCGCGCCGCGCCGCCCCTCCCCCGGGATCCGCCGTGCGGCGGGGTTCACAGGCGGCGGCGTTCACGAGCGCGGCGTGGCCGGCGTCGCCGTGCCCGGGATCGTCGGTGCGCAGGCCGAGCCGGTCGACGAGGTCGATCAGCGCCTGGCGCAGGGCGGGCGCGAACTCGGTGAACGGCGCGGTGAGGACGGGGTTGTGGGCCGCGGCCACGACGGCCGCGTGCAGGGCGATGTCCGCGTCGACGAACGCCTCCGTGCTGCCGGCGCCGGCTCGCCGGCGGTGGCCGAGGGCGGCGCCGATGAGGGCGAGGTCCTCGTCCGTGCGCCGCTGGGCGGCGAGTTGCGCCGCCTCCACCTCGATCAGCATCCGGACCTCGTAGACGTCGGTGATGGCCGCCCGGCACAGGCGCGCGGACCAGTCCTCCGCGGGCTCGGTGGCGATGACGAACACGCCCGCGCCCTGCCGGGCCCGCACCAGCCCGGCTCCCGCGAGGGCGCGCAGGGCCTCCCGCGCGGTGGAGCGGCCGATGCCGAGCGTCCGGGCGAGGGCGGTCTCGGCGGGCAGCCTGGTCCTCGCCGCCGTCAACCGCGCCGCGAGGGGTCCCGTGGGCTAGGTCGTCTCTTTCGGATCTTGCCTGACCCGCGCCGCCCGGCACCGCACCTCGCCGCGTTGTCGAGGCACCCGAGTACGTCCAGTACGCGGGAGCCTCTCCGCCTTGCGATGCACGGCACCGGACGACGCGGGCTTGACCGGCAAGATCCGAAAGAGACGACCTAGGCCGGCTCACGGCCGGTGCGGCGGCGGACGCCCACCACCGCCGCCGCGGCCGGCAGGAGGGCGAGCGCGGCGGTGAGGACGGGCGGGGGCGCGCCGCCGGGGGCGGCGGCGAAGAACAGTACGGGCAGGCCCGCCAGGAGGACGGCCGGTGCGGTGCGCAACCGCGCGAACGCCCGCCGCCCGGCCAGGACCGCCCCCAAGGTCAGGGGGACGGCGAACTTCACCCCCGGGGGCAGGTAGGACGGCGGCAGCGCCACCACCGCGCCGGCCACCACCCCCGCCCACACCAGGACCGCGACCGTCCCGGTCCGCGTACGGGTCCGGGGTGCCGGGCGCAGGTCGGGCGGGCACAGCAGGGCCGCCAGCGCCAGGGCCAGCAGCGGTCCGTCGAACAGGAGGACGGAGCCGGTCGCACCGCCGCCCGGCCGCGAAGCGTCGACCGCCACGGTCGCGAGGACGCCGGCCGCCGCGGTCCAGGTGCCCACGGACCAGCGCCCCGCCAGGGCGAGGAACGCGCCCAGCACCGTGACGAGCTGGGCCGCCGGCAGCTGGCGGAACGGGTCGCCGGTCGCGGCGTCGCCGCCGGGCTGGACCGCCCACCCCCGCATCCGCGCCCAGCTCACGGCGACCGCCGCGACCGTGACGACGGCGAACGGCGCCACCGCCGCCGCGAGTTTCCCGGCGCGCCCGGCGGAGCCCAGCCCGAGGCGCAGGCGCAGGGCGTGCCCGACGACACCGCCGGCCTCAAGGATCCGGTCCCGCGGGCCCGCTTCCCTGGTCGCCTCCCGGTAGGTGTGGGCGATCTCTTCACCGAACTCCCGCCGGAAGGCGGCGGGGTACAGCCTGATCAGCGCGCTCACGCGGTCGCCCCCCGGCCGCCGAGGGCCAGTCGGCGGGTGGCCTCCTGCGCGGTGCGCGCGATCCGGGCCGCCTCGGCGGCCAGCACCTCCCGTCCGCGCGGCGCGAGCGCGTAGCTGCGCCGCAGGCGGCCGTCGACGACCTCTTCTTCGTGGACGGCGATGAGCTGCTCCTCCAGGAGCCGTTCCAGGGCGCCGTAGAGCGTGCCCGTCCGCATCTTCGTACGGCCTTCCGAGATCTTGCCGACCTCCTGGGCGATCGCGTACCCGTGCCGGGGCGCGTCGGCGAGTGCGGTGAGGATGAGCAGGGTCGGTTCGCGCAGGGGTTTATCGGTCACACCCCGCACGATAGCCCGGCCAGCGGCATGTGTTGATGACCGAGGTATGGGTGCTTCCGGGGCGGTCCCGGGACGAGCGGTTCGTACAAGACCTGCGGCCGTAAGGCGCCGGACACTGCCGCCATGACTCCTCACCCCGAAACCTCCGCAACCCCCGAAACGCCTGTGCCCCCTGCGCCGTCCGGCGCGGCCCCCGGATCCCGGCCGTTCACGCCCGCCGCGGGCCGCTTCGCCCCCACCGGGCTCTACGACCCGGTGGCCGCCCTGCTGCGGGAGCGGCTCTGGCGCGGCGTGTTCGCCATGCACGTGGCTCCGCGGCCCGGCGAGGTGATCGTCGACGTCGGCTGCGGCACCGGCTCCCAGTCACTGCTCCTGCACCGCATCGAACCCGCCGCCCGCGTCATCGGCGTCGACCCGGACCCCCGCGTCCTGGCCGTCGCCCGCCGCAAGGCCCGGGCCGCGGGCGCGTCCGTCGAGTGGCGCCGGGGCATGGGGGACGAAGTGGCGGACCTGCTCGGTGCGGGCAGCGCGGACACCGCCGTCTCCAGCCTCGTCCTGCACCAGTGCCCGCTCGCGATGAAGCGGGCGGTGCTGGCCGACCTGCACACCCTGCTGCGGCCCGGCGGCCGCCTGGTCCTGGCCGACTACGGGCTCCAGCGCACCCGTCTGATGCGGGCCGCGTTCCGCGTCGTCCAGCTCGCGGACGGCCGGAGCGACACCCAGCCCAACGCCGACGGCATCCTGCCCTCCCTCATCACCGCAGCCGGATTCGACGGGGTCCGCAAAGCCGAGGTCGTGTCAACCGTGACCGGGTCCATCTCGGTGTACGTCGCCCGCCGCGCCGGCGGCTGAGGCGAGCAGCACCCGCAGCACGGCCGCCGGGGTCATGCCGGTCATCTCCCGCATGCGGCGGCTGAGGTGGGCCTGATCGGCGAAGCCCCCGGCGGCGGCCGCCTCGGCCGGGCTCCGCCCCTCGCCCAGGGCCCGGGCGCTGCGCCGCAGCTTCAGCCAGATGCGCCGGCGCACCAGCGGCACGCCCAGCTGCTGCCGCGCCAGGGCCCGCAGCCGCTGGGGCGACAGACCGACGCGGGCCGCGACCAGCTCCATCGGGACCGGCTCCCCCGGCTCCCCCTCCAGCCCGTCCAGCAGGACCGCCGCGGCCAGCAGGCGCGGGTCCAGCAGGGCCGAGGGCAGCGCCGCGGCGGGCCCGGGGCCGGTCGCGGCGAGCCCGTACAGCTCGGGCACCGCCACGATCCCCGCACCGCAGCCGCCGTGTGCGCGCAGCCGGTCGGCGAAGGCCGAATCCGGCTCCACGAAAAGGGTGAGCAGATCCTCCGCGGGCACCATCCGGTGGGCGGTCATGGGCGGGACGAGCAACGCGGGCGCCCGGACGACCCGGCCGTCCGCCCCGGCGAGCGCCGCCTCGCCCCGGGGTGCCAGGACGAGCTGGAATGCGGCGTGCCGGTGCACGGAACCTCCGGGCGCCGCTCCCCGGTACCACGCGTACCCGACCCCGACCCCGAAGCCCGCCCCCGGCTCCCGCCCCACGGCCCCTGCCCGCCCCGCGCCCGTCCCCATGGGCCCAGGCTGTCACAACCGCAGCTTCCCGGAAGTCCCCCGACCGGCCTACGCCCACGGCCCCCGGCCGAGCGGCGCGCGCCCGCGCGTGTCACGGTGACAGGGCGACGAGAGGTCCACCCACGCGGGGCCCGGCCGGCCGGCGAAGCCCCGGCCCGGCCCCGCGACGGACCGATTCCGCGCCCCGTCCCCGGACCGGAGACCGGCGCCGCTCCCCGCCCCCACCCGGCGGTGCGCGGACAGGTGGCCGTGGTCCGGGCCGTGCGCCCGCACCACCACCACCGCGGCCGGCCCGCGCGAACGCGAGGACGCCCGGGACCACCCCGATCACTTCCACAGCTGGAGAACACCGTGCTCGAACGCGAGCGGCTCACCGTCCGGACCCAGGCCGCCTTCCTCCCCCCGCCCGACGCTCCGGACGGGCCGCTCCGCCCGGCGGGACCGCTCGGGGACGCCGGCCGCGCGCACCCCGCCCACGGCACGCACGCCCTGCGCTACCTCGCCGCGGGCGACTACTGGTTCGACGGCGGCCACGGAGACCGGCACGACGCGGTACCCGGCCGCCCGCGCACCTGACCGCCCCGAACCGCCCCGCACCGCCCCTCGCCTCAGGGCGCGCGCAGGCGTACGGCGAGTGCGGCGATGTCGTCGTCGAGGCGTCCTCTGCTGTGGCGCAGGAGGTCGCGGTGCAGCGCCGTGAGCAGTTCGCGGGGCGGCGTCGGCGGCTGCCGGCGCATCCAGGCCGCCAGCGGGAAGAACTCGCCGTCGCGCGCGCGGGCCTCGGCGATCCCGTCCGTGTAGAGGAGCAGGAGGTCGTCGGGGCCGAAGGCGAAGGTGTCGACGGTGTAGTGATCGCCGATCAGCTCCGCGAGGCTGAGCAGGGGCGAGGGCGTGGCGGATTCGAGGACCCGCAGTTCCCTCGCGTGCAGCAGCAGTGGCGGCGGGTGTCCGCAGTTCAGGACGTCGATGTGGCGTCCCCCGTGCGGGATTTCGGCGAGGAGGGCCGTGGCGAAGCGCTCCAGCGGTCCGTCGGGGGCGAAGGCGGCGTTGTAACGGGTGCTGCTGGCATCAAGCCTGCGCGCGACCTCGACCATGTCGGTCTCGGCGTACGCGGCCTCCCGGAAGGCGTTGACGATCGCGGCCGCCGCCCCCACGGCCGGCAGGCCCTTGCCCCGTACGTCGCCGATGAGGAGCCTGATCCCGAAGGGCGTGTCCACCACCTCGTAGAAGTCCCCGCCGATGCGGGCCTCCGCCGCGGCCGCGAGGTACAGCGACTCGATCTCGAAGTTCCCGAGGCGGCGCGGCATGGGGCTCAGCACCACCTGCTGCGCCGCGTCGGCGACGAGCCGGACCTGGATGAGGGTGCGCTCCCGCTGGAGCCGGGCGTGGCTGCCGTACGCGGCGGCGACGGTGACCGCGATGATCCCCGCGGCCGTCCACCACGTGCCCAGATCCGGGAAGACGAGGCTGAGGCCGATCATCAGGAGGAGGCACACCGTCCCGAGCAGGACGGTGGGGAGGACCGGCCACATGGCGGCCGCCAGGGCCGGCGCCGCGGGCAGGAGGCGGCTGAAGGCCATCTCCGGCGGAGTGGCATAGGCGAGGCCGGCGATCACGGCGGTCAGGATGACCGGCGACAGCCGCACAAGCCTTCCGGGGCCGTAGCGCCGGCGGAGCCGCGGCCGTCCAGACTCGATCACACTGCCCAGAGTATCCGGACAAGAGGGGCATAGCGCCCTGACGAGCGGAGTCGGCCGCCCGCCCCTCAGGCCCGGGCGAATTTCGCGGCGGCGGCCGCGGTGACCGGGGTGAAGAAGTTCACGAGGTTGCCGTCGGGGTCGCGGAAGAGCAGCGACCGGTTGCCCCAGGGCATCGTGGTGGGCTCGGTGACGAAGTCCGACACGAGGCCGCGCAGGTTGCCGTGCACCCGGTCCACGTCGTCGACGAGGAACTCGATGATCACGCTGTGGTTGTCCGCGGGCCGGGCCGAGCCGGGCGCGAACAGGGGCACGGTGCGCGTGCTCGCGATGGCGAGCGTCGCGCCGGGGGTCCGCAGTTCTGCGAAGTCCTCGGTCGCCCAGGCCGCGGAGGCCCCCGTGGCCTGCTCGTAGAAGGCGACGAGGCGGGCGACGTCGCCGGTGATGATGCGGATCGAGACGAGGTTCATGGTGTTCTCCCAGGGGACGGAGGGGGGCCGCGGGCGGCCGCTCGGGTACGCACTCCGCAGGCTAGGAGGAATACTGGACAGAATCGGTCCACTAAAGAGAACGGGTTCACCACCATGTCCCGGCCCACCGGACGCGTCCTGATCCTCCTGGAGCTGCTGCAGTCCGGCGGTCTGCGCACGATGGCCGAGCTCGCCGAACGGCTCGGCGTCGACGGGCGCACCGTGCGCCGGTACGTCGACCAGCTGATCGAGCTCGACGTGCCGGTGGAGGCGGTGCGGGGCCGCCACGGCGGCTACCGGCTCGCCGCCGGCTACCGCCTGCCCCCGCTCATGCTCAGCGACGACGAGGCGCTCGCCGTGCTGCTCGCCCTGGCCGCCGGCCGTCGCGGGGGGCCGGTGACGACGGCGGACACGGCGGGCGAGACGGCGGCGGCCAAGATCCGCAGGGTGCTGCCCGGGCGGCTGGCCCGCAGGCTGGACGCGGTCCTGGAGTCCCTCTCCTCCACGGCCGCGCCCGGCCCTTCCCCCCGCCCCGACGCCGAGGTCCTGCTCACCCTCGCCGACGCGGTGCGCCACCGGCGGCCGCTCTCGATCAGGTACACCGGCCGCGACGGCCGGCCGGGCGAACGCCCGCTGCACGCGTACGGGATCGTCGCCCACGGGGACCGGTGGTACGTCACGGGCACGGACCCCCGGACCGGGGAGGACCGCACCTTCCGGCTCGACCGCGTCACGGCCGCCAGGGCCCTGCCCGGCTCGTTCGAGGTACCGGCCGGAGTCGATGCCGCCGAGCGTGTGGTCTCGGGCTTCGCCACGGCCGGATACCGGCACGCGGTGACCTTGCGGATCCACGGGACGCCCGATCAGGTCCGGACCCGCCTGCCGGCTTCCGTGGCGGGCCTGGCGGAGACCGGGCCCACGGCGCCGGCGGATCCGGGGGAGGAACGCTGGCTGCGGGCCGAGATCCGGGCGGAGTCCCTCGACTGGCTGCCGCCGGTACTCGCCTCGCTCGACCGGCCGTTCGTCATCGAGCGCCCGGATGAACTGCGCGACCTCGTCGCGGCCCTCGCCGCCCGTCTCGCGGCCTGTGCCCGGCAGGTCTGACGGGCCACCCGGGCGCGCGCCCCGCTCCGGTTCCGGTTCCGGTTCCGCGCCGCGCAGGGCCGCCGGCAGCTGGCGCACCGAGGGGACCGACGGGCCGGGGCGCACGGCCAGGGAGGTGGTACGGCGTCCAGCTCCCCGGCGCGCACGGCCGCCAGGCGTTCGGAGGCGGGCAGCCGGCGCAGTCTCACCTGGAGGCGCGGCGCCCGGTCGGCCAGCTGGGCCAGGACCCGGTGGAGCCGGTCGCCGGGACCGTGCACGATGCCCAGGCGCAGCATCCCGTCCTCGCCCGTCCCGATGTCGGCGGCCGCCGGGACGTTGCGCGCCTCGGGCAGCATCCGCTCCCCCGCGAAGGAGAGCCGTACGCGCCCGGTGGTGCGCTCGAAGAGTTCGACGCCCCAGGCCCGTTCGAGCCGGGCCATCTGCCGGCTGACGGCCGAGGGGACGATGCCCAGCCGTTCGGCGGCCCCTCCGAAGCCGCCCTCTTCCGCCGCGGCCACGAAGTACCGCAGCTGCCTGAGTTCCACGCGGCCCCCTTCCGGATTCGTTCCTCACGATCGCCGATCTCCGGCTTCTCCAACCGCCTGTGGTTCACCGCTTCTTCCCGGGATCGGCCGGGAGGGCGGACGACACAGGCCCCCGGGCGCCACCGGCGCCCGGCCGCACTGCCACGCGCGGTCGACCGGCTGTTCCACGTCGTGGCCGGGAGCACGTGGTTCAGGCTGGACGGGCACACCACGACCGTGAGCACAACGACGTCCACTTCCTGGTGGAGAAGGCGGGGCCCGGCCCCTCCTGATCAGGGCGCCGGGGGTGCGACCAGGGTGCGTTCGCGGCCGAAGCGGGTGCCGGTGGCCTGGTAGAGACCGGTTTCCCCGTCGCGCCAGCGGACGAGCAGGTCGTCCGGGTACCCGTTGCCGTCGAGGCTGCCGGCGGTCATGACCGTCGCGGCGGTCCACGGGCCGTGGCGGGGTGCCATCCGGGTCTCCCGGCCGAGTCCGGCGGGTGAGGTGTCGCGGTACTGGGTGACCTCGCCGTCGCTCCAGCGCACGAGGGTGTCCCACGCGTCGTCGCCGGTGAAGTCGCCGGTGGTGACGAGGGACGCGTTCTTCCAGAGGGCGTTGGGGGCCCGGAGCCTGTGCTCGGTACCGAAGCCCGTGGCGCCGACCCCGGTGTGGTCGGTGACCTCTCCGTCGTGCCAGCGGACCAGGAGGTCGGTGACGTGGCCGGTGGTGCCGAAGCTGCCGCCCGCCACCTGCTCCGCCTTCCGCCAGACCGAGTGGCGCGGTGCCAGGGTGATCTCCCGGCCGAGGCCCGTCCGGCGGGTGACGTCGGGGTACAGGGACACTTCCCCGTCGCCCCACACGACCAGGAGGTCGGATCCGTCGCCGCCCGCGAAGTCGCCGCCGGTGACGGTCTTCGCGTGCGTCCAGGTGGTGTTCCTCGGTCTCAGCCGGTGCTCGGCGGTGAAGCCGCCCCTTCCGTCGCCGCTGTAGAGGGTGGTCTCGCCGTCGCCCCAGACGGTGATCACGTCCCCCTTGCCGTCACCGGTGTAGTCGCCGGAGGCGAGGAGCCTGGCGTGCCGCCAGGTCCGGGCGGAGCCCAGGGAGAAGGACCGGGAGGGCGGCCGGTAGGGATCGGCCCGGTGGCCGTGCCGGTTGTTCTTCGCGTCCTGGTACAGGGCGAAGAAGGCGTCCTGGTGCACGGGGCTGTAGGTGATCCGGCCGTAGAGGGGTTTGCTCCCCGGGGTGTCCGGGCCGCCTCCGTTGTAGCCGCCGACGTTCCCGACGATCACGCCCCTGCCGGTCTTCTCGTCGATCCGTGAGAACCAGGGGCCGCCGGACACGCCGGCCCACATGCCGGCGCAGTCGACGCGCATCTGCTGGTAGCCGGGCAGGCGGCCGGTGCGCACCGTGCACCGTACGGCCCGGTCCTCGGGGTCGTTGCCCGTCGCGGGATAGCCGACGACGGTCACGGTCTGGGCGAAGGACCCCGTGCGAGCGAGCGCGTTCGCGCCCGTCACGTCCTGGAGCCGCCGGCCGCCGTTGGTGACGACGCGGCCGAAGGCGAAGTCCAGGTCCGAGGCGGCCTCCTTGGTGTTGGGGGTGTACGCGTCGTACGCGAACCACTCCCCTACCGGCCAGATCCCGTACGGCTGCCGCCCCGCGGAGGCGCCCGTCCGGTACTTCGGGACGAAGGCGGCCCGCCTGCCCGTGGCGCAGTGACCGGCGGTGAGGATCAGGCTGCCGCCCGGGCTGTCGACCACGCTCGCCGAGCACATGTGCCGGCGCAGGTCGCCGCCCTGGACGAACAGGATCCCCACCGTCACCAGCCCGCCGAAGTGCCGTGCGCGCGGGCCCGGTTGCGGTCCCGGAACCAGGGTCCGGGGCAGGTCTTCCGGGGTCCGGCCGTCGGTCCGGCCGTCGGTCCGGCCGGGGCCGCCACGGGCCATCGGGGTCGCCGCCGCCATGGCCTCCGACGTCCAGAACGCCTCCGCCCGGGCCACGGCGAGGTCGTCCGCGGCGGCGGATGCCGGGGTGGGCGGCGGCGACCCGGCGGGGGCCGCGGCCGGCGGGTCCGCGGTGGCGCTCGCGGTGGCGACGGACGGGAGCAGAACCAGGATCAGGACCAGGAGGGTGCGCAGGACCTGACGGGGCGGAGGAGGACTCCCCCGGTGCTCGTGGCCGTGCATGCGTGGCTCCTCGCCTGGACCTCTGCCGTCGACGTCCACCACAAAAGCCGCAAATCTTCCGCAATGCAACGAACGAAACCCGTCAGTCGAGGGCTGTCCTCGTACGTGCGGCGGACATGCGTGATCATGACCGGATGGACGCTCGTTTCCTCGGCATCGCCGAGCTGGCCCAACCCCCGTCCGTCGCGGTCGTGGTGGACGTCATGCGCGCCTACACGGTGGCCGCCTGGGCCTTCGCCCGGGGGGCGGAGAAGATCGTACTGGCCGAGTCGCTGGAGGAGGCCCTGGCGCTCAAGGCGCGCCATCCGGACTGGGTGGCGCTCAAGGACGGTGCGCGGGCGCCCGGGTTCGACGCGGTCAATTCACCGGGTCTGCTGCGGTCCGCCTGCCTGAGCGGGCGGACGGTGGTGCAGAAGACGACCGCCGGGACGGTCGGCGCCCTCGCGGTCAAGGAGGCGTCACTGGTGCTGTGCGCCGGCTTCGTGGTGGCTGAGGCCACGGCCCTGCTCCTGCGGGCGCGCGGGTGTGACGAGGTCACGTTCGTCGTCACCGGCGAGGACGGGCGGGCCGAAGAGGACCTGGCGTGCGCCCAGTACATCGCCCGGCGGACCGGCGAACCCGCGACGGACGCGGCCGGGTTCCTCCGCCGCGCCGGCGCGTCGCGTGCCGCCGCCGAACTGGCGCAGGGCCTGCGCGACGGAGCCCACCCCGACGACGTCGCGCTCTGCCTCGAACTCGACCGCTTCCCCTTCGCCATGGTGGCGGCCCAGGAGGACTCGCTGATGGTCCTGCGCCGCGTCGACCCGCCCGCGCCGCCCGGACCCGCCCCTTCGGCCTGACCGGACCCCCAGGGCCGACGCCGGGCCCCGCGCGGCCGTCAGCGCGGGCCGTGCGGGGCGCGGGCTTCGGCCGTGGTCTTCAGATCGCCCAGCCAGGCGTCGAGGCCCTGACGGAGGATCGCGGTCGCGGTGGGGACGTCGGCGTCGACCTGGGGCCCCGTGTGGGTCTCCTCGGTGCTCACCCGGACGCCGTCGCGGGTCTCGGTGAAGTTCCACACGTGGACGCCGTCGATGCGCAGCCCCTCCCCGGTCGCGGGGCCCGTCCAGCGGATGCAGGAGTACCGGGCGAGCCGGTCCACGGTCGAGGTGATCTCCAGACTGGTGGCCGGAGTCGGGTTGGGGGGCACGGGGGTCGCCCACCGGAAGACCGAACCCGGCCGGAGCGGGCCCTCGTCCAGACGCTTCGCGGCGGTCACGGGCCCTTGCCAGGAGGGCCAGCCCTCGACGTCGCTCTGGAGCTTCCAGACCGTGCGCAGCGGCGCGTGGATGAGGATCTCGGCCCGGTGGCGGACGCGGGCGTCGGGGTCGACACCGGCTCCGCGGCAGGTGAGGGGGCGGGCGGTGCGGTCCCCCGGGGAGGCGGCCGCCCCGGCCGGGGCCGTGGCGGTGCCGAGCAGGCCGACGGCCAGCGGGAGGCTCAACAGGGCGACGCGGAATGCGGTGCGGCGGTTGCCGGACATGGGGTTCCCCTTCGACGTGCGACGGGCGGACGGCCCGGGTGTTTCAGGCCGGATCGACCGTTAGAGGCTATAACCCAGAGTCAGTGATAATCAATAGGTCGCGTAATACCTTCTAACGTCCGACCGGTGGTGGTCCGCGGGCTCGGGGACGGGCGCCCGCAGCAGCCGGGCGGCGGGGGCCTCAGGCCGCCGGGACCTCGGCCAGGATCAGCCGGCCCACCGCGTCGCCCAGGACGGCACGCGCCTGGGCGTCCAGTTCGCTGTCGGAGACGAAGTAGTCGATGTCCGGCAGGGCGATGAACTGGCTGAGGCCGACCACGCCCCACTTCGTGTGGTCGGCGACGACGGCCACCTGCGCGGCGGAGGCGATCAGCGCGCGGTTGGTCTGCGCCTCCGCCAGGTTCGGGGTGGTCGCGCCCGCGCGTTCGGTGACGCCGTGCGCGCCGATGACGAGCAGGTCCACCCGGAGGGAGCGGATGGCCTGGTCCGCCAACGGGCCGACCAGGGAGGCCGACTTGGTCGGGCTGCCGCCCGTCAGCAGCACGGAGTGCCCCGCGGAGCCGTTCTCCGCGCCGGCCTTGCGCAGGAGTTCGGCGACGGGCAGGGAGTTGGTCACCACCGTGAGGCCCGCGACGTCCAGCAGCCGGGTCGCCACGGCGTAGGCCGTGGTTCCGCCCGAGATCGCGACGACGCTGCCCGGCTTCACGAGCGCGGCCGCGGCTTCCGCCACCGCCGCCTTGGCCCGTGATTCGAGGACGGCCTTGGTCTCGAAGGACGGTTCGTCGCCCGTCGTGCCGGTGGCCCTGATGGCACCGCCGTGCACCTTGGCGAGGGATCCGCCCCTGGCGAGCACGTCCAGATCACGGCGTACGGTCATGTCGGAGACGCCCAGGCGTTCCACGAGCTCGGCCACCCGCACGGCTCCGTCGCGGCGGACGATGTCGAGGATCAGGGCCCTGCGCTGGGGGGCCAGGCGTGCTGCTTCCGTCATGCTTCTCGTCCCCGCTCCTGCGCCCGTCGGCCGTGCGCGCGGTCGGGGACGCACGGTCCGGGACACACGGCACCTCTCACAAACGAACAGTCTACTGTTCGATCATCCGACGCGGTGGGCCCCTGCCGCACCCCTGCCGCAAGGGAGAAGGCCATCGGGTGCGGCTCGCGGTCGAGCCGCACCCGGGAGACCGAACAAGAACCAACGAAAGTCCGCAAGCTGCTAGCGGGTGATCCATTCGTTGGAGACGGTGACCTCGTCCAGGACGTCCTTGAGCGGTTCGACGCCGAGGCCGGGGCCCGTCGGGACGTCGAGGTGTCCGTCGGCGTCGAGGACGAAGGGCTCGGTCAGGTCGGTGGCGAAGTAGCGGCCCGAGCCGGAGGTGTCGCCGGGGAGGGTGAAGCCGGGCAGGGCGGCGAGGGCGACGTTCGCGGCGCGGCCGATGCCGGTTTCGAGCATGCCGCCGCACCAGACGGGGATGCCGTGGGCGCGGGCGAGGTCGTGGATGCGCCGGGCTTCGAGGTAGCCGCCGACGCGGGCCGGCTTGACGTTGATGATCGAGCAGGCGCCCAGGGAGATCGCGGCGGCCGCGTCGGCGGCGGACTCGATCGACTCGTCCAGGCAGACGGGCGTGCGCAGCCGCTTGGCGAGCTGGGCGTGCTGGACCATGTCGTCGTTGGCCAGGGGCTGTTCGATCAGGAGGAGGCCGAAGGCGTCCAGCTCGGCGAGGTGCTGGGCGTCGACGAGGGTGTACGCGGCATTGGCGTCGACCTGGAGGAGGAGGTCGTCGCCGAAGCGTTCGCGGACGGCGCGGACGGGGGCCACGTCCCAGCCGGGCTCGATCTTGAGCTTGATCCGGACGTAGCCCTCCTCCACGTAGCCTTCGACGGCGTCGAGGAGTTCGGGCAGGGAGTCCATGATCCCGACGGAGACTCCGCAGGGGACCCGGTCGCGGGAGGCGCCGAGGTGGGCGGCGAAGGACTGGCCCGTAGAGCGCAGCTGGGCGTCGAGGACGGCCGTCTCCAGCGCGGACTTGGCCATCTGGTGGCCGGTGAAGGGGTGCAGGACCCGGCCGACGGTTTCGGCGTCGACCCCGTCCTCGGGGAGCGCGGGGATCAGGAACCGGCGCAGGACGTCCTGGGCGCCGTCGACGTACTCCGAGCAGTAGCGCGGCTCGGACATGGCCGCGCACTCGGCCCAGCCCTCGCCGTCCTCGGTGACGACCCGGACCAGCAGCACGTCGCGGGCCGTCTCGGTGCCGAAGGAGGTGCGGAAGGGCGCGACGAGCGGCATCCGGACGCGGCGGAGTTCGATTCCGGAGATCTTCACGACTGGTGGCTCCTGAGGGGTGCGGGGGCGGCGGGCAGGGGGGTGCGGGTGAGGACGTAGGAGGTCCGGTTGTGGAAGCCGGTGACCCGGGCGCCCTCGGCGAGGAGGCCGCCGAGGGTGTCGCGCACGGCGACGCGCCAGGCCCGGGCCGCCGCCGGGTCCTTCCGCCGGAGCGCTTCGATGTCCTCGGGGACGTCGATGAGCACGGTGTCCGAGTCGGCCGGGCCGCCGCGGGGGTGGCCGTCGACGTCCCGTAGCCCGTGGGCGGCTCCCGCGGCAAGGGCGCCGGGCGGTGGTGCGCCGCCCGCGCTGAGGTCCCAGGCGGCCAGGACGCGGTCGGTGTCGTCGCCGCCGTTGATGGCGTCGTGCATCGGGCCGTAGAAGGACGGGAGGTACTCCTCGGGGCGTGCGCCGAGCTTGCTGAGGTTGAAGTGGGCGTTGCGCCGGACGAGGGGGTCGTAGGTCCAGGTGATGCGGGAAAGGCCCCGGTCCAGGGCCCATTGGCGCTGGTGCAGTTTGAGGGCGAGGCCGATGCCGCGGCCCATGGCCGTACCGGTGATGTGGGAGTGCAGGGTGGTGCCCACGGGTGCGGCGAGGAACGCGAGGGACGCGCCGACGAGGCGGCCGTTCTCGTAGGCTCCGGCCACGTAGTTCCCGCCGTGGGACAGGGCGCGCATCATCTCCACCGGGACGGGGGCGCTGCCGGTGCCGGTGTGCCAGATGTCCGCGTAGAGGCGGTGGATGTCTTCGAAGTCCTCGATGGCGTGGAGTTCGCGCAGTTCGAGTGCGGTCATTGGACGGCTCCGACGAGGTGGGCCAGGAGCGCGGCGCGCTCCGGCATCGTGGCGGTGACGACGTGTTCGTGGTCGGCGTGGGCCCCGTCGCCGACGGCGCCGAGGCCGTCGAGGGTGGGGCAGCCCACGCCCGCGGTGTAGTTGCCGTCCGACGCGCCCCCGACGGAGGCCTGCCGCAGGGGGGCGAGGCCGAGGCCGGCGGCCCGTGCGGCGGCGACGTCGAACAGGTGGGCGGAGGCGGTGTGGTCCAGGGGCGGACGGTTGGGTCCGCCGCCGATGTCCAGGCGGGCGCCGGGCAGCCGGGGGCGCAGGCCGCGCAGGAGTCGGTCGACGACGGCCTGCGCGTCGGGGGTGGGGACCCGGACGTCGATGTTGAGGGTGGCGAGGGCCGGGACGGTGTTGTTGGCCGTGCCGGCGGCCATCAGGGTGGGGGTGAGGGTGGTCCCCGGGCCGGTGCGCGTGGTGGCGGCCGCGGCGACGTCCTCGATGGCGAGGACCTGGTGGGCGAGTTCGACGGCGGCGTTGATCCCCTTCTCGGGATCGAGGCCGGAGTGGGCGGCGCGGCCGTGGACGGTGATGTCGTAGATCGACACGCCCTTGCGGCCGGTCTTGAGCGCGCCGCCCGGGGCGGAGGGTTCGGTGACCAGGGTCGCGGCGCAGCGCCGGGCGAGGTCTTCGATGAGGGGCCGGGAGGTGCCGGAGCCGACTTCCTCGTCGCCGGTGATCAGGACGCAGACGCCGTCGAGGGACGGCAGCGAGGCCAGGGCGTGGAAGGTCTGGACGAGGCCGGCCTTCATGTCGAAGACGCCCGGTCCGCGGGCGATCCCGTCCCGCACGCAGAAGGGGTGGGTGGCCAGGGTGCCGATGGGCCAGACGGTGTCGTGGTGGCCGAGCAGCAGGACGCGGGGGGTGCCGAACGTCCACAGCAGGTGGCTGACGCCGCCGGTGACGAGGAGTTCGGCGGGGGCCCCGAGCAGGCGTCGGCCCTGGTCGGCGACGACGCGGGCGCTGCGTGCGACCGCCTCGTGGTCGGCCGAGTAGGACTCGCAGGTCACGAGTTCTTCCAGGTCGGCGAGCATGGCGTCGAGGTGCGTCGCGCCTCCTGCTCGTGGGAGGGGGGTTCCGGGGTCTGCCGGCACGGGTTCGTCCTTCGGGGGTGGGTGGGTTGGTGGCCACGGTAGGCAGGGGCGCGCGGGCGTGGTTCGTCGCCGGGTCACCGGTCCGGGGGCCCGGTTCGTGGCGGGGACCCAAGTCGGGTGGACGGTGGTGCGCGGCACCGGCCGTGGGCCGGTGCCCGGCTCCGGTCAGCCCATGTGGTCGGTCATCAGGCGGCGCAGGTTCGTCCCGAGGACTCCGAGGACGTCCGCTTCGGGCATGCCCCGGCGGACGAGGGCGTCGGTGAGCAGCGGCATCCCGGCGGGCCCTTCGAGGCCGGGGAAGGTGAACTGGGGGTCCTCGTCGTCGAGGCTCTCGCAGCAGGGCGGCGTGACGTCGTGGATGATCTCGCGGACGAAGTCGGATCCGAGGCCGACGTGGCCGGGCCCGGTGAGGGACACGACGTGTTCGATGTGGTCGACGATGCGGTCCACGTCGACCTTGGCCTGGTCGTCGGTGAGGAAGTCGGGCACGAAGTTCACGCAGACGACGCCGCCGGTCGCCGCGACGCCGCGGATCTGGTCGTCGGTGAGGTTGCGGTGGTGGTCGCGCAGGGCGCGGGCGCAGGAGTGGGTGGCGATCAGCGGACGGGTGGCGATCTCCAGGACGTGGGCGACTCCGGTGGCGGAGAGGTGGGAGATGTCGAAGAGCATGCCGAGGCGCTCCATTTCCTGGAGGGCCCGGACGCCGGGGGCGGTGAGGCGGCTTCCGGTGGCGTCCTCGCGGCTGCCGTCGGCGAGGGGGGTGCGGCCCCAGTGGGCGATGGAGGCGATCCGTACGCCGAGCCGGTGGAGGGTGGGCAGGAGTTCGACGGAGGTGTCGATGCCGGGTGCGCTCTCCAGGGCGAGGACGAGGGCGATCCGGCCGGTGGCGAGGGCGGCGTCGATGTCGGAGCCGCTGAGGCACAGGGCGACCGCGTCGGCGTTGGCCTCGGCGAGGACGTGCGCGCATTCGATCATGCGGAGGGTCTGGCGGAGGGAGCCTTCGGGACGGTACTGGTCGTCGATGAAGACGGGCAGGACCTGGATGTCGATGCCGCCTTCGCGCAGTTGGGGGAGCCAGCGCTCGCGGAAGAAGCTCCCCCAGCGCTGCGGGGGGCGTGCGCAGACGGCCATGAGGAGGTCGTTGTGCGCATCGGCGACGACGGCGCGCCGGTGCAGGTCGCGGGAGTAGCGCGGGGCGGAGCGGTCGTGGGGGTCTCGGGGTGCCACGGTGCGGCCTTTCGTTCGGAGTGCGGAGCTCACGGGGGGGGTGCGGTCAGTTCCGGACCAGGCGCGGGACCGCGTCGAGGAGGGTGCGGGTGTAGGGCGCCCGGGGCCGGGTGATCACGTCGTCGACGGGGCCGGTTTCCACGAGGCGGCCGTGGCGCATGACGGCGACGGCGTCGCAGACGTACCGGACCACGGCGAGGTTGTGGGAGATGAAGAGCATGGTCAGGCCGAGTTCGGCGCGCAGGTCGCGGATGAGGTTGAGGACGGCTCCCTGGACGGACACGTCCAGGGCCGAGGTGATCTCGTCGGCGATGAGCACGTCGGGCCGGGCGGCCAGCGCGCGGGCGATGGCGACGCGCTGGCGCTGGCCGCCGGAGAGCTCGCGCGGACGGCGGCCGGCGCAGGAGGCGGGCAGGGAGACGAGGTCCAGGAGGCGTTCGGTCTCGGCGCCGCGCCGGGCCCGCGGCACGCGCAGGCCTTCCGCGATGGCGTCGCCGACGGTCATGCGCGGGTTGAGGGAGGAGTACGGGTCCTGGAAGACCATCTGGACGCGGCCGCGGTCGACGCCGGTGACGGTGCCGCGGTGGGGCACGAGACCGGCGACGGCGCGGGCCAGGGTGGACTTCCCCGATCCGGATTCGCCGACCAGGCCGGTGACCGTTCCCTCGGGGACGGTCAGGCTGAGGCGGTCGACGGCGGTGACGTCCCCGAAGCGGACGGTGAGCTCGTTGATGATCATCAGGCCTCCCAGCAGGCGACCGCGTGCCCGTCGGCGCGGTCGGCGAGTTCGGGTCGGGTGGCGCAGCGCGCACTGACCTGCGCGCAGCGGTCGGCGAAGGCGCAGCCGGGGCCGACGTCGGCGGGTGCGGGCTGGCGGCCGGGGATGGTGGTCAGGGGGCGGCCGCGGTCGGTGTCCATGTCGGGCAGGGATCCGATCAGTGCCCGGGTGTAGGGGTGCCGGGCCCGGTGGAGGGCGTCGGCCGGGAGTTCTTCGACGACCCGGCCCGCGTACATGACCACGACGCGGTCGCACAGTTCGCTGACCACGGCGATGTCGTGGGAGATGAAGAGGGCGCCGGCCCGGGTGTCGTCGACGGCCTCGCGCAGGACGCGCAGGACTTCGCGCTGGACGGTCACGTCGAGGGCGGTGGTGGGTTCGTCGGCGATGATCAGGCGGGGGGTGCCCATGAGGCCCATGGCGATGACGGCGCGCTGGCGCATCCCGCCGGACAGTTCGTGGGGGTACTGGCGCACCACGTGCGCGGGGTCCTTGATGTGGACGGCCGCCAGGCGTTCGACGGCGCGCCGCTCGGCTCGGGCGCGGGTCGCGCCGTCGTGGAGGGTGGCGACCTCGGCGAGCTGGCCGCCGACCTTGAGGGCGGGGTTGAGGGAGGAAGTGGGGTCCTGGAAGACCATCGCGAGGCTGGAGCCGAGCGTCCTGCGGCGTTCGGCCGGGCCCAGGGTGTCGGGGTCGGTGCCGCAGAGCAGGGTGCGGGCGGCGGTGACGGTCCCCGGGTGGGGGACGATCCGTCCGACCGCGGCGGCGGTCATGCTCTTGCCGCTGCCGGACTCGCCGACCAGCCCGACGATCTCTCCCTGTCCCACGGTCAGCGACAGTCCGCGGACGGGGGTGATGCCGCCGGGGAAGGTGACCGTGAGGTCGCGGACCTCCAGGACCGCTCCGGGCACCGGCGGACCGGCCGCCGGGGGGACGGCGGCGACGGCCGGACCGCGGGCGGGGGCGGGGGCGGTGCGGGCCGCGGCCTTGGCGGCGGCGTCTCCGAGGAGGGTGAAGCCCAGCCCCGCCAGGGTGACGGCGAGGGCGGGGGCGATGACCACCGAGGGGGTGACGTAGACGTGGCCGAACGCCTCGTTCAGCAGGCGGCCCCAGTCGTAGTCGGGGGCCTGGACGCCCATCCCGAGGAACGACATCGCCGACAGGCCGAGGAGGGCGGCGCCCGTCGACTGGGCGACGTTGAGGATGAGGGGTTCGGCGATGTTGGGCAGGACGTGCCGGGTCAGGATGCGGTGGCGGGGCACCTTGAGCATGCGGGCGGCGGCGATGTAGTCGGAGCCGGTGACGGTCGTGGCCAGGTTGCCGGTGAGGCGGGCGAAGGACGGGGCGAGCGCCACGCCGATGCCCAGGACGGCGCCCCTGGCGCCGAGTCCGGCGACGACGGCGGTGAACATCGCCAGCAGCAGCGCGGGGAAGGCCACCAGCAGGTCGACCACCGCGATGACCGCCCGCCCGGCCCGGTAGGGAAGGACCGCGGGGAGCGTGCCGAGGAGGATTCCGGCGAGGGTTCCGATCAGCGTGGCGATCAGGGCGAGGCCCAGGGTCAGCCGCGTCGCGGCCAGGGTGCGGGCGAGGAGGTCGCGGCCGAGTGCGTCGGTGCCCAGCCAGTGCGCGGCGGAGGCCCCTTGGCTGATGTCGGCGGGCTCGATGCGGGCCGCGGCCGCGCCCCACAGCGGCGGGCCGGCGATCGCCAGGGCCACGACGAGGAGGACGAGGGCGGAGCCGGTGAGTGCGGCGGGGGTCTTCCACGGGCGGCGCATCAGACCTCCCGGCGGGCGCCGGCCGGGGCGGACGTGGGGTCGAGGACGGCGAGGAGGAGGTCCACGAGGAAGTTGACGAGGAGGACGAGCGCCCCGTAGACGAGGATCATTGCCTGGGCGACCGGATAGTCCTTCTGCGTCACGGCCTCGACGGTGCGCAGGCCCAGGCCCGGCCAGGCGAAGACGCTCTCGACCAGGACGCTGCCGGTGATCAGGCCGCTCAGCAGGAGGCCGCCCATGGTGAGCGTGGCGGTGAGCGTGTTGGGCAGCAGGTGCACGGCGTACAGGCGCCGGGACGGCAGCCGTTTGGCGTGGGCCAGGCGCATGTAGTCGGTGTCCAGTTCACGGAGGGTTTCCACGCGGGCCAGCCGGGCGATCATCGCGGCCGGGGCGATGGCGAGGGCGGTGACGGGCAGCACGTAGGAGGCGGGTCCGGTGAGCCCGGCCGGGGGCAGCAGGTCCAGGCCGAGGCCGAAGACGAGCAGCAGGGCCAGGCCGTAGAGGTACTCGGGGATGGCGACGGCGGCGCCGGTGGCCGTGGTGAAGGCGGTTTCCGTCCGGGGGGCGCGCCCGTTGTGGGTGCGTACGGCGCCCCAGAGGCCGAGCGGAATCGCGACGGCGAGGGCGAGCAGGGTGGCCAGGACGGCGAGTGCGAGGGTGTGGGGCAGGCCCTGGCCGATGATGTCGGCGACGGGCTGGCTGGAGAAGAACGAGGTGCCCAGGTCGCCGGTGAACAGGTGCTGGACGTAGTGCGCGAACTGGGTGGGGAGGGGGTCGTCGAGGCCGAGGTCCGCCCGGCGGGCGTCGATGAGTTCCCGGGGGGCGGTCGGGCCGAGCATCTGCCGCAGCGGGTCGCCGGGGATCAGGTGGATCATCGCGAAGGACGCGACGACGAGGACGGCCAGGGACAGCAGCAGCCGCAGGAACTGCCGGGCCAGCAGGGCCGGATGCAGTCTGCGGGCCCGCCGCGCCGGGGTGGGTCCGGGGTCGGGCGCCGTGGTGGCGGCGGTCACTTGGTGGCTCCCGTCATGCGGATCGACGTCGCGTCGAAGAGGCCGTTGGTGATGCGGAACGTGGCGTCGTGGGCGGCGACGGTGAGGGTCTTGTCGACGACCGGGACCAGGTCGGCGCTGTCGAACAGGGCGCTCTCCGACCCGGCCCACTGCGCGCAGCCCGCGCTGCCGGGCAGGGCGCTCGCGGCCGCGGTGAGTTCCTCGTACCGGATGTTGGTGAGGTGGGCGAAGTTCTCGCCGCCGGGCGTGACGGGGCCGGACAGCATCCCGGTGAGCTGGGTGGGCAGGGCGACCCCGAGCGGCGCCCAGTCGACGTCCCAGTCCTGGGTGTCCAGTTCGATCTCGGCGTACGCGGCGTCGGAGACGGCCCGCAGCTTCACCTCGGCTCCGGCTCTGGTCCAGGCGTCGGCGAGGTACTCGGCGGCGGCCGCCATGGTCTCGCCGGAGGAGGCGGAGTAGATCATGCGCAGGGTGAGCTTCCCGCCGTCCTTGGTACGGACGCCGCCGCCCGCGCGGTGCCAGCCCGCCGCGTCGAGGGCGGCCGCGGCCGCACCGGGGTCGAAGGCGGGCAGGTGGCCGGTGACGGTGTCGCCCGGGCAGGGCCGGGGCGCGGTGACCAGGCCGGTGGGCGCGGCGCCGGTGCCGCCGGTGGCGATCGCGCCGAGCGCTTCCAGGTCGACGGCGCGCAGCAGGGCCTTGCGTACGGCCGGGTCCTGGCCGGGGTGGCCGGCGCCCTGGTGGAAGAAGAACTCCTGGGTGCCGTTGGGCTGGACGGTGGTGCTCACGCCGGGGAGTCGGCTGACGCGGGCCCGGTCGGGTCCGCCGAGCTGGGCGCCGTTGAGCTGGTGGGAGGCGAGCATGTTGGCGACGGTGGCCTCGCTGCCGAGGACCTTCAGGACGACGCGGCCCGGCATGGCCGGATCGGCGGTGGTGGCCCCGCCCGGGCCCCAGGCGTAGTCCTCCCGCCGGGTGAAGGTGTAGCTCTGTCCGGCTTTCGCCCCGGTGAGCCGGAACGGCCCCGAGCCGGAGGTTCCGTCCGCCAGGAGCGTGCGGTCCGTCAGGCCCTTGCCGCAGACCACGAACAGGTAGCGGGTGGATTCCAGGATGAAGGCGAAGGGGCTGGGGGTGGACAGGGTCACCGTGCCGGCGGCGTCGTCGGCCCGCGCGCTCAGCCCCTCGGGCACCAGGACGCCGTAGGCGGGCGATCTGGTGGCCGGATCGGTGAGGTGGGCGACGTTGCGCGCGACCGTGGACGCGGTGACGGGGCTCCCGTCGGAGCAGGTGACCCCCCGGCGGAGGGTGAAGGTCACCTGGGTGGGGGTGACCTTCCAGCTGTCGGCGAGACCGGAGACGATCCGGCCGTCGGCGCCGGTGTTGACGAGGGTGTCGTAGGCGAGGGACAACGCCGTGTAGGTGGTCGTCTTCTGCACCTGCGCCGGGTCGAGCAGGCCCGGATCGCTCTTGATGGCGAAACTGAAGGCGTCGCCGCCGGACGATCCGGCGGGCGTGGCGCCGCAGCCGGCCACCAGCAGCGACGCCGCGATACACGCGGCGGCCGCTTGCGCTCTTTTCATGGGGGGCTCCTTGGGGCGGGAGAGTTGCCCCACAGTCGCGGCTGGTGGCCGGAAATGATTCGGCCGGGAGGACAAAGACCGCTCACCTGGTTCGGACCGGGGTCCCAATGGGGGGCCGGACCGCCGTGCCGGACCGCGCATGAGGGCACCCCGGACCGCGGGAGCGGTCCGGGGTGCGGACGTACGTGTGTCGGGGCGGTGCCGGCGGTCGGGGTGCTGCCGGGGCCGGGGTGGTGCCGGGGCCGGGCTGGTTCAGGGGTTGGCTGGTTCAGGGGCGGGAGCGCAGGTGGTCGACGGCGATCCGGGCCGCCCGGCCGATCGCGCGGTCCACGCGCGGCTGTCGGGTGGCCGCGGACGACGTCCGCAGGAACACGCCCACGGCGTACCGGGTGCCGTCCGCGAACTCGACGACACCGGCCTCGTTGCGGACGGCGAACTCGGTGCCGGTCTTCCCCGCGACCGCCCCGCCGTCAGGGAAGCCGGAGGCCAGGCGGTGCTGCCACACCTGGCGGCGCATGATGTCCCGCACCTCCGCGCACGCCGGCGCGGGGCCCGCCGCGTCGTGCCAGATCGCGGCCAGCAGCGCGGTGACCCGGCGCGGGGTGCTGGACGGGCTGCGGGCCGGGTCGTTGGCGCCGAGGGCGAGCAGCCGCTCCTGTGGGATGCCGGCCAGCTGGTCGTCGAGGGACCGGGCCGGGTCGAGGCCGAGCTCGCGCCGGATGTCGTCGTCCAGCCCGGCGCAGGAGGACACCCCGAAGTCCTCGAAGCCGAGGCCGTCCAGCGTCCGGCGGACCCGGTCGAGGCCCACGACGTCCAGGAGGAGGTCGGTGGCCGCGTTGTCGCTGATCGTCATCATCATGAAGGCCAGGTCGCGGGCGCTCATCTCGACGTCGTGGAGGCAGCCGTCGGTACCGGACCCGCCGGCCCGGTGGGCGGCGGTGACGGTGTGCCGTGCGGCCGGGTCCAGTTCGCCCGCCGCGCTCTGGCGCGCGTACTCCAGGGCGATGGGGATCTTGAACACGGAGGCGAGGACGACCCGCTCGTCCGGCGCGAAGCCGAACTCCGCGTCGGTGTCGAGGTCGCGGACGTGGACGAAGCCCTCCGACCCGGCCTGCGCGAAGGTGTGGGCGAGGGCGGTGGCGACCTGGGCGGGATGTGCCGTGCGCGCGCTCATGGGCAGGCTCCTTCCTGGGGTGTGGCCGCGCCGGGGAGGCGGCGCAGGTGGTCCACGGCGGCCCGCGCGGCGGCGCCGATCGCGGTGTCGGCGGCCGGATCGCGGCCGCCGAGGGCGCGGGTGCGCAGGAACACGGCGACGGCGTAGCGTCCGCCGTCGGGGTACTCGACGACGGCGGCCTCGTTGAG
This sequence comes from Streptomyces sp. NPDC048507, assembly GCF_043199995.1. Taxonomy (NCBI): domain Bacteria; kingdom Bacillati; phylum Actinomycetota; class Actinomycetes; order Kitasatosporales; family Streptomycetaceae; genus Streptomyces; species Streptomyces sp. NPDC048507. The sequence goes on along the minus strand of NZ_JBICWZ010000028.1, from coordinate 10,151 downwards.
GATTCCCCACAGGGAACCGTTCTTGGCGGCGACCTTGACGTCGTCGTCGAAGCCCGCGGCCAGCCGGTGCGTGGACAGCTGCCGGCTCATGAGGGCGCGTACCTCCGCGCAGGCCCGCGCGGGACCCGCTTCGTCCCGCCAGATCGCGGTGAGCAGGGAGGTGATCTCCCGGGGCGTGCTGGAGGCGGTGCGGGTGGGGTCGAGCATCGTGAGGGCGCGCAGGCGCGGTTCCGCGATCCCGTCGAGCTGGGCGTCGATGTCGCCTTCCGGGTCGATGCCGAGTTCGTGCCAGACGGGGTCCCAGAGGTCGCGGTAGCGGCCGACGGGCATGCGCGGGCAGCCGAGTTCGGTGACGAGCGCGCGGACCCGGTCGGTGCCGAGGAGCTCCATGAGTTTGTCGGTGGCGGCGTTGTCGCTCATGGAGAGCATGAAGAACGCCAGGTCGCGGGTGCTCAGGGTGACGTCGTGGAGGCAGCTGTCGGTGCCGATGCCGCCGCCCTCGCGGTTGTCTTCGGTGATCGTGTGCCGGGCGGCCGGATCCAGTTCGCCGGCGGCCACGGCCCGGGCGTAGGCGAGGGCGACGGGGATCTTCCTGAGGGAGGCGACGATGACGGGGGCGTCCGCGCGAAAGCCCGCCTCGGCGCCGGTGCCGAGGTCGCGGGCGTGCGCGAACCCTTCGGCGCCGGCGGCGTCGAAGATCGCTTGCAGGGTGGTGGCGGCCTCGGCGGCCGCCGGGTGGAGCGGGGTCATGAGGGGGTCCGATCTGCCGGGGGGTCAGGCGCGCTTGGGGGTGGCACGGCCGCCGTAGTGCAGGTAGCGGGTGCCGTCGGGGCGGTCCTCGAAGACGACCGCGTCCCGGGCGGCGCCGTCGTCGGCTTCGACGTCCTGCGGGGTGTCGCCGCCGCCCGCGGTGGCGCGGGCGAGGAAGGTGCGGCGGTCGACGGCGGTGAGGTCGAGCTCGCGCGGCCGGGCCAGCCCCGCGAGGATGCCGGTGGGCTCGGTGCGCATCCGCAGTCCGCCTTCGCGCCGGGTGACCCGGATGCGGCTGCCGGCCCGTTCGTAGACGCCGGTCAGAAGGCCGGTGTCCACCTCGGCCGGCCGGACGGGCGCGGACAACGGGGGCGGCACGCGAAGGCCGTGCAGGCTGCCGAGGAGTTCGCCGATCAGGCGCTGCTGGAACGCGGCCGCGTGGCCGCCGTTGACGAGCAGGGTGACGACCGTGCCCAGGTCGGGCAGCATCCACAGCATGGCGTGCTGGCCGATGGTGTCCCCGCCGTGCGAGGCGACCCGGTGGCCGTCCCAGGTGTCCAGGGCCCAACCGATGCCCCACTGGCTGCCGCCCTCGTACGGGTTGGGCAGGTCCGCCTGTGCCACCAGCATCGCGGCGGGGTCGGCGAGCAGCGCGCCGGGGGTGAGGTGGGCGCGGGCGAAGGCGACGACGTCGGCGGCCCGGGCGCAGATCAGGCCCGCCGGGCCGACCGAGCGGGGCAGGCCCCAGGCGGGTGCCGGTGTTCCGTCGTCTTCGTGGCCCATGGCCGCGCCGAACCGCAGGACGTCCTCGGGCAGGGTCGCGGTGTGGGTGAGGCCGAGCGGTCGGCAGATCTGCTCGCGCAGGGCCTGGTCCCAGACCTTCCCGGTGAGCCGCTCGACGATCCGCCCCGCGATCACGAACCCGGAGTTGCAGTAGGAGTGGGAGTCGCCGACGGGAAAGGTCTGCTCCAGACCGGCGCACGCGTCCACGTAGCGGGCGAGGCAGTCGTCGCCGCGGCCGGTGTCGAGGAACAGGTCTCCGTCGATGCCGGACGTGTGCGTCAGCAGGTGCCGTACGGTGATCGTCCGGCCCGCCCGCTCGTCCCCGACCCGAAAGCCGGGCAGGAGGTCGGCGACCGGCGTGTCCAGGTGGAGCAGGCCCTGTTCGGCCAGCAGCATCAGCTGGGTGGCGGTCCACACCTTGGTGACCGATCCGATCTGGAACAGCGAGTCGGTGCGCACCGGCGCCCCGGTCGACGTGTTCAGCACCCCCGTCGCCGCTTCGTGGAGGGCGCCGTCGTACCAGAACGCCAGGCTCGCGCCCGGCACCCGCAGCCGGGCCGCGAGGACGGCGAGACGGTTCGCCCAGTGGTCGATGTCGGGCTTCACGCGGACCCTCCGGCTGGTGTGGTGGTGGACAGGCCGGAAGCGTAGGCACGGCCGCGCGTCCGCTGTTCGTCCGCGCGGACGAACCGGCGGGGCCCGGCTAGGCCGCGCGCACGACTCGGCGGGCGTGCGGCGTTCCTAGGGTGGGCCCGAGTCCGAAGAGCCCGAGGAGACGACGATGCCGCTGATCGACCGTGATGACTGCGCCCTGGTAGTCATCGACGTCCAGACCGACTTCTACCCGGCCCGGCGCCTGGACGTGGACCGGCAGCGCTTCCACGAGATGGTGCTGCGGACCGCGTGGATCACCGCCGTCGCCGACCGGCTGGACGTCCCCGTCGTGGTGACCGAGGAGGATCCCGGGCACAACGGGCACACCGAACCGGAGATCGTCGGCGTGTTGCCGAAGACCGCGGTGACCCTGCCCAAGAACGCCTTCGCCGTGTGGGACAACCCCGCCATCGCGGCGGCGATCGAGGCGACGGAGCGGACCACCATGGTCCTCGTCGGCATCGAGACCGACATCTGCGTCGCCCACTCCGCGCTCCGGCTGCACCAGGCCGGCAAGCGCGTCGTGGTCGTCGAGGACGCCGTCTACTCCCCCGGCGCCGCCCACGAGCGGGGGCTGCGGCGCCTTGCCGGAGCCGGGGTGGAGCTGCTCTCCGCGAAGGAACTCTTCTACGACTGGATCCGCACCAACGAGCGCGCCGACGCGTTCCACGACGCCCACCGCGAGCTGGCCGTCCCGCCGGGCGTGCGCCTCTGACCGGGACGGCGGACGGGAAGCCGCCCGGCCCTCACGGGCCGGGCGGCTTCCCGCGTTCCGGCCGGTGCCGGCGCCGGGACTTCAGGGGGCCGGCGGCTCTTCCCCGGCGTCGGCGCCGCGGCCCGGGGTGTCCATCAGGCGCAGCTGGAGCATCGCGGCGAACCGTGCGGAGGGGTCCTGGAGATCGAGCTGTCCCACCTCGGCGACCCGCCGGATGCGGTAGCGGAAGGTATTGGGGTGGACGAAGACGCTCGCGGAGGCGGCGATGACGTCCCCGAAGGCGTCCAGCCAGGCCCGCAGGGTCTCCACCAGGTGGGCGTTGTGCCGGGCGTCGTAGGCGGCGAGGCGGGCCAGCGGATCGGACAGCTCGTCCCGGTGGGCCGCGGCGAGGTCGCGCATCTCCAGGAGCAGTGCGTCGGTGTACACGTCGGCGATGGAGGCGACCTTCCTCCCGGCGGGGGTGTTGAACAGCACCCGCAGCGCCCGGTCGGCGTTCGCCCGTGAGCGCGCCAGGGCCGCGGGTTCCCCGGCGATGGAGCCGACCCCGATGACGGCGCCCGGGCGTTCGCCGGTGCGCTGGAGGAAGTTCGACGCCATCCGCACCGCGCGTTCGCGCCCGGACAGGGGGTCCCCCGGCGCCGGGACGATCGCGTACGCCACCTCGCCGAGCAGGGCGACGGCGGCGCGCGGCTGCACGGCGGTGATGTGCACGGCCAGCGCACTGGTCAGGCGCTGGCGTTCGGCCGCCAGGTGGGCGTGGTCCTCCTCGGGCCGTGGCCCCACTCCGAGGGCCATGACCAGGGCCGGCTCGTCACGCAGTCCGAGGCGGCCGAGCGCGTCCCCGGCGCCCGGTCCGCCCTCCAGGACGGTGGCGACGAGATCGGTGCGCAGTCGGTTCCCGGCGTCGGCGCCCGCCCGGAAGCGGAGCATGTGCAGGGCCACCAGTTTGGCCGCGTCCTTGAACGCGTTCTCCCGTGCGGCGGTGAGCGGTTGCCTGACGGCGGCCCACATGGAGCCGAGGACCTCTTCGCCCGCCCGGACGGCGATGGCCACCCGGGGGATGGCGGTCTCGCCCTCGCTGATCGTCGCGGGTTCGATGTGGACCGGTTCGTGACTGCGGTAGATCTCCTTGAACACCCCGCGGCCCTCCAGGATCCGTACGTATCCGTCGGGTACCTGCCGGGCCAGGATGGTGGCGACGCGCGAGGAGTCGGCTTCGTCCTGGCGGCCGGAGAAGGCGAGGATGCGCTGGCGCCGGTCCTCGATGGTGATCGGGGCGTCGAGCAGCGTGGACACCGCGTTCGCCAGGGCGAACAGGTCACCGGAGGGGACGCCGCCGAGCATCTGTCCGTCCTGCTCGCCGACGTCGCCCTCCGCGAGGAGGGTGCGGAGCATCGCGGCGAGCTGTGCCCAGGACGCACCGCGGGTCAGGGCCAGCAGCGCGATCCCGGAGGCCGCGACGGCCTCGGACAGTTCCCGGGCGTCCTCGTCCTCGACGGGCCCCCGGACCACCAGGGCGGCGGCCCGGTGGTCGGCCAGTGCGCGCAGCCGGGCGGCGATCTCGTGGGTGCCGCGGACGCCGGGGTCCAGGACGATGGCGTGCGGCGGGTACTGCTGGTCGTCGTGCGGGTCGTGGATCGCGACGCCGCCGATCTCCGGTGCGCCGGTGACGTCGCCGTGCAGGAGGTCGAGGAGGGTCGGGCCGAAGTCGTCGAGGACCCGGCTCAGGCTCCTCGGGGGATGAGTCGACACGTGCCTGATCATCTCCGCAGGTTAGAGGCGCTCAGGCCGTCCCGGTTGGTTCCCGCCGACGACATTACCCCGCCGTAACCGTCCCCTGCCACGAAGTACGGGGGGCCTGCCACAGCCTCGCCAGGGCGAGGTCGACCAGGGCGTCGGTGGAATCTGTCAGCGGCAGGACGCGTGCTGCGGGCCCGCTGACCAGGGGGATCTCGGTGCAGGCGGCGATGACCGCCTGCGCGCCCCGGTCCGCGAGGCTGTGGACGGCCCGTTCGATGCACCGCTCCGCCGCGTCGCCGGCGGAGCCGGCCTTGACCGCGCGGATCGCCGGGTCCACGCACTCGCGCTGGACGCGGTCGCAGACCTGGAGCACCTCCAGGCCGAGCCGGTGCCCGGCGCGTTCGTACAGGGCCGCCGTGCGGGTCCCGCGCGTCGCCAGGACGCCGATCCTGCGCGTTCCCGGCGCCCGGCCCGCGGCTGCCGCGAGGGCGGCCCCGACCATGTCGAGCACTTCGACGCCCGCGGCGCGGGACACCTGCCCGAGGAAGGCGTGCGCGGTGTTGCAGGGCACGGCGAGGCAGGTGGCGCCCGCCCGGCTCAGCCAGCGCGCGCCCTCGACCATCGCCGGGACGGGGGACGGGCCCCGGCCCAGCAGGGCCGCCGTCCGGTCCGGGACGCCCGGGTCGGCCCACATCAGCACCGGCAGGTGCTCCTGGTCCCGGCCCGCCGGGGTGCCGCGCACCAGCCGCCGGTAGAACTCCGCCGTGGCGAGCGGGCCCATTCCGCCGAGGATGCCCAGCGTCGTGCGGCCGTGCCTCATGCCGTCACCCCCGGAGCTGCGACTTCGTGGGGGGAGGGGTGATCGTGAGCGCACACTGCGGGTCCGCCTTCCGGGACGCGTACGGGACATCCGATGCTCCCCGCGGCCGCCCCGTCCGCGCTCGTGGGCAGCTCCGAATCCGGGCCCCCGGTGTGGGAGCCCGGTCCCAACACGGCGGCCGTCCGCGCGGCTTCACTGACCGCCGGAAGCGAATCCCCGCCGCCCACCACCCGCACCCGCACCCGCACCCCGCGAAGTGAAGGCCCCCGCATGCACACGCACGACCCCGCCCTGACGGACCTCGTCCTGGACCACCTGCGCACCCTCCTGCGCGACGGGCCCCGGCTGAACCAGCCCGGTCAGGGCGACAAACTCGACCGCGCCCTGGCGGGAGCCATCACCGCCGACGGCAGTGATCCGGCGGACGTCCTGCGCCTCTACGGCGAGCACCTCGCCCCCACCGCCATCGGCGTGGACAGCCCCCGCTTCCTGTCGTTCGTCCCCTCCGCCCCCACCGAGGCGGCCCGGCTCTTCGACATGATCGTCTCGGCCTCCTCCGTCCAGGGCGTCTCCTGGCTGCTCGCCGCCGGGCCCATCGCCGCCGAGAACCAGGTCCTGCGCCTGCTGGCGGATCTCGCCGGACTCCCGGAACAGGCGGGTGGCTGCTTCGTCTCCGGCGGATCCGCCGGGAACCTCTCCGCCCTCGTCACCGCCCGGGAGACCGCCCGCCGCACCCGCGGCACGGACCCCGGCGGACCGGTCCGGATCGCCGTCTGCGACCAGGCCCACTCCTCCATCGCCAACACCCTGCGCATCATCGGAGCCGAACCCCTCCTCGTCCCCGCCCACGACGACCGGCTGACCGGCCCACGGCTGCGCGCCGCGCTCGAAGCCGACCCCCACCCCGAGAACGTCATCGCGGTCGTCGCCACCGCCGGCACCACCAACACCGGCATCGTCGACGACCTCGACACCGTCGCCGGCACCGCACGGGCCCTCGGGCTGTGGCTCCACGTCGACGGCGCCTACGGCGGCGCCGGGCTCCTGGCCCCCAGCGTCCGCGCCCGCTACCGGGGCATCGAGCACGCCGACTCCGTCGTCATCGACCCCCACAAGTGGCTGTACGCGCCGCTGGACTGCGCGGCCCTGCTCTACCGGGAACCCGCGCTGGCGAAGGCCGCGCACAGCCAGCACGCCTCCTACCTCGACGTCCTCCAGGACGACGGCCCGGACGTGTGGAACCCCTCCGACTACGCCCACCACCTCAGCCGCCGCGCCCGTGGCCTGCCCCTGTGGTTCTCCCTCGCCGTGCACGGCACCCGCGCCTACACGGCCGCCGTCGAGAGCGCCCTCTCCCTCGCCCGGGCGACGGCCGGCCTCGTCCGGGACGCCCCGCACCTGCAGTTGCTGCGCGAACCCGACCTGTCCGTCGTCCTGTTCCGCCGCACCGGCTGGACGGCGCAGGACTACCACCGCTGGTCGGACCGGCTCCTGGCGGGGCAGACCGCCTTCGTCGCCCCGACGCGCCACCGGGGCGAGACCGTCGCCCGGCTCGCCTTCCTCAACCCGGCCACCACCCTCGACACCGTCCGGGAGGTCCTCGACACCACCGCCTGAGCGCCCGGGCCGCGGGCCGCCGCGGCGGCGTGCGTCACCGCCGCTGACCGGCGGCCGGTTCCCCGGAGGGCAGCCAGGTCCCGTGCAGGCCCAGGGGGACCCGTACCGGGATGCGGATCCGGGCGAGCGGGCCGGAGGCCGGGGCGTCGGCCGGGATGACGAGGAACCAGCTGGCGCCGTCCGTACGGTCGGTGGCGAAGGTCAGCCAGTGGCCCTCGCCATCGGCGCCGCCCGGTGTCGGCGCGAACACCGGCTCCCCGACGGACAGGTCACCGGCCGGCCACAGTTCGCTGCCGCCGCCCTGGACGTCGTACCAGCGCAGGGCGTCGTGTTCCCCGGGGAGGAGGTCCCGGGTGCCCGAGCCCGCGGCGGCGGCCAGGCGCCGGTGGCGGCGCCCGACGAGGCGGTCGTCGATCCTCGGCAGTTCGATCGCGCTGTCGTCGAGCCGGGTCCGTCGCATCGTGCCCGCCTCCGGGTCGATCACCGCGCGCACCAGGCCCCCCGGGTTGGGGCCGCCGGACACCGGGCCCAGTGCCAGGTGGTCCCACTGCACGTAGTCGAGCACCACGTTCCCGGCGCCGGACCGCCCGCCGCGCCCCGTGCCCCCGTCGCCCGCCGCTCTCTCGTCCTCGCTTTCGTCCTCGCCCAGGTCGTACGCGTTCACCGTGTGCCACATCCAGTAGGCCTCGTCGGAGGCCTGGCGCACCGGGCCGCCGTCGCGCGGGACCAGCAGGATCCGGGTCCCGCGTTCGGGCCGCCACGTCACGAACGAGCCGGTGCCGGCCATCGCCCCTTCGATGTCGAAGAAGGCGGGTGCCAGGACCAGGACGACGAACCGCGCCGTCAGCGCCATGTCATGGATCATCATCGGCTCGTCGACGGTCTCGATGACCGTCGGACCGCGCCGCACCTCACCGCCCGGACCGATCACCGACCAGGTCAGGAAGGGCGGTTCGATGCCGTAGCAGAAAACCACCATCTCCCCCGTGCGCGGGTCGGTCTTCGGGTGGGCGGTGATGCCGGCGGGCAGCGCCCCGCCGAACGTCTCGCGGCCCAGGGTGTCGAGGTCCGGCGACAGCCGGAACGGACAGCCCGATTCCGCGAGGGCCAGCAGGCGGCCCGCGTGCCGCACCACGTTGATGTCGGGCAGGTCCTTGAAGGTGTCCGCGAGGTCGGCGGGCACGTCGGGCTCACGCGGCATGACCAGCGATTCGAGCCCGCCCCAGAGCGCCCGCCCGGCCCGCTCCTCCGCCAGGACGGCGGGGGTGCGCACGAAGCGGTTGCGGTAGCGGACGGTGCCCTCCCGGATCCACACCCCGTGCAGCATCCCGTCGCCGTCGAGGGGGTACAGGTACGAGCCGATCGGGCTGAACCGGGGGTTCGGGCCGTTGCGCAGGTAGGTGCCGTCCAGGCCGTCGGGGAGCCGGCCCTCCACGCGCAGGCCCACCTCGTCGACCTCCTCCGTCACCGGGGCGAACGCTCCGCTGAGGTGGGCGACCCGGGTGGGGTCGAAGGGGCGGGTCGGGTGCGTTCCCATGTGTCGCCTCCGGGGATCTCCTCGGCGTCTCCCCCGCGCCACATTCAGTCAAGCCCTCCTGCGGGGGCGGGGCAACCAGGGGCCCTCAGCGCTCGCCGCCGGCCGGGGGCCCGTCCCGCAGGACGAGTCCGGCGACGGCGGTCGCCGTGAGGAGCCCCGCCGCCATGAATCCGCCGCGCGAGCGCCAGGACAGCACCGCCCAGCGGGACCGGGCGGACAACAGCGACCCGGTGCTGAGCCAGGAGGCGGCCGACAGGAGGGAGAGGGAGGAGCCGATGGAGGCGGCGGACAGCGCGGAGCCCACCGAGCCGATGGACAGCACCGAGCCCACGGACCCGATGGAGAGCACCGAGCCGACCGAGCCGATCGACAGCACCGAGTCCTGGGACCACAGGGAGAGGCGGGACCGGTCGGCCCGGAGCACGTACGGTTCGGTCATGGGCCCATCCTGGCACGCGCGGCCCGGGCTCTCCCACCCCCCGGCGGTGCGCTCCGTCAGACCCGGCGCCAGCGGGCCATGGCCCAGGAGAACAGACCGAACAGCACGAATCCGGCGGCCACCGCCACCAGCAGCCAAGGACCCGCCGGGGTCTCGGTGAACGTGCGCAGGGTGTCGTCGACGCCCTTCGCCTTCGCCGGGTCGTAGCTCATCGCGGAGTGCACGACGAAGCCGCCGGCCACGGCGAAGACGGCGCCGCGCGCCAGACCGCCGCCCACCCCGAGGACCTCGACGGCCTTGCGGACCCCATCGGGCTGCCGGGCCATCGCCAAGTGCTTGCGGAAGGTGCGCCGGACCGCCTGCACGGCGATCACGACGCCGCCGATGGCTATGCCCACCCCGGCCGCCCCCACCCACCACGGGCCGCCGGGCAGTTCGAGGGCCCGGGCGGTCACGTCCCGCGACTGTTCGTCGCCGGACTGCCCGCCGCCGGAGCCCGCGGCGAACGACAGCACCGAGTAGGCGACGGTCCCGTAGAAGACGGCCCGCGCCGCCGAGGCCAGCCGCTTGCCGGCCTTGTCCCCGTCGGGGCCCGCCGCACCCAGCACGGCCTCCGACAGGCGCCACAGCGTCATGCAGACCAGGCCGATGCCCACGGCCCACACCAGGACGCCGCCGAAGGGCTTGTCCGCCAGTTCCTGCAACGCGCCCGTACGGTCGGCTTCCTCACCGCCGTCGCTCTCGCCGAACGCCACGCGCACCGCGATCACGCCGATGAGCACGTACAGCAAACCCCGTGCCACCAGCCCGCAGCGGGCCATCACCCCACGGGCCGTACCTCCCTTGGAGGCCGCCCTCACACCCTCACGTGCCGCTTCGCCAGCTGTCATGCACCCGCGACTACCCCCCGCACCCCGCTCCATTCCCGGCCGGACGGGAACGCGAAAGCGCCCGGCCGGGGGTCCGGTCGGGCGTTCGGGTGCGGCCGCGTGCCGCTGCTGGGGGGGGTGTCCGCTGGTGGCTCAGTACCAGTGGTGGGACTGCCAGAAGTTCCAGGCGCCGACGGGGCTGCCGTAGCGGGAGTTCATGTAGTCCA
>NZ_JBICWZ010000027.1:0-55796 GCF_043199995.1 Streptomyces sp. NPDC048507 | reverse complement strand
CATCGCTGCGCTCGACGGGGCCCGGCTGCGCCGGGCCAGTGCGGGCCTTCGGCCGGGGTCCTGCGCTTCGCTCCGGACCGGTTCGAGGCGTCGCTGCGCTCGGCCTCGAACGGCCCGCTCCGCGGGCCCGGGTGACCCCGTTTCACGGGGTCCGGGCCTTCGGCCCGTTGGGCGGGTCCGCTCCGCTCCCCCGCCCCGGTCCTTCCGGCTCCGCCTTCAGGACCAGCCCGCTCCGCGGGCGCCGGCAACACTGTCGGTGGTTCTCCCGGTCGAGTGCAGCAGGTGTACGGGGGCTGGGCTCCACAACGAAAACCCGCTGGACCTACATGTTCCAGAGGCGGCTATTCTTCACAAATTTGACGAACGGAGTACCGGCTTCGCTAAGTGACGCGTTGGGGTCATCGATCGGAAGGTCGGCTCCTCCGCACTGGTTGAGGGCTCCCAGGATCGGAAGGCCTGCCAGGTTTCCGGTCGCCGCTCCGGTGCCACTCGTCGTGTTTCCCTCGGCCTGCGCCCCCTGTCGGTTCGTGCAGGATGTCCCGAACGCCGGCGACAGGACATCCCCGACCCCGCCGGCCGCTGCGGGCGCAGCTCCAGCGAGTCCCGCGCCGAGCGCTACCCCGGCGAGGGCAAGGACCATGGGTGCACGTTGCATCATCATGCCGGGACAACGACAGGCCCCCGCCCGGGTTCCGCCGAGCGGAACCCGGAGCCGGTCCCCCCGCTCGTTCACTGGGTAGGGTGAAACTTACATCTATACCGGATGTACCTGTGTAGTATCACGAGGAACCCGCTGCCACCATCCCGTCGGACAGGGCTCCCCGCAATTCACGTGAACCGGTATCCGTGAATTCGGATGCTGTGCACCATCCCGAGAAAACCGGCCACTACCCCGGGAATGCGTCCCCTTTCTGATGGAGGAAACACGTGCTGGAAACCGGTGACATCACGCTCCGGCCCCACCAGGAAGAAGCGGTGGAGGCCATCGTGCGCGGACTGGACATCCCACCCGGGGGACTGATCCCGAAGAACGGGCTGCGGGCGACGGTGGTGGCGGCGTGCGGGACCGGGAAGACGTTCATTGCCGCAGCCGCCGCCCTCAAACTGGCGCGGCACGGCCGGGTCCTGGTCCTCCTCCCGACGCTGGACCTGCTGACGCAGACGGTCGGCGAGTGGCGGACCGCCGGGCACACCGGGCCGGCGGTCGCCGTCTGCTCGCTCGATGGCCATCCCGCGCTGTGGGCCGGGCGGGTGCGTACGACGACCTCGGCGCCGCAGCTCGCGCTGTGGCACGGGAGCGGGCCCGTCACCATCTACGCCACGTACGCCTCCCTCGGCGTGATCGCCGAAGCCCACCGGGGCGCGTACGGGATGGAGCTGGAGGCGTTCGACCTGGTGGTCGTGGACGAGGCGCACCGCACCTCGGGGTCGGCAGGGAAGGCGTGGGGGGACATCCACCGCCAGGCCGTCATCCCCGCGCACCGCCGGCTCTACATGACCGCCACCCCGCGGGTGTGGGCCGAGCGGCCCCCGCGCACGCGGGAGGAGGAACGGGCGCAGCACCAGATGCGGAAGGCGGTTGAGGCGGAGCGGAAGGCCGAGGCGGAGGCCGAGGGGCGGGCGTATGTGCCCGTGCCGCGGTGGGACCGGCTGCCCAAGGAGATGGCCTGCTCCATGGACGACCCGCGGGTGTTCGGGCCGGTGGTCTACGAGCTGTCGCTGGCGGACGCGATCTCGCGGGGGCTGCTGGCGCGGTATCAGGTCGTGGTCGCCGAGCTGACCGATCCCGTGGTGACGCCGGCCCGGCTCTACAGCGAGGAACGCCACGAGGAACGGCTGCGCGGCCAGCGGCTCGCCGCGATGCAGACGGCCCTGTTGGAGACGATGGCGGCGCACGGTCTGAAGACGACGATCACCTTCCACCACCGCACGGTGGAGGCGCAGGCCTTCGCCGAAGGGCTGGACCGCGTGGCCCGTCGGCTGCACGCCGTCGACCCCGACCGGCACCCCGAAACCGTGTGGACCGGATGGCTGCGCGGGGAACACGAACCCGAGCATCGGGCCGACGTCCTCGCCGACTTCGGCCGCCGCGCGGGGCGCGCCGTGCTGTCGAACTGCCGCGTCCTGGGCGAGGGCGTCGATATCCGGGCCGTGGACTCGGTGGCCCTGATCGACCCCAAGGGGTCCGCCGTCGACATCGTCCAGGCCATCGGCCGGGCACTCCGCCAAAAGCCCGGAGAAGGGAAAATGGCGACGCTGATCGTGCCCGTCTTCCTGCGGGAGGATGAAACTCCCCAGGACATTGTTTCTTCCCGTTCGTACGGGCCACTCATCAAGGTCCTGAACGGGATCCGGGCGCATGATGAACGTGCTGTCGAAATGCTGGCGATTCCGCAGGAAAACCAGAAGCGGGTCGTGCAGCCGTCGCTCACGATCGGGAAGGCGCCCAAGGACGGTGACGAGGAGAGCCGTCTCCTGCTCCGGTTCGCGGTCCCGCGGGACCCCGCGCTCATCGCGAAGTGGATCAGCTACCAGGTCTTCGACACCGAACGCGCCGACTGGCGGCGCGGATACGAGGCCGCGTGGCGGTACCGGGAGCGGGAGCAGCACCTGGAGGTGCCGTACGACTGGGCCGAGGGCGCCTACCCGCTCGGCCGGTGGCTGTCCGACCAGCGCCGCGCCTACCGCGCCGGGGGCATGACCGGGCAGCGCGCCGCCGAGCTGGAGGAGCTGGGGATCGTGTGGGACACCGCGGACGCAGGGTTCGCCGAGAACCTGGCCGCCGCCCGTGCGTACCACGAGCAGCACGGCACCCTCGCCGCGCCGCGGCACGCCACTTCCATGGACCGGGCCCTCGGGCAGTGGCTCACCAACATCCGCCGGCCCGAAGGGCTCGGGAAGGACCCAGTGCGCGCCCAGCGGCGGGCCGATGCGCTCGCGGCGATCGATGCCGACTGGAACCCCGGCGACGACGAGCACGGGTGGACGGTGGACTGGCAACGCCACTACGCCTACCTCGCCCAGCTCCTGGCCGAAGGCGCCCGCCTCACGGCGATCCGGCCCGGCGTGACCCGGCACGGCGAGGACGTCGGACGCTGGCTCGCCACCCAGCGCCGGGGCTTCGACCAGCTCAACCCCGAGCAGCAAGGCCGGCTCGCCGCGCTCGGCGTGAAGAAAGCCGTACGCGCCCGCACGGCCGCGGTGAAGACGAGCACGACCACCGCGTCCGGGCGGGGCGCAGCCGCCTTCCAGCAGGGCGTCCAGGCCCTCACGCAGTGGGTGGAGCGGGAAGGGGAAGGCGCAGGTCTGCCGGGGCGCGGGCACGTTGAGCAGCTCCCCGGCGGCGGTGAGCACCGTACGGGGGTGTGGATCGTCAACCAGAAGCAGCGCCGCGACCGGCTCGACACCGGGCAGCTCGCGGCGCTCGCCGGGCTTGGTGTCCCGTGGGCCGAGGCGTGAGCGGACGCCGGGGAGGCCCGCAGTGGCCGGGTGCGGGGTCGTCACGGTGGGATTCCCGCGCCCGCCCTCGGGCCCGGGCTGGACTCCAGACCGGGCCCGAGCATCAACCCGCTTGCGAGCTCCAGCTCAACCACGAGCGCCACCCCGGGCGCGAGCCCCAGCCCGGGCGCGGGCCCAGACGGTACGGCCCGGCCAGGCCGGCGACACCACAGGCGCAGCGGGAGCAGGCTCGGGGGCTTGGGCCTTCACCCCGCTCCCCCGGCCGCCGCCAGCTCGGGTGCGGGTGCGGACCCCACCGCGCTCGACTCCCGCCCGCTCGACTCCCACCGCGCTCGACTCCCACCGCGCTCGACTCCCGCCCGCTCGACTCCCGCCCGCTCGACTCCCGCCCGCTCGACTCCCGCCCGCTCGACTCCCGCCCGCTCGACTCCCGCCCGCTCCGCCCGGGCCAACAGCCGGGCGGAGCGGGCCCCGCAGGACTGGGGAATGCACCCGCACGAGCAACAGGCAGCGGGCGGCGGGTAGTGGCCTTGGCCCGGCCGGAAGGACGCCGAGCAACTGCGGGCGCGGGCCGGATTCGGTGCCCGGGCTGGGCTGGGCCCCTTCCGGAACGCGCCCAGCCCGCCGTGCGAGCCCCCACCCCCGAGCACCGGCGCCAGCCCGGGCCCGAGTACGAACTCCAGCCCGGGCACGAGCACTCCCCCGGCCGCGGGCCCAGCTCCCGTCCGCGTACAAGGACCAGCCCGGGCACGGGCCCCGAGCCCGTGCCCGAGCCCGCGCCCGGGCGGGGGCGCGGGCTCGGACCCGACCGCGCGCTGCCCTTTCGTCACCGGGGTGCAGCCGCCTGCCCGTCTCAGGCCGTCCGCTCGGCTTCCACCCGCTCCGCCCGGTCCGCCGTCAGCGGCGCGCGCTATCGGGCGCGCCCCGTGCCCCTGGCCGGTCCGGCCTGCTGGCGGTGGGCCGGGACGGCGGCTTCGGCCGGGGCCGGCTGCCCGGGCGCGGCGGTGGCCGGGGTGGTGGTTGAGCGGGTGCGGGCCGCCGCTGCGGAGACCCGGATCCGTACCGGGGACGCGGGCGCGGCCGGGACGGAGGGCGGGGTCGTCAGGGCGTTCAGGGTCGCGTCCACGAGACGGCCGGCCGCGGCCGAGCCGCCGCCGCTTCCCTTCCACGCTCCTTCCTTCCCGGTGTCGGTGGTGAGGCGGGCCAGGTGCGCGGCGAGGAGTGCGGGGCCGCCCTGTTCGCGGATCTGGTTCATGCGGGCCGCGAGCAGCGGCCAGGGGCGGGAGGCGACCAGGAGGCCGGCCTGTGTCTCGGGGAGCACGTCCTTGACGAGCCCGACGATCGTGGCGTGTCCGAGCAGGTTCACGCCGAGCTGCTCCAGGGCCTTCTTGCGGTCGGCGAGGTCCAGGTCCCGGGGCACGTCCAGGCCCTCGGTGAGCGGGCCCCAGGAACGCTTCGCATCCCGGCTCGCAGGCGGCGCCCACGGATCGACGGCCCCCCCCACCGGCCTCGAAGCCGCGAGCCCGGGCCCGGTGGTCGGAGCGGTACCCGGCGCAGCGGCGGGTGCGGGCACCCGCGCGCCGCCCCGAGCAGACGCGGCCGCAGGAGCTGGGGCCGGGGCGGCTGCGGTTGCGGGGGCTTGGGCGGCGGCCGCGGTGGTGACGGCGGCGATGGCCTGGTCGACGCCCGCTCCGGCCCGGTGGGCGTCGAGGAGGATCCGGGCGACGTCGATACCGCGCTCGTCGAGCAGGCCCATCTGGGCCGCGATGTCCGGCCAGGCCGGGGAGGACACGACCGCGTCGCGCACCAGGCCCTCGGGCATCGTGGCCGTGAGGAGGTCGGCCCACCGGTTGGTGCCCTCCGCCTTCGTCCGCGCGGTGTTCGCGGCGACGGCCTGGTGGACTCCGGCGGTCATGCGGCCCAGCTGCGGCAGAAACGTGGAGAGGTCGACACCGGCCTGCTGGAGGCCGACGAGCTGGCGGGCCATCACCGGCCAGTCGGCACCCCGCATCAGCTCGGCGAGGACATCGTCGCCGATCACGCCGCGCAGCTGGTCCGCCGACCAGCCCGGCGCCATCTTGGCCGCGTCCTCGCCGAGTTCCTCCTCCCGGCCCGTCAGCCGCTTCTGGGTGGCGCGGCGGACGGCGTCGGTGATGGTCATCATCAGCCGGTAGGCCATCGCGGCGCTCTGCGCGGCCTCGCCCAGGGATTCGGCGAACGGCTCGGGCTGGGGCGGGTACGTCATCAGCAACAGCTCCCTCGGAGGGTCAGCGCGTACGGGACGGTCCCGGCCGGCCGGGATCGGGGCGCCACACCGGTACACCGGTAACGGGCCCAGCGGGCGGCAGGCCACGGCCCGGGGTGCGCACCACCCGACCGGCACGCGGCTTCGTGGCCAGGGGCCGGGCGCCGGTCAGGCCGGCTGCCTCCCGCAGCAGGACCGCCGCGTCTGCGGCGGCTTTCGCCTGCGCCCGGAAGGCCTGCGCGCGGTGCCAGTCGGCGGCGGCCTCCACCGCCTCCACCAGCGCGAGCAGCAGGGTCAGGACAAGCTCGGCGCCGCCGCCCCGGGCCGCGCGCGGCGCCCGTTCCAGGGCGCACGCCGAGGCGCGCCAGCCGGCCCGCGCCCGGCCTTCGAGGGTGCGGGCGCCGGGGGCGCGGGCGGCCTGCTCGAAGGCATCGGCCGCCGCCTGGACGCGGTCGCGCACCACGGCCGGGGCATGGGCGGCGGCCACCGCCAGGAGGTCGCCGAGCGCGGCGACATCACCGGCGCCCTCGTCCTGCCCGGCGCGCCCCAGAAGCAGCGCGGCTTCACGGATCCGGTGCTCGGCGAGCGCCCAGTCCGCGTCGGTGACGAGCGGGGTGAAGCGTTCGCGGACGCGCGGCAGGGACAGGTCGTAGGCGAGCGTCGAGCCCGCGAACCAGACCGGACGGCTGCCACGGTCCGCGCGGTCCCCGGGCAGCGCGACCGCATACCCGACGAGCGTCCCGCCGTCGTCCCGGCGTTCACGCACGCGCACCCCGGCGTCACGCAGCCGGTCCAGGAAATCGGCGTCGCCGTGCGCGAGCGCGGCCGCGGTACGCACCGTGCGCTGCAGGGACTCCCGGGCAGTCTCCGCCAGACCGCGGCGGGCCGCTTTCTCCGCCTCCCCGGTGACCGGGCGGCGGCGCGCGGTCCGGTCCAGCGGGGACATCGAAGTGAGGCCCCACCGGGCCTCGAAAGCACGGGCCGCGGTGTGCATCGCGGGGATGTCCCCGCGCACCCGGGGGCGGCGGCCGTCCTGCCGGGCGAGGGTCGCCGCGATGTGAATGTGGTCGTCCGCGTGCCGGACCGCGACCCACCGGCAGGCCTGTCCGTCGCCGTGTTCCGCGATGCCCGCGGCGTGCACCATGACGGCCGCGACCTCCGCCCACTGGGCATCCGACAAGCGGCGGTCGCCGGGGGCGTTGCGGACCGCAACGTGCCACACGTGCTCCTCCGGCTTCGGGCCGCGCAAGGCCTGAACCGGGGCGTCCAGCAGCACCGCCAGATCGGCGAGCGTCATGCGCTCCGGGGACCGCGCCGGGCACGGCAGATCCGCATCCCAGGCAGCGACGAGGTGGGGGTCGGTGTGCTCGTCGCGCTCGCCCGGACCGAAGAGGTAGTCCAGGAGATCGACCGTCGTCGAACCCGACTTCGCCTTCTTCGGCATCACGAGCGGGGGCGCCTCTCCCGCATCACCGCGACCGTCGCCGCATCCACCCGGCCGACCACCTTGAGGGCCTCCTCCACGACGGTGCCGGCCGACACCGGCGCACCGGCCCCGGGCACACCGCGAGCGTCCAGGGCGCGGAGCGCGGCCACCGTCTCCCGCAACTCGACCCGGACCTGGATCAGCTCCCGAAGGACGTCCTCCGCGTCCCGGGAAACCGGCACCAGCACATGCTGCGCGACCGCCATCACCTGCCGCCCCGCCCACGCCGCCGACGCCATCCCCTCCCGCCCCGCAGCAATGTGCACCACGGCCAGCTCGGCGTCGCTGAACGACACGTAGAAGCGCTTCCTCCGTGGCTCACCGGCCTGCCGTTCACGACGCCGCCCAACCACATTCCCATTCGCTTCGAGCGCCACCAAGGCCCCTCACATTCCGTGCCAGCAGCCACCGGCTTTCCGGCGCCCCAGGGGCTTACTGCCCCCATTACGTACTAACTGGCTGCCAATTTCTAATGCCTGAAAAACGGTTGCAGGACCGTGCGCCCGGAAGCCGGGAAACCACGCGCGCCACCACCAGACCACCACCCCGCCAACAACCCCACACCCACACCACCACACCGCCCACCAGCACGCCGCCGAGCCACCACACACCCACACCCACCCCCCACCACCCACACCAACCGGCACACCACAAAGAAGCGACAACCAACCACCGGTTGAACCTAGCCACTCGGCCGTCGGTGTGTGACTGCCTCAGAGTCCGTCTTCATCACTCGGCGGGAGAACGCGCGAGAGCTGCCGATCACACCTGCTTGTCCGCCAACCAGTGCCTGACCACCTACCGGGTCCGAACGGGCAGAACATCGCGCGGAGACCACCTCCGGCCGGCCCCGTCCGCATCCGGAGGCCGCGGGGCACCTCCGCTCGCGCGGAGACCACCAGTGGCATCGGCGTGGAACACGTGTGTCCGCCGGGACACCTCCGCTCGCGCGGAGACCACCCGGCAGGCGCTGGTACCGCCCAACCCGGGGACGGGACACCTCCGCTCGCACGGAGACCACCTGCCACCCGCCGGCGACGAAGAGCCCGGCGGCGGGACACCTCCGCTCGCGCGGAGACCACGCGGAGTCCGACGGCGTGAACACCCCGGTGATCGGGACACCTCCGCTCGCGCGGAGACCACGCCTGGGACTGGGTGTGGCAGAAGATCCTCAGCGGGACACCTCCGCTCGCGCGGAGACCACGGCCGCCCTCACCCTGAGGGCGGCCCAGGAGCCGGGACACCTCCGCTCGCGCGGAGACCACCAGGTGACGGACGTGTCGTTGGGCTGCCAGGCCGGGACACCTCCGCTCGCGCGGAGACCACAACGAGACCGGCATGCACGACGTGAAGAACATCGGGACACCTCCGCTCGCGCGGAGACCGCGGCACTTCACCCGTCCGCAGCATGTGCAGGTGCGGGACACCTCCGCTCGCGCGGAGACCACCTCGGCGGAGGCATCTGCCTCGGCATCGCCGCCGGGACACCTCCGCTCGCGCGGAGACCCACGCCGGCGGTCTCCCCGTTCCTCCCCATGGGCACGGGACACCTCCGCTCGCGCGGAGACCACCTCTCCTGGTGCAGCCGCCGGAGCAAGAGCGACGGGACACCTCCGCTCGCGCGGAGACCACGTCAGTCGTTGAGGTAGACGTTCGGGTGGTTCTGGGACACCTCCGCTCGCGCGGAGACCACCCAGTTCAGAGCACCGGAGCGCCCCTCCTCAACGGGACACCTCCGCTCGCGCGGAGACCACCAGCACCCCGCGCTGGCGCCCGCTGTGGCCACCGGGACACCTCCGCTCGCGCGGAGACCACGAGGTGTTGTCCGCGGCCCCGTCCGCCTTGTTCGGGACACCTCCGCTCGCGCGGAGACCGCCTCCCTGCGGCCGGGGTCGGTGCGACAGCCGTCGGGACACCTCCGCTCGCGCGGAGACCACATCTCCTCAAGCCGGTCCGACACCTCCTGGCGCGGGACACCTCCGCTCGCGCGGAGACCACCGGCAGATGTACTGCCGCGCCTTGGTGTCGAGCGGGACACCTCCGCTCGCGCGGAGACCACTGCCGATCGGTTTTCCGGGGGGTTTCCGGCTTCGGGACACCTCCGCTCGCGCGGAGACCACGCGGCGGCCTCCCTCTCCTTGCGGCCGGCGGCGGCCTCCCTCTCCGGGACACCTCCCCTCGCGCGGAGACCACATCACGGTGATGCGGGGCGTAGCGGGGCATGACGGGACACCTCCGCTCGCGCGGAGACCACCGTCCCGCCCTGCGGGATCCAGCACCAACTCGCGGGACACCTCCGCTCGCGCGGAGACCACGCTGGCCGTGCGGCCGCCCGCGCCGTTGTCGACGGGACACCTCCGCTCGCGCGGAGACCACCCACGCCAACCGGAATCCCCCCTCTCGTTTGCGCCTTCCGGCGGGACACCTCCGCTCGCGCGGAGACCACAGAAAGCCCCCGCCTGGAGGATCAGGCGGAGGCGGGACACCTCCGCTCGCGCGGAGACCACACCGCGACGGACCACGGCACCCCGAGCTGCACCGGGACACCTCCGCTCGCGCGGAGACCACCGCTGAGTGCGGCCGGCCCCGGGACGGACCGCCGGGACACCTCCGCTCGCGCGGAGACCACCAGAAACCCGCCCCGGCGGGTCGGGGAGGGGCCGGGACACCTCCGCTCGCGCGGAGACCACGACCGGCTCATGGCCGCGTTCGACATGCTCGGCGGGACACCTCCGCTCGCGCGGAGACCACTGATTGCCCCCGCCGCCCGAAGAAAAGCCCGACGGGACACCTCCGCTCGCGCGGAGACCACGCCTTGCGGGCCTTGGACTTCGCCTTGGCCGCCGGGACACCTCCGCTCGCGCGGAGACCACCCACTATGACCCGTGCATGCGGGAGCTCCGTGCGGGACACCTCCGCTCGCGCGGAGACCACACTCGGAGCTCATCCCCGCCCAGCCTCAGCGCCGGGACACCTCCGCTCGCGCGGAGACCACACGGCGATGCCCAGCAGCACCGCGGCAAGCTGCGGGACACCTCCGCTCGCGCGGAGACCACCTGTCGCGGGTGGTGGGCCAGGTAAGCCGGTGCGGGACACCTCCGCTCGCGCGGAGACCACATCAGCCAGTAATGGACCCGGGTCAGTTCCGGCGGGACACCTCCGCTCGCGCGGAGACCACCGAATTCCCATTGCGCGCAGCGTGCGCATGACCGGGACACCTCCGCTCGCGCGGAGACCACGGCCTCGGGAACGCAAGAAGCCCCCGCCGGGGCGGGACACCTCCGCTCGCGCGGAGACCACCCTTTCTGAGCTGCAGCGTTAGGTCGAGTTTGCAGATTCTTGACTCTCGAGCCGGAAGCCGACCAGGGTCAGTCCGTCGAAATCGACAGGCGAGCGGCGTTGGCTGCCACTGGTGCGTAGCTCGAATCCTTGTTCGTTGCCGCTTGGGTAGGCGAGGACAGCAGACCCATTTTGGCAAGCGGCGGTCACCGAGGACCATAGTTCGTCGCGCACGCGGGCGGAGACGGTGCCGATGTACAGCTCTGGGGTGACTTCGAGGAGCCATCGGGTGAGTGCGCCTCGTAGGTGCGTTGGTACTGCTGTGGCGGCGATGACGATCATCGAGGTCATGTCGGGGCACCGGTGGAGGAGGCGTGGTTCGTTCCGCCGGGGATGGGCCCGGTGACCGGGTCCCAGAGGTCGACGAGTTCTTCGTCGAGGTCTGGGGTGGTGTGCTGGGTGTCTGGGGCGAGCAGGTCCTGGATGTCGGCGACGATCCGAGGCAGGAGGCGGAAGAGCCGTAGGCCGTCGCGGAAGGACCTGCGAGCTGCTGCTTCGGGATTGGTGGAGGCGTGGAGGGAGAACGCGAGGGGGATGGTGAGTTGTGCTTTGTAGAGGTCGGCGATGTCGTAGATGAATGCTTGCTGGTTGCCTGAGTGGACGAAGCCGAGGGCTGGTGAGCAGCCGAGGGCGAGGATGGCGGCGTGGACGATGCCGTAGAGGCAGGTGTTGGCGGCGGAGAGGGTCAGGTTGACGGGGTCTTGGCTGTCCCAGGCTGCGGGGTCGTAGGTGCGGCGGAAGCGGCCGATTCGGTGTTGCTGGGCGAGGAGGCGGTAGTGGGCCTTGACGCGTTGGCCTTCCATTCCGCGTAGCTGTGCGAGGGAGGTGCCGGCGGGGGCGGTGCCGGTGCCGAACCGCTTCTCGTACATGGCGGTTGCGACCGCGGTGCGTTGGGTGTCGTTGGACCAGGTGCGGGCCTGGCGTTCGAGCCAGGTGGTGCTGAGGGAGTCGGGCAGGGTTGCGGCGTAGCAGCGGACTCCGCCGGAGCCGGTTACCAGGACGGTGGTGCCGTGGCGGGCGAAGGTGGTGAGGGCGCGGGCGGTGATGGATGTGCCTGGGCCCAGGAGTACGCAGCTGAGTGCGGCGGTGGGCAGGTAGACGGTTTCTTGTCCGCGTGCGGTGGCTACTTCGGCGCGGACGCCTGTGTCGTCCTGCTGGATGCGGACCAGGTCGAGGTAGAGGAAGGACAGGGAGTCGGCGATGCGCGGCAGCATCGCGAGGGTGGGTTTGGCGAGTTTGCGGCGGGCGTCGTTGGTGGGCTGGTGGGGGTGGGGTGTGGTCATTGGGGCTCCGGCCTGGCGGGGGCGATGCTGAGGAGTCCGCATCCGTAGGGCTTTCCGCGGCCGATGCCTTCGAGGATTTTGGTGCGGAGTTGTTCGGGGTCGAGGACGGTGGCTGTGCCGTCGAAGCGTGTGCGGGTGTGGTGGATGCGCTGGCGGTCGCCGGAGTGGGGGGTGCGGGTGCCGTGGGCGGTGTCGAGGGGTTGTGCGTGGAGGTTGGTGATGTTCAGGCCTGCGGCGTCTGCTTGGCGGAGCCACCATTCGTCGGCTGCGGTGCCGGTGAGGGCTACGACGGCGGGCAGTTTGTAGGCGGCGCGGGTGGTGGCGCCGGGTTTGCGTACGGGGCTGGCGACGCAGCGGTAGCGGATGGTGAGGCCGGGTCGGAGGGCTTCGAGGAGGGTGTCGAGGGGTTTGGTGGTGGCGGTGCCGTAGGTGGTGGGGAGTTTGGTGAGGTCGGGGTGGTGGTTGCTTTGGATGAGGAGGTGGGGGCCGGTGGGGGTGTCTTCGGTGCGGTGGAGGACGCCGAAGCGGGCGCGGGGGTCGGGTCCGGCGTTGTCGGGGAAGAGGGACATGAGGCGGCGGTGGAGGTCGACGGCGGTGCGGGTGTCGCGTCGGGCTTGTGGTGAGCGGGGGTCGGGGATGATGCGGGTGAGGTAGGCGGCGGTCATCGGGGGCTGCTTTCGGGGTGGGTCAGGTGGGTGGTGGTGTAGGCGGTGAGGGTGTGGAGTTGGGGGGTGCCGAGGCCTGCGTACTGGGCGCGGGGCAGGTGCAGGCTGCGGTGGTAGGCGGTGCGGGCGCGGTAGCTGCGGCGGCGGGGGTGGAAGGTTTCGGGCTGGTCGTTGATCTGTCCGGCGGGGGTGTCGCCGTCTGGGTCGGTGGCGGTTGTCTGGTCGGTGGGTGCGGGGAGGCGGCTGAGGGGCTGGTCGGAGGTGAAGGCGATGGGGGTGTGCTGGTGGGGGCGGGGTGGTGGGGCTGCGATGGGCAGGTGGACGAGGTGGTGGAGGGCGTCGTCGCTGGTGCCGAGCAGGAGGGGTCCTTCGGGCGGGCAGGAGCGGCGGCCCAGGTAGAGGGGCCACCTGGGGTGGGTGAGGGCTGCGGCTGCGTGGTGGAGGAGCCGGTCGGGGGTGTGTGGCGTGGCGGTGAGGGCGGCGGTGAAGGCGGCGTCGGCGAGGTAGGTGCGGTGGGTGAGCAGGGTGGTGGAGTTGCCGGTGCGTTTTTTGCCTTCGGCGGTAGTGACCGTGGCGCGTGCCGGGAGACCGCCGCCGACGGTGTGCAGGTCGCGCAGGGGGATGCCGGGGCGGTCGGTGCGGATGGTCAGGGTGAGGGTGGCGAGGTCGTCGATGGGTTCCTCGCGGTGTCTTCCGAGGGCGGAGGCGAGGAGGCCGATGAGGGCGGAGCGGGTGGGGAAGGGGGCTGTGTCGCGGTCGTTGAAGTGGCTGAGGCGTCCCCAGGACTGCAGGGGGCCGGTCAGGCGGAGCAGGATGCCTGCTTCGGGTGCGGGCCGGGTGGGGGTGTTCATGCCCGGGGTCCGTCGGGCTGGGTGAGGGCGGTGGTCACGGTGGTGGTCAGGAGGTCGTCGAAGGAGTCGTGGCGGGTGCCGAGGCCTTGGAGGGTTTTGGTTTCCAGGCTGGTCCAGCCGGCGGTGACGATGTGGCGGGTGCCGAGCATGGTGTTGGCGGCGCGGGCGTAGTCGGCGAGGGCTTCGCGGGTGGGGGCGCCGTATCCGCCTTCGTGGGCGGCGGTGACGGGCTGCTCGAATGCGGCGGCGTAGGAGAGGGGGCGGTCGGATCGGACGCTGATGTGGACGAGGTCGGGGATGGTGTGGGCGGCGGTGGAGTTTTTCTTGGCCTGGGGCAGGGAGGTGATGAAGGCCTGGAGGAAGCCGTGGGCCAGTTCGCGGAGCTGCTGGGGGTTTCCGCCGGTGTTGGCGGTCAGGTCGCGCAGGTCGAGGGTGGCGTAGCGGTAGAAGGTGCCGGCGCTGTGTTCGGCGTGGCCCATGTGGCCGCTGCCGCTGGAGTCGGCCCAGGCGGCGGTGATGTCGTCGACGGCGGAGAAGTAGTCGAGTTCGATGTCGGTGGCGTGGGTGGTCATGGCGTGGGCGACTTGGACGGCGCCGTCGACGCCGGCGTCGTCGACTTCGGCGAGCATGCGGCCGAAGAGGTTGATGACGCCGTTGCGGGTGCGCAGGATGGTGTCGATGTTCGGCTTGGGCAGGATGCTCTTGTCGGTGGGCTTGGTGATGTCCTTTGCTGTTTCCAGCTGGTCGCGGTGGTGGGTGGCGAGGTCGGCGAGTTCGGCCACGGCGGCTTCAGGGACGTAGACCATGGCGTTGGTCAGGACCTTGTTCGCGATGGTCTGCTTGGGGTGGTCGGGGTCCTTGGCGAGTTCGAATTTGCTGCAGGCCGCGGCGAGGTGGGCTCCGGCGCGGGCGGCGAGTTGCTCGGGCCATTCGCGTTCGAGGAGCAGGCGGGTGACGCGTTCGCCGATGCGGCGGGTGCGCAGGGCGCTTTCTCCGGTGTGGTCCTGGAAGACGGTGCGGATGGCCCGCTTCCAGGACTGGCTGCTGACGCGGGTACGGAGGGTGTTGCCGTACTGGACGGTTTTGACGGAGTTGGTGTCGTCGCGGTTGAGGTTGGCGAAGGGTACGGACTGCACGATGTGGATGTCGATGAAGCGTGCGGGTGCTGTGGGCATGGCTGCTCTCCTTGGCGTGGGTCAGGGCGCGGTGGGCTGGTCGGGGGCGGTGAGGGTGTCGGGGTCGGCGCGGTCGGCGCGGGCCCGGATGCGGTAGTAGTCCTGCAGCCACCGGCGGGCGATCCTGCCCGAGTGGCGGTGCCAGTGGGCGAGGTCGGACAGCAGCTGGGTGAAGTCCACGGGAACGTCGAGGGATCGCAGGTGGGTAACGGCGGCGGGCAGATGGCGGTGCAGGCCGGGCAGACTCTGCCGGGTGAGCAGGTTCAGGCGGCTCTCGGCCGTGCCGGGCCGCATGCGGCCCTCGCTTCCGGGGCCGACGGCGGCCGCGAACGCCGCGCCGAGGCTGGTGCCACGCTCGGGCAGGACGGCGGGGGGTTCGGCGGCGCTCGCACCCGGGTCGCTGCGGGCGGGGGTGTCCTGTTCGTCGGTGGCGGCCGGGCTGGCGGGCGGAGCGGGCCGGGGCTGGGCGGCGATCATCGAGGCGATCGCGTAGTAGGCCTGCTGGACCTCGAGCGGGGTACGGTCCTGGGGAAGGTACGGCGCGATGAAGCGGTGCATGCGCGGAACGGCGTCGAGGTCCTTGCGCAGGCCGCTGCGCAGCGCGGCTCGTGCGCCGGGATCCTGGGCGCACAGGTGCTGCACCCAGAGTACGAAGTTCTTCTCGCGGCTTGCGCGTTCGGCGGCGCGCGGTCCTGGTACCGGTGGCGGTAGGGGCTGCTGCGTTCGAAGTGGCGGGTCCTGTGGGGGTGTGGTCGTCATCGTGTCGCTCCGTTCGCCCTGTGGCCCGGGCGTCCTCATGGCTGCTTCTTCTTGTGGGTCGTGCGGGTGCCGCCGTAGAGCTCGGTGCGGGCTTCGCTGACGGCTTTGGCTCCGCGCTGGGTGCGGGTCACGGTCGCGGTGACCGCGTCGTAGGCCTCTTCGGCCAGGCGCAGGAACGCCTTGCGTGCCTCGGTGGTGTCCAGGCCGGGTTCTTGCGGGTTCTGGCCGCGGTCCAGGGTGGCGAAGCGGTCCCAGAATTCCCGTTCGGCGCGGGGCCAGTAGCGTCCGGCTGCGTCGGCGAGCCAGGACCCGGCGTCGGATTTCGGGTTGTTCATGTAGGCGGTCCAGGCGCGCCGCACCGCGCGTTCCAGGCGCCTTCCGTGGGTCTCTCCGAGCTGGCGCAGCTGGCCCACGGCGGGGGCTGTGTGGGGGGCGCGTTCCTCGGCCAGGTCGAAGACGGCGGGGGTGGAGGCGTCCACGAACTGGTGGTCCTTGGCCTGTCTGTCCTGGTCGAAGCCGAGGGCCCGCACGCGCAGCCGGCCGGTGACTTCTTGGGCGATGCGGAAGACCGCCGGGCGGACGGGCTGTGCGCTGCCGGCGGGCTTGAGGAGTAGCAGGGCGTCCAGGTCCCGCCACAAGCCGCGGGTGGCGTCGGCGGGGCGGGGGTAGCGGTTGTCCTGCTGGCTGGTCTGCCAGATCAGGAAGTCGTCGTCGCGCGGTGCTCCGGGCAGGCGGTAGGCCCAGGTGATGTAGGCGTCGCCCACCAGCGGTTCCGGGAGCCGAGCGGGGCCGGGCGCGGGCTCGTTGGGGCGCGGTGGTGTCGTGGGGCGGCTCACGGGTCCCGGGGAGGGCGTTGGTTGTGCGGCGTCGTTGTGGGGGACCAGCAGGAGCGCGTGGCGGGACCGGGCTGTCAGGCGCGAGCACGGTCCGTGCGGCAGCGGGGGCGGGGCGTCCGGGTCCGGGAGCTCCTCCCATTCCCACGGGCACAGGTCCTGCTCGGGACGGTCGGTGGTCTTGGCGGGGACCAGCCCGGCCAGGAGTGTTTCGAACAGGCTGTCGCCTTCCGGGTGGAAGGACAGTGCGGTGCGCAGGGGGCCCGCGGTCGCGCTGGCGGTCTTCACTCCCGCGACCTCGCGTGCCGAGCAGCGGCCGGAGGGGCCCCAGTAGTGCCACACCAGCAGATTCAGCACGGCTTCCGGTACGGCCGGCAGATCGGGGCGGGCATCGGTGCCATGCCGGAACCAGGAAAAGTTGTTGCCCGCGGACCGGGTGACGATCAGTTTGTTCACCCCGGCCGTGTTCGCCGGGTCGCACTGGCGGGCCAGACGCGGGTCCTGCATCCACGGCCGGCCCCCGACCGGGTCGAACACGAAGAACCGCTCGCGCCAGCGGGCGAAGTACCCCTCCACCCCGCCCGGCCGGCCCGGCCCGCCGGTAGAGCCGGGCGGAAGGCGGCCCTCATCCAGGATGTCCTCGCGCCGCTCGCTCCAGTCCGGTCCGGCGCTGTCCAGACCGGTGACCCGCGCGGTCAGCGCGTACAGCACCCGCAGCAGCGCCGCGTGCGCCGGAGCGTCCGTGACGGCCAGCTGGGCGATGTCCTGAGCCCGCAGCAGCAGCTCCCGCAGCCCCACGCACTCCGGTAAAGGCCCGCCGGCTGCGTCGGGCCGCCACCGCACGGGGACCCACGGCTCCTCGATCAGGCTGTAGACGCCCTCTGGCATGGAATCCATCCGATCCGTAGACGGTGAGGCGGGTACCGCATGGCGGGCGGGCACGCCGTTTGCTGTGCGGGAGCAACAACCGGAAGTCGCCCCAGGGCAGCGCAGACGGCAAGGCCACACACTCCACAACCGAAAAATCTCTAACTACCCTTTATTGGCCGGTAGTTGCACCTTAGCGATGTTTGTCACCGCTGGTAGGGGAGTCCGCGAAAGCTGCTCTCAGATCTCTTCGAGGCCTGCGGCGCCGATGCTCAGGGTCCGCCCGGCGTGGCGGCAGGCCCACCCGCTTGAGGGGGCCAGCTGCATCGGGAGCAGCACCACGTCCCGCAGGACCGTGTGCTTGCTCCAGCCGTCCGGCTGGGGGTGGCCCTGTGCCGCGGCGAGCCAGCGGCCGGGTACGGGCACCACCCACGACATGATCTCGGCGACGTCTTCCCGTGACAGTCCCCGGGCGGGCAGCGGCATCGTCCCGGCCTCGTCAAGGGTCATCACGCCGCCGCCCTGGTCGTAGAGGCACACCGCGCGGCCGGAGTCCGCGCCGAGCCGGGTCACCAGCAGTTCCTCGCTCACCCCGGGCTCGCGATGGGTCAGCGCGGACAGGTCCCCCCGCACGTCCTGCGGTGAACAGATCGCTGTGAGGTCCGCGAGGAAGGCCTCGGCCGACTCCCCGGCCTGCCGCTCGCCGTCCAGCCGGGCCAGGTCCCGGCGCACCGACTCCTCCAGACCGTCGACGAAGTCCGGCGCGTACACCTGGTCGACAAGCCGCTGCACATCCCCCGGCACCGCGATGCCTTCTCTGCAGTCCGCCACGAGCAGCGAGGTCCGGTGGAGCAGACCTGCGTCGTAGACGCGGCCCCACGCCGCCGGCGGCCGGCTGCCCGGGCCCTGCCCTGCCAGCGGGTCGAGGACGACCAGCCTGGGCGCGTCCTCCCGAGCCGCCCATGCCGGGCGGCCCGCGGCACCGCGCACGTGGCGGCGGCAGCGGCCCGCCCGCTGCAGGAGCTGGGCCAACGGGGCCAGGTCGCTGATCACGATGTCGAAGTCGAGGTCGAGGGACTGCTCGACCAGCTGCGTCGCCACCAGAATCGACGCCGGCCGGCATACTGCCGGTCCGGTGGCGGGCTTGCCGTACGCCTCCTCACACTGCGCGGTGATCGTCTGCCGCACCCGCGCCGGGTACCGAGCGTGCAGCAGCCGCAAACCGCCCGGGCTCGCCGCCAGCCCGGGAAACGCCTCCGCGAGGTCGCGGAACGTGCGCTGCGCTTCAGCGACCGTGGTGCAGCAGACCAGGGCGGTGCCGCCGTGGTCGGCGAGGGGCGCGAGTTCCTCCCGAAGCGCCTCCCGCCGTCCGCCCGCCCGCACGCTCCCCTGCTCAGCGGTGTCCCACACCACCGGCCGCGCGGCCACCTCCAGAGTCCGCTCGCGCCCGCTGGCTACCTGCCGCGGCCGCGACACCGCGCCCGTGGCCGCGCTCACGAACAGCCAGCCCGGATAGCACGGCTCGACCACCGTGGCGTCGCCGAACCCGGCCCCCCGCCGGTAGGCATCGACCAGCGACGTCGCCGAACGGCCCGTCAGCGTGGCCGACAGCAACACCACCGGCGCACGCAGAGCCCCCAGCCACTCCAGCAGCCGCACCAGCAGCTGGTGCATCCACGGCCCGTACGCATGCGCCTCATCGACCACCAGGACCTTCTCCGCCAGCCCGAACAGCCGCATCGGCCCGTACTTCACCGGCAGCACCCCGGTGAGCACCTGATCGACGGTGCCCACCCCCAGCGGAGCCAGCAGTCCCCGGTGCCGCCCGCCCAGCCACGCCTCGGCCTCAGCAGCGGTGAACTTGTCCGCGCTCACCTGCGCCGTCCCCTCCAGCCCGGCCTCGGCCGCCGGACGCAGCCACGCCATCGAATGCAGCAACGCCATCGACCGGTCCCCCGTCAACGCCGACCGGGCGAAGCGGCCCACCCGGGGAAACATCGCATCCGCGGTCGCCATCGTCGGCAGTGCCACGTACAGGCCCCGGCAGCCGGCCGCGCGCCCCAGCACGGACGCCGCGAACAGCGCCGCCTCCGTCTTCCCGTCGCCCGTCGGGGCCGTGACCAGCACCAGCCCTGGCCCGCCCTCCTCCACCAGAGCGGGCAATTGCCCGACCAGGTCCCGCTGCAGAGGATTCGGGCCGAACCCGAACATCTCCACGAAGTCCTCGGCCGCGAACCGTGCCCGCCCCACACCCGCCGCACGCACCACACCCGGAGCCGCATCCCGCGCCCTACGCCAGTGCCCCTCAACCTCGGCGGCCGAACCACCCCACCCGGCCGCGGGCATCAGCGACTCCACCACCTCCGCCTGGCTCACCAGCCAGTCGGACACCACCACCAGCCCCCACACCACCACGGCCAGCTCGGCAGGCAACCCGCCCTCCGGCACAGCCACGGCCCCCGTCACCCGCCGCAGCTCCTCAAAATGCAGCCGCCGCTGCTCCGCCCAGCCCCCGCCGCCCAGCCCCGGCTGATACGCCGCAGCGGACGCCAGCTCCCTCGCCTCCAGCACCCCGCCGAACAGCCCGTGATGCCCGCCCAGCAACTGCGCGACCTGATGACTCACCGCGTCCCGCAACGACCGCCTGCCACCCGGCCGAACCCGCCCCAGCGGATACCCCGCCTCCTCCAGCAGCGCAGCCACAGCCCAGTGCGACGCCGTCTCATGCCGCAACACCGGCAGGTCCCCCACGCCCCTCGCGAGCGCGTACACCGGATCCGCGCTCAACCGCGCGAACGCCTCCCCCACCTGCGCCTGAAACCCCGGCGTGATCTTCCCTAAATCATGCAAACCAGCCCAGAACGCCACCACCGACCGCGCCTGCCCCACGGACAGCCCAAGCGCCTCACCGATCCGAGCCCGGGTCCCCTCACCCAGCACCTCATCCCACAACACCCCGCACACCGCCGCCGTATCCAGCAGATGACACACCACCGGATACGGCCCCGACACACCCCGGGACTTCCCCCAAAGCCGCCCATCAGGACAACCCGACATCACTACTATGCGCTCACGGTCCACATCCACACACTTAGCAGGCACCACTGACAACCAACCCCCCACCCACAAAACACCCAACAACCAACAACCGCAAAGCAACGGCAAAGCCCTGAAAGAACCACAGCTCAAAAAGGGTCCTCTCCGCGCGAGCGGAGGTGAGCCGCAGTCCAGTGAACCGGCGGACCCGGCGGGCCGGTCCTCTCCGCGCGAGCGGAGGTGAGCCGTGCGGCGGCACCATGTACAAAACGATCGAGACGTCCTCTCCGCGCGAGCGGAGGTGAGCCGGCGGCAAGACGCATCGCGCCGAACGCCGATGAGTCCTCTCCGCGCGAGCGGAGGTGAGCCGACGACCGTCCTGCTCATGCCCGTGGTGCACGCGTCCTCTCCGCGCGAGCGGAGGTGAGCCGCGCTCGCGGGAGTTGAACTGGGTGGGGTCGCCGTCCTCTCCGCGCGAGCGGAGGTGAGCCGCTGTCCGACGATCGACGTCACGCCAGGGACCTGTCCTCTCCGCGCGAGCGGAGGTGAGCCGGCGTCGGTCGCGATGAGGTGGTCGAGGCGTGCGTCCTCTCCGCGCGAGCGGAGGTGAGCCGCTTCTCTTGCGTGAGGTCGGCCTGGAGTCGGGGGCCTCTCCGCGCGAGCGGAGGTGAGCCGGACTCGGTGGAGGCGGCCCAGATGTGCCGGAGGTCCTCTCCGCGCGAGCGGAGGTGAGCCGGTGCCGCTGCTGACGGCCTGGCCGCGCGTTGTGTCCTCTCCGCGCGAGCGGAGGTGAGCCGTAGAAGCGGGCCTCGTTGTCCTGGAGGAGGTCGTCCTCTCCGCGCGAGCGGAGGTGAGCCGGCTGGCGGTACTGGTGACCACCACGCGGGGATGTCCTCTCCGCGCGAGCGGAGGTGAGCCGATCTGCGCCTCGGTGACGGTGGTGGCGTTCCTGTCCTCTCCGCGCGAGCGGAGGTGAGCCGCCGAAGCGGGTCACGGCGAAGGACCGCATCCTGTCCTCTCCGCGCGAGCGGAGGTGAGCCGCATGTGGAGCCCTGTTCGGGCGTCAGCAACCTGTCCTCTCCGCGCGAGCAGAGGTGAGCCGGCCCCTCAATGAAGGGCCTTCCTCATGTCCACGTCCTCTCCGCGCGAGCGGAGGTGAGCCGTCCACCTCGGCGAAGCGCCGCCACTGCCAGTCGTCCTCTCCGCGCGAGCGGAGGTGAGCCGCCTGGCTGCCGTCGGTACGGCGGAGGGTGGTGGTCCTCTCCGCGCGAGCGGAGGTGAGCCGCCTGGCTGCCGTCGGTACGGCGGAGGGTGGTGGTCCTCTCCGCGCGAGCGGAGGTGAGCCGCGGGTCAGGAGCTGCAGGCCCTGGGTGTCAGGGTCCTCTCCGCGCGAGCGGAGGTGAGCCGCACCTTGTAGGCGTCAGCAAATGCCAGGCGGCGTCCTCTCCGCGCGAGCGGAGGTGAGCCGTCGGCCTGGGTGTGCAGGTGCGCGAGCGGTTCGTCCTCTCCGCGCGAGCGGAGGTGAGCCGGCCTGCGCGAGGGCGTCCTCGCCGGCGCGCTCGTCCTTTCCGCGCGAGCAGAGGTGAGCCGCGGGTCAGGAGCTGCAGGCCCTGGGTGTCAGGGTCCTCTCCGCGCGAGCGGAGGTGAGCCGCAGCAGGCCGCGGACATGGCGGTCGCCGACCTGTCCTCTCCGCGCGAGCGGAGGTGCGCCGTAGAGCGTGAACGTGACCGTGCTCGGGAAGCCGTCCTCTCCGCGCGAGCGGAGGTGAGCCGCACGCGGACCTGGCGTACGCGGGTACGATCCAGTCCTCTCCGCGCGAGCAGAAGTGAGCCGATCCGTCCCCGCGAACTCACAGGCGTGTGACAGTCCTCTCCGCGCGAGCGGAGGTGAGCCGCAGCCCCGGCACCAGCTTGACGAGACCGTCATGTCCTCTCCGCGCGAGCGGAGGTGAGCCGGGAACGCCTCAGGCGGGGTGGATGAGGGCCGAGTCCTCTCCGCGCAAGCGGAGGTGAGCCGCTGATCCAGAACGTGCTGCTGCTCCTGGCGGTGTCCTCTCCCAGCGAGCGGAGGTGAGCCGTAGCAGTCGAACAACAGTTGTTCCGGTGAGCCGTCCTCTCCGCGCGAGCGGAGGTAAGCCAGGATGGGGCGACCTCGCAGATAGGCGTGGGCGGGTCCTCTCCGCGTGAGCGGAGGTGAGCCGGTCATGGCCTGGGCCGCCCTGGACCGCGCCATGTCCTCTCCGCGCGAGCGGAGGTGAGCCGGGCGTGCCCTGCTCCGCCTGGTCCGCGTGACGTCCTCTCCGCGCGAGCGGAGGTGAGCCGCCACGGTTGCGCGCCGGCGCTCGGGTTATGAAGTCCTCTCCGCGCGAGCGGAGGTGAGCCTGATCGGCGTCAGCCGCTCCGGCTCCGGCGTCGGTCCTCTCCGCGCGAGCGGAGGTGAGCCGTCTGACGAGTACCGTAAAGCACTTGCGAAACTGTCCTCTCCGCGCGAGCGGAGGTGAGCCGGCGGCTACGTCACCTGCAGCCGCGTTGACTGCGTCCTCTCCGCGCGAGCGGAGGTGAGCCGGAGATGGAGAAGAGCGGCGAGGTCCGCGGCCGGTCCTCTCCGCGCGAGCGGAGGTGAGCCGAGGGCGTCGGCGAAATACCCCTCTGACCTGCGGTCCTCTCCGCGCGAGCGGAGGTGAGCCGCTCACCATGTCAGGCCCTCCTTCGGGCTCGGTGTCCTCTCCGCGCGAGCGGAGGTGAGCCGGACCCGGAGAGCTGATCGAGCCCTCGTGACCAGTCCTCTCCGCGCGAGCGGAGGTGAGCCGATGCCGACCATGCCGACGCTGAGCGCGGGAGCGTCCTCTCCGCGCGAGCGGAGGTGAGCCGCCGGCGTATGGGTCGGCACCGCCGGCGACCCGGTCCGCTCCGCGCGAGCGGAGGTGAGCCGCACCCGGAAGGACGACCGGTACACGAAGGCGCGCCCTCTCCGCGCGAGCGGAGGTGAGCCGGGGGCGATCGACCGGCAGATCGAGGCGTCCTCTCCGCGCGAGCGGAGGTGAGCCTCTCCAGCCGATACCGGTCACACCCTCGCAGGCGTCCTCTCCGCGCGAGCGAGGCGGGTACCGATGCCACGGCCCTGCCAGGTCGGAATGACGGCCCGTTCGCACAGGCCCATGAGGCGGCCGGTCCGGACATGCTCAGGAATGTCGGGCAGGAGGTCGGGGCCTTACCAGTACTCGGGGGTGGCGGGGAAGGCGCAGCGCATCAGACGGCCGCCGGTTCTGGGTGGAGGGCGATTCCTGTGGCCGTGTGCACGCTGGCGGCCATCTCCTCCAATGCGGTCCGGAATCCTGACGCGGTGGCATCGGCCTGGGCTGTGAGGGTGAGGGTGCGGCTCGTCGAGGAGTTCACGCCGCGGGTCACCTCGGCGCCGGGGCGGTATCCGCAGGCCTCCAGCAGCCAACCCGCACTGGCCCGCCATGTTTGGACGGGCGTGCGGTAGAGCGGGGCGCCCTGACTGCGCAGGGCGTGGACCTGGTCGTCGGTGACGGTGGGGTTGAGGAAGCAGGAGCCGGCCTGGCGGTGGTCGTGTCCGGCCTGGGGCAGGAGGAGCCCTCGGGCGGCCCGGTCGTGCAGGACGGCGGCCGCCGCTTCTGCGAGCGGAGGGCTGCTGTTCAGCGGGGCGTGGAGTGCTGTGGCGAGGTGCTGGTAGGTGACGGGGGCCGCCGCGGTGGAGGCGGTGAGGTGGAGGGTGAGGGTGAGGATGGTCCAGCGGTTGGGGTGCTGCTTGAAGCGGCTGGTGCGGTAGCCGAAGCGGCACTCGGCGGCGGGGATCCGTGTGGTGCGGCCGGTGGTCCAGTCGTGGGCGGTGACGGCGGCGAGCCGGTCGGCAATCTCCTGCCCATACGCTCCGGCGTTCTGGACCGGTGCTGCCCCGGCGGTGCCGGGGATGCCGCCGAGGTACTCGATGCCGGAGAGGCCGTCGGCGACGGTGTGCGCGACGAGTGCGGCGAGCGGGTGGCCGGCGGCGACAATGACCTCGACCTGGCCGTCGGCGAGGTGGCGGGTGCGGATGCCGCGGGTGGCCATGTGGATGACGGGCCGGGTGGTGCCCTGGTCGGGGGCGAGGGTGTTGCTGCCGCCGCCGAGGGTGAACGGCCGCCCGGGGTGCGCGGCGGCCGTGCGGGCGAGGTCGGGCCAGTCGGCTTCGTGTGTGTGGCTGAGCCAGAGCGGCGCGGGGCCGCCCAGGCGCAGCGTGGTGTGGTCGGACAGCTGGTGCTGTCCCATGGAGGGCCTCCCGGGTGTCAGGTGGCGGTGATGGTCTTGAGGGCGAGGGCGCGCAGGGGGGCGATCTTTTTGCGGGCTTCGCCGTGGTAGACGGCGTTGGTGAGGATGGCGAGGTAGCGGCCGGCGGCGGGGTTGAGGTAGAGGCTGGTGCCGGTGAAGCCGTGGTGGTAGGCGACTCCGCCGGGGGCGACGATCCAGGAGAGGCCGCGGTCGAGGCCGGTCTCGATCGGCGCGAAGGGGAGCATGGAGGTGCGGAGCCAGCCGTGGAGTCGGCTGGCGGGGTCGATGAGGTATTCGGCGTAGCGGGCGAGGTCGCGGGCGGTGGAGAAGACTCCGGCGTGACCGGCGACGCCTCCGAGGAGGGCGGCGTTGTCGTCGTGGGCCTGGCCCCAGATCCGGGGGGCGCCGGGGATCCGCTGCTCGGTGGGGGCGACCTGCGGGGTCCGGGCGACGGGCCCGTAGGTGGTGCCGCTCATGCCGAGGTCGTCCCACAGGGCGCGGCCGAGTTCGTCGAGCGGGCGGCGGTGGGCGTGGGCGAGGGCCAGGCCGAGGAGGATGTAGCCGCGGTTGATGTAGCGGTGGGTGCCGGGCTCGGCTTCGAGGCCTTCGCGGCACAGGAGTTCGTGCAGGGGCGTCTCGGTGCCGCGGTAGCGGTCGAGGCGGGTGGAGGCCTTCAGTCCGGCGGTGTGGGTGAGGAGCTGCTCGATCGTGGCGTCCCCGCTGGAAGCGGGGCCCTCGATCGCGGGCAGGAAGTCGCGCACCGGGGCCGACCGCACGAGGATCTCCGTGTCGAAGGCCTGGCAGACGAGCGGCCAGGTGGCGACGACCTTCGTCAGGGACGCGATGTCGTAGACGGTGTCCGGGCCGGGGGCGGTGTCGCCGAGTTCGTCGGCGACGCGGCCGGCCTTGAGGAAGCGAGGGGGCTCGCCCAGGGTGCCCAGGGCGATGACGCCGCCGGGGGTGGCGCCGTCGGCGACGGCCTGGTCGAGGGTGTCGGCGAAGCGGGCGGTGTCGGCGGACGTGAACGGGACGAGCTGGGTCATCGGCGGGCCTCCGCGGTGGTGGTGATGTCGGCACCCAGCGCGGCGAGGTTGGGCAGCAGGCGGCCGTAGCCGCGCGCGAGGTGGTACATGCCGCCGATCGTAGAGGTGCCCTCGGCCACCAGGGCGGCAATCAGCAGGGCGGTGACGGCCCGGATGTCCGCCGCCTGTACGTCGGCGGCGCGCAGTCGGGCCGGGCCGTTGATGCGGATGTCCTGCCCGTCGGCCGTGATGTCTGCGCCGAACGCGCGCAGGGGTGCGGCGTGGGTGTCGCGGCGGGGGTAGACGGCCTCGAAGATGTGGCTGGTTCCGGTCGCCTGGGTGAGCAGGGCGGCGAGCTGGGGGGCGGTGTCGGTGGGCAGGCCGGGGTGCGGGCCGGTACGGGCCCGCACCGCGCGCAGGCCGTCCGGCCCCGTGGCGGCCCGGATGCCTGCGTCGTGGGAGGTGAGGATCAGGCCCGCGTCGGCGAGGAGCTGGCGCTGGGCCTCGGGGAGTTCGGGCAGGGTGATCCCGTCGAGTTCGATGGCGCCGCCGGTCGCGGCGGTCGCCATGATCATGGTGGCGGCCTCGATCCGGTCCCCGGCGACGGTGAACTCGCCTCCCTCGATCCGGTCACCACCGTGGACGTGGATGCCCTCGCCGTCCCAGGCCGCCCGCACGCCGCGCTCGGTCAGGAAGCGGAGGGTCTCGGTGACCTCCGGCTCGATGCTCGGGCCGGTGATCAGGGACTCCCCCGGGGTCCGGGCGGCAAGGAGCAGCGCGCTGACGGTGGCGCCGAGGGAGGGCCCGTACGGGGTGGAGACGTCCACGCGGAACGCGCGCAGTGTCCGGCTGGTGGGGAGGGCGGCGTGGATGGTGCGGCCGTGCTCGTCGACGGTGACGGTGGCGCCGGCGGCTTCCATGGCGGCGAGGTGGCGGTCGATCAGGCGGGGGCAGAAGGCGTCGCCGCCGGGGGCGGAGAAGGTGACGGATCCGGTGCGGGCGAGGACGGCTGCGGCGAGGACCGCGGTGGTGCGGACCTTCGCGCCGAGGTCGTGGTGGATGACCGGGCGCAGGTTCGGGGTGGGGACGACGTGGAAGGTGCCGTCGCCGGGGGCGTGGGTGTGGGTTCCGGTGTGGGTGAGGATCTGGGCGCAGACGCCGGTGTCGAGAATCTTTGGTGCCTGGTGCAGGACGAGTTCGGTGTCGGCCAGGAGGGCGGCGGCGTAGAGGTGGAGGGCGATGTTCTTGCTGCCCTGGACGCGGATCCGGCCGGTGAGGCGTCGGCCGCCGGTGATCTGGATGAGCTGCTGGTCGGCTGCGCGGGTGGCGAGCGTGGGGGTGGTCATGCGGGTCACCGGACCCGGGATCCGGCGGGCATGAAGCCGCCGAGCTGGGTGCGGGGGTAGATGACGGTGCCCGGGCCGATCAGCGTTCCCGGGCACAGGACGGTGCCGGCGCACAGGGTGACGCCGTCGCCGATGACCGCGCCGAACTTCGTCTGCCCGGTGCCGTACTTGCGGCCGCCGAGCGACACGGTGATCTCCTTCGTCGCGGGCTCGGTGACGGGGCCTGCGCTGGAGAGCAGGCCGGTGGTGGAGGAGAACGCGCCGAAGTTGACGCCGGAGCCGATCACGGAGTCGCCGATGAAGCAGGCGTGCTTCGCGAAGACGACCGCGCCGAGGAGGCTGCGGGTGATCTCGGCGCCGAAGCCGACCTGGGTACGCGGGCCGACGACGACGTGGTCACGGACGTACGCCCCGGCGGCGATGACGGCGCCCTCGCAGACCAGGACCGGGCCCACGACCCGGGCGCCGGCCTCGATGCGGGCGCCGGGCTGGACGATGACCGTGCCGGTGACGTGCGCGCCGTCCTCGATCACGCCTCCCCCGGTCAGGCCGTTCCGTTCCGGGTGGGTGAGGTCGGCGGTCAGGGTGGGCTTGATGTCGAAGACGGTCGTGCAGCGGCCCAGCAGGCCGGTGACGTACGCGCCGAGCTGGTCGTGCCGGAGGTAGTAGGCGGGGGTGAGCTCGTCGGCGACGGTCTCGGATCCCGGGGCGGGGGTGAGCAGGGTGGGGCTCATGGCGGCTCCTGTGCCGGGTGGCCGGTGGGATGCCTTAAGGAAACCGCCGCTGTCCTGGGACTGGGCAGGCTCACAAAGGGGGCTCACAACTCACAAACCGGCGACGGACCGTGGGCTGCGGGCCTACCCTGCTGCTCCCGGCTCGGGCACGCTCCGCCGTGACCGGGTCTTCGTGAAGGAGGTGCCCGTGATGGCTCCGACCCCGCGCCGGGCCAAGCCGCCCAACTTCGCTCTGGAGCGCCTGCTGGCCTCCAGCGGCATGAGCCATCACGCGCTGGCCCGCCGGGTGAACGAACTCGCCGGGCAGGCTGGGTTGCACGTGGCCTACACCCATACGAGTGTCGTGAACTGGACCCGCCGCGGCATGGCCCCGAAGGCCCCTATGCCCGAGTTCATCGCGCGTGCGCTGGGCGAACGGCTCGGCCGGCCCGTCGACGTCGCCGAGATCGGTATGAAGACGGTGCGCGAGAACACGGCGGAACTCGGGTTGGATTTCCCCCGGGACACCGCCGAAGCCGTTCGGCACGCCGTGAGTTTCTGGAGCACCGTGGAACACCTGGACCGCCGCGCCTTCCTGAACAAGGCCTTCGCCGTGGGCGCGTACGCGACCCCCGTCGCCCGCTGGCTCGGCGTTCCCGTCGACCCGGGCTCCGGGCACCACGGCAGCAGGCGGGTCGGGCACCAGGACCTGGCGGAGCTGTGGCAGGCCGCCGACGAAGCGCAGCGGTGGGACTCGCAGTACGGCGGCGGGACCTGGCGGGCCTCCTCGGTCACCCACTGCCTCACCCTGCGGGCCGTCCCGCTCCTGCACGGCTCCTACACTGATGACGTCGGGCGGGGCCTGTCCGCGGTCACCGCCGAACTTGCCCGGGTGGCTGGGTGGAGCGCGGTCGACACCGGGCACCACGACGTCGCCCAGCGGCACTTCATCCAGGCCCTCCGAATGGCCAAGGCGGGCGGCGCCGTGGACATCGGCTGCCACGTCATGGCCAACATGGCCCTTCAAGCGCTGCTGCGCGGGTACCACGAGGAAGCCATCGACATGGTCCAGGGCGCCTACGACCGCGCCCGCGGGCGGGCCGGCCACCGGGTCCTGGGGTTCGCCAAGCTGATCGAGGCCCGCGCCCACGCCAGAGCGAATGACGCACGGGCTGCCTCCGCCGCCCTCGCCGCCTCCGAACGCTGCCTCGAAGCGGCAGACCGCGACGCCGACGAGCCGGCCTGGATCCGGTACTTCACCCACACCCGGCTCGCCTCCGACGCCGTCGAGGTCCACCGGGACCTGCGCAACCCGGCCGCGGCCTGGCGGTGGAACGCCCAAGCCGACGCGATGAGCCCGGACAGCTTCGCCCGCTCGGTCGGCCTGCGCCTGACCGTCCTGGCCACCACCCACCTTCAGCAGCGCGAGCTCGACCAGGGCCTCGCCGTCGGGCACCGGGCCATCGACATCCTGGGCCGCGTCGCCTCCGCCCGCGCCCGCGACTACGTCGCCGACATCACCACGACCATCGCCCCCTGGCACCGCGAGAGGCCCGCCGCCGAGTTCCTCCACCGGGCCCGCACCGAGCCCGCACTCGTCTCCTGAAATCCGGCTGCCCAGCCTGTGAACCGCCCAGGAGCGGCACGCTCGGCGAGTCCGTGTTCAGCTCCTGCGCGCGCCCCCAGCCCGGGCGCGGGCCCGGACGGCTATGGCCCGGCCGGTCCGGCGGCACCACAGGCCCAGCAGGAACGGGCGCGCGGGCGTAAGCCTTCACCCCGCTCCCCCGGCCGCCGCCAGCACGGACGCGGGCGCACACCCGACCGCGCGCCCTCCGAGCCCGACCCCCGCCCGGAGTAAGGCCGCTCGCTCCTTGGGGACCGGGACGGCCGATTGCCGTCTTCCCTTCACGTTCCGTGTCCACGAGACTACGGGTTCCGATCTGCGGTGAGGGAGGCGCTCGGTGGGCAAGCACGGGGACGGCAAGGGCGGGACCGACGGGGACAAGCAGCAGTCCCCGAAAGAGTCCGACGGGCAGTGGACCAAGCCGGTGTCCAACCCCCCGAAGAAGTAGCCGATGCCCTCCCCCGACGAACTCGCCCGGATCCTCACCGCCAAGGGCTCCCTCGGCGAGACGTGGGCCGACACGGTGCGGGCGGTGCCGCGGGAGCTGTTCGTTCCCGACCAGATCGAGGTCGGCGACACCGTCCTCTCCCGGGCGCAGGATCCGGCCGGGTGGGCGCGGGCTGTCTATGACGATGTGCCGGTCACCACGCAGGTCAATGACGGGCTGCCGGTGGGTGAGGGCGGGTACCGGCTGCCGACGTCGTCGAGTTCGATGCCGACGGTGATGCTGGAGATGCT
Organism: Streptomyces sp. NPDC048507; assembly: GCF_043199995.1. Taxonomy (NCBI): domain Bacteria; kingdom Bacillati; phylum Actinomycetota; class Actinomycetes; order Kitasatosporales; family Streptomycetaceae; genus Streptomyces; species Streptomyces sp. NPDC048507. The sequence continues at coordinate 26,083 of NZ_JBICWZ010000027.1, read as the reverse complement.
CGGCCTCCTCGATGTCCGGGTGGGCATGCGGGTTCTTGAGGCCGGAACCGGGACCGGGTACAACGCGGCCTGGCTCAGCCACCGCCTGGGCGCGGAGAACGTCGCCTCGGTCGACATCGACGGTGGGCTGGTGGCGCGGGCCGGGAAGAATCTGGCCGCGGCAGGATATGCGCCGTATTTGGCGGTGGGGGACGCAGGGCTGGGCTGTCCATTGCGTGCGCCTTTCGACCGGCTGATCGCCACCTACACCGTGCCCGAGATCCCCTACGCCTGGGTCGAGCAGACCCCCACGGGGCGGATCGTCGCCCCGTGGGGCGGAAGCTTCTTCTCCCACTCCTACGCCGTCCTGGACGTCACCGGCGGCAAGGCGACGGGCCGGTTCACGGGGTGGCCGGCATTCATGCGGACCCGGACCGGCCGGCCCCACCGCGGCTACCTTTCCGACTTCTACCGGCAGCACGACACCGGCACCCCCAGCAGCACCCGGATCAGCCCGCGGGCGTTCACCCGCGATCCGGACGGACTGTTCTTCACGGGGCTGGCCCTGCCCGACGCCTGGTACCTCCTCGCCGAAGCCGAAGACGCCAGCGGAGAGGCCACCTTGTGGATCCTCGCCGACGACCGCGCCTCCTGGGCCACCGTCGAATACACACCCGACACCACCGACTACGACGTCGACCAGTTCGGCCCCCGCCGGCTCTGGGACGAAGCCGAAGCCGCCCTCCAGTGGTGGAGCGGGTTCGGCCGGCCCGGCCGGGACCGGGCCGGCCTGACCATCGACAGCGACGGCCAGCACCTCTGGCTCGACAACCCGGACACCCCCCTGACCGCACCAACCCGTCAGCGAAACCAGCCTTCCACCTGACGCTTGCCGAGCCTGGTGTCGGCTGGGCCCGGCACGGGGCTCCGCACCCTGCCCCACCCCGCGCCCGGGAACATCCTCCAGCGCCACATCGGTGCGCAGCCGCTCGAACCGGAGCCGGTGGCGGAGCCGTCGGCCGTGGTCTGTGGCCCAGTCGGCGGACACCTCCGCGACCAGCTGGACGGGGGCTGGCGGGCCGGCTGTGCTTACGCCCCGCCCGTGCCGCTCGCCGCCTGCCCGGCTACGGCGGCCCGGCCGTACTGCGGCACCAGATCCCGCCCGCCCGGCTCCCCGCAGCCGACGCTCACCGCGAACGCCCCGCACCTTCGGCCAGCAACGCCTGCCGCCGATACGCGGGGACCGCATCCCCCGCCAGGGCCAGCTCCCCGGGCACGACGGCGGCCGGGATGGTGGAGCGGGCGGGAGCGGGGGCCGCCGCCGGACAGAACCAGGTGGCGGGGCGCGGCCGGGGCGGAGGGCGGGCGCGTCAGGGCGTGCAAGGTCGCGTTAGCACCGCGGGCGGAAACGCAAACGTCCGGCCGCGGCCTGCCCACCCACGCGCACGGCGAGCACCAGGCCGCGACGTCCCCGGCCGTGCGCCACCGCACCTTCAGAAACCGCTCCGCGAGCGTGTGGCCTCGTTCAGGGCGATGCGGTCTTCAGTCTGTCTCGGAGGGGGTGTCCTCAGGGGATTCCTCAGCAGCGGCTGCCTGCCCGCGAAGGGCGGCGACCTCCTGGAGGTAATCCGCGCCGATCTCCCGCAGCTTCTCCTCCGTCTCCCACACCTTCCCGTGCACCCGCATACACACCCCCGAACCCCAGGCCAAAGGTGAACACCCCGGCGGCCCCCATCATCCCTCCCGGCCACAAACCCAGCCAAGACCACAACCCAACCGGCCTGAAACCGCCACCAAACCGGCCGAGAAGCCGCTAGGAACCGCCGCCGGGTACCCGGGGGCGCCAGCAGACGACCTTCCGGAACACACCCAGCCCGCCGTACGAGCCCCCACACCCGAGCACCGGCTCCAGCCCGGGCCCGGGTACGAGCTCCAGCCCGGGCGCGAGCACTCCCCCGGGCCAGGGCTCCAGCCCAGGCACGGACTCCAGCCCACGCCCGCCCGGGCACTCCAGCCTGGGCGCGGGCCCCAGCCCGGGCCCGGGCGCGGCCGGGATGTCCCGCAGCCGGTGGGGAACACTCGCAGCCCAGGCCACCCCCACGCGGCGCGGCGTCCGTCCGTCGTATCCGCAGTGCCTGCCGCACGCCGCCGGTGACCGCTCACGCGTGCGGCATCACCCGTCGGCCAGGCGCTGGATGGTCGCGCTCAGCCAGTCCTGGAGCACCGCCCGGTCACCCAGCTCGGAGCGCAGCACCCGGCGGCGGTCGATATGCCGAGCACGAACGCGTCGATCGCGGCGGCCCGGTCGCGGGGCCGCGGCGTCGTCCAGGCCGCTGGCGCGCAGGTAGCGGTGCAACAGCTCCGGCGAGTGGGTGTCGAGGAAGGCGGCCAGCGCATCCGCCGCCTCGGGGCGTTCGCCGGAGGCGCGCTGGAGCACCAGCCGCGGATCCCCTCCCGGTGCGCCGAACCAGCAGCGTGAGGGCGGCTTCCTCGGCAGTCCCAAGTGCGGGCGGCCAGGTCTGTGGTGCCGGAGCGGGACCTCAACCAGGCATCCCGTAGGTGCCTCCGTTTACGCCGGGGCATTCGGGTGTCCTGACGCAGCGCCGCCGCCCTGCGGCCTCCCGACGGCTCCCGCTACCCGGAGCCGCTGATGCCGCGCGCTCGAACAGAGAGGCGCAGCCGTGAGCTCGCAGATTCAGAGGGTGTGGGAGACCAGTCCGGTGCGGTGGGCTACCACGACGGCCTGGACGCGGTCACGCAGATCGAGTTTGGTGAGGATCCGGGACACGTAGGTCTTGACGGTCTCGGGTGCGATGAACAGCTCCTCGGCTATCTCCGTGTTCGAAAGTCCCTCGGCGAGTTGGCACAGAACGTCGAGCTCGCGCGGAGTGAGCGCTCGGACGACGTCTTCCCGCCCCGCCCTGTTGCTGTCGGCGGGTTGCAGGTGCTGGGCGTAGTGGCCTATGAGGTGGCGGGTGACGGCCGGGGCGAGGAGGGCTTCGCCGCGGGCCACCGTGCGGATGCCATTGATCATGGCTGCGGGGGGTGCGTCTTTGAGGAGGAAGCCGCTGGCGCCCGCGCGGAGTGCGTCGTAGACGTAGGAGTCGACGTTGAAGGTGGTGACGACCAGTATCTTCGGGGGATTCACAATGTCGGGGCCGGCGAGTTGGCGGGTTGCCTGGATACCGTCGAGGAGGGGCATGCGGATGTCCATGACGACCACGTCGGGGCGGAGGAGCTGTGCGGCCTGGACGGCTTCGTGTCCGTTCTCGGCCTCGCCGACGACATCCAGATCGGGCTGCGCGGAGAAGATGGTGCTGTAGCCCATGCGTACGAGTGCCTGGTCGTCGCAGACGAGTACACGGATGGGGACAGACGCGTCGGGCACGGGCTACTCCTGGACGGGCTTGAACGGGATGACGGCGTGGACTTGGAACCCGCCTTGGGACATGGTTCCGGCATGGAGCCGGCCGTCGACCATCTGTACTCGTGCGTACAGCCCGGCCAGTCCGCGGCCGCCCGCAGGGCCCGGGACAGGTACGGGTCTGGCGGCGGGTGGAGCGGTGGCCGGTGCCAGGGCGGGTGCGGCGGTAGTGACCGTGACTTCGAGGTGCTCCTCAGCGTGCTCGACGGTGACGGCTGTGGCCGAGCCGGGTGCGTGTTTGAGTGCGTTGGTCAGGGCTTCCTGGACGACCCGGTAGGCGGCCAGTTCCACGTCCACCGATCGCTCGCGCGGTATGCCCTGTTCATCGAAGTCCACGGGCTGTCCGGACCTTCGGGCCTGTATGACCAGGTCCTGGACGCGGCCCAGGGAGGGTGCCCGCTGGGCCTCATCCGGGTGGTCTGCTGCGCCGTCGCCGGTGGCCTCCAGCACGCCGAGGAGGTAGCGGAGCTCGGTCAGGGCCTGACGGCCGGTGCCGCTCACGGCCGTGAGTCCTTCCGCGGCCTTGTCGGGAGCGGAGGTCAGGACGAACTGGGCGGCGTCGGCCTGGATGACCATGGCGGTGACGTGGTGGGTTACCACGTCATGCAGTTCGCGGGCGATCCTCGCCCGCTCGGCCGCCGTGGCCAGCTCGCCCGCCAGCCGGTGGCGGTGCGCTTCTTGTACGCGTCGTGCGCGCATCGTGCTCCCCACTATCCAAAAGGCGGCCAGGAACAGGCAGAACGTGGCGAAGGCCGCGGCATTCTGCGGTGACCCGATTCCCTTCAGGGCCAGCGCCAGTGCGACGTATCCCGCACTCATCCCCGCGGCCAGGCGGTGACGCCAGGCCGCCTGGTGGGCTCCGGCGGAGAAAAGAGCCAGATACAGTCCCAGACTGGTGAACGTCGTTGCGAAGCCGAGCATCTGGTGCGCGGCGAACGCGCAGGCCACCAGGATCAGGCAGAGGGCCGGGTTACGGCGCCGAAGGGCCAGCGGCAGTGCCTGGGCAAGGACGAGACCGATCCCCAGGATGCCTACGGGACGCGGTGGGAGATCCCCAATCTGCGCCCCGATGTGGGACAGGGCCGGTATGAGGAGGGTAACCAGGCCATAGGAGCAAGCCAAGACGCCATCCCTGACAAGGACGTTTCGCCTTCCCCAGAACCTACTCCACGCCGCGAGGAAGGCCCGTCTCCCCACTCTCTGACGGAACGTCATAGCTGTCTCCTCCGGTCACAGGCTGGGGGCGTGCGGACCTGCGGGGCAGGAGTCTGCCACTGCGCCCGGCGAGGGAGAGCAGGCGGGCCGCGATCAGTACGCCGACCACAACGGTCAACAAGGCGGCTTCCAGGCCAAACCCACCCCCGGTCAGCCATGCCCCACCGTCCACTTCGACGGTGAACAGGCCTTCGGAGGGGTGTCCGGAGACCGGGATGCCGAGCAACTGCACGGTTAGGTTCCAGGCGAAGTGCACGCCCGCGACGAACCAGATGCTGCGCCGCCACAGGAACGCGGCACCCAGCATCACGCCGGCCTCCAGGGCGATAGCCAGGGAGCTCCATGCGGTGGCGTTGGGGGCGCCCAGGTGGGCGAGGCCGAAGAACAGGCCGGTGATCACGATGGCGGCCCGACTGCCCCACATCCTTTCCAGTGCCTGCAGGGCCAGGCCGCGGAACATGAGTTCCTCGGTGATTGCTGCGGCGACCTGCACCACGATCGCCCCGAAGACGACGCCGAAGAAGCCGTCGTCGGCCCAGGAGAACGAGTAGCCGCCGACCATCGTGATCAGCAGGGTGGAGACGAGGACGAAGCCCAGGCCCAGCGCACTGCCGAGCAGAACTTCGCGGCCGGCGTCGCGCCGGGCAATCTCCGGCACCGCGCGGTGTGCAAGACGGCGCATGACGAGCCAGTACACGCCGACCGCAGCAGCCGCCCCCAACAACAAAATGGGCCCCGGGCCCTCGGCGGTCAGCCCCGAGACCAGGCCGACACCCACCAGACCGATCAGCATCCAGCCCAGCGGAGCACGCAGCATCCGGCGCACGCGGCCGTCACCGTCTCGGCCAGGACCGCTCCCCTCGCAGTGCTGCGTGGTGGTCGACTCGCTCATCACGGGCCCTCTCGTCATCACGGCCACACGGGCGGCGGCCTGAACCCCAAGCTAGGAGCTGGACTCCGGCAGCGGATCACCCGTAGCGGGACATCTCCCATAGCTCTCACGGGGGATGCGCGACACCCTCAGCCATGCCACCGCCGCTTCCTGCGGTCCCAGCCCAGCCTCCGCCGGCGGGCCCGGAGTGCTGCCCCGGGGTGGCAACGGCGTCCTGCCCGTCGCCGACGGGGCACGGGCAACCGGTATCCCGTCAACGAGCAGGCCGGCCACACGTCGGCCGGGCTGGGCTCGGAGAGCCTGCGGCTCGCGCAGCTCTGCAGGGAGCGGGTGGTTCGGCAGACGCCGGGGAGAGGTCCGCAGATGCTGCTGGTGTTCGGCCCGCGTATGGACGTCGTGCCGCCTGGGCGCATCCCCCGAGCAAGCTACAGGCGGTGTCCACGCGCGGGGGATGCACACCAGGGGGCGGGGTTCGTAGCGTCGTCACGGCACAGGTTCGCGATGGCCGCTTCGTGTCCTGCGTCGGCCCCTCCCCGCCTGCGTTCACAACGAGGCTCCGCCTCCTGCCGGGCGGATACTCCTGCCGACGCTGCCTGCAGGCGATTCCACAAACCGAAAGCAAGGACCTCGCTTGCGTTTTCCCAGACCCCGCCCCTCGCCACGTCATGGGATAGCCCGGGGCCGCCCGCCAGCCGCAGGGGCGCGCCCTAGGGCAGCATCGGCCGCCGCGACGTTGGTACTGGCACTCTTGGCCGGATTGACCGTCACCCTTGGCGAAGCTGCTCCGGCGTATGCCGGCTCTCTGAGGACGACGGGGGTGATCACGTACAACCTTCAGGGGGATACGACGGGCGAGGGCGAGCGAGTGGTTCAACACGGTCAGGAACTATGCGATAGCGGCTGATGTCGTCATGGTTCAGGAGGCCGGACCTGAACTGCCCGGCGATTTCGTGGAGAACATCGTCCTGAATCCGAACGCGCCCGGCAGATCCGGGTACATCCAGCACCATCGATGGAGCCACGCCGACGGCCGTAACCGTGAACAGTTCCACATTTGCTTTCTGCAGACCGATCCGAACGGTGGCAACTACATCGGCAATCGCAACAATCTGGCTATCGTGACCCGGCAGAGGGCGGATGATATCCGCATCATCGACAATCACAACGGCGCGCCTACGGCCCGCAATGCGCTCGGCATCCGCTTGGGTAACGAGTGGTATTACTCCTTTCACGCACTGTCCGGTTCTGCGGCTGACGCGCCCGCGATGCGCGGGCGATGGCTGACAATGGCCAGGGGTGGAACTGGACCATCGGAGCAGACTTCAACACAGAGCCAGGGACTTTCGCGCAGCCGGACAACTCCTACCGCTACGCCACCGGCCTGCCCACGCAGCAGAGCAGCCGTGAGCTCGACTGGGTCCTGTCCTCGGAGCAGATCAACGACCTTCCGGTCGTACGCCGCAACGGAGAGCAGGCCGATCACTATGCCGTCCAGGTCGGCACCATGCGGGCCGCGGCCGAGCCGCCCGACCTGCGGATCCTGCCGCTGGGCGACTCCATCACCTTCGGTGCCGGCAGCTCGGACGGGTCCGGCTACCGCCGCGAGCTGTGGGAGGACCTGAAGAACCAGACCCAGACGGTCACCAGTTTCGTCGGCTCCCAGCACGACGGGGCGATCCCAACGACATGAACACCAACCGCGACCCAGGGGGCGCACCGCGACGCCTGGGCGAGCTGATCGACCGGGTGGTGCGTGACCAGCCCGATGTGGCCGTCGTGGTATCCACCCTGGTGCCCGCCCGTGACCCGGTCGTGCAGGGTCGTATCGCCGCCTACAACAACTCGATTCCCGGGGTGGTGGCCGAACGGCGGAATGCCGGGAAGCACGTGTGGATGGTCGACATGGACCCCGTCAACGTCTCCGACCTGGCAGACCTCATGCACCCCAACGACAGCGGCTACCGGAAGATGGGCGACATCTTCTACCAGGGCATCCAGTCGGTGGAGGTGGCCGGCTGGGTCAAGCCCCCGCCGGGAGGGGATACCGGGGACGGCGGCGGGCTCGGGGCACCGAACTGGTTCACCAAGGGGATGATCGCCTCCGGGTACGGGGCCTCCATCAGCCCCGACCCGCAGCCCGGCGCCGACCCTCCCGGGCCGCGCAGCGCCTACCACCTGGCCGACCTCAACGGCGACGGCCGCGACGACTACATCAAGGTCGCCGGGGACTACCGGATGGCCGGCTGGCTCAACGGCAGCGACAACCCGGCCGGCACACCCACCTGGAACCACCTCGGCCTCATCGGACCCCCGCTGCCGGCAGCGGACATCGTCGGGTTCGCGGACATCGACGGTGACCACCGGGCCGACCTGCTGCTGATCGGCGGTGGTGCCAACGGTTACATCAGCGCCTTCCACAACGCCGGCCCCGGCTCCTCCGGAGGCTGGCGATGGGACCCGTTGGGCAGGATCGCCCCAGGAGCCGGTGAACTCGGCTCCCTGGTGCGGATGGCCGACATCAATGGCGACAGCCGGGCCGACTACCTCGTCATGGGAAGGGACAACGGCTCGGTCCGCGCCTGGATCAACGGAGGTCCCTCCGCCGCCTCCGACTCCGGCTGGGCCTGGAACCCGATCGGGGAGGTCGCCTCCGGCGTCGGCGTCTCCTTCGAGCAGGTCGTCTTCGCCGACGTCACCGGCGACGGCCGCGAGGACTACATCGACATCGGCCCCGCCAACGGCTCCGTCTGGGCCTGGACCAACACTAACCCCCTGTAACACCTCAGCACACCAGGCACAATGCCCCGCGATGCTTCCCGCCGACGATCGGCCGGCAGCATCGCGGGGCATTCTCGATTGGCTGCCCGACGGCGCCTCAGTGCCATGACGCTCGGCAGGGTTGCCTGGTGGATGCCAGAGGGCTGATGCGGCGCAGAACGCGGAAGCCGAGTCCGCCCGCGGTGATGACGGCTCTCATCGAGCACACGGCTCTGCCAGGAGTTCCGTGAACGAGTTCCAGGGGTGGTCGGTAGGCGAAGGTCCGCGTCATGGGGGGGGCAAGGGCCGAGGCTCGGTGGCATTTCCGGAGCCGGTTTCGACGCCCTCTTGGGGCTACGTACCCGCGGGAGGAGGATTCAGGATACAAATCCACCGTCAGCGCCCGCCAGCCATGGCCTATCGGACCATCTCTGCGGGTCCGCCCCTCAGCTGCCCCGCTCGACTGCGCGGCGCAGGTCGTCCGCATAGGCTGCAGGCTGTTCCCAGACCGCGAAGTGCCCGCCGGCCTCGTGCTGGACGTAGTCGCGGATGTTCAGGAGGGTTTCGGCGTAGCTGCGGGGCTCGGGCTTGAGGTCGTGGGGGAAGACGGAGAGGACGGTCGGCGTGTCGATGCGTTCGGGGAGGGTGACCGGCACGGCGTAGGTGGCGAACGAGGTGCCGATCGTGCCGGTGACCCAGTAGGCGGTGACCCAGGTGAGCAGCTCGTCCTCGGTGAAGGTCTCCTGGTCGGACCAGGCTTCCAGTTTCTCGACGATCCAGACGGCGAGGCCGGCGGGCGAGTCGCCGAGGGCGACGGCGAGGGTGTTCGGCCGCGTCGCCTGCTCGGCGATGTATCCGCCCTCGGTGCGGAACCACTGTGCCGCCCGTTGGAGGTGGGCGGCTGCGTCGGGTGCGAGCCGCGTCGGGTTCGCGGTGAGGGCCCGCTGCGGGGCAACGTTCGTCAGGTGCAGGGCGGGAACCCGGTCCGGGTGGTGGGCTGCGAGGATTTCCGCGACGGTGCCGCCCACGTCGCCGCCGGAAAGCGTGTACCGGGAGTGCCCCAGCTCGTCGAGGGCGTCCGCGACGATCTCGGCCATCCGGTTCGCCGACATTCCGGGCTCGGTGAGCGGGGCCGCGAACGGGAAGCCCGGCAGGGCGGGCACCACCACGTTCAGGTCCGGGAGCAGCGGCAGGACGCGCTCGAAGCGCAGGACGGAGTCCGGCCAGCCGTGCAGCAGTACGACCACGGGGGCGCCGGGATCCGGGGACCGCTGGTGGATCACTCGCGTCTGGCTGCCGCCTGCCTGGACGGTCGCCCAGGGGAGTGCGGCGATACGGCGTTCGTGCACGCCCCAGTCAGAGCCGCCCGCCCAGCGTTCGAGCAGCGCATCCAGGCGGGCGGTGCCGATGCCGCGTGTCTCGTCGTCGCTCCACGGAGTGCTCGTGCGGATCGTCCTGCGTGCCGGCCGGCCGTGAGGCCGAGCCGGCGGGCTGGGTCATTTCACCTTCACGTCGCTGCAGGAGGTGGTCTCCTGGCCGGGGAGGCGGCCTGTGGTTAGGAAGGTGACGGTGGCCTGGTCGGCGCAGGCGGAGCCTGCGTTGTAGACGTAGTGGCCGCCGTTGTCGACGCCGACGAAGGCGGCACCTGCTCCGAGGGCCTTGTGCATGCCGAGGCCGCCGGCCCAGGGGGTGGCGTTGTCCCGGCGGTTCTGCAGGATCAGTGTGTTGCGGGGGCCGGTGGTCAGGGCGACGGGCTTCTCGGCGGGCTTGTCCCAGAAGGCACAGGGCCAGATGTTGGCGGGCATGCCGGCGGTCAGAGGCCACTTCTTCCGGTCGGCGGCGGTGCGCGTGGCGTAGCCGTCGACGTCCTTGGGCCATTGGGCGTCACCACAGGTGAGGGCCATGAACATGGTGGCCTGATTGTCCGCAGGTATGTCCTGGGGGGCCGGCGGCTGGGCCAGCACCTCCTTCAGAACTGCGGCGTCGGCCTCGGTGGGCTTGCCGTCGGCGACGTCGGTGGCAGCCCGCCAGAATCGGGCTGCCACCGGCAGCGTCTCGTCGTGCAGGAGGAGCGCGTAGGTGACGTTGCGCAGCAGCGCCCCGTCCAGTGGTACCGGTGCGCCGGGGAGCGGGGCGGGGGTGCGGTCGAGCCGGCCTGCCAGGGCGAGGTAGGTGTCGGTGACCTGCTCCGGGGTCGCGCCGAGCTTGAGGGTGGAGTCCTGCGCAGCGGCGGCACGGGCGGCGTCGGGGAAGCGTTCGGCCATGCCCTGGCCCCAGCTGTCGGCGACTTCGCGGTCCCAGACCTTGGTGGGGTCGACGTTGCCCTCCAGGATCATCCGGTCGGTACGGTCCTGGAAGAGCGAGCGGTAGACGGCTCCGAGGTAGGTGCCGTACGACTGGCCCCAGTAGGAGACCTTCTGCTCGCCGAGCGCCTCGCGGATGCGGTCCATGTCGCGGGCGGTGTTGGCGGTGGTGAAGTGACGCAGGTCCTTGCCGATCGCGTCGGCGCACTTGCGGGCGTAGGACTTGGCCAGGGTGACGTTCTTGCCGATGGAGCCGTCGGCGGCCGGGTAGGGGAACATCGCGGCGACGGACGGGTTCGGCAGTTTGCAGCTCTGCGGGGTGCTGTGGTCGACGCCGCGGGGGTCGAAGCCGATGAGGTCGTACTGGTCCCGCACTGAGGCGGGCAGTGTAGGCGCCATCGTCTCCGGCATGGAGAGCCCGCCGAGCGCCGGGCCGCCGGGGTTCAGCAGCAGGACGCCGTGCCGCTGCCCACGGCCGGTGGCGGCGAGCCGGGAGACGGCCACCTTGATCTTGGGGCCGCGCGGCTGCTGGTAATCCAGCGGCACCGCCAGGGTTGCGCAGCGCAGCTCGGAGTTGCGGGTCTGCCCGGCGGCGGGGGCCGGGCAGGCACCCCACGTGATGCGTTTGCCCTTGCCCTCTTGCCCGCCCGGGTCGGCGGCCTGGGGGCTGCCACTGGCCGGCCTCGGCCCGGTGAAGGACGAAGTCCTGGCGGGTACCGGAGCGCCGCCTTCGCACCCGACCAGCATGCCGCCGGTCAGGGCGACGACGAGCCCAGCGGCGATCCGTCGGCGTGCGGCGCGTTTGTGGGCAAGAGAACGATGTGCTGTGAAACGGGGGGAGCTGTACATGGCTCTGTCCTTGGCTGCTCGACCTGCTGACTGCGATGAGTCAACAAGAGGGCGCTGCTATCTGACGTCACCCGGCAGGGGGTGTCCGGGATAGCTCGCTCGGGGGATGGCAAGCCTGCGATATTCAGTAACAGGGCCAATTTACAAGGGAGTTGTAAGCAGCCCAGCGCCTGGTCTTCGTGCGGGATATCGGCGGGGCTGGGGCAAGTCCGGTTCTCCGAGCAGCTGCGCGCGGATCCTCGACTGCAGCGGCTCCGCCAACGGGTGCTCCGTATCCTCAGCTGCTGCTGGGCTCTTCACTTCGAAGCCGGCCCGCAGCGTGGGCCGCCGGAGCGGGGCCATCACATGCCATGGTGGCGGCCTGGAGGGCCGCTGCGCGAGCTGGGCTCGGCTGATGCCCCGTGGCGGATCTGGCCGGCAGCCTGATGGATGGCGCGTTCGGCCAGGTCTGGGCAGGCGAGGTGGATGGCGTGGTCTCGGTCGGCAGCCGTGCTGATGCGCCCTGGGCGGCTATGGCCAGCCGCTTGGGCCGGCCGCGTCTCCAGGGCTTTGCAGGGCCGGACGGTACACGGGAATGGACCGTTCCTGGTACGGCACCCCCGGGCCGGCTCACCTCCACCGGTATGGCCGGCTGCCCGTGCCGGGGCGTCCGCCAGCACGCGCTGCTCCGGCCACCGGCCCTTCAGGTGCCAGGATCTGGTTACGGACGTCGGGGGCCGGGACTGCCGGCGCCCCAGGTACCATCACGAGAAGGGCCGGTGGCGCGGCGGGCCCGTGTGGCGTCCAGAAGCACCGGACCGGCCACACTCCTCTCGTGGTCGGACACTTCGTGGGCGGCAAGGGGACCGCTCAGCGTGCTCGGCGAGGATCATATGATCGCCGTCGGCGAACCTGCTGATGACTTTCCAGCCGACCCGCAGCAGGTGGACGCCACTCCCGGGCCGGCCTCTCCCGCCTCCCAGTCCGTGGCCGCCACCAGGTCGGGTTGCTCGATCGTGGATCCGCGTGCGTGCCGGCGCGGTGACTGCCCACGGGGAGCTTGCCTCGCCGAGGTGAACCAGCCTGAACAGCACAGCGGCGTTCACGGCCTCCTGGCGGTGAGCGCATAGCCTGTCTCAGTGGTGGCGGGCCAGCCAGCCAACGATGAGTTGGAGCGTGGGGGCGTCGACCGGCTGCTTCAGGAGACCTCGGTAGGAGCGGATCGTGTGCCGGCCCGGGTCGCGCCGCAGCAGGTGCGTCAGACCCTCAAGCCAGTGCACCTCCGCCTCACCCGGCACGAGACGGCTGATCTCCTCCAGGTCGTCAGGGTCGACCTGGATGTCCTTGTCGCCGGTGACGGCGAGGACCGGCACCGGGATGGCCGCCAGGTCATGGCGGCTGTCGTGGACAAGCATTTCCCGCATCCAGCGGGCATTGACCACGCTCCCCGCGATCTGCACCGTAGGCGTGCAGCTTGACCGCACCCGCTCCAGCGCCCGTTGACCTGCCGGCTCCAGCACCCTGCCGAGGACTCGGGCCGGCGCGGGCAGGCCTGCCGTCAGCGAGCGGATCTGCCAGCGCAGTGCGGACTCTCCCGTCCGAGCGTAGCCGGCCAGCAGCACGACCGCACAGACCCGCTCATGTACTGCGATGGCCATGCCGTGCACAGCTCCTTCACTGTGGCCCACGATACTCACTGAATCGGCCTGGATCTCCGGTCGGTCGGCCAGTGCGTGAAGAGCGGCGGCGGCGTCTTCACGGTTGCCGGTGAAGCCGCTGTCGCGCCAGGAACCGGGGGTGCGGCCGGTTCCGCGACGGTCGTAGCGCAGGGATGCGATCCCGGCGGCTGCCAGAGCGGAGGCCAGCGACGGTCCCAGGTCCATGCGGAGGCGGAGGGTGTTGCCGTCGCGGTCCAGCGGACCCGATCCCTGCAGCATCAGAGCGGCCGGGAAGGGCCCCGGCCCGTCGGGAAGAGTGAGGGTTCCGGCCAGCGGTGTTCCGTCGGAGGCCAGGATGGTCATCGGGAGGTCGAGCACAGCACGAATTCCATTCTTCGCAATGTGGTCATGCCCTGTGCGACGTCGCACGCGGCGGTCGCAGCAGTCGGTCTGACGACCGTCGACGGGCCGGACCATCAACAGCCCGCACACGAGTGCAGACAGGCGCGGCCGGGGAGACGAGCAAGCGGCCCCGTCCTCCCCGGCCGCACCGGCTGGTTACTGGAGGCCGGCGTGGACCGCGCTGGCGAGTTCGCCGTTGGCGGTGTCGCCGCTGAACTCCCAGTAGAACGCGCCCCGCAGGCCCTGCTGCTTCACCCAGGCCATCTTGGAGGTGATGGTGGCGGGGGTGTCGTAGCTCCACCAGTTGCTGCCGCACTTCGCGTAGGCGGTGCCGGCCACGGTGCCCGTGGCGGGGCAGGTGTTCTTCAGAACCTTGTAGTCCTCGTTTCCGGCCTCGTAGGTGCCGGGGGCGGGACCGGTGGCGGTCCCGCCGGGAGCGTCCTGGGTGACTCCGGTCCAGCCGCGGCCGTAGAAGCCGATGCCGAGGTTGAGCTTGGAGCCGGCGATGCCCTTGTTCTTGAGCTTGGTGATCGCGGCTTCGGAGTTGAAGCCGTCCTTCGGGATGCCCGTGTAGGAGGTGAGGGGGGAGTGCGGGGCGGTGGGGCCCTTGGCATCCCACGAGCCGAAGAAGTCGTACGTCATGACGTTGTAGAAGTCGACGTACTGGGCGGCGCCGGCGTAGTCGGCCTGGTTGAGCTTGCCGCCGTTCGTGCCGTCGGCGGAGATCGCCGCGGTGACCAGGTTGGAGCCGCCGAACCTGCTGCGAAGCGCCTGCATGAGGTTCTTGTAGGAGGCGGCGCCGCTGGTGTCGCAGGACAGTCCGCAGGCGTTCGGGTACTCCCAGTCGATGTCGATGCCGTCGAAGACATCGGCCCAGCGCGGGTCCTCCACCAGCTTGTAGCAGGACTCCGCGAATGTGGTCGGGTTGGCCGCGGCCTGGCCGAAGCCGCCGGACCAGGTCCAGCCGCCGAAGGACCAGAGGATCTTGATGTTCGGGTACTGCTTCTTCAGCTTGCGCAGCTGGTTGAAGCTGCCTCGCAGGGCGCCGTCCTCCCAGGTGTCGGCGACACCGTCCACGCTCTCGGCCGCGGTGTAGGCACGGTCGTAGTCGGCGTAGCTGTCACCGACGGTACAGGCGCCGTTCTGGACGTTGCCGAACGCGAAGTTGATGTGGGTGATCTTCGACGCGGTGCCCGAGGTCACCAGGTTCTTCACCTGGTAGTTGCGCCCGTAGGTGCCCCAGTCGGTGAAGTACCCGAGCTTGACCTTGCCACCCGGGTCGACCACACCGCCGGCGGTGGTGACCGAGAGGGCGCCGGACACGGGACCCATCTGGTCCGCGGTGTCGCGGGCGACGACCGTGTAGCTGTAGGAGGTCGCCTTGGTCAGGCCCGAGTCCGCGTACGAGGTACCCGTCACGGTGGTGATCTTCGTGCCGTTGCGCAGCACGTCGTAGTTCTTGACGCCCTTGTCGTCCGTGGCCGCCGCCCAGCTCAGGGTCAGCGAGGTGTCCGTGACATTGCCGGCGGCCGGGGTACCCGGAGCGCCGGGTGCCTTGTCGCCGGGGTTGGTCGGGCTCGGGGTGGGTGTCGGGTCACCGGTGCAGGTGTAGGGGCTCCAGAACCAGGTGGACACCGTCGGGTCGTAGCCCGGGTTGTCGTGCGTGGCGATGTAGTACTGCCCGTTCAGCGTGTACGTCACCACCGCGCCGGTCGCGTACTGCGTCCCCGCCATCCACGCGGGGTGGCTGCAGGACGGGCTCGTGGGCGTCGGTGTCGGGGTCGGTGTCGGTGTCGGGTCCCCGGGCCCGGGGCCGCAGGCGCCCTTGTCGGCCCAGACGCCCGAACCTCCGGCGGACGGGGCCTCACCCTGCGTCCACCACTTGGCATCCCAGTTGTGGCCGTTGTACGAAGCGGTGGAGCCACCCGTATAGACGGCGGTAGCGGAGTAGGGCGTGGAGCACTCCGCCGCGAAAGCCGGAGAACTGAGCGGAGAGAACGATATGAGGCCCACAGCGGCGGCAGCCGCAGCGGTCATGGCAACAACTTTCCGTCTGGACACGTACCACTCCTTGCCCGGGGAAACGGGCCCGCCACCTGTGGCGGGCCGACCCGGCCAAAGTAGAAGGTGATCTCCCATGCGGGGCATCCCCCGTGAGTGGACGACGGGGTAGCTCGCATGGGGGATGCACGGGCGGCCCAGCCGCCACCCATGCGGCGTCGACGCTGCCTCGCCCAGCGGCCCGGGCGGCGGATGTCTCCGCGATGAGCTCGGGGCGGAGCAGGCGCGCGTCCAGGACGCCGGGAGCACCGCACGCCGGGACAGCGCGGCGATCCACGAGGGATCGGTCGGCGCCAGGCCGCGGTCCGGTGCGCGGAAGGCAGCGGACCTGAGCGCGGCGCAGTGGGGTGGGGCGGCCCGGTGTGGCCATGGCGGCGCATGACGGAATGAGGTTAGCTGCGATCGCGGCCACCATCTTCGTCTTCATCCGGCGGACCCCGGCTGCCCCGGCCTCGATCAGCCAGCTCGCGGCACCCGGCCCGAGCTGGAGGAACGCGGATTCCTCTGCCGAGGGGGCTTTCGGCCTCCGGTCGCCTTCCTTGTCCTCGCGGGGCGGGTGGTGGCCGTCGTCCAGGACCGCGCTGCCGGGCTCGCCGCGGTGGTGGCGGGCGACCTCGCGGGCGGAGCCGGCCTCGTCGACGGCGGTGACGATCAGCTCGTCGCCATGGAAACGTGCCCAGACCCGGTGTCGATGAGCTCGTGCTGGACCGACGAGCGGACGGCCTCGACGGAGATCGTCGATTCCCGGGTGACCCGGCGGGTGGTGCGTTCCCCGCCCGTGAAGCCCATCACGGCAATCCGTTTGTGGACCACGTCCGCGCGGATCCTGCCCCGGGAGCGGACCACCAGTTCACCGCACCGTGGAGGCGCAGGGTTCGCCGAGGGACTGGACCGCGTGGCGCGCCGCTTCACTCTGCCGATCCGGCCCGGTATCCCGGATCCGCGTGGACCGGGTGGCTGCGCGGAGAGCACGAGGCGAAGCACCGGGCAGCGGTCCTCGCGGACTTCGGGCGCCGTGTGCGCGGCGGGCGGCACTGCGCCAAAAGCCCGGAGCAGGGCAGATGGCGACGCGGCTACGAAGCCGCATGGCGCTACCCGGAACGGGCCCGGGACCTGGAGGTCCCGTACGACCAGACCGAAGGTGCCTACCCGCTCGGGAGGTGGTTGTCCGACTGGCGGCGCACCTACCGAGCCGGGCCATGACCGGGCGGCGCGCGGCCGAGCTGGAGCAGCTCGGGATCGTGTGGGACACCCCGGACGCCGGCTTCGCCGGGAGACTCACCGTCGCGCAGGCGTACTACGAGCAGCACGGGACCCTTGCCGCGCCGCGGCATGTGACCTCGATGGACCAGGCGATCGGCCAGTGGCTCACCACCATCCGCCGAGCCGGCCGTGATCGACCCGCCTGGAACCCGGGCACGTACAGACGGACCGTCGACTGGCAGCGGCAGTACGCCTACCTCGCCCCGTTCCCCGACGACGGCGCGCTCCTGCCCACGATCACACCGGGCGTCACCCGGCACGGCGACGACCGGGCGGAGCTGGCCCGGCGGGACTGGAGGACGGACCCCGTACGGGCGACAGGCAGCGGGCGGCGGCCGGGGGCGGGAATGGGCCGCCGCCAAGGAGACACGCACCCGCTGGGCGGGGCGCGGCCGGAGTGGAGGGCTGGGGTCGTCAGGCGTGGAGGGTCGCGTCCGCGAGACGCCAGGCCTCGGCCGAGCCGCCGCTTCGCTTCCAGGCGCCCTTCCTTGCAGGAGGTGTCGGTGGCGAGGCCGACCAGGCGCGCGGAGCCGCCCTGGCCACGGATCCGGTCCGTGCGGCCCGGTGAGCACGGGCCAAGGGCGCGAAGCGCCCAGGAGACCGGCCTGCGTCTCGGCCAGCACGTCCTTGACGAGCCCGACGATCGTGGCGTGCCCGAGCAGGTTGCCGCCGAGCTGCTCGTGGGATTCGTGAGGTCGCCGAGGTCCAGATCCCGGAGCATGTCCAGGCCCTTGGCCAGCGGGCCCCGGGAACCCTTTGCGTCCGTACTCGCGGGCGGCGTCCACGGATCGTCGGCCTACCGGCGCAGCAGCGGCTGGAGCGGGCTCGGCGGTCGGGGCGGTACTCGGCACAGCGGCGGGTGCGGGCAGCCGGGCGCGGGCCGGAGCGGGGGTGGGCCGGGGCGGGGGCGCCGCCGGGTGAGGGACTTCTGGGACGGGTGGGAAAGCACCGAAGGTGGCGCGAATTGCTCTGGAGGGCCACGGGCTTGGTTTCGTCTCCAAGATCCAGGACATCCGGGCTGAAACACACCACGCCGACTCAGCGGAGCGGAGCCCGGCCACCATCATCTCGGTTGCGTCGCAACCGAGTTGGTGTGGCGGAGCGCGGTCCTGCTGACTATCGAGGGAGCACACCGAAATGCTGAAGACAGCTAGGACGCTCAACCGTGGGATTCTCCTTCCCGCCGTCGCATGTGCCGCCCTGGCCATCGGTGCGACCTCCTGTTCCGGGGCGAAGGACTCCGCCACGGACGGCAAGAACAGAGAGAGCGGGAAGGAACAGGCCTTCGCGGGGAGTTCGCCGGACGAGATCGCAGACAAGGCCGTCGCCGCCACCAAGAAGGCGCAGTCGCTGCGTCTCACCAGCGAGACGAACGCGGATGGCAAGTCGGCCTCGGCCGACTACCTCGTCGACACCAAGGGCAGCTGTCAGGGCACGAACACCGTGCAGGACGCGAAGGCCGAGATGCGGCGCATCGGGCCGGACACCTTCATCAAGGGCAACCAAAGCTACTGGGAAGCGGCCGCCAAGCAGCAGGGCGGCGAGGCGAAGGCGCAGCAGAGCGTGGAAGCTTTCAAGGACAAGTGGGTCAAGCTGCCCGCATCGGGCGCCAAGGCCGCGCAGGCCGGCTGTGACAAGGACGCGATTCTGGCGGCCCTCGACAATGACAAGTCCGAGCGGCAGGGCATGGCTCGGGGCGCCGACGCCCAGGTCAACGGGCAGAACACCGCGACGTTGACCAAGACGACCGCCGAAGGGGAGACCCTGACCGTCCACGTTGCCACGGAGGGCGAGCCGTACATCCTCAAGATCGACGGCAAGGGCGCCAAGGGGAACTCCACCACCTCCTTCGCGGACTTCAACAAGCCCGTCGAGCCGCAGGCTCCCCCGGCAGACGAGGTCGTCGACGCCGCCAAGCCGCAGTAGAAGGCGGGCTGCCGGGGATATCAGGCGCCGGTGGGCTGACGGCCGAGTCCGGGGCGGCCCGGTAGGCATCGTCGCGGTGGAGCGTCCCCAGCACCGCGACGGCGCCCGCCCCGCACCACGGGCACCACCCTCGGCCACCGAGGCTCCGCCCGTCACGAACGGGTGGGGCCTGGTGGTGCGATCAGGTGAGGGCGAGCCGATCGGTGATCGCGGCGCGGGCGATCGCGGGCGGAAGTGTCGTATGCCTGTTCGTGAGCCCGTGCCTCGCTGAGCCGGTCGAAGTAGGGCCGGTGACAGTCGTGAGGCCCGGGTCCGTGATCAGCCGCATCGTGGGCCGCACCCCCGCGTCCGTCCCGGCCTGAGACACAAGGCCGTACTCGCGCACCGCTCCCGTATCCATGAGGTGGGCAGGGTGCAGGGCATGTCGGTCACCCGAGGGCTGCGAGCTCCTCCGCCAGGCCGGAGGTCGACATGATCATCGCGAGTTTGCTCCGGCAGCACGCTTCGAGTCCCTCATGGCCGCGTTCCATCATGACGTCGTCGAAGTCGATGGGCGCTTGTCCCACCGAGGCCACGTTGACGACGCGCGAGGGGGGCGGAGGCCGACAGCAGCGGCAGCAGTGAAGACGGTGGGGCTCACCGTGGTACAGAACCTTGAGGAGCGGGGGTTGGTCACCAGGGCGCAGCACCCCTGGCACCACAAGGTCCTGGAGGTCCGTCTCACCGATGCGGGGGCCGAGCTCCTCGCTCACGCCGACCGGGAAACCGTGCGCATCGACCGCACGATCTTCGATGAGCTCACTCCGGAGGAGCGCGACTCTCTGAAGAGTCTGCTGGCGCGTTGTGTTGATGCCCTCCACCGCAGTTGACCCGGAAATGCGGCACGTCTCGGCAGCATGTCGGCGCAGGCACCGGCTTCGGATGGGTCAGGGTGGCGGCGATCGCGCCGGTGATCGTTTCGGTGGTGTCGTGGAGGCGTGCCTTCGTCCGGCCGCGGAAGCTGGGCCGGTACAGGCAGGACAGGGGCCCGGCGACCAGCCCATCCACCCCCGATACGCCGGTCCGGGTGACCAGCCGCTCCCCGAAGTTCTGCTCGTAGGCCGCCCCGGCGGCCAGGACGTGCGCGGGCGGGCGGGATGCACTCCGCGGGCCTGGGCGTGCGGGCGGGGTCGACAGGGCGCGGCCGACAGGGCGCGGCCGGGTTGGGGGCCATCCGGGCACCGGCCGGGCCCTGCCCGCGCGGGTACCCGTCGTGCGCCGGCATCCCGCCGCACGCACCCGTCCGTCCCGGGCAGCCCGCCAGCCCGCCAGCCCGCACAACGTCACCCGGGCCGAGTCGTCCAGGTGGAGGCGCCGGCTGCGGAGCGGAGAATCCGCGAGCTCCACCCCGGATACGTCTGCCACCAGCGGGCCGGTCAGGCACTCCGCGCTCGCGGCCGGCCCCACCTGCCGGGCCTGCTGGAGGACCGGCGTCATCGCCTTCTTCACCATCACCCCGGCACGACCGGCCGCGCCGACGGCCGCCCGCAGGAACAGGGCCCGAGACCCTCGCCAGGTGTTCTTCAGCCCGCGGAGGGTGGGGGCTGCTCGCCGGCGCGGCGGTACTGGGAGTTGAGGCGTTGGGCTTCTTCGAGCTGGTCTTCGAGGATCACGATCCGGCAGGCCGCCTCGATGGGGGTGCCCTGGTCGACGAGTTCGCGGGCGCGGGCCGCGATGCGGAGCTGGTAGCGGGAGTAGCGGCGGTGGCCGCCCGGCGAGCGGAGCGGGGTGATCAGGCAGTATTCGCCGAGGGCGCGGAGGAAGCCTTGGGTGGTGCCGAGCATGTCGGCGGCGCGGCCCATGGTGTAGGCGGGGAAATCGTCGTCGTCCAGGTGCCCGGCGAGCGGCCCGCCGGTCGGGTTTCCTGCGGTCATCGAACCTCTCTGTGGAACGCGTGGAGGGGCCCGGGAGCTGTTGCTCCCGGGCCCCGAAGGAACTGCTACACCATCTGCCGGCCCTGATCGTGCGCCGGCCTTCTGTTTCCGCCCACCCGACCTGAAGGTCGTCGGGAGTGCGGGGATCGCGGATGCGTGACCTCAGACCACCTCACTATCGATGTCCTGCGGTACCCGGACTCGCGTGGCGTCCGGGCGATCCCGATGATGCTCGGCCCCTCCGTTCTATCCCTCTGGCCATCAACTACTTACCAAGCGGGTACTGCGTACTGCTGGTACTGCGAACCGCCGTGAGGCGGGTACCGCTCTTACTGCTGGTGGCCTCTTCCAGCGCCACTTCGGCAGCCAGCCCCGTTGCCCATCGTGCGTCTGCTCTGGCTTGGAACCCCACTGCCGAACCTCCCGGTGCGCGCGCCCGCAGCCGACGCCTTCACCGAGGTACTTCACCAACATCGCTGCCGGGTACTTCCACCTGCGGCGGCCCCTGATCACTGCGGGCCACCCGGTCCGGTCATCAGTCCCGTCGCCGTCCCGCGAAAGCCATGGCTTCGACACTCCACAACCGCACCGTTCTGCGTACTGCAACTACGGGTCCTGCGGTCCTGCCCGCCCGGCAGTTCGTGTCTGCCGGGCCCTGCGGTCCTTCTTGGTTACGAGAGAAACCATAACCAGACTGACACCCAATGTCTACCCCGGCCAACACAGATTTTTGTTCGCACCACAGAGAGGTAATCGACCTCGCAGGGAACGGGGTGACCGAGGGTGCCGACGGGCCGGCCGGAGCCGCGCGGGTACGAGAGCTGTGGGGCAGGGCAGGTCCGGACCCCGTACGGCGCTGTCCGCCGTTCTCCGATCGCGCCGGGGTGCACCGCTGCATGGGGTGACCGGAACCGGGTAGCCGCCGTACTCCCCGCACAAGAAGGAGACTCCATGCTTTCCACCACTGTCCTGGCCGCCGAGAAGGAGACGGGCCCGCTCCTGCTCATCATCGTCGGTGTGGTCGTGGCCGCACTCCTCCTGGCCGGGTTCTGGTGGGGCAGCAGGCGCGCGGCCCGACGGCACGAGCCGCCCGTCGAACCCCTCCAGGGCACCCAGTCTCGCCAGGACTCCTGGCAGACCCCCCAGGACGACCCCGAGCAAGGCCACCCCCACCGCTGACCACCCGCATCCGCGCGACTCCCGCTCCGCGAGGTCAAGGGGTTCCCGTTCGTGCGGCGCGGCGTACGGAGCAGATGCGTCACCCCTGCGGGCCAACGGGTCGACGTGGTTGCGCCGGACGCGCCTCTTGCGGGTAGACCGCCTTCGGTGGCCGTCCGGGTCAACCGATGACGCTCAGGAGACGAGGCGCCCGTGGACGGGATCGTGCTGCTCAAGGAAGACCACAAGACGGTCGAGAAGCTGTTCAAGCAGTTCGAGAAGGCCGGCGAGGAGGCTTGCGCCGAGAAGCGGAAGATCGTCGACCAGGTGATCGAAGAGCTCACCACGCACACCTGGATCGAGGAGAAGATCTTCTACCCGGCCGCCCGCGAAGCCGCCCCCGACACCAAGGACCACGTCCTGGAGAGCGTCGAGGAGCACCACGTGGTGCTGTGGATGCTCTCCGAGCTGAAGGGCATGGACCCCGAGGACGAGCGGTTCGACGCCAAGATGTCGGTCCTGATGGAGAACGTCCGCCACCACGTCGAGGAAGAGGAGAAGGAGTGGTTCCCCGACGTCCGCAAGGCCATGGGCCGCAACCGCCTCACCGAACTCGGCGAGCAGATGGAGGCGGCGAAGAAGAAGGCACCGGGTGAGCCCCTCGCCGTCCCCAGCGCCAAGCAGTAGCAGAGCCGGAAGGCGGACGGCATCCCCATCGCCGTCCGCCTTCTCCGCGCCCCGGGCACTGCCCGGCCGGCCGGCGACAGGCCGGGGCCGGGCCCCGCGGGAGGAACACGTCTTCCTCACCGCTTCCCCTCGCACCGTCCCCTGCCGATTCCGTGGCCGCAGCGCCGGATGACGCATGGGGGTGACTCCGGGGACGGCGCCGTGGACGCCGGAACGCGAGGGCTCGTGATCAGCGGTGGTGCGGCTTCACGCCTGGGGCCGTACTGGCGTCGGCGCGGGGTGCGGTGCGGTCCGCGTCCACGCCGAGTCTGTGGGGGTGGACGCAGGCCGGAATGCGGCCGGCCGGGTAGCGGTATCCGTCCGCCGGGTCGAAGGGACACTCGCGGGAAGGCCGGTCGTGGGCGACGAACGCGGCGCGGGGCAGCCGTGGCGCCGGGCAGATCACGCACACGGCATGCTCCGGATCCGTCACGAACGGCGGCTGCACAACGGGACGGTAGCCGTACCGGCTGCAAACGGGCAGACACGGGCGAAGCCCACCCGGTGCGTTGCCGGCGAGCCGCGACACATGGTCCGACACATGGTCCTCCCTGGCGGAAGCCCCGGAAAGAGCGCGCCTCGGCCCCTTGCGGCGTGAGCCGGTCCGGGCCGGAGTCCCCGCCGGACCGAACCCTCCGGAGGGGGTGCGGGTGTGCTGGTCACGGGCCGGCAGTCCGGGCTTCGTCGCGTCACGGCCGAGCTGGCCGGGACGACGGATCCCCGGGGTGCAGTGGGCATCGCCGAGCGGTACGCCGTCGCCGGGTTCCGCCGATTGCCCACCGAGCGCGGCCGACGTACCCGCGATCGCACCGATCTCACCGGCCTTGCCGGGCCGGGCCCGTTGGGGCGGCAGGTGGATTCGGTCAGGCGGCGATCGGTTCACGGCGGCGCAGTTGTGCCTGTCCGAAGAGCAGGGCCCAGCCGTCGGGGAGCCGGTTCAGGATACGGGCGGTGAGGTCGTCTCCGGCGAGGCGCTTGACGGTGGCGAGGACGGCGCCGGCGTCCCAGCGGACCGTGGCCGGGGTGGCCCCCGTACGGGCGGCAAGGTCCTTCACGAAGCCCCAGCCCGTGAGGGGCTCGATGGCGTGGACGGATGTGGTGAGGGCGAGGCCGGCCTCGATGGGCAGGCACCGGGCGAGGTCGGCGCGTTCCTGACCGGTGACCTGGCGGCCGAGGGCGGCCAGGACCTGGTGGACGGCTTCCGCGGCGCGCTCTCGGGTGGGGTAGGCGCCCTCGTAACGCACGCGTTCCAGCATCTGTTCGAACGTCATGGCCGTCGGGGAGGCGTTCGGTCGAGGCTGGTCGTACATGGCTGCGGTTGCCTTTCTCTGCGGAGGGTGTCCGGCCTCGGGCCGGTGGTGGTGGCGGCGGCGGTCAGGCGTGCTGGGGGCGGCCGAAAAGGAGGGCGTGTAGCCGGGTGGGAGCTGGGGAGGAACTCGCCGGTGAGGTCATCGCCCGCCGCCGCGGCGGCCGTGGACAGGACAGGACCGCGCCGATGTCCCCCCACAGGGCTGTGCTCTCGGTGGCGCCGTCCATCCGGGCCGCGGTCGCGCGGACGAACCGCTGCGGCGAGAGCGGTTTCCACGGCCTGTAGCGGATGGGAAGGATCAGCGCGTACGTTTGGGGCAGTCGGGCGGCGAGTTCGGCACGCACCGTGCCGACCAGATGTGCGCCGAGCAGGGCCGGGACGACGCGGGCCACCCGGTCGGCTTGCCCCACGGTCGCGTACGCGCCGTGGCCTTGGACGTGGACGTGGACGTGGACAGGAACGCTTCCCTGCGGATCGACATGACGTCACCTCCGGCGAAGGCGGAAGGGTCGAGGGTGCGGAGGGCGGGATGCCGGAGGGGGGAATCGGCTTTTCCCGCCCTCCGCGGCCGGCCGCGGGGGCGTTCAGCCGGAGATCTGCCTGCGGCCGGATCCGGCGCCGATGCTGATCTTGCGGGGCTTGGCACGCTCGGCGATCGGGATGCGCAGGGTCAGGACACCCGCGTCGTAATCGGCCTCGATGCGCTCGGTGTCCAGAGTGTCGGCCAGCATGATCTGGCGGGAGAAGACGCCCAGGGGGCGTTCGGAGAGTTCCATCTTGACGGAGTCGGCGTTGGCTGCCGGGCGGCGTTCCGCCTTCACGGTCAGCATGTTCCGCTCGACGTCGATGTCGATCGCCTCCGGATTCACGCCGGGCAGGTCGAACGCGATCACGTACGCGTCGCCCTCCCGGTAGGCATCCATCGGCATCACCGACGGCTTCGACCACGTACCCGACGTGCCCGACAGCTGCTGGACGATCCGGTCCATCTCGCGGAACGGGTCAGTGCGCATCAACATCGCGAAACACCTCCAGTTGGTTCAGGCAGAAACTGCCAATGCGCTTCAACGTGCCTCCGTTGTAGCATGTCATCGAAACGATGACAAGCAACAGGTCATCCGGAGGACGACAAGAGACGGAGAGGCCCATGACAGAAGCCGAACGGTCGGCCGAGCCGGTTTCCCTCCGGGCCGCCACGGCGGCCCTGGAAGCCATCGACCAGTCCGTGAAGAACGCCCACCGCCCCTCCGCCCGGACAGCCGATGCCCCAGAGCCGTCCACGCCTGAGCCCGGCCAGTCCGCCTTGGCCGCACTGCTCACCCTGCGCGAAGTGCGGGAGCAACTGGCCGGCTGGGAAAGTGGGCTGATCGAGATCGCCCGCGGCCAGGGGGCGAGCTGGGCCGACCTCGCAGGCCCCCTCGGCGTCGCCTCCCGCCAGGCCGCCGAACGCCGCTACCTTCGCCTGCGCCCCGGCAAGAAGGGCTCCACCGGCGAAGAACGCGTACAGTCCGTCCGCGATCAACGCGCCGCCGACCGCACCGTGGCGGCCTGGGCCGAGACCAACGCGGGCCGGCTGCGCCAGCTCGCCGGACAAATCCTCGGACTCGGCGACCTCCCCGCAGGATCAGGCGGCCGGATCGACGAGCTGACCGCTGCCCTCGGCCAACCGGACACCGCGCGCCTCGCCGAGGCCCTCACCGCCACCCACCCCGACCTACGCGAGCACCACCGCGAACTCGCCACGCGCGTCGACGACCTCCGCAAGGAAACCCACCGGCTCCGCTCGGACAGCGACGAAAAGCGCAAGAACTGACCACGCACCAGGCCTTGGCCCGACCCACTCCCCCACCCCTGCCAACCCCAGCCCCAGCCCCAGCCCCCGGAGTGCCTCCGATGATCACCCAGCGCAGCCGCCCCCTCCTCGGCTCAACGCCCTGATCACCGCCCGCGTCGGCGCCGAGAAGAAGAGCACCGAGATCCGGCTGACCGGCCTCAACCGTCAGACACGGCGCCTCCTCGAAGCAACCGACACCCTCCCCTCTTCACCATCCCGTAGAGACAGCCGCTCCCGGGCCGCGTCCACAGTTGTTCGGACGGACCGTGCACGCGAGCGCGCGAGCACAGGTGCGTACCCGGCTCCCCACGCGGTCTCGCCTCGCGACCCGGCGCGGCCCCGCCGGCAGGCCGTGGACTGGCCGCGCACGGGCGCGGTGCCGTCGTGACGGTGCGGACGAGTGCGGCCGCCGTGCTCGGAGGCGAGCAGTCCCTG
>NZ_JBICWZ010000026.1:0-61944 GCF_043199995.1 Streptomyces sp. NPDC048507 | reverse complement strand
GTCTTCGTTTTTCCGTGGCGGGACGGTCGGTCAAGGGTGGCCGAAGGCCATCGCGAAGCGACGCGACGAAGGAGCGCCCTTGAGGGACCGTCCCGCCACGGAAGGACGATGAGACTGACGGGAGACCACCAAACCCTCCCTGACACCGCCCCACTGGACCCCGCCCTCCCCCGACCCCGCCTTCCCCCGCCCCCGCCCCCCACCATCCCCGTTGCCGATCATGGTCGGGCATCATTGAACGCGTTCGAAATTTCAGAGCGACCCACGGGGGACCCATGCCGGAGCTGAAGCCCATACCTCTCGCAGCGAGGCGGGCCATCATCTACGGCGCCATCGCCGTGGCTCTCGTGGCCGGGACCCAAGCGGCTTGGTGGATGTACGAGTGCCTGAACCCGGGCCCCGTGGTGGTGCGCTCCACGCCCTGCGCTCGCGCCATGGCGGCCATCGGATGGAAGCTGCCGCCGCACGTGGCGGGCGAGGACTGCACCGAGACCGACGACCCCCTCTTCGAGAGCACATGGAAGGGCTCGTTCCGGGTCCCCCGGGCCGAGGCGCGCCCCTGGCTCCGCACCCTGCACGGAGACCGGCGCAGGCAGGTGTACGGGCCCGGGAGCGGGGCGGACGGCGTGTACGAATCGCCGGAGGGCCTCACCCTCGCCATCGTTCCCCCCACACTCGGCCGGATCGACGACGCCCGCCTGACGGTGCGCTGGGAGGGGAGGGACGGCGCCGTCGTCACGTTCGAGACGTACAGCGACTAGCCCGGCCGCCACGCACCACCCCCACCCCCACCCCGGGTCGGCGGTTGTCTCGTTATGGCTCCTACGGTCGCCCCTCATGCATCATTGACGCGGGTAGCTCTTCACCTGCGACCGAAATCGTTCTGCTTCAACACACCTTCTGGCTACGGAGGTTCGGGATGGCGGTACGGACACGCGTCCACCTCGTGCTGGTGCACGGCCTGTTCTCCTCGTCGAAGGTGTGGAAGACCTTTCGGGAACTCATCGAATCCGACCCCGAGCTCGCCGACTGGGTCAGCGTGCACCCCTTTCAGTACGACTCCCCCCTCGTGCGGCTGCGGCCCGACCGGCGGGTGGCCGAGACCGACGACGTCGCCGACCAGCTCGGAACGTTCCTGGAGACCGAGCTCTCCGACGCCGAACGGATCGTGCTCGTCACCCACAGCCAGGGCGGCCTGGTCGTGCAGCGGTTCCTCGCCCGCAAGCTGTGGAACGGCGAGGGCGGCGATCTGGCCCGCATCAAGTACTTCACGATGTTCGCCTGCCCCAACACCGGCTCCGGCTTCTTCCTCACCGTCCGCAAGGCCCTCAAGGTGTGGCGCAACCCGCAGGAGACGCAGCTGCGGCCCTTCGACCGCGCCGTGACCGAGGCCCAGCGCACCGTCCTGAGCGCGGTCGTCCACGGCCGCGAGTACGGGGACCAGGAATGCCCCATCCCCGTGCGCGCCTACGGGGGCTCCGCCGACGACATCGTGCCGCCGGTCGTGGCCCGCGGGGTCTTCCCCAAGGGCGGGGTGGTCACCGCCGACCACTTCTCGATCGTGCAGCCCAAAGACCGGTCCGCCGCCTCCTACATGGCCGTGCGCAGCGCCCTGGTCGAGGCCGCCCGGGGAACCGCCGCGGCGGACGGGGAGTCCGGGGTGGCGGCCGTCTCGGGGATCGCGCTGGCGCCCGCCCGTCCCCGGACGGCGGCCGGAACCTCGGGGCGGCCGCTGCTCCCGGCACCCGCCGCCGGCGAGGCGGATCTGGCGCCGTTCCCGCCGCCCCCGTACGGCAAGCTGGAGGAGGGCCAGTTCAAGGGGCAGGACCGGCAGAGCCTGGCCGCTTCCCTGCTGTCCGGGAACTCCGCCCAGCAGGTGAACGTCCTGGCGGGGCTGGGCGGTTCCGGGAAGAGCCGGCTGGCCCTGGAGGTCGCCGACCGGGCCCAGCGGGCCGGGCACCGCGTGTGGTGGGTGTCGATGCCCGAGCTGAGCCTGCGCATGCGGATGATGGCCCACGACCTCGGCGCGCCCTCGATCACGGTCGAACGGGCCTGGCTGACCGGCAGCGCCATGGACCTCGTGTGGAAGCTGCTCAACGACTGCCCGGACCCCTGGCTGCTGATCTTCGACAACGCCGATGACCCGGCCCGCCTCGGGCCCCGCGACGGCGTGGTGTCCGACGGGACGGGCTGGCTGCGCAAGCCGCAGAACGCGGGCGGCACGGTCCTGGTCACCAGCCGGGTGCGCCGCCAGCAGACCTGGGGCGACTGGAGCACCGTCCACCAGGTGCTGCCGCTGCACGAGGACGACGGCGCGTCCCTGCTGCTGGAGCGGACCGGGGGCCTGGGCGGTACGAACGAGGACGCCCGGCGCCTGTCGCGGGAGCTGGGCGGGCTGCCCCTCGCGCTGCGGCACGCCGCGGACGCGATCAAGGCGGTCAACGAGAGCCACGTCTCCCTGGACTCCGACATCCGGGACTTCGAGACCTTCCGCCGGACCTTCGCCGCGCGGGTCGGCACCTCCGCCGACCAGGCCGGGCCGGACCTCAGCGAGCTGCTGGGCCGGGAGATCGTGGACCAGGTCTGCGGGATCGCCCTGGACCTGCTGCGCCGCCGCAGCCTGGGCCAGTCGGCGACCCTGCTGAAGGTCCTGGCCTGCCTGAGCATCGCTCCGATCCCCTACCGCTGCCTGCTCGGCGGTCCCGCGCTCGGCCAGTCCCCCCTCTTTCCCGGCGTCACTCCGGCCCGGACCGCCGCCGCGCTGGCGGGCCTGGAGGACTTCGGGCTGATCGACGCCTACGAGCGCGAGGGCGTCGCGGAACGCGACCTGGCCCACGTACTGACCCTGCACCCCGTCGTGCACGGCGTCCTGCGCGAGAACGAGGAGGTGCGGGAGCGGCCGGCGGACTACTACGGTCTCGCCGTACGCATGGTGCTCGCGGCCACCCACCTGCGCAATCCGGACCACCCGGCCAACTGGCCGCTGTGGTCGGCGCTCGCCCCGCACGCGCTGGAGGTCGCCCGGGCCTGCCTGCTCGGGGACCTCAAGCCGTCCGACCGCACCGTACGGACGGCGGCCCTGGAGCTGGCCCGGCTGACCGCCCGCTACCTGATCGCGATGGGGCTGCTGGTGCCCGCGTACGACCTGGTGCACTCCCTGATCGAGGGCTGCTCCTCCTTCGGCTTCGACCGCGACGACCGGGAGATCCTGGGCCTGCGCCACGAGCAGGGCCGCGTCCACCTCGACCGCGAGCAGCTGACGCTGGCCGAGGAGGAGCTGCGGCTGGTGGTGGAGGCCCGCACCCGCATCCTGGGCGAGAACGACGCCGACACCCTCGCCAGCCGGCACAAGCTCGCCCGCGCGATCAACGAGCAGAAGGGAGACAAGAAGGAGCGGGAGAAGGTCGAGCTGATGCTGCGCTCGATCGTCGAGGCGGAGAACCAGGTGCGCGGTCCCGAGAACTACGACACGCTCGTGGTGCGGCACACCCTGGCCCGGGCGATGCTCGCGCTCGACCGGTACGTGGAGGCCGAGGCCGAGGCGCGGCAGATCCTGGACATCAGCCGCCGCAACCACTGGCCGCCCTCCACTCCGGAGATCCTGCGGGTGGGCGAGACGCTGACGCACGCCCTGCTGGGCCAGGCCCGCGAGGAGGAGGCGGACCAGGTCATCCGGGAGGCGTTGCGGGACGCGTCCCAGCCGGCGGACTCCAACCTCGTGATGCGGTTCCGGTTCACCCACGTGCTGGTGCTCCTGGGGATCCGGGGGCGTACGCCCGAAGCGGTGAAGAAGCTGAAGGCGCTGATGCACGACCTGGACCGGGTGGTGGCTTCGGAGCACCCGCTCTCCGTGCAGGCGAAGACGCTGCTGGGCAAGCTGGAGCGGGAAATGCCGGGCTGAAACCTCCTGGAACGGGGGGCAGTTGTACGGAACTCCACCGGCCGTCGGGCACTTGCGCGTAGCCTGACGGTGCTTCACCCTGTGTGACGCACCCCACACCGAACGCGCGGAGGTCCGCCGATGAACGCTCTCCCCACCGATACGAACGACGACCAGTCCCTGCAGTGGGGTGCTCCGGGGAGCCACCTGGAGGAGATGCAGGCGGAGGTCGGCAGACGGATCGCGATGGAGGCGTTGGAGGCCGGCCGCCAGGCGCTCGAACTCGATGCCAAGACCGCGTTCCGCGCCACGAGCGGGGCGCACCCGGGATAGCCGGTCTCCCTCCCCCTATCCCCTTCACCCTTCTCCTCTCCTCTCCTCTGCTCTCCTCTGCTCCTGTGCTCTGCTCTTCTCCTCATCTGCACCGCTCTGTCTCTTCGTAGCTCTGTTCTCGATGACCGGGGGGCGAACGCATGACGAAAGCGCGATCCACGGACGACCTGTTACCGGGACCACCGCACGATCCCTTCTTCCGCGCCGTCACCGCTCCGGCGTTCTCCCACGAGCTGCTCGCCGGTCTCGCCGCCGGCCGGTACGCGGCGGTGCGGGTGCCCGGCTTCCTGCCCCGTGAGCGGTGCGCGGAGGTGCTCGACGCCCTCAAGGCACAGGTGTTCGACTCGTACGGACGGGCCCGCATCCATCCGCCGGTGATGCGGTTCGGGGTCGGCGTCAGCGATCACATGGCGGACGGCGGGGTCGCCGACAGCTACTGGAAGGCGCTGGAGGGGCACCACGAGGCCTGGGCGGGCCTGGGGCTGTCGTTCGATCCGTTCCGCACCTGCCGGGAGGGGCTCGCCGCGCACTGGCCGCCCGGGGTGGAGGTCGGCCGCCGCGAGGGCCGGGAGATGGGCGCCGGAGTGGCCCGGGAGCCGAACCAGGGCTTCCAGGTGCACTTCGACGACGCCCTGCGCGAGTACGCGGGCGATCTCCTGGACACGCCCCTGATCGGGCAGTTCGCCTTCAACCTGTACCTCAGCGTGCCCCCGTCGGGCGGTCAGACGGTGCTGTGGCGCCACCGCTGGCAGCCACAGGACGAGGCCCACCGGATCCCGGCCGCCTCCTACGGGTACGACGAGGAGGTGGTGCGCGGTGCCGAGTCCATCGAGCTCACCCCCGAGGTCGGCGAGGCGCTGCTCATCGACCCCCGCTTCTTCCACGCGGTACGGCCCAGCCACGGGGACCGCCGAATCGCACTGGGATTCGCGGTGGGCGTCGCCGCGTCCGGGAAGCTGCTCACCTGGGCCTGACCGGCCCTCCGAGCTGCTCCTTTCGCCCGCCCGGAGGCCAACGCACCCATCCGCGCGGTTTTTTGACGGGCCATCGGGCTGGGACTACGTTCGGGGGATGGACCTCTTGCGCTACGTGGCCTTCAGCACCGACCCGCTGGGCGGCAATCCGGCGGGTGTGGTGCTGGACGCCACCGGCATCGACGAGCCGACGATGGCCGCCACCGCGGCGGAGGTCGGCTATTCGGAGACGGCCTTCGTCGTCCCCCGCCAGGACGGGGCGCTCGACATCCGCTACTTCAGCCCGCAGACCGAGGTGCCGTTCTGCGGGCACGCCACCATCGCCACCGCGGTCGCCCACGCCCGGCGCCACGGCGTGGGCCGGCTGCTGCTGCACACCCGGGCGGGACAGGTCCCGGTGACCACGGCGGCGGGCCCGGACGGCAGCGTCGTGGCGACGCTGGTGAGCGTGGCCCCCCGTACGGAGGTCCTCGCCGAGGCCGATCTGGAGGAGCTGCTGGCCGCGCTGCGCTGGTCCGCCGCCGACCTCGATCCCGCCCTGCCGCCCCGGGCCGCCTATGCCGGCGCCTGGCACCCGGTGATCGCGGCCGCGAGCCGGGAGCGGCTCTCCGACCTGGATTACGACATGCTCGCGCTCGGCGACCTGATGGCGCGCCGGGACTGGGCCACGGTGGCCCTGGTCCACCGCGAGTCGGAGTCCGTCTTCCACGCCCGCAACCCCTTCCCGCCCGGCGGCGTCGTGGAGGACCCGGCGACGGGTGCGGCGGCCGCCGCGCTCGGCGGGTACCTGCGCGCCCTCGGCCTGGTCGCCACGCCCGCGCTGCTGACCGTGCACCAGGGGGTGGACATGGGGCGGCCGAGCCTGATCAGGGTCGGCGTGCCCGCGGATCCGGCGGCGGGCATCGAGGTCACCGGCACGGCGGTGCCGATCGCCTGAGGCCCGCCCCGCCGCAGCCCCGCCCGGTCCTAGAGCGCGTCGCCGAGGGGCCGGGGGGTGACCTCCACGACGATCTCGATCTCCACGGGCGCGTCGAGCGGCAGGATCTCCACCCCGACGGCGCTGCGGGCGTGCCGGCCCGCGTCGCCGAACACCTCCACGAACAGCTCGCTCGCGCCGTCCACCACCGAGGCCTGGCGGGTGAAGCCGGGCGCCGAGGACACGTAGCCGACCACCTTCACCACCCGCACCAAGGACTCCAGCGGCGCCACCGAGTCGACGGCCGCCAGCGCGGCGAGGGCGCACTGGCGGCTCAGTTCCGCGGCCCGTTCGACCGTGACCTCGGCGCCCACCCTGCCGGTCACGGTCAGCTCGCCGCCGGTGAGGGGGATCTGTCCCGCTACGAACACGTACCTCCCGGTGCGCACGGCCGGCACGTAGGCTCCCTTGGGCGGGCTCACCTCCGGCAGCCGCAGACCGAGTCCGGCCAGCCTCTCGCGTACGCCGTCGCTCATGGCACCCCCTGGTGACCTCGTCCCGGCGGCCCATGCTGCCACCCTCCGGGCCGCGCCGCGGGCGTCTGGCCGCTTCCCCGGCGCGGGGGCGTCCGGTCTGCTAAGCGGCCCCGCCCGGCTACCAGTTCAGCGGGTCGAGCGGGCGGCCGGCCGCCGTGACGCGGAGGTCGTGGTGGGTGTGGTCGAGGCCGATCAGCCTGATCCGGCCGGGGCCCTGCCAGGACGCCTCCAGGACCCCCTTCGCGGAGCCCGCGGGGTACGCGGCGACCGGGTGGCGGCGGGCCGTCGGGAAGCTCCCGGCCTCCACGTAGACCCGCCAGCTCCCGCCGGTCAGCCCGGGGGTGTGGGCCACGACCAGCCGGCGGGCGGAGCCGTCGGGGGCGGGGACGTCCCACTCCCGGTCGGGGAAGGGGTCGCCCGCCAGCGCGTGGGCGGGGACGGCGAGCACCCCCAGGACGGCCGCGGCGGCCAGGACGGCTCCGGCGGCCTTGCGGAGCCCGGGGCGCCGGGAGCCGAGCAGGGCCGCGCCGGAGAGGCACAGGGCCGCCAGTGCGGCGAACACCGCGGGACGGTCCAGTTCGGCCAGCAGGGCCGGGCCGCCGGGCCGGTCGCAGAAGGGGACGACGGCCGCCACCGCGGCCGCCACCGCGGCGAGGGCCGTCAG
The DNA here is from genome assembly GCF_043199995.1 of Streptomyces sp. NPDC048507. Taxonomy (NCBI): domain Bacteria; kingdom Bacillati; phylum Actinomycetota; class Actinomycetes; order Kitasatosporales; family Streptomycetaceae; genus Streptomyces; species Streptomyces sp. NPDC048507. Next base: position 54,641 of record NZ_JBICWZ010000026.1, on the reverse strand, counting down.
CCCCCGCACCACAACTCTGTGCATCTCCATGGCCGGGCACCCTAGCCTGAGCGCATGACCAGCGACTTCCACACCACCCTGCACTCCCTGCGGGTGTGGGACACCGAGCTCCCCGGCTTCGATCCCGCGAGCGCTCCGGACGGGCCGCTGCCCCTGTTCCGGGACTGGTTCGTGCGGGCCGCGCGGGCGGGGCAGGCCGAGCCGCACACCATGAGCCTGGCCACGGTGGACGCCGACGGGCTGCCCGACGTACGCGTCCTGATGCTGCACGACGCCGACGAGCGGGGCTGGCACTTCGCCTCGCACGCCACCAGCGCCAAGGGCCGCCAGCTCGCGGCGCACCCGGTGGCGGCCCTGTGCTTCTACTGGCCGGCGGTCGGACGGCAGGTGCGGATCCGGGGCCGGGTCGGCGCGTGCGGGCCCGAGGAGAGCCGGGCGGACCTGGCGGTGCGCTCGCGCGGGGCGCTGGCGGCCGCGCTGACGGGGCGGCAGAGCGAGGTGCTGGGCTCCGCCGAGGAGCTGGTGCGGGCGTCGCAGGCGGCGTGGGAGCGGGCCGGGGCCGAGCCGGACGCCCCCGCGCCGACCTGGACCCGGTACGTCCTCGACCCCACCGAGGCGGAGTTCTTCCAGGGCGACGCCGCCCGCCGCCACACCCGGCTGCGCTACCGGCGCACCGCGGACGGGGCGTGGACGCGCGAGCTGCTCTGGCCGTAGGGCGTAGGGGCGCAGCGGCACGCATCGGCACGCGGCGGCGGAAAACGGCGAAGGCCCTTTCTCCGTGCAATGCGACGCACTGCACGGAGAAAGGGCCGGTCCGTATCAGCCCTTGCCGAAGCCGATGTAGGCGGCGGCGCACTGGCGCCATTCGTTCTGGAACGTGTTGTTCATGTTCCCGAGGTTTCCGCCGTGCGAGCGCAGGTAGGCGAATATCCCGTCACAGTTCTGCTTCGACGGAACGAAGCGCTCCGTGCAGCGGTCGCCGCCGCCCCCGCCGAAGTCGCAGCTGCCGGCTGCCGCGGGCGAGGCCGTGAGCAGGCCGAACACCGGGATGGCCAGGGTCGCCGCGACCGCTACGGCCCCGGTCTTCAGCTTGCGCGACATGTTCGTCATTCGATTGTTCCCCTCGGTTTGGCGTACAAGGCATTTCGCGCTCCGTCGTTTTTTGCATTCATCCCTGGTCAGGGGATGTGCCGCGGTGCGCTGCCTGGCCCGATCATGGTGGGCGGCCGGGGGGACGGCAAGTCAATTGAGGGTTTTCAGAGCTTGTCCGCCACGGGCCGGAAGACAGGCACGTGAATGCCGTCCGCCGCCTCGCGGAAGGTGACGGCCAAGGGCATGCCGATGCGCAGGTCCGCGTGCGGGCAGTCGACGACCTCCGTCATCATCCGGGGGCCCTCCGCGAGGTCGACGACGGCCGCGGCGTAGGGGACGCGTCCGCCGAACGGCGGGAGGTCGTTGCGGTGGATCACCGACCAGGTGTAGAGCGTCGCGCGGCCGCTCGCCGCCTCCCAGGACACCCGCTCCTCGCCGGCCCAGCAGGACGGGCAGAACTCGCGGGGGTAGTGGTGGGCGCGTCCGCAGTCGGCGCAGCGGCGCAGCAGGAGGCGGCCGCGGGCGGCAGCGTCCCAGTAGGGGCGGGTGAAGTCGTCCGCCTCGGGGAGGTCGTGGCGGGGGCCGGTGGCGGCGCCGGTGCTCACAGGAAGATTCCGATCGACGCGTCGAGGGACCAGGTCTGCCAGGCCATGGCGAAGAGGGCGACGAGCGAGATCAGCGCCATCATGGCGTTCTGCCCCTGTTCGGCCCAGTCGTGGATCATCAGCACCAGGTAGAGCAGGTTCAGCAGCAGTCCGCCGATCAGGGCCACCGGGGTCAGGAGGCCGAGCACCAGGCCGAGACCCAGGGCGAGTTCGGCGTAGACGACGACGTGGGCGATGAGCCGGGGGCGGGGCTGGACGACCTTTGCGAAGCCGCTCTTGACGAAGGGCCAGCGGTGCTTGCCCGCGACGTCGGCGGCCCAGGCGATGCCGGTACCGCGCTCGAACCAGCCCTTCTTGTCCTTGTGGCGCCAGCTCTCCAGCCACCACAGGCCGAGCCCCACGCGCAGCACGGCGAGCCATTCGGCGCCGCTGAGCCAGATGGTCTGCATCCCTCACCCACCCACCCACTCGACCCGTCGATCTGACGGTACGTCAGTTCAGCGGATCGGGGCCGATCCCGCAAGGCCCCCGCGGCGCCGGGGCCCGCCGCGCGGCCACCGTGATCGATCCGCAATCGATTCCCTCCTCGTCCGAGACCCATCAACGCTGTGTGTCGATACGCTCACTCCTCATGTCCGAGCCCGACCTGACCAGCACCCAGCCCCGTCCCGTGTACGTGATCGGCGCGGGCCCCGGCGGCCTCGCCGTCGCCGCCGCGCTGCGCGCCCGCGGGGTGCGCGCCGTGGTCGTCGAGCGGACGGACTCCGTCGGCGCGTCCTGGCGGGGCCACTACGAGCGGCTGCGGCTGCACACCACGCGGCGCCTGTCGGCGCTGCCCGGGCTGGCGGTCCCGCGCCGGTTCGGGCGCTGGGTGGCCCGCGCGGACGTGGTGCGCTACCTGGAGAAGTACGCCGAGTTCCACGAGCTGGAGCTGGTCACGGGCGTCGAGGTGACCCGGATCGAGCGGGCCGCCGACGGGGCGGGCTGGACCCTGCACGCCTCGGGCGGACGGATGCTGGCGGCGGGGGCGGTGGTCGTGGCCACCGGCTTCAACCACACCCCGGCGCTGCCGGACTGGCCGGGGCGCGCCGGGTACACCGGCCGGCTGCTGCACGCCGCCGCGTACCGGGAGCCGGGCCCGTACGCCGGGCAGGACGTGCTCGTCGTCGGCGTCGGCAACACCGGGGCGGAGATAGCCGTGGACCTCGTCGAGGGCGGGGCGTCCCGGGTGCGCCTGGCCGTGCGGACCGCGCCGCACATCGTGCGCCGCTCGACGGCCGGGTGGCCGGCGCAGCGGACCGGGATCCTGGTGCGCAGGCTGCCGGTGGCGGTCGTGGACCGGCTGGGGGCGCTGCTGGCGCGGGTCTCCATACCGGACCTGTCGGCGTACGGGCTGCCGCGGCCGGCGGCGGGCCTGTACACGCGGGTGCGGCAGGGGGCGGTGCCGGTGCAGGACGTGGGGCTGATCGACGCGGTGCGCCGGGGCCGGGTGGAGCCGGTGGCGGCGGTCGTCTCCTTCGACGGGGACGCGGTGGTGCTGGCGGACGGTACGCGGATCGGTCCGGACGCGGTGATCGCGGCGACGGGGTACCGGCGGGGGCTGGAGGCCCTGGTGGGGCACCTCGGCGTCCTGGACGGGCGCGGGCGGCCCCTCGTCCACGGGGCGCGGACCCCGGCCGGGGCGCCCGGGCTGTACTTCACCGGGTACACGAACCCGATCAGCGGGATGCTGCGCGAGCTGGCCCTGGACGCGGAGCGGATCGCGCGGGCGCTGGCCCGGCGGGAGCGCTCCGGCCGCCGCGGCCGGAGCGCGGGGGCGTCCGCGTAGGCCGAAACGGGTCTGGACCCTCCCCGGACGGTTCTGCCACCGTTCTGGCACACACATCACCTCCACCACCTTTCCTGCGCATCCCTGTTCCTGACGGCGCGTCAGTTCAGTAATCTGACTACGCGTCAGCTATGGATTTCATCGAGGTTCATCGAGCAGGAGCGGGCGGAACGATGCTTGGATCTACTCACGGCACCCTCACCACCGACTTCCGCGCACGTGTCGAGGCCTGCGGGGAGACCCCCAGGACGGCCGTCCACTCCACGGCGGCCCCGGCCGACGGGGAGGCGGCCGAGCTGGACGTCAGCGGACGTCCCCTGCACTCCGATGTGCCCGACCTGGACCGGTTCTTCCGGCCCGAGTCCGTGGCCGTCGTCGGCGCCTCGGACGCCGACGGCAGACCGAACACGGGCATCACGCGGCAGCTCATCGCCTGGGCCGGGCGGGTCGGCGCCCGCATCCACCCGGTGCACCCCACCCGCGCCAGCGTGTTCGGGCTGCCCTGTCACGCCTCCGTGGCCGACCTGCCCGAACAGGTCGACCTCGCCGTGCTGCTGGTCTCCGACCCGCTGCCCGTCATCGAGCAACTGGCGGACACGAAGGTGAAGTTCGCGGTGGCCTTCGCCTCAGGCTTCGCCGAGACCGGAGCGGCCGGCGCCGTCGCACAGGCCCGCCTCGCCGCCGCCGTCAAGCGCTCGGGCCTGCGGCTGCTGGGCCCCAACACCAACCTCAACGCCTTCGAGGCCTTCCGCGAGGACCTCGACGGTCCGGCCATCGCCCTCATCACCCAGTCCGGCCACCAGGGCCGGCCCGTCTACACCCTCCAGGAACTGGGCATCCGGCTGTCCCACTGGGCACCGACGGGCAACGAGGCCGATCTGGAGACCTCCGACTTCATCTCCTACTTCGCCGAGCAGCCCGAGGTCGGAGCCATCGCCTGCTACGTCGAGGGGCTCAAGGACGGCCGCCAGTTCCTCCTCGCCGCCGACCGCGCCGCCCGCAACGGCGTCCCCGTCGTCGCCGTCAAGGTGGGCCGCACCGAGACCGGCGCCCGCATGGCCGCCTCCCACACCGGCAAGCTCACCGGCGCCGACACCGTCGTGGACGCCGCCATGCGCCAGTTCGGGGTGATCCGCGTCGACGGGCTCGACGAGCTCCAGGACACCGCCGCCCTGCTGGCCCGCGCCCGGCCCCCGCGGGCCGACGGGGTCGTCGTCTACTCCATCTCCGGCGGCACCGGCGCCCACTTCTCCGACCTGGCCACCGAGGCGGGGCTGAGCCTGCCCACCCTGTCCGAGGACAAGCAGCGCGAGCTGCACCAGTGGATCCCCGACTACCTCGGCGTCTCCAACCCCGTCGACAACGGCGGCCACCCCGTCGGCGACTGGCGCGGCCGCAAGATCATCGACGCGATCCTCGCCGACCCCTCCGTCGGCGTCCTGATCTGCCCCATCACCGGTCCCTTCCCGCCGATGAGCGACAAGCTCGCCCAGGACCTGGTCGAGGCGGCCGAGCAGACCGACAAGCTGATCTGCGTGATCTGGGGCTCCCCCGTCGGCACCGAGGACGCCTACCGCACCACCCTCCTCGGCTCCTCCCGCGTGGCGACGTTCCGCACCTTCGGCAACTGCATCACCGCCGTCCGCGCCTACCTCGGCCACCACCGCTTCACCGCTGCCTACCGCTCCCCCTTCGACGAGGCCCCCCGCACCCCCTCCCCCTCCTTCCGCAAGGCCCACGCCCTGATGCGACCCGGCCAGCAGCTCAGCGAGCACGCCGCGAAGCAGCTGCTGCGCGCCTACGGGATACGGGTGCCCCGCGAGCAGCTCGTCACCAGCGCGGCGGCCGCCGTCCGCGCGGCGGGCCTGGTCGGCTACCCGGTCGTCATGAAGGCCTCGGGCCCCCAGCTCGGGCACAAGACCGAACTGGGCCTGGTCAAGATCGGGCTCACCTCGGCGAGCCAGATCCGCGACGCCTACCGCGAGCTCACCGACATCGCCCGCTACGAGAACGTCCCGCTGGACGGGGTCCTGGTCTGCCAGATGGTCGAGCGCGGCGTCGAAATGGTCGTCGGCGTCACCCAGGACGACCTCTTCGGCCCCACCGTCACCGTCGGCCTCGGCGGCGTCCTGGTGGAGGTACTGCGGGACGCGGCGGTCCGCGTCCCGCCCTTCGGGGAGGACCAGGCCCGCCACATGCTGACCGAGCTGCGCGGCCACCCCCTCCTGGAGGGCGTCCGCGGCGCCCCGCCGGCCGACGTCGACGCCCTGGTGGAGGTCATCCTCCGGGTCCAGCGGATGGCGCTGGAACTGGGCGACGTCCTGTCCGAACTGGACATCAACCCGCTGATGGTCCTGCCCCGAGGCCAGGGCGCGGTGGCCCTGGACGCCCTGGCCATCTGCCGCTGACCCCGGACCCGGCCCGGCCCGGCCCCTGCACCTGCCCCGCCCCGAAGCACCGCGCCGCCGGTCCCCGCACCGCCCGGCGGCCGTCCCGCCCGGCGACCGTCCCCGAACCGCAAGGGAGTCCCACCCCATGGCCAGCGACGCCACCGGCGACGAGATCCTCCACCGCATCGACGGCGGTGTCTCGTGGATCACCCTCAACCGCCCCGCGGCCATGAACGCCGTCACCGGGGAGCAGCGCGAGCGGGTCATCGCGCTGCTGGACGCGGCCTCGGCCGACCCCGGCGTACGGGCGGTGGTCCTCACCGCCACCGGCAAGGGGTTCTGCGCGGGCGCCGACCTGCGCGGCGCCCCGGCGGCCCCCGGCGCCGAGCGCGTCGCGGGGGACGTGGCCCGGATGATCCGGCTCGGCGCGCAGCGGCTGATCACCGCCGTGCTGGACTGCGAGAAGCCCGTCATCGCCGCCGTCAACGGCACCGCCGCCGGCATCGGCGCCCACCTCGCCCTCGCCTGCGACCTCGTCATCGCAGCCGAAGGAGCCCGTTTCATCGAGGTGTTCGTCCGCCGGGGCCTGGTCCCCGACGGCGCCGGCGCCTACCTGCTGCCCCGCCTGCTGGGGCCGCAGAAGGCCAAGGAGCTGATGTTCTTCGGGGACGCCGTGCCGGCGGACGAGGCGGCCCGGCTCGGGCTCGTCAACAAGGTGGTCCCCGCCGGGGAGCTGGAGGCGGCCGCCCGCGCGTGGGCGGAGCGCCTCGCACAGGGCCCGACCCGCGCCCTGGCGCTCACCAAGCAGCTGGTCAACGCCTCCCTGGACGGGGACCGGGCGACCGCCCTGGCCGCCGAGGCCACCGCCCAGGAGCTGAACATGACCACCGCCGACGCGAACGAGGGCGTGGCCGCCTTCGTGGAACGCCGCACGCCGAAGTACCTGGGCCGCTGAACCCCCGGGTCACGTCCGCGGGTTCGGCTTCAGCAGGGCGAAGACCGCGCCCGCCGGGTCCGCGGCCCAGGCGATCCGGCCGACCGCGGGCAGGTCGGCCGGGGGCACGAGGACGCTGCCGCCGCCGTCCTGGATCCGGCCCGCGGTGGCGTCCACGTCTCCCACGTGGAAGTACGGGACCCACCGGGACGTCTCGCCGGCCGCGGCGCCCGCCCAGTCGTCCGCCCCGCCCTGGGGCGCGACCCCGCCGAAGGAGCCCTGGTCCTGGGCGCCGTCCGCGACGCTGAGGACCTGGTACAGCATGCCGGGCATCGGCATCCCGGAATGCCGCCACCCGAAGAGGGAGGCGTAGAAGTCGATGCCGGCTTGCTGGTCCGGTACGTGCAGTTCCACCCAGACCAGGGAGTTCTCGGCGCCGGCCACGTCGAGGCCGCCGGTCTTGCCCGGCTGCCAGCAGGCGAACTGGGCGCCCTGGGGGTCGGTGAACTGGGCCAGCACGCCCTCCCCCATGACGTCCATGGGCTCCGTGCGCACCGTGCCGCCGCCGTCGCGAACGCGCTGGGCGGTGGCCCGGACGTCGGGGCTCTGGAAGTGGACCATCCACGCGGACGCCGCGCCCTCCTCGGTGAGCGGGCCCAGCGCCGCGACGGTCCCGCCGCCCGTCCGGAAGAACCCGTAGCCGCCGCCCTCGGGGCCGGCGGGGGTGAACTCCCAGCCGAATACGCCGCCGTAGAAGGCGGCGGCGGCGCGGGTGTCGGGGCTGCCGAGATCGAGCCAGTTGGGCGATCCGGTGCGGAAGTCGGTGCCGAGCATGATGCCTCCTGGGATGTGCCGCGGGTACCGCCCGACACGATGCCGAGCCGCCGCGCACGCGGGCCCGTACGGGCCGTGCGGGAGGACCCGTTTCACCCGTACGGGGGAACGGCACGGCAGGCGGCCGCGGGGGGCGGGGGCGCCGGTTGCGGCGCGCCCGCGCCCCCCTTCCCATCTGACGCTCCGTCAGGTTCAATCGTCGTGTGATGGGACACGCAGGGATGGCGGCCACCGTCGTCCGATACCTCAGGTCGGCCGGCTCCCCCACCTCCGCCGGGCCGGAGCCCGACCGCGTCGACGCCCTGCCCCGCCCCGACCTGCGGGCCGTCGGCAGGGACGAGCGGGCGCCCGTGAGCCCCGCCGAATTCCGGGCCGTCCTCGGCAACTTCGCCAGCGGGGTCACGATCGTCACCGCCCCGCCCGCCGGGCCCGGCGAGGACCCGGCCGGCTTCGCCTGCCAGTCCTTCGCCTCGCTCTCCCTCGACCCTCCCCTGGTCACCTTCATGGTGGCCCGTACGTCGACCACCTGGCCGCGGATCGCCCGCGCCGGAGTGTTCTGCGTCAACATCCTCGGAGCCGGACAGGGCGCGCTGTGCCGGGCCTTCGCGGTCAGCGGCGCCGACAAGTTCGCGGGCGTCGCCCACCGGCCCGCCCCGGCCACCGGATCGCCGCAGCTCGCGGACGTGCCCGCCTGGATCGACTGCCGGATCCACGCCGTCCACACCGGCGGGGACCACCTGATCGTCGTCGGCCGGGTCGAGGCCATGGGCGCGGCCGGCGAGGAGGGCCCGCTCCTCTTCCACAAGGGCCGCTTCGGCCGCCTGGCCGAGGGCGAGTAGAGCCCCGTACGCGCACCACGGCCCCGCCCGGGAAGGGCGGGGCCGCGGCACGCGCACCGGTCGCGGCACGCGCACCGGGGTCAGAAGGTGAGCACCCCGCGCGCCACCCGGCCGTGCCGGGCGTCGTCCACGGCCTTCGCGAAGTCCTCGACCGGGTAGACCTCCGTGACCAGCTCGTCCAGCAGCAGCCGCCCCTGCCGGTAGAGCTCGGCGTACAGGGCGATGTCGCGCTGCGGACGCGAGGACCCGTACCGGCAGCCCATGATCGTCTTGTCCAGGTACATGGACGAGACGAGGAAGGACGCCTCCTCCTTGAAGCCCGGCACGCCCAGCAGCACCGCCTGGCCGCGGCGGTCCAGCAGGTCGATCGCCTGCCGGATCAGCTTGACGCTGCCGACGCACTCGAAGGCGTGGTCCGTGCCCGTCGGGAGGATCTCGCGGACGGCCGCCGAGGTGTCCGCCACGGCCGTGGCGTCGATGAAGTGCGTGGCCCCGAACTGCCGGGCCACCGCCTCCTTCGCCGGGTTCGCGTCGACCGCCACGATGGTCCCGGCCCCCGCGATCCGGGCCCCTTGCAGGACGTTGAGGCCGATCCCGCCGGTGCCGATGACCACCACCGACTCCCCCTGGCCCACCTTCGCCCGGTTCAGGACGGCGCCGACGCCCGTGAGCACCCCGCAGCCGATCAGCGCGGCCGAGGCCGCCGGGATGCCCTCGGGGATCTTCACGGCCTGGACGGCCCGGACGATCGTGCGCTCGGCGAACGCCGAGTTCGAGGCGAACTGGAACAGCGGCTTCCCGCCCCGTGAGAAGGGCTGCCCCGGCATGCCGATCGCCTTGCGGCACATCGTCGGCCGGCCCCGGTCGCAGTCCGCGCACGCCCCGCAGTTGGCGAGCGTGGACAACGACACGTGATCGCCCGGAGCCACGTGCGTGACGCCCGCGCCGACCGCCTCCACCACCCCGGCGCCCTCGTGCCCGAGCACCACCGGCGGCGGGAACGGGATCGTCCCGTCGATCACCGAGAGGTCGCTGTGGCACAGCCCGGCCGCCGACACCGCGACCAGCACCTCCCCCGGGCCCGGGTCCCGGACCTCCAGGTCGTCGACCACCTGGGCCTGCTTGCCGTCGAACACGACGCCTCTCACCTGGGCTCCTTAGGCAGGCCGAGCACGCGCTCGGCGATGATGTTCCGCTGGATCTCGTCCGAACCGCCGTAGATCGTGTCGGCCCGGGTGAACAGGAACAGGCGCTGCTCCTCGTCGAGCCCGTCCTCGTACGCGGCCCCCCGCGCCCAGGGACCGGGCCCGGCCGTGGCCGCCGCGCCGCGGACCTCGACGGCCAGCTCCCCCAGCCGCCGGTGCCAGCCGCCCCACAGCAGCTTGGCCACGCTGGGCGCGCCCGGATCGCCCGCGCCCCCCGGCTCCCCGGCCGCGCCCAGGGTGCGCAGGGCGTTCCACCGCATGGTGCGCAGCTCGGCCCACTGCCGTACGAGGCGTTCGCGCAGCACGGGGTCCGGGGCGCCGCGGGCCGCGTAGGCGCCGACGACCCGTTCGAGTTCGGCGGCGAAGCCGATCTGCTGGACGAGGGTGGAGACCCCGCGTTCGAGGGCGAGCAGGCCCATGGCGACGGTCCAGCCGTTGCCCTCGCCGCCGACGCTCTCCTCGGCGACGGCGCCGTCGAAGAAGACCTCGTTGAACTCCGCCGTGCCGGACATCTGCCGGATCGGACGGACCTCGACGCGGCCGGGCTGGTCCATCCGTACGAGGAGGAAGGACAGGCCGTGGTGGCGGCGCGAGCCGGCTTCGGTGCGGGCCAGGACGAAGCACCAGTCGGCGTCGTGGGCGAGGGAGGTCCAGATCTTCTGCCCGGTGACGCGGTGGCGCCCGTCGGCCGGGTCGCGGACGGCCGACGTACGGATCCCGGCGAGGTCGGATCCGGCGCCGGGCTCGCTGTAGCCCTGGCACCACAGCTCCTCGCCACGGGCGATGGCGGGCAGGTGGCGGTCCTGCTGTTCGGGGGTCCCGTAGGCGATGAGGGTGGGCGCGAGGAGGTTCTCGCCGATGTGTCCGACGCGGCCGGGCGCGCGCAGCGCCGCGTACTCCTCGGCCCACACCACCTGGCCGGTGGGGGAGAGCCGGCGCTGCCCGTAGGCGCCGTCGGGGACCTCCCAGCCCTGGCCGATCCAGCCGCCGCGGCCCAGCTCGCGCTCCCAGTCGCGGCGGGCGGCGGCCCCTTCGTGTTCGCTGCCCGGCCCACCGAGGCCGCGGGCCCGTCCGTAGGGGCCCACGAGGTGTTCGGTGAGCCATGCGCGGGCCCGGGCGCGCAGCTGTGCGTCCTCGTCCCCGAAGCTGAAGTCCACGCCGCTCCCTACGTGTTGGGGCGGTCCTTGGCGGCCGCCGCCCTGGCCATGGCTTCGAGCTGGGCGAGCATGGGCATCGGGTCGGTGCCGACCGAGCCGGGCAGGAAGTCGGCGATCCGCTCGGGGGTCCAGGCGCCGTCGGCGTAGGCGGCGCGCAGTTCGCGGGGCTGGGCCCAGACGGCGATCTTGGGGCCGGCGATCGTGTAGACCTGCCCGGTGATCCCCTCGCCCCTGGCCCGGTCGCTGAGCAGGTAGGTGACGAGGGCGGCGACGTCCTCGGGCTCGCCGATCTCCTTCAGCTCCATGGGCACGTTGGCAGACATGCGGGTGCGGGCGACGGGGGCGACGGCGTTGGCGGTGACCCCGTACTTGTGGAGCCCGAGGGCGGCGCTGCGGACGAGGGAGATGATCCCGCCCTTGGCGGCGCTGTAGTTGGCCTGGGCGACGGATCCCTGGTGGTTGCCGCTGGTGAAGCCGATGAGGGTGCCGGTGCCCTGCTTGCGCATGACGGCGGAGGCGGCCCGGAAGACGGTGAAGGTGCCCTTGAGGTGGGTGGCGAGCACCGGGTCCCACTCGGCCTCGGACATGTTGAAGAGCATCCGCTCGCGCAGGATCCCGGCGACGCAGACGACGCCGTCGACGCGCCCGTACTCGGCGAGGGCGGTGTCGACGATGCGCTGCCCGCCCGCCATGGTGGAGATGTCGTCCGCGACGGCCACGGCCTGCCCGCCGGCCGCGGTGATCTCCTTCACCACGGCCTGGGCTATCTCGCTGGTGGGCTCGCCGCCCTCGATCCCGACGCCGTAGTCGTTGACGACGACCCGGGCGCCCTCGGCGGCGGCGGCGAGTGCCACGGCCCGCCCGATGCCCCGGCCCGCGCCGGTGACGGCGACGACCTTGCCTGCCAAGAAGTTCCCCACGTCCGGCCCCTTCCCGCGTTTTCTGACGGTCCGTTAGATTCTATGACCAGCCGGATCCCTTCGCACAAGACCCCGTTGCCGTTGTTGCCCGCCGCACCCGCCAGGAGCTGATGGAAGCCATGACCCTGCCCCCCGAGTTCCACGAGATCGCCAAGCGCGTCAACAACTGGGGCCGCTGGGGCGCCGACGACGAGACCGGCACCCTGAACCTGATCACCGGGGAGGTCGTCCGGGCGGCCGCCGCCGAGGTCCGCACGGGCCGCCGGATCCCCCTGGCCCTGCCCCTCAAGGAGGACGGGGTGCAGTCCGGAATGATCCCCGGGCGGACCAACCCGCTGCACACCATGGTCCAGATCAACCAGGAGCTGTTCGGCCCCGGAACGGTGGCGTGCAGCGACGACTCCGTGACGATGGGCCTGCAGTCGGCCACCCACTGGGACGCCCTGACGCACGTCTCGCACTCGGGCCGGATCTACAACGGCCGCCCGGCATCCACGATCACCGCCCACGGGCGGGCCGAGTTCAGCGGCATCGACAAGGCCACCCCGATCGTCTCGCGCGGAGTCCTCCTGGACGTGGCCCGCGCGAAGGGCCTGGACCGGCTGCCGGGGGGCCACGCCGTCACGCCGGGGGACCTGGCGGAGGCGGAGGAGTTCGCCGGGGTCACCGTCCGGGCGGGCGACGTCGTCCTCGTGCGCACCGGGCAGGTCCAGGTCTACCTGGCGGGCGACAAGCACGGGTACGGGTACCCGTCCCCCGGCCTGTCCGTGCACACCCCGGAGTGGTTCCACGCCCGCGACGTCGCGGCGGTCGCGAACGACACCCTGACCTTCGAGGTCTTCCCGCCGGAGATCGAGAACCTGTGGCTGCCGGTGCACGCCCTCCACCTGGTGGAGATGGGCATGCACCAGGGCCAGAACTGGAACCTGGAGGAGCTGTCCACAGCCTGTGCGGAAGCGGGCCGCCACGCGTTCCTGCTGTCCGCGATGCCGGAACCCTTCGTCGGCGGCACGGGCACCCCGGTCGCCCCGGTCGCGGTCCTCTGATCCGCCCGGGCGGGGCGGCGGCTACGCCCCCGGGCCCCGGTCCGGGGCCCGGGGGAGTTCGGCCAGGCGCTTGATGCGGGCCAGGCGGCGGTCCCAGTCGGCAGCCAGGGCCGCCATCCAGCGGGCCGTCGCGTCCAAGGCCGCCGGCCGCACCGCGTACCGCACCTCGCGCCCCACCCGGCCCCCGCGCACCAGGCCGGCCGCCTCCAGCACCGCCAGGTGCTTGACCACCGCCTGGCGGGATACGGGGACCCCCTCGGCCAGCGTGGTCGCGGTGGCCTCGCCCCGCGCCGCGAGGAGGTCGAGGAGCAGCCGCCGCGTGGGGTCGGCCAGCGCGGCCAGTACCGCGTCCACGCCGTCGGCCGGGTGGGCCTGCGTCACGCCGGGGTCCCCTCCGCGCGCGCCTTGAACGCGTCGAGCACCTGGGGCCAGCCGCCGGTGTTGTCCTCCAGCGCCTTGCCGCGCAGCTCGTCGGAGCCGGCGAGCGCCGCGAAGCCGCTCTCGACGACGCGCAGCCGCGTCCCGTCGCCCTCCGGGGTCAGCGTGAACTCCACGAGGGTGGTGTTGTCCCCGCGCAGGTCCTCGCCGGGGAAGGCGCTGGCCCAGCGGTAGGCCACGTAGGTCTGCGGCTCCACCTTCTCCACGCGCACCGGGAAGTCCCCGTACCGGGCGTTCTTCGCCAGCGTCTCCTCGCCCTCGCGGGCGACGGTGCCGGCGGCGGCCTCCGGTTCCGCCACCCAGAACCCGGGTTCGGTCACCAGCGCCCAGACCCGCTCCAGGGGCGCTTCGATCAGGGTTTCGCGTTCGATCCGGTCCTGGACCATGACGAGCCTCATCTCTCGGAATCTCTCGGAACCTCTCGGGCTGATGCAACTCCAGGGTTGCACGTCCCCCGGCGACAAGCAACCGGAAGGTTGCGCGTTACCTGGCCCACTCCACCGCGAAGCCGAACCAGACGGCCTTGACGCAGTCCCCCTGCACGACCGCCGCCCAGTCGTCGGCGTGGGCGGCGACGAGCAGGAGCCCCCGCCCCCGGGTCGCGAGCGGCGGGGCGGTGCCGGGCTCCGGCCACCGTCCGGGCTCGCAGTCGAAGACGCAGACGGTCACCCGGGACGCCGAGAAGGTGACCTCGACGGCGATCTCGGGCGAATCGGTGTGCAGGTAGACGTTGGTCGCCACCTCGGACGCGCACAGCCGCGCCCGCTCCCCCAGCCGCCCGCACCCGTTGGCCCGCAGCACGGACACCACCCAGTCCCGCACGACCCGGACCGCATCGGCCCGCCTCGGCGCGACCATCCGGTAGACGACCCCTCCCCCCGGGGCGGGTTGGGCCTGACGTAAAGCGCTCGTGTTCATCTCAACGGTCTCCCCACGCGACGACTCGGTCCCGCTCCGCGCGACCCGTGTCCCTGGTCCGCCGTCCACCCCAACAGGGCTGCGGCCGACTGCACTTCGGGCGCCGTCCGGCTTCCCGGCCCCTGGAAGGTAGGGCACAACATTGGGACGGCGCAACAGTGGTACGCACGTAACATCCGATCGAGTGGACCCGGGCCTGACAGGGCGGCACACTCGTACCCGGACACGAGGGAGGGGCCATGCCGCCAAGGAGCTACCCGACCGCCCGCCAGCGGCGGTTGGGCGCCGAGCTGCGCAAGTTGCGCGAGAAGGCCGGCATGAACGGCGCGACGGCAGCCGCGTACCTGGGCGGCGAACGCGCCCAGATCAGCCACATCGAATCGGGTCGCTACGGAGTCAGCGACGAGCGCGTCCGGCGGCTCGCCGCCCACTACTCGGCGACCGACAAGCACCTCGTCGACGCCCTGGCGGGCATGGCCGAGGAACGCGGCAAGGGGTGGTGGGACGAATACCGGGGACGCCTCTCGCCGGGGTTCCTCGACGTCGCCGAGCTGGAGTTCCACGCCACGCACATCCGCGTCATCCAGATGCTGCACGTCCCGGGACAGCTCCAGACGGAGTCCTACGCCCGGAGCCTGATCCGCAGCGGGATGTCCGACCTGCCCGCGAGCGAGGTGAACACGCGCGTCGAGCACCGGACCAGGCGTCGCACCATCTTCGACCGACCCCGCCCCACCCCGTTCGAGGCGTTCATCCACGAGGCCGCCCTGCGCATGCGGTACTGCGACGCGGACGTCATGAGAGAACAGCTCGCGTTCCTGGACGAGGTCTCCCACTGGCCGTCCGTCACCGTCCGCATCATCCCCTTCGACCGGCAGATCACGGGCTCCGTGCACTCGATGCTCTACGCAGGGGGCGCCATTCCGGCGCTCGACACCGTCCAGGTCGACAGCGCCTTCGACGGCGGCTTCCTGGACGCAGAGGCTCAACTCGCCAAGTACCGGGGGTTGCTCGAATCCATCGAGTCGATCGCGCTCGGACCTGAAGAGTCGAGGGAACACATTCACCGCATCGCTCAGGAAGTGTGAGTCAAGGCGCATGACCGACGGAATCAAATGGCAGAAGTCCTCGTTCTCGGGACCGGACGACAATCAGAGCTGCGTTGAGCTGGCGCCCGCCGCCGGCACGATCAAGCTGCGCGAAAGCGACGACCCGGACGTGGTGGTGACCACGAGCGTGGAGAAGCTGCGCGCGTTCATCCTCGGAGTCAAGGCAGGCGAGTTCGACCACCTGATCTGACGAACCCCCATCACGAGTGCCCCCCATCCGAGCCGGTGAGGGGCACTCTGCGCGTCCCGGCGCAACTTTGGGACGTCGCATTGTTGCGACGGGGCGTCGCGTGACGCTACCGTCGCCGTACGTCACGGACCCAGCGGCCCGCCAGGTCGATCCGCGGCGCAACTCCCGCCAACTATGCGCCGGTTGGCGGGAGCCTCCCGCCGCGCCCTCCGCCTGCCGTCAGGACTCGGAGGGGGCGACACCCCGCGTCGGCAGGAGAGCCGCACATGCACGCGCACCCCGACCCCCCGGCCCACGGCGTAGCCCTCCACACCGGCTACTGGTTCGAGTCCCTCTGCCACCACGACGCGTACGGCGGGGCACCCGAGCTGCTCTACCGGGTCATGCTGGACACCCCCGCGCACGCCATCCGCCTGGGCCGACGGCGGCGGCCGCGTCCAGGCCCTGGCCGCCCTCCACCGCGGCGAACCCGCCGGCTTCAGCATCGTCCTGCGCGACGGCACCCGCCCCGAATGGCGCGTCCGCCCCATCCGCCAACTCCCCGCCCTCCCCGGCCGAAGGCCGCCCTGCGCGTTTGCGCCCGAAACTCCCGCCGGGTAGACAGGAGCACGACAATCCAGGGTCTACCTCCCGGGGGCGGGGCAGAAGTGAC
This sequence comes from Streptomyces sp. NPDC048507, assembly GCF_043199995.1. Classification (NCBI taxonomy): domain Bacteria; kingdom Bacillati; phylum Actinomycetota; class Actinomycetes; order Kitasatosporales; family Streptomycetaceae; genus Streptomyces; species Streptomyces sp. NPDC048507. The sequence continues at coordinate 38,484 of NZ_JBICWZ010000026.1, read as the reverse complement.
TGATCACGTACCGATCAATCCGTGCACGATTCCGCAGTTCACGGGTGATCTGGACGCGTTGCAGCAGGATCACACGGCGATCACTGCGGCGGCGGGGACGTTCCGTGACGCGGGTTCGAACGTGGATTCCGAGTTCCAGGGGTTGTCGGCGTTCTATTCGGCGCCGGAGGCGGCGCAGTTGTTCGCGACGACGAAGCCGGTGAAGACGGACAGTGATTTCTTCGCGGATCAGCTGGAGTCGGCGGCGAAGGCGCTGGGTGAGTACATCACCGAGGCGCGGCCGATCGTGGCGCAGCTGAAGACGCTCCAGGCGAAGGCGACGACGTTCAGCAGCAAGATCAGTGGGGATGAGCACTGGAAGGACGACGGGGACAAGATCGATGAGAACAACGATCTGATCCACGACGTCAACGCGGCGGTCTCGGCGTTCTGGGCCGCGGAACGCACCTGCGCGAACAAGATCCGGTCCCTGTATGGCGATCCGCCGTTGACGGCGGACGACGGTTCGCACGGCGCGAACATGTACGGGTACAAGGGCGAGGACCTGAACAAGGCGCAGGACCTGCCGTGGGGTTCGCAGCTGGAGGAGACCCACCGCTGGTACGAGGTGGGGCACTGGGTCAAGTCGTTCGTGTGGGACGGTCTGATCGTCGACGGGATCTGGGGCACGATCCGGGGCCTGGGCACGCTCGTCGGTGTGGACGGCTGGGACAAGGCCGGTCAGGCGTGGACGGGGCTGGCGAAGCTGGCGACGGGTCTGGCGATCATGTCGGTGCCGGGGATGAGCACGGCGTTCTGGATGGCGGACGACAAGGACCTGCCGGGCTGGATCCGGGATTCGCGGACGGCGGTGAAGGAGACCGGCAAGGCGCTGGTGGCGTGGGACGAGTGGGGCAAGAACCCGGCGCGGGCGGCGGGCGCGGTCACCTTCAACGTGCTGACGACGGTGTTCACCGGTGGTGCGGGGACGGCGGCGAAGGCGGGCGGTGTCGCGAAGGTCCTGTCGGTGGCGGGGAAGGCGGGCCGGCTGATCGACCCGATCACCTACATCGGCAAGGCCGGCTCCCTCGCGAAGATCAAGATCGGTGATCTGTTCGCGAACCTCGGCAAGGCCGACGGCGCGTTCCCCAAGCTGGACGACGTGATCTGGAAGGACCTCCCGAAGGCGGACGCTCCGGGGGTCACCTTCCCGCACCCCGAGGACACGGTCCGGCTCCCGGACGACGCGCTCGGGCGGCCGCAGTACTTCGACAAGACGACGAACCAGCTGTTGGACCACCAGGGCGTCCCCAAGCAGGACCTGACCTCGGTCCCCAAGGGCTCCGACCACCCGCTGGCCGAAGTCCCCAAGCACGAACCCGTCCCGGCCACCGTCGGCGCCCACACCGCGGACGTCACCGCCCACACCCCGGCCGGCACGGCAGGCCACACCCCCGGCGGCGTCGCGGACAACACGGCCCACAACACCCACACCGAACCCGGCGGCGGAAGCCCGACCCACCACGGCGGCACCGACCCCACCCACACCGGCGGCACCACCCACACCGACACCCCCACCACAGGCGGCGGCGGCCACGACGGACCGACCGTCCCCCACCAGGGCGGCTCCAGTCTCCCCGACGACCTCGGCCACGGGCCCGGTCACGGCGGCCCCGATCCCGTGACGCCCGGCCACGGCGAACGCCCCGAGCTGCCCCCGCACCGGGACAACGCGCACGACTACACCACCGCCGAACGCAAGCAGATCATGGAGTACCAGGTCCACCGGGCGAACGATCCGACGGACGGGTACCGGAAACAGCACTACAACAAGCTCGGCCACCGGCTCAAGCTCCTCCCGGACCACACCGGGCTGGTCCCGCCGCAGCTGGTCGAGGTCTCGCCGGGCAAGTGGATCCCGAAGTCGGAGCTCCCGCCGCCGGTCCCCCCGAACTACCTGGACGACGCCAAGACGGTTGCGCACGACCACCCCACGGTCACCGCGCAGATGACCGAAAGGCTCGACCACGCGGCGAAGGAACGTTGGGACGCCATGCAGGCGGACAAGAAGCCGCACACCGATTACACGGACGCCAAGACGGCCCACAAGGCGGCGGGCACGAACGAGACCCTGGCCGCCATGGAACAGGCCAGAGCCCACCACAAGCCTTTCCACGAGGCGCTGTCGAAGAAGAGCGAGCTGTTCGGCGAGACGGTCGCCCGCGAACACGCGATACCGAAGGAGTTCCCGGGCGCCAAGGAGGAACCGGTCTTCGGCCCGGCCAACGGCAACGATCAGTTCGACCAGGTCTACAAGCACGGGGACCGGTACGTTGTGGTCGAGGCCAAGGGCAACGTCAACACCGAACTCGGCGAACGGCGCATCGGCGCCGACCGGGTGTCTCAAGGTACGCGCCCGTACTTCAAGGACATCCTCAAGCAGATGGAGAAGCGCGCCAGGACGAACCCCCTGGAAAAGGCGCTCTTCGACAAGCTCGACGCCGCCTTCAAGGCAAACAAGATCGATTACGTGGTGATCAAGGGCGCCGACAACACCGGAACGTACACCGGCCATACGATCCAACGGTTCGACATCAGCAAGTGACAGGGGAGAACATGACGGTCATCGTGGAGAGCCATGCCCGCCCCGCGCCCGAGAGCGCGGACTGGGTCAGGAGCCAGGACGAACGGCTGGTCGCGAACATCGACGAGCTGGCCACTCTCCCGGGAGAACTCGACCGGGTCTGGAACCAGGCGGACCTGCACGTGCAGTCCCGCACGCTGGTCGATCCGACCGCCGCCGAGCTGACGACCTGGGAGACGGTGGTCGATGCCGCCCAGCTGGGCTCGGCGCTCTTCCGTACCGCGGGGATGACCGAGGGCACGGCTCAGTGCCGGATTCACCACGCCGTGCGCACCCTGCCCGCGACGGGACCGAACCACGATGCGCGCGCCTCGGCCTGGCTCCAGGCCTTCTGGTACGCGATCATCACGCGGGACCAGCCGCGCATGACGGAGCTCTGCGAGCTGCCGCTCGACGTGCTGCGCGCCGCGGGCGCGGATCACGACGACTACCTCTACCACTGGGTCGCCACCCTCCAGGCCTACTGGCTCAAGCGCCCGGAGCTGGTGGAGGAGCTGACGGCGACCTTCGACCGCTCGCACCCCGACGTGGCGGTGATCGCGGGCCGGGAGTACATCCAGCAGGTGGCGTACCCGCCGATCAACCTCTTCTACAAGTTCCTCCGCAAGGACGAGGAGGGGTTCCACGCGACGCTGATCGAGGCCCTCGAACTCCACAGGCAGTACTGGACGGCCACCCCCGAGCGGACCGAGGACATCGACGGCCGGGTGCCGGTCGCCATCCTCGCCGTCGCCTGCCTCGCCTACGACGGCGGGATCCCGGTCGGGGTCGAGTCCCCGTACCTGCCCGAGCACCTGCTCAAGCGCTCCTGGGTCGGTGAGTTCGAGGTGTGACGCGAGCCGGCGTCGTGGTGACCTACGGGTGGCGGCGTGCGTTCGTGCGCACCCCGAGCGCGGCACGGCAGCCGCCACCCCACGACCCGCACTCGTCAAGGCAAGGACCCTTGGCGTCCCCTCGCGACGAATCGCTCACCACCAGGGTGATCACCCGGTGACGAACCGTCAACACCTCGTTAGAGGTACACGCGCGGTTCCCGGCAGCGGGCAAAGTTTTCGTCCGGAACCTTCGCCTCCGACGGCTCCGCCCGGTCGATCTCGCACCAGATCCGTTTGCCCGCGCCCTCGCGCTGCCAGCCCCACCGGTCCGCGAGACCGTCGACCAGTTCCAGGCCGCGGCCGCCGGTGTCGTCACCGGCGGCGCACCGGCGGGCCGGGGCACGGTCGCTCGCGTCGGCGACCTCGACCCGCACCCCCGGCCCTCCGAACAGCATCCGCAGCACGGCCGGACAGCCCGTGTGCACGACCGCGTTCGTGACCAGCTCGGAGATCAGCAGGATCAGGGTCTCGGCGAGCGGTTCGTCGTCCCCTATCCCGGACCCCGCCAGCCTGGAGCGCGCCCACCGGCGGGCCCTGCCGACCTCGGCGGGGTCCGGTCCTACCTCCAGCTGTACCTGAAGCACCTGCACCGCTCACACCATCCGAACCGGCGGACACTTCGCCTCGCGACGGGGCGGGATCACGGAACGTGATCCCCTTGTCGAGCAGCATGGTTGACATACAGTCACCACAACAAGCGCTTCGGGCATATTCCAGCGCGAAGGAGTAGGCGTGGTGCATACTGTGCGGCGCTCGCGCCGCTCAACCGCTCGCATTCGTCGGAGCGTACCGGAGCACACCCCTGCCTCCGGCCCGTATCGGGGTGGGCGAAGGACACAAACCGATATCAACTCTCTGTAATCAGACATGCGTCCCGCACCGTCCTTCCCGTGCCTTCACTCCGCGTTCCGTCACGCACTGCTACGACCGGCCCGGCCCGCCGGCCGGCCTCCCGGACCCGCCTACCCCGCCGACTCCGCCAGCAGTCGCTCCGCCAGCAGTTCCTCCGCCTGCGCCGCCGTCCGCCACTGCCGCGCCCGTACCCACGCCCGCTTCAGGTGCAGGTGTACGTCCGCCTCCCAGGTGAAGCCCATCCCGCCGTGCACCTGGAGGCAGTCCCGGGCGCCGCGCACCGCGGCCTCGTCGGCCAGCAGCTTGGCCGCCGCGATCTCCGCGCCGTCCGCCGTGACGGCGGCCGCGTAGAGCGCCGTACGGGCCAGTTCGGCCCGCACCAGCATCCGCGCGCACAGGTGCTTGACCGCCTGGAACGCCCCGATCGGCTGCCCGAACTGCTCGCGCTCCCCCGCGTACCGCACCGCCAGCTCCACCGTCCGCAGCGCGCTCCCGGTCTGGAGCGCCGCCGTCAGCAGCGCCCCCTCGTCCCGGTACGGGCCCGCCTCCCCGGCCGGACCGGCCGTCCGCCACAGCGGGGTCAGCGGGTCGGCCGAGGGCACCGGCTCCCCGGCCGGGAGCGCGCCGCCGAGCAGCGCGTCGGCCTCGCCCAGGTGGGCCACGAGCGGCCCGTCCAGGTCGAAGGCGGTGACCACGGCCGTCCCCTCCGCCGCGCCCGGGACGGACCCGGCGGCCAGGTGCGTGGCCACCAGCGGCCCCGGCAGCAGCGCCCGCCCGGCCTCCTCGAAGACGAGGACCGCCTCGGGCAGGCCCAGTCCGGCGCCGCCCCGCGCTTCCGGCAGGCGCAGCGAGAAGAAGCCCGCCTCGCCCAGCTCCCGCCACAGGGCCCGGTCGAGGGCGCCCCCGGCGTCCACCGACGCCCGCAGGGCCTCGCGTCCGTACCGCCCGGCGAGCAGGCTCCGCACGCCCGCCCGCAGGTCCCGCTGGTCCTCGGTCGGCTGGAAGTCCACGGCGTCACCGGCCCTTCGGGAGGCCGAGGATGCGCTCGGCGACGATGTTGCGCTGGATCTGCGAGGTGCCCGCAGCGATCGTGTACGAGAGGGACGAGAGCCGGTCCAGGACCCACTCCTCCTCCAGCGCCAGGGAATCGGCCCCGAGCACGTCGGCCGCGGCCTCGTACAGTTCCTGCCGCGCGTGCGAGTACGCCAGCTTGAAGACGCTGCCGCCCGCGCCAGGGACGCCGTCCGAGCGCTGCGCCTCGCTGACGTTCCACTGCGTCAGCCGCCACAGGGCCCCGAACTCCCCGTAGAGGCGGCCGAGGGTGCGGCGCAGGACGGGGTCGTCCCAGCGGCCGTTGGCCTTCGCGGCCCGGGCCAGAGCGGTCAGCGTGCGCCGGCAGGCGACGACCTCGCCGACGAAGGCGGTGCCCCGCTCGAAGGACAGGGTCACCATGGTGACCCGCCAGCCGTCGTCCTGCGCCCCGACCCGGTTCGCCACCGGGATGCGGACCTCGTCGAGGAAGACCTCCGCGAACTCGGCCGATCCGGCGAGGGTGCGCAGCGGCCGGACCGTGACGCCGGGCGCGTCCATCGGCATCGCCAGCCAGGAGATGCCCTTGTGCTTGGGCGCCGCCGGGTCGGTGCGCACCAGCAGTTCGCACCAGTCGGCGATCTCCGCGTGCGAGGTCCAGATCTTCGAGCCGGTGACCACGTACGCGTCCCCGTCGCGCACCGCCCGGGTGCGCAGGGCGGCCAGGTCGGAGCCCGCGCCGGGCTCGCTGAAGCCCTGGCACCACACCTCGTCCCCGCGCAGGACGGGCGGCAGCCAGCGGGCGCGCTGCTCGGCGGTGCCCTCGGCGGCGATGGTGGGGCCGGCGTGCAGCAGGCCGACGAAGTTCGCGCCGACGTAGGGGGCGCCGGCGCGTTCGGTCTCCTCCAGGAAGATCAGGTGCTGGGTCGGGGTGGCGCCGCGGCCGCCGGCGTCGACGGGCCAGTGCAGGCCCGCGTACCCGGCGTCGTACAGGCGGCGCTGCCAGCCCAGGTCGTGGGCGCGGCGGGCGGGCCAGTCGTCCGGGGAGGGTTTGGCGGGCAGCTCGGGCAGGGTCTTGCCGAGCCATTCGCGCAGCCGGGCGCGGAAGTCCCGTTCCTCCTCGGTGTAGGTCAGGTCCATCAGCGGACCCGGTCCCGGCCGCGGGCCCGGTCGAGGCCGCGGTCCCGGTCGAGGTCGAGGCCGAGCATGCGGATGGCGTTGCCGCGCATCAGCTTGTAGACGGTCTCCTCGTCGAGTCCCCCCACGTGGTCGAGGGCGACCTCCTTGGTGTGCGGGAAGGTGGAGTCCACGTGCGGGTAGTCGGTCTCGAAGGTGGCGTTGTCGCGGCCGACGACGTCGAGCGAGGCGATGCCGTGCTTGTCGCGGAAGAAGCAGCAGTAGATCTGCCGGTAGTAGTAGGTGGACGGCGGCTCGGGGATCAGGTCGCGGACCCCGCCCCAGGCGCGGTGTTCGCGCCACACGTCGTCGGCGCGTTCCAGGGCGTACGGGATCCAGCCCATCTGGCCTTCGCTGTAGGCGAGCGTGAGCGCCGGGAACTTCACCAGGACGCCGCTGAAGAGGAAGTCCATCATCGAGGCCATGGCGTTGTTGAAGCTGAGGGAGGCCTGGACGGCGGGCGGGGCGTCGGGGGAGGCGGCGGGCATCTGGGAGCTGGACCCGATGTGCATGTTGACGACGGTGCCGGTCTCCTGGCAGACCGCGAAGAAGGGGTCCCAGTAGCCGGAGTGGATGGAGGGCAGTCCGAGGTGGGTGGGGATCTCGGAGAAGGTCACGGCGCGCACGCCGCGGGCGGCGTTGCGGCGGATCTCGGCGACGGCGAGGTCGATGTCCCAGAGCGGGATGATGCACAGCGGGATGAGCCGGCCCCCGCTGTCGCCGCACCACTCCTCGACCATCCAGTCGTTGTACGCGCGCACGCAGGCCAGGGCCACTTCCTTGTCGTGGGCCTCGGCGAAGGTCTGGCCGCAAAAGCGCGGGAAGGTCGGGAAGCAGAGGGAGGCCTCGACGTGGTTGAGGTCCATGTCGGCCAGGCGCGCCTTGGGGTCCCAGCAGCCGCGGCGCATCTCGTCGCGGGTGATGCCCTCCAGGGTCATGTCGTCGCGGTCGAAGCCGACGGCGGCGATGTTGCGCTTGTACGGGAACTTGAGGTCCTCGTAGATCCACCAGTCGGTCGGCGGTCCGTCGGGGTCCATGGTGATGACGTACTTCCCGCCGGTGTAGGCGAGTTCGCCGATGCCCGCGGTGAGGGGCCGGGGACCGCGGTCGCGGTACTTGGCGGGCAGCCAGACGTCGAACAGGTGGGCCGGTTCGATGACGTGGTCGTCGACGCTGATGATCCGAGGCAGTTCCATAGCGCTCCCCAATCTGATGGATCGTCAGAAACAAGCTAGCTCCGCCACCCCTGGACCGACAAGCGCCGGAGCCCTACGCTCTCCGCTTGATCTGACTCTCCGTCAGACATTCGGTTGCCTTGCCCAGGGGAGGTCCGGGATGACGGACGACGGCGGCATGACGGACAGCGGAACGGACGTCGCACCGGCCGGACGGGCCCGGGCGGCCACCGCCACGGAGCTGAGCCGCGCCGCCACCCTCTGGGAACTGGTCGCCCGCCGGGCCGCCCTCACCCCCGACGCGCCCGTCCTCATCGAGGCCGCCCCCGACCCCGCCGACGACCGCACCCTGACCTTCGGGCAGCTGCGCGAGCGGGCCGAACGCGTCGCCGCGGGCCTGTACGACAAGGGCGTGCGCCCCGGCACGGTCGTCGCCTGGCAGCTCCCGACCCGCATCGAGACCGTGCTGCTCTCGCTCGCCCTCGCCCGCCTCGGCGCCGTCCAGACACCCGTGATCCCCTTCTACCGCGACCGCGAGACCGGCTTCGCGCTTCGCGAGGCCAAGGCCGAGTTCTTCGCCGTCCCCGGCGTCTGGCGCGGCTTCGACCACACCGCGATGGCCGCCCGGCTCGGCGCCCGCGGCGTCTTCGAGGCGTACGCGCACCTGCCCGAGGGCGACCCCGCCGTGCTGCCCCCGCCGCCGGCCGACGGCACCGGCGTGCGGTGGATCTACTGGACCTCCGGCACCACCTCCGACCCCAAGGGCGTGCTGCACACCGACCGCTCCCTCATCGCGGGCGGCTCCTGCCTCGCCCACGCCCTGAAGCTGGCCCCCGCCGACGTGGGCTCGGTGGCCTTCCCGTACGCCCACATAGGCGGCCCCGACTACCTGGTGATGCTGCTGCTGTACGGGTTCCCGGCGGTGCTCTTCGAGAAGTTCGCGCTGCCGGACGCCCTGGACGGGTACCGCCGCCACGGCGTGACCGTCGCGGGCGGCTCCACCGCCTTCTACTCGATGTTCCTCACCGAACAGCGCAAGGACCCCGGTACGCGGCTCATCCCGAGCCTGCGCCTGCTGGCGGGCGGCGGCGCCCCCAAGCCCCCGGAGACCTACCACGCGGTCGTCCGGGAACTGGGCTGCCAGCTCACCCACGGCTACGGCATGACCGAAGTCCCCATGATCACCATGGGGTCCCCGGACGACACCCCGGAGAACCTCGCCACCACCGAGGGCCGCCCCCCGCGGGGCATGTCCATCCGCATCACCACCCCCGGCGGCACCCCGCTGCCCGCGGGCACGGACGGCGAGGTGCGGCTGCGCGGCGAGGCCGTCTGCCGGGGCTACCTGAACCACGACGACGACGCCGCGCGGGCCTTCGACGCCGACGGCTACCTGATCACCGGCGACCTCGGCCACCTCACCGCGGACGGCCACCTGGTCCTCACCGGGCGCAGCAAGGACGTGATCATCCGCAAGGGGGAGAACATCTCGGCGAAGGAGATCGAGGACCTCCTCCACCAGCTCCCGGCCGTCGGCGACGTCGCCGTCATCGGCCTGCCCGACCCGGAGCGCGGCGAGCGCGTCTGCGCCGTGGTCGAGCAGCCCGCGGGCGCCGCCCCGCTGACCCTGGACGCGGTGACCGCGTACCTGCGGGCGGGCGGGCTGTCCCCGCACAAGCTGCCCGAGCAGCTGGAGCTGGTCGACGCGCTGCCCCGCAACGACGCCCTGCGCAAGGTCCTCAAGTACCGCCTGCGCGAACGCTTCTCCCGCCCCTGAACGCAGCCCGGCCGGGCGGTGGCAGCAAGCTGCCCGGCCGCTTGGTGCCGCCCGGCGGGACTTCCCGGGCCCCTGCGGCCCGCACAGGATGGTGACCACACCGGAGCGGCGGCGGCACACGCGAAACCCGCCCCGCCCCGGTGGCCACCACCACCGACCGACGAGAGCCCGGGGGCACCGCCATGCCGAAAACCGTCCGTACGCACCACGCCGGGGACGACGCCGGGGACGACGCCGACGACGGTGACGTCACCGGCCGGGGCTGACCCCGTGCTCCTGGTCCGCATCCCGCTGCGCAGCAGCACCGGCGCGGCCGGCACCGAGGGCGGGGCGAACCTCCTCCAGGACGCCCTGTGGGCCCACGCCCGCCCGCCGCACGCCCTCGAACACGTCCGGGTGCGCCCGCAGCCGCGCGGCATGCACGTCGCCCTCTTCGTCCGGGCCGCCGACCCCGCCGCCGCCGCACACCAGGCGTACGGACTGCTCGCCCTCGCCCTCGCGGCGGGAGCGGCCCGCGGCCACCGCCCCGGCCCCCCGGCCTGCGCCTGACCCGTCGCGCCCGGTCACCGCACCACCCCGCCCCGCCCCGCACCACCCCCGTCCGGCCGCACCGCGCCGCACCGCCCGCCCGCACCGCCCGCCTCCGCCCCGCACCCTTCAGGAGCACAGCCATGCCCACGTCCCGCAAGGCCGCCACCCTCCGCGCCGCCTCCACCTCGGCCCTGGCCGCCTCCGCCCTGACGGTGGTACTGTCCGGCCCGGCCAGCGCCTCCCCGCTCACCGACGGCATCGCCGCCACGGCCCGCGCCGAGGCCGGCAACGGAGCCTGCGCCCACGGCGGTTACGTGGGCGGCCCGAACCAGAACAGCAGTTGCAGCGGCGGCCAGCGGACCCACGCCTGGTGCGCCGACTTCGCCGGCTGGGTCTGGGCCCGCAACGGGGTCACCGGACTCTCGGCGCTGAACGACCTGGCCGACAGCTTCTACGGCTACGGCGTCAGGTACGGCACCCTCTCCAGCACCCCGCACGTCGGCGACGCGGTGGTCTACAACCACGGCGGCGGCACCGGCGACGACCACGTGGCCATCGTCACCGCCGTATCCGGCGGCACCGTCACCATCACCGGCGGCAACCAGGGCGGCTACCCGGGCCGCGTCAGCACCAACAGCACCACCAACTGGCGGGTGGGCGCGGCACCCTGGGGCCAGACGATCAGCGGCTACGTCTCCCCGGCGGGCACCAGCACCCCCTCGTACCCGAACCCGGCCTCGCTGCCCGCCGGCACCCTCGTGAAGTCCCCCGGCGCCGCCGACGTCAAGGTGATGATCTCCGGCGCCGGAATCCCCGTCACCGGCTCCGACGTGGCGCCCGACGGGTACGACCTGAGCAAGATCGTGCTGGTCGACGACACGGCCTTCCGCTCGCTGCCCAGTGCCCCGCCGGCCGGCACGGTGGTCCACGACATGGCGGGCGGCAACTCCCGCTTCGTCATCGTCGACGGCGCGGCCCTCGCCATCGGCGGGGCCGACTGGACCGAGGCGGGCTACGACACCCGCCCCGACATGGGCGTCCCGACCGCCTGGCTCCAGGCCGCCACCCAGCGCAAGATCGCCTCCGGCGTCGTCGTGATGGACCAGACGGGCCGGGACCCGAGCCGCTACGTGATGGTGGACGGCGCGGCCCTGCCCATCTCCGGCGCGGAATGGACGGCGAACGAGTACGACCAGCAGATGCTGATGGGCGTCCCCGGCCAGTGGCTCCGCAGCGCGGTGGCCACCCCGCCCGGCAACGGCACGCTCGTGAAGAACTCCTCCGGCGCCGACGCCACCGTCTACGTGATGGCGGGCGGCAAGGCCGTCCCGCTCTCCTACGAGGACTTCACCGGCCTCGGCTACGACCGCCGGACCCTCGAAGCCGCCCCCGGCACCTGGCTGAACGGCGCCGCCGCCAAGGCAGCCCCGGCCGACGGCACGATGCTCCTGCCCCGCGGCGGCGACGGCACCGTCTGGCAGGTCACCGCCGGCGGCAGGAAGCGCGCCATGTCCGCCACCGAGTTCGGCCCCGGCAAGCTCAGCTTCGCCGACGTCATCGGCGTGCCCGCCGCCCTCGTCGCCGCCCTCCCCACCGCCTGACCCGCGGCCGCCGGCCCCCGCCCTCCCACCGGGGGCGGGGGCCCGCGCGTGGCTACAGCCGGCTCAGCGAAGCCGCCGCGAAGAGGACGTCGCGGATCGCCTCGCGGTCGCCGGTCTGGCCCACGGCGGCGTCGTGCGGGGAGACGTGCCCGGCGGCGAGCTGGCAGAACTCGACGCCGTCCAGGGCCACCTCCGCCACCGTGTGCTCCCGCGAGGGCCGCGCCGCCGGGGAGTCCAGGGCGATGTCCCAGGCGCCGCCGCCCGCCCCCTCGATCTCCAGGTGCAGGGTCCGCCCCGGAGCGCCCGCCGCGACCAGGCCGCGCGCCGGACCCGCCAGGCCCGAGCGGCGCCGGACCGCCAGCGCCCCGGGGAGCAGCCGCGCCGCGAGGTCGATCATGCGGTGCAGGTGCGGGCCCGAGGGCGGCCCGTACGGGTAGTCCACCGCCTCGGCGATGTCCCAGGCGTGCACCCAGCACTCGAAGGCCCGCTCCAGGAAGGCGTCGGCCAGCGGCAGGGCGAAGGCCCCGTAGTCCACGTCCAGTTCGGCGGCGCCCCGGCCGGCGAAGGAGACCGTACGGAGCAGGGTGTGGGCCTGCTCGCGCCAGGTCTCGCGGACCGTGCCGGTGGCCGCGTACGCCGCCGAGCTCCAGAAGTGCTCCGTACGCCCCTCGGGGCCGCCGCCCGGCGGGGCCTGCGGTCCCAGCGGATCGTCCAGCCCGAGGGCGGTGGCGACGAGGCCGTCCACCGTGAGCAGGTGCCCGATCACGCCCGCCACCGTGGTCCGCCGCGTGCGGGGCGCCCGCTCCTCGAACCACTTCAGCGGGACCGGGGTGCCCCACTCCGCCTCGCCGAAGTCGCGCAGCAGGGCGTCGAGCCGCGCGGTCTCGGTGTCGTACGGGTTCGCCCAGACCGGCACCGGGATGCGCGCCGGGCGCCTGCCGAGGCAGTCCTCCAGCACCCGCGACCGCAGCAGCGGCTTGAGGTCGAGGGTCTCCTCGGGGTGCAGCAGGCCCACGGCGTCCCGCAGCCGCAGCGCCTCCTCGGCGCAGGGCGCGCACCCGGTGAGGTGGTCCTCGACGGCCCGGGTCTCCTCGGCGGAGCAGGCGGCGAGCGCCCACGCCCCGAGCAGGGACTTCAGCACGCCGTGCGTCCGGGGCCGCTGCTCGGCGCCGGGCCCGGGCCCCACGGGCGCCGGTCCGCGCGCGGGCTCCCGCACGGCCGCGGACTCCGGTACGGACGCGGGCTCGCCTGCGGGCCGGGCCGCCGGCTCCGGTGCGTGCGGGGGCGCGGGCTCCGCCGGCCGGATCCGGGCGGCGCGCAGGCCCTCGCCGGCCGGCCGGGAGCCCGGTATGCGCGCGGCGCGCGCCGGCCGCTCGTGGGCATCGTCGGGGGTGCCTTCGGCGGGGCCGGTCATCAGGTCGTTCCGTATCGGCGCGGGGCGGGGTCCTCCCGGGGAAGGACGTGGGCGGTCGACAGCAGCTGGAGGCCGAGCCGCAGCCGGCGGCGGGCCTCGTCCTCGCTGATGTCGAGGTCGGCCGCGGCCTGCCGGTAGTCGCGGCGCTTGAAGTAGGCCAGTTCCAGGGCGGCGCGCAGCGGTGCGGGCATGGAGGTGACGATGTAGTCGGCGCGGGCGGCCGCGTTGGCACTGCGGACCTTCTGCTCCAGTTCCTCGCGGGAGCCGCGGCCGCATTCGACCTGCCGCAGCCGGTCGACGGCCTGCCCCTGGGTGACGCGGGCGACCCACGAACGCATGGAGCCCTGCCCCGGGTCGTAGGCGTCGGGGTTCTCCCAGATGTAGCCGAAGACCTCGCGGGTGATCCGGTCGGCGGCCTTCTCGTCGCCGAGCACCCGGTGCGCCAGGCCGTGCACGAGGGAGGCGAACCGGTCGTAGAGCTCGCCGAGCGCGGCGGCCTCGCCCCGGGCGAGGCGCTGCTGCATGCGGCGGTCCCAGCGCGGTGGAACGTCCCTCGCCATGGCGCCTCCAGCCGTGTGCCGTCCCGTCAAATGTAGTGCGCACCTGACGGAATGCGCCTGTTTCGGGGAAAGCCCGTGCGGGAGGCGGGACGTACGTGCTAAGGGTCGCGCGCGAACGGGTGTACGCGCCCCATCGCGCTCCCCGTGCGCGGGTTCGATGCGGCCACCTCCTTGACCGCTTCGCTTAACGCTCAGGCCACCGAGGCCGTACGCTCCTGCCTGTCTTGATCTGCACCCCAACTGCACCCCAACGCACATGTGAAGGCGGAACGCCGAATATGGACAGCGCAGAATACGAGCGCAAGATCGCCGCCCGATTCGCCACCTTCGACCAGGACGGGTCCGGGTACATCGACCGGGAGGACTTCATCACGGCGGCCAGGGCCGTACTGGCCGAATTCGGCACCACCGCGCGGTCGGACAAGGGCCAGGCGGTCTTCAACGGCGCGGAGGCGTTCTGGCAGGGCATGGCCGGGATCGCCGACGTCGACGGTGACCAGCGGGTGTCCCGGGAGGAGTTCGTGACCGGGGCCGCGAAGCGGCTGCGCGACAGCCCGCAGCGGTTCGCGGAGATCGCCCGTCCGTTCCTGGCCGCGGTGGTCGCGGTGGCGGACGAGGACGGCTCGGGCTCGGCGACCCCGGCGGCCGCGGCGCGCGTGCTGCGGGTCCTCGGCACCCCGGCGGAGCTGGCCGGCCCGGTCGCGGCGGCCCTCGACGAGGACGGCGACGGCCGCATCCGCGAGGACGAGATCCTGGCGGCCTTCGCGGGCTACTGCGGGGTCGAGGCCCCCGACGCGTGATGCGTGACGCGTGACGCCGACGCCGGGCGGCCCCGGCGGACCGCCGGGGCCGCCGGGGCCGGGAGCTACGCGAAGACGACCGTGCGCGAGCCGTTCAGCAGCACGCGGTGCTCGCTGTGCCACTTCACCGCGCGGGCCAGCGCCTGGCACTCCACGTCACGGCCGATGGCCACGAGCTGGTCGGGCGTGACGTCGTGGCCGACGCGCTCGACCTCCTGCTCGATGATCGGGCCCTCGTCGAGGTCGGCGGTGACGTAGTGCGCCGTGGCGCCGATGAGCTTCACGCCCCGCGCGTGCGCCTGGTGGTAGGGCTTGGCGCCCTTGAAGCTCGGCAGGAAGGAGTGGTGGATGTTGATGATCCGCCCGCTCAGCTCCTTGCACAGGGTGTCGGACAGCACCTGCATGTAGCGGGCGAGCACGACGCACTCGACGTCGCGCTCGCGCACCAGCTCCAGCAGCTGCGCCTCGGCGGCCGCCTTCGTGTCCTTGGTCACCGGGATGTGCACGAACGGCACGTCGTAGGAGCCGACCAGCTCGGCGAAGTCGGTGTGGTTGGAGACCACCGCCGCGATCTCCACCGGCAGCGCGCCGATCCGCGAGCGGAACAGCAGGTCGTTCAGGCAGTGCCCGAACTTCGACACCATCAGCACGATCCGCATCCGCTCGTCGGAGCGGTGGATCTGCCAGTCCATCCGGAAGGAGTCCCCGATCGCGGCGAAGCTGGCGCGCAGCTTCTCGACGGTCACGGACGACTCGGCCTCGAAGTGCACCCGCATGAAGAAGAGCCCGGTCTCGCGGTCTCCGAACTGCTGGCTGTCCACGATGTTGCAGCCGGTCATGAAGAGGTAACTCGACACGGCGTGCACGATGCCCTGCTTGTCGGGGCAGGACACGGTCAGGACGTACTGCTGGGGCTGCGGGTCGCTCATGACGGCATAGCCTTTCACACCGCGCGGGTCAGGATCTTCAGTACGTCGACGGAGGCCGGCCGGTCGTCCGGATCCTCCCCGTCCGCCGCCGCCAGCCGGACGTGCGCCTCGCGGGCCGCCCGTACCGCCTCCGGCCACGCGTGGTGCTCCAGGTACGCGGACACCGGCGCGTCCGGACCGACCTGGTGCAGGATCCGCAGCACCCGCAGCACGGCGAGGTCGACGACGGCCGCCTCCTGGGCGTCGCGGAAGATCGTGCCGACGTACTTCTCGGCGGACCAGCTGTCGAGCCAGGTGTCCTCGACGAGCCGGTACACGGCGTCCGTGACGTCCCCGTACCCTTCGGCGCCCGCCAGCCAGATCTCCTCCTGGAACACCGGGTCGGAAAGCATGTGCAGCGCCGAGCGCACGTTGCTGCGCCAGCGCCACCACGGCATGTCGTTGAGGGGCATGCCGCCCATGGTGGAGGAGCGGCCGCCGCGGCGGGAAGAGTTCTTCGAACCTTGGGCGAATGTCACGCTTTCGATCGTACGTTCCCCCCACCTGCGATCTTGAAGCACCTGTGCGCCGGCGGTCCCCCCGCAATTCACCTCGGCGTCACCGAATGTTGTGTACACCTCACCATCCAGTTCCCCCTCGGGCGGAATGGTCGCTGGACATGACCTCTCGCAGACGCGCAGCCGTCTTGTCCCGCCTGCTCCTCGCTTCGGCACTGGGCGCGTGTCTCACCACCGCGTGCGGGGTCCTCCCCGGGGGCTCGGCGGCCTCCGGCGGCACCCTCACGGTCATGACCTTCGCGCCGATGGGCACGAAGGCCACCAACATGCCCGGCATGCCCGGCATGGCGAAGGCCTACGAACGCTGGGTCAACGCCAACGGCGGCATCCACGGCCGCAAGCTGCGCGTCCTGACCTGCAACGAGAAGAACACCCCGACCGGCGCCGCCGACTGCGCCCGTCAGGCCATCGCCGAGAAGGCCGTCGCCGTCGTCGGCTCGTACAGCCAGCACGGGCGCGCCTTCATGGCCCCGCTGGAGGCCGAGGGCATCCCCTTCATCGGCGGCTACGGGGTCTCCGCCGAGGAGTTCCAGAGCACCCTGTCCTACCCGGTCAACGGCGGCCAGCCCGCCCTGCTGGCCGGCGCCGGGCACCAGCTGGGCAAGGCCTGCTCCCAGGTGTCGCTGGTCCGCCCGGACACCCTCGCCGGGGACTCCATGCCGATCCTGCTGAACGCGGGGCTGCGGGCCAACAAGATGCCGGACGCCTCCGACATCCGGGCCGCCGAGGACGCCGCCGACCTCACCCCGCAGGCCCGGGAGGCCCTGGCCGACGGCTCGGCGGGCGGCCCGGCGAACACGCCGTCGGGCAGCCCCTCGGGCACGCCGTCGGGCACGCCGTCGGGCAGCCCGGCCAAGGACGGCAAGGACGGCAAGGGGACGGGGACCGGAGCGGCGGCCGCCGCCGCGGCCAAGGAGGGCAGGCCCTGCGTGACGGCCGTCCTGGGCGAGCGCACCGAGACCTTCTTCGACGCCTTCCGCCGCCTGGACGGCCAGCACCGCAACCCGCAGATCGCCTCCGTCCTCGGCAGCATCAGCCAGGGCCTGGTCGATCGCACCGGCGGCAAGGAGAGCCCCTTCGAGGGCGCGTACGTCACCAGCTGGTACCCGGTGTCCACCGATCCGCTGTGGGCGCCGATGCGCAAGGTGATCACCGAGCAGGCCTTCGGCGACGACACCGTCGACCCCGACGACAGCGGGGCCCAGACGACCTGGATCGCGTACACCGTCCTGAACGACGTCGTGCAGCGCTTCAAGGACGGCGAGGAGGTCACCGCCCGCAAGCTGACCCGGGCGCTCAACCAGTCCGAGAGCGTCAAGACCGCAGGCCTCACCCCCGACCTGAGCTGGCGCTACCAGGACATGCGCGCCGTGGCCGGCTTCCCCCGGCTGGTCAACGGCCGGGTCAGCTTCCAGATCGTGCAGGCCGGCCGCATCGTCGACCAGCCCGGCGAGGCGCCCCAGGACATGACCCCGACGCTGGAGCAGGCCCCGCGCTCGGCGTGAGCGCGGCCGGCCCCGCTCAGAGCTCGGACTTGTCCCGCTGCGGGAGGCCGTACTTGGACGCGATCGAGTTCCACAGGCCCGCCGCCGACTCCTTGGACTTGGTGGCCTCGCCGCTCGACCGGTTGCCGTCGGCGGCGTTGTCGGTCGACTTCGCCTTGCCGTCCTTGCAGGCGCCCTTGTCGTGGCTCATGTCGTCCGCCCAGTCCGCGTAGCTGTCGTCGGCGGCCGCCGACGCCTTCCAGGCCTTGGTGAGGGCCGCCGAGAGCCGCGCGTGGTTCGGCAGCAGGTCCACCTTGAGCTCCTGGAGCCGGGTGACGAGCTCCTCGCGCTGGCGGGACGCGTCGCGCAGGTCCTCGCCCGCCTGGCCCAGGTTCTTGCACTCCTTGATGTCGTCCACGGCCTTGATCACCGAGGCCCGGCTGTCGTTGCTGTCCGCGAGCAGTTTGTCCAGCTGGACGGCCTGCGGGCGGGCCGGGTCGACGGGGGCCTCCCCCGCCGCGCCCTTGGCCGAGCCGGTGGACGCCGGAACCACCGCGCCCGGGTCGTTGTTCTGGGCCTTGCCGTTGCCGAGCAGCGCACCGACGCCGAGTCCGGCGACCGCCAGCCCGAAGACCCCGGCGGCGATGACCACGGGCGAGATCCGCCGCCCGGCCGGCGGGGGCGGCGGGGGCGGTGCGTACTGCTGCTGCGGGGGCGGCGGGGGCTGCTGGAGCGGGGCCCGGCGGTTCTGCGGCGGCGCCTGGGGCGGTGTCCGCCGGGGCGCCGGAGCCTCGGCCCGGACCGGCGGCAGCTGCTGGGTGTGCCCGGCGGCGGCGCCGTCGTCGGCCCGGAACAGCGAGTCGAAGCCCTCGGCGGCAGCGGCGGGGTCCACCGGGGCTGCGGGCACGGGCGCCATGTACTGCGTGGCCGCCTCGGCGTGCCGCGCCGCGGCGCCCGCCGGATCCTGCGCGGCAGCGCCGGGAACGGGCGGGATGAACTGCGTCGCCGCCTCACCCGGATGCGCGTCGGCAGCCGGGACGGGGGCTATGAACTGCGTCGCCGCCTCACCCGGATGCGGCCCGGCGCCCGGAACGGGGGCTATGAACTGCGTCGCCGCCTCACCCGGATGCGGCCCGGCGCCCGGAACGGGGGCTATGAACTGGGTCGCCGCCTCACCCGGATGCGCGTCGGCAGCCGGGACGGGCGGGATGTACTGGGTGACCGCGTCGGGCAGGGGCGGATAGCCGTAGCCGTGCGGGTCGCCCGGGCCCTCGAAGCCGGGTCCGACCACGTGCCCCTCGGGCGGGTACCCGTACGCGGGCTGACCCTGCCCGTACTGCGGCTGCCCGTACTGCGGCTGCGCGCCGTACGGCTGCTGCTGCGGGTCCTGCCCGTACGGGGGCTGCTGCTCCTGCCCGTACTGCTGCTGGGGCTGCTGCGGCTGCTGCCCGTACGGGGCCTGGTGCGGCGGCGGGTAGCCGTACCCCGGGCCGCCCCACGGCTCGCCGGCCCCCGGCGCCGGCTGCGCCGGGTACCCGGGATCCGGCTCCGGCCGTGCCGGATCCGGCGCCCCGGGCCGGGGGACGCCCCCTTGTCCGCTCTGCGTCGTCACCGGAACTCCTCTGCCTTCTCCGACTTCCCCTGAACCTGCGGAACCGTCGGGTCACGCTACCCGGTCACGCCCCGGACACGTCAGGCCACCTGAACCTCCAGCCGCGCCCCGAACTCCCGCACGGCCGCTTCCTCCCGGTACGGCTCCAGCCGCGTACGGAAATCCTCCAGGTACTCCGCACCCCGCCTCGACCGCAGCGTCCCCAGCAGTTCCGCCGCCTTCGTCGCCGTCTGGCAGGCCTGCTCCACCTCCCGCTGCTGCACCTGCGCCGCCGCCAGCAGCAGCAGCCCGATGGCCCGCCGCCGGGCCTTGGTCACCGGCAGGCCGCGCAGCGCCTCCTCGGCCCGCCGGCCCGCCGCGTCGGCCTGGCCGAGGTCCCGGTGGCAGTGCGCCAGCTCGTCCGCGAGGTAGGCCCGGTCGAAGTGGCGGATCCACACCGGGTCGTCGCCCGACTCCGGCTCCGCCCGCTCCAGCGCCGTCACCGCCCGGCCCGACAGCACCGCCGTGGCCCTGGCGTCGCCCAGCAGCGCGTGCCCGCGCGCCTCGGCGGCGTAGAACATCGCCTCCACCCTCGGAGTGACCTGCCCCCGGGTCCCCTCCTGGGCGGCCCGCGCCAGCTGCGCGATCTCGCGCGGGTTGCCCAGCTCGGCGGCGAGGTGGCTCATGGAGGCGGCCAGCACGTAGCCCCCGTACGCGCGGTCGCCCGCGGCCTGGGCCAGCCGCAGGGCCTGGATGTAGTAGCGCTGGGCCAGGCCCGGCTGCCCGGTGTCCACCGCCATGTACCCGGCGAGTTCGGTGAGCCGGGCGACGGCCGCGAACAGCGCCCGCCCCACCGGCTCCCGGTAGGAGCCGCCGATCAGCCCGGAGACCACCGAGTTGAGGTAGTGCACCACCACGGGCCGTACGTGCCCGCTGCCGAAGCGGTGGTCCAGCTCGGTCAGCGCCTGGGTGGTGGCGCGGACGGCCTCCACGTCCGACATCCCCACCCGGGCCCCGCCGTTGCGGGCCACCTGCGGATCGGCCCCGGTGATCAGCCAGTCGCGGCTGGGCTCGACGAGCGCGGAGGCGGCCACGCTCGACCCGGAGAGGAAGTCGCGGCGTCCCACGTCGCTGCGCCACAGCTCGCAGACCTGCTCGATGGCGCCGACGACGGTCGGGGAGAACTGCAGGCCGACCCCGGAGGCGAGGTTCTTGCCGTTGGCCATGCCGATCTCGTCGATCGTCACGGTCCGGCCGAGTTTGCGGCCGATCGCCTCGGCGATGATGCCGGGAGCCCGGCCGCGCGGCTGCTGCCCGCGCAGCCAGCGGGCCACGGAGGTCTTGTCGTAGCGGAGATCGAGGCCGTGCTCGGCCCCGCACATGTTGACCCGCCGGGCGAGCCCGGCGTTGGAGCACCCGGCTTCCTGGATGAGCGCCTGCAGCCGTTCGTTCGGCTGACGGGCGACGAGAGGCCTGGCTGCCATGAGAAAACCCCCTGAAGCCGCGGGAGAGCGTTGGAATGATCACTTCCCGCCTGATGTGCGGAGAATCTTCCCCTCCGCGTCGCGTAGCTACCCAGGGACCGCGCCCCGTCCTTCGATGCGCCCCCGCCCGTGCACCGGTGCGCCCCGCATGCAGGATCGATGCACCGCCCACCGGCTGGTTTACGCCCGTAACCCCCGGTGACCGCGGGAGTTGTGATGGGCGTGGAAGAGACCATCGGAGTCACGGAGACCGCGCCCATCCCCAAGCAGCGTGGGGAGCAGCTGCTGGACCATGCGGTGCGGTACGTGGAAGAGCGGCACTGGGACGTCTTCGCGGGTACGTGGCTGGAGCACGGCGACGGCCGTGAACTGTGCTCCTGCGGGTCGGCGGACTGCCCGGCGCCCGGTGCGCACCCCGCGACGAAGGACTGGGCGGCGCAGGCCTCGGGCAGCGCGGTGGGCGTCCGCCGGATCTGGGCCAAGCACCCCGGGGCCTCCATCCTGCTGCCGACGGGCCGCACCTTCGACGCGCTGGACGTCCCGGACGCGGCCGGCTTCCTGGCACTGGCGCGGCTGGAACGCATGCAGCGCACCCTGGGCCCCGTCACCCTCACCCCCGGCCACCGGATGCTGTTCTTCGTCCTGCCGGGCGCCGGTGCGAAGGTCGCGGACCTGGTGCGCAAGCTGGGCTGGCTGCCGCACGCCCTGGACCTCGTCGCGCGGGGCGAGGGCGAGTACGTGGCCGCGCCGCCCACCCGCTACGGCGGCCGGGGCCCGGTGCAGTGGGCCCGCAAGCCCACGCCCGCGAACCGGTGGCTGCCGGACACCGAGGAGCTGATCGACGCGCTCGCGTACGCGTGCGGCAGCGAGGCGGCGGCGGCCCGGGGGCGGCGCCAGGGCTGAGGGAGGGCCGAGGGCCCGGCCGGGACGTCAAGGCCCCGGCGGTGTCACCACTGACATACCTGCCCGCAAGTTCATGACATACGTAACTGCTCTCGCCCCGCCCCCTGCTCCTAGGGTGAAGAACGTACGACCACGGGGATGAGAACGAGAGGCAGGCGCATGCCGGACCAGGGTTATGCGGCAGGCGGTACGGACGGGGTGGACGGGGCGCGACCGGCGCCGTCCGCCGCGGCGGTACGCGTAGAGGGACTGTGGAAGCGGTTCGGCGATCAGGTGGCCGTCGGGGGGATCGATCTGGAGCTGCCCGCGGGCCGGTTCATCGGACTCGTCGGCCCCAACGGCGCCGGCAAGACCACCACCCTCTCGATGATCACGGGCCTGCTGCGGCCCGACATGGGCCGGGTGACCGTCGCCGGACACGACGTGTGGGCCGACACCGTCGAGGTGAAGAAGCGGATCGGCGTCCTGCCCGAGGGCCTGCGGATGTTCGAGCGCCTCTCCGGCCGCGAACTCCTCGGCTACATGGGCCGGCTGCGCGGACTGCCCGGCGAGGAGACCGACAAGCGGGCCACCCAGCTCCTGGACGTCCTCGACCTCGCGGGCTCGCAGCACAAGCTCGTCATCGACTACTCCACGGGCATGCGCAAGAAGATCGGCCTCGCCGCCGCCCTGCTGCACAACCCCGAAGTCCTCTTCCTGGACGAGCCGTTCGAGGGCGTCGACCCCGTGTCGGCGCAGACCATCCGCGGGGTGCTGGAACGTTACACCGCGTCCGGTGCGACCGTCGTGTTCTCCTCCCACGTGATGGAGCTCGTCGAATCGCTCTGCGACTGGGTGGCCGTGATGGCCGCCGGGCAGATCCGCGCCGCCGGCCCGCTGGCCGACGTACGGGGCTCCGCGCCCTCCCTGCAGAGCGCCTTCCTCGAACTCGTCGGCGCCCAGGACCGCGCCGCCGGGGACTCCCTCGACTGGCTCGGCGGCGCACGATGAGCGCCGCCGGCACCCTGGCCGCGACGGCCCCCGTGAGCAGCGCCGCCGAGGTCCCGCTCACCGGGCTGTTCGTCCGGCTGAAGCTGTCCCTGCTGCGCAACGGGCTCAAGGGCTCCTCCAAGCGCAAGGCCGTCTGGATCGCCAACCTGGTCTTCTGCCTCGTCGTCGGCTTCTTCGCCACCCTCGGCCTGTCCTTCCTGCACGGCCACCAGCACGCCGCCACGGTCGTCGTGCTGCTCGCGGCGCTGATGGCCCTGGCCTGGGCGGTCATGCCGCTCTTCTTCCCCTCCGGGGACGAGACGCTCGACCCGAGCCGGCTGGTGATGCTGCCGCTGCGCCCGCGTCCGCTCGTACGGGCCCTGCTGGCCTCCTCGCTCGTCGGCATCGGCCCGCTGTTCTCGCTCTGCCTGGCCGTCGGCTCGGTGGTGGCGGTGGCGCGCGGCGCGGCCGGCGCGGTGGCGGCGGTGGTGGCCGTACCGCTGCTGCTCCTCGTCTTCGTGGCGCTCGCCCGCGCCGTGGCCACCGCGAACGTACGGCTGCTGTCCAGCCGCAAGGGGCGCGACCTCGCGGTGCTGAGCGGGCTGCTGATCGCGGTCGGCGCCCAGGCCGTCAACTTCGGCGGCCAGCGCCTCTTCCAGGCCGGCGGCCTGACCCAGCTGGAGCCGGCCGAGGCAGTGGTGCGGTGGCTGCCGCCCGCGACGGCCGTCGGCATGGTCGACTCGGCCGGCCGGGGCGCGTACGGCACGGCCGCCGCGCAGCTGGTCCTCACCCTGGCGGCGCTGGCGGGGCTGCTGTGGTTCTGGGAGCGCAGCCTGACCAAGCTGATGGTCACCCCGGACGGCTCGACCCTCGCGGCCGCGGCGCCGCGCAAGGAGCGGGACGGGGCGGGCGGCGTCTGGTCCTTCCTGCCGGACGGGCGCACGGGCGCGGTCATGCAGCGCACGCTGCGCTACGTGGTGCGCGACCCGAAGACGAAGTCGGCCTGGGTGAGCGCGCTGGCGGTCGGGGCGATCGTGCCGGTCTTCAACGCCCTCCAGGGCACCGGCTCGGTCTACCTCGCCTGCTTCGGCGCGGGGATGCTCGGCATCCAGATGTACAACCAGTTCGGACAGGACACCTCCGCCTTCTGGATGGTCGCCCAGACCATCACCGGCCCGCGGGACGCGTACGAGGAACTGCGGGCCCGGGCCGCCGCGCTGGCCCTGATCGCCGTCCCGTACTCGGCGCTGGTCACGGCCGTCACCGCGGCCCTGCTCGGCGACTGGTCCGGCTTCCCGGCGGCGCTGGGGCTGTCCCTGGCGGTGGTGGGCGCGATGCTGTTCACGGGGGCCCTGGCCTCGGCGCACTTCCCGTACTCGATCCCGACGGACGGCGCCTTCAAGAACGTCGCCCCGGGCCAGGGCGGGCTCGCCTGGATGGGCATCTTCGGCGGCATGGTCGCCTCGGTGGTCGTCAGCGCCCCGGTGATCGTCCTCACCGTCGTCTTCACCGTCTCCGACGGCCTGCACGGCCTGCGCTGGATCCTGCTCCCGGCGGGCGTCGTCTGGGGCACCCTGTCCGCCTGGGCGGGCCTGCGCCTGGCCGCCCCGACGGTCTTCCGCAAGCTCCCGGAGATCCTGACGGCGGTCAGCAAGGGCTGACCCGCCCCACCCACACCCCCAGGGGGTGGCCGGCCCCCGGGCCCGCCACCCCCTGCGCCGTCCCCGGCCCTGCGCCGTCCCCGGCCCTGCCCGGCCCGGCCTGGCCGGATGTGCGCACTGCCGAACCGCGACATTTGCCCCTCCCACCCCGCCATGCAAAAGTGCGTTCGATTCAGTGGGGTTCGGTTCGGTGCGGGGGGAGTTCGGGTGGGGTTCGACGAGGAATGGGGGCACCCGCGCACCGAAGCCGCGGTCCGGCCGGCGCCGGACCCGGCGGACGGGCCGCACCCGGCGGCCCTGCGGCGGCTGGCGGAGTTCCGCGACCGGGTGGTGCTCGTCCCGTTCGACGAGCGGGGCGGCCTGTGGACGACCGAACTCGGCGGCCTGGACTGGATCTGTGCCTTCTCCGACGAGGAGGCGCTGTCGCGCTTCGCACTGGCCCGGGGCGAGGCGGAGCACGAGTGGCCCTTCCGGCGGGTGCGCGGCGCCCGGTTGCTGGACGAGGTGGTGGCGGCGCTGGACTTCCCGTGCGGAGTGGCGCTCGATCCGGCGGGTCCTGCCGGAGCGGTCTTCCCGCCCGTACTGGGCATCGTGGCGGACACCGTGGCCGTCGACGGCGAGGCGGCGGCATGAGCGGGGAGCAGCCCGATCTCGACGTGTCCAAGGCAGCGTTGGCACAGATCGCCCGGGGCATCACGGACTGCCTGAAGGAACTGAAGGAGCTCGGCCCGATCGGCACCGCGAGCATGGGCGACGGATTCACCGAGCTGAAGCTGTCGGGCCTGCAGAGCGGCCACGCCGGGCTGACCTCGCAGCTGGACGCGTTCTGCGAACGCTGGAGCTGGGGCGTGCGCACGCTGGTCCAGCAGGCCAACGTGTCCGCGGCCCACGTGGGCCTGTCGGCCGGAATGGTCCACGAGCAAGATCAGTACGTCCAGGGCGGCTTCAAGGTCTTGGCCAACGCGGTCGCCGGGGGCAGCCCGTACGCGTCCGAGCAGGAGGTCGCCGACAAGGACTGGGGCGACGTCCTGTCCGCCAACCCGTACACGAACCTGCGCGATCCCGACTACGGCCCGGGGTCCCTGGCCGAGTCCAAGGAGAACAGCGACCGGGCCTGGAAGCAGACCTGGGAGGACATCGCTCCGAGCCGGAAGGACGACGGCGCGAAGCTGGCCGAGACCCTGCGCGAGCGGACGGAAGGGCAGCAGCCGTGACGGACTGGGGCAAGCTCGCCGACCGGGGTCTCGACGGACTCGCGCACACCTGGGACTCGGCGAAGAAGAGGGCCGGCGAGGAGGCCGGCAAGGCGGCCGACAACCTCGGGGGCGTCCTCGACCGGGTGGGCGCGCACCGCTTGGCCGACCAGGTCGAAGACGTCGGCGGCGACATCGCGTCGGCACTCGGAGCTTCTGTGCGCGAGCAGTTGCTCGGGGAGACCGACCAGGCCGACGAACTGGTCCACGGCTCGCCGTCGGCGATCCGTACGACGGCAGCGCACATGAAGGACTTCCAGGCGGCCTTCGACCAGGTCGGTCAGGGCATGAAGGCACTGGATTCCGGCCACTGGAAGGGCGCGGCGGCCGACGCCTTCCGGGCGAAGTTCGCCGTGCAGCCGACCGGTTGGCTCCATGCCGCCGATGCCTGCCGGACGGCGGGCGGCGCACTGGAGCGCTACGCGGAGACGGTGGACTGGGCGCAGCGGCAGGCCGGACAGGCCATCCTGCTCCACCAGCAGGCGCTCAAGGCCCACAAGGACGCCGCCGACGCCTACACCCGGCAGGCCGACGCCTACCGGGCGAACGCGGCGGCCGGGAAGGACCCGGGCCCGGTTCCCGTCCAGGACGTCGGCGCGGGCGCCGCCGACGCGAAGCATGCCCAGGAGATCCTGGACGAGGCCCGCCGCCAGCGCGACGACGCCGCGGATACGGCCGGCCGCGCCCTGCGGGCCGCGCTGGAGCACGCTCCCGCCGCGCCCTCGGCGCGCGAACGGGCCGTGGCCATGGTGACGGACCAGGCGGCAGGGCAGGCCCTGGAGCTGAACCACGTCGTCGGCGGGGCCGTCAAGGGCACCGCGGGGATGATCAATTTCGCGCGGGGGCTGAGCCCCTTCGACTCGTACAACATCACGCACCCCGCCGAGTACCTCCAGAACGTCAACATGACCCTCGCCGGGCTGGTCTCCGCCCCGGCCCATCCCGAACGCGTCGCCGGCGCCCTCGTCGACCCCTTCCGCGACGACGCGTACGAGGGCGCCGGGCGGCTGCTGCCCGAGCTCGTCGGCACCAAGGGCAGCGGCGGCGCCGTCCGGGCGGCCGAGGCCGCGGCGGGCAAAACGGCTGCCCGGCAGGCGGTGGAGACCGAGGCCCGGGCCGCGGCCCGGGCCAGGGCCGAGCTGAAGTGCGTGGGCGACCCCGTCGAGGTGGCCACGGGCCGGATGATCCTGCCGCAGACCGATCTGGTGCTGCCGGGTTCGCTGCCGCTCGTCTTCACCCGGACCTTCGAGTCCTCGTACCGCACGGGCCGCTGGTTCGGTCCGGCATGGGCGTCCACCGTGGACCAGCGGCTGGAGGCCGACGCGGAGGGCCTCGTCCTGATCCGCGAGGACGGCAGCCTCCTCGCCTACCCGCACCCCGAACCCGGGATCCCCGTACTCCCCGCCCACGGGCAACGCTGGCCGCTGACCGTCGACGCGGACGGAGGGTTCACGGTCACCGATCCGCTGAGCGGTCTCGTCCGCCACTTCTCGCACGACGGCCTCCTCACGCAGCTCGACAGCCGCGGCGGTACGTGGATCTCCTTCTCCTACGACGCCTCGGGCGCCCCGCTCTCCCTCGTCCACAGCGGCGGCTACGAGCTGCGCCTGGCCACCTCGGACGGGCGGATCACCGGCCTCTTCCTCGGGGACGGCACCGAGGTGATGCGCTACGCCTACACGGACGGCCACCTCACCCACGTCACCAACTCCTGCGGCAGACCGCTGCGGTTCGGCTATGACGGACTCGGCAGGATCACCTCCTGGACCGACACCAACGACCGCCGCTTCGACTACGTCTACGACGACCGGGACCGCTGCGTCGCCCAGTCCGGCACCAACGGCCACCTGAACGTCCGCTTCGCTTACGAGGACGGCGTCACCGTCCTCACCGACTCCCTGGGCCATGCCACCCGGTTCGAGGTCGACCACCTCGCCCGGGTCACCGCCGAGACCGACCCGACCGGCGCCACGACCCGGTCCGCGCACGACGCCGCGGGCCGGCTGACCAGCCGCACGGACGCGCTCGGCCACACCACCAGCTTCGCCTACGACGACGCCGGACGCCTGGTCCGCCTGATCCGCCCGGACGGCAGCGAGGTCCGAGCGGTGTACGACGCGACGGGCCTGCCGGTGGAGGTCGTCCAGCCGGACGGCCGGGTCTTCCGCGCCACGTACGACGACCGGGGCAACCGCACCTCGGCCACCGCCCCGGACGGCACCACCACGCGCTTCACCCACGACGCCCGCGGCCACCTGGCGTCGGTGACCGATGCGCAGGGCGCGGTCACCACTGTGCGCTGCGATGCGGCGGGCCTGCCGCTGGAGGTCACCGACCCCCTGGGCGGGACCACCCGCCACACCCGCGACGCCTTCGGCCGCCCGACCTCCGTGACGGATCCCCTCGGCCACACCACGCACCTGAGCTGGAGCGTGGAAGGCCGCCTCCTGCACCGGGAGGGACCGGACGGGGCGGCCGAGTCCTGGACGTACGACGGCGAGGGCAATTGCGTCACCCACACGGACGCCGTGGGCGCGGTGACCGTCTCCGAGTACGGGGACTTCGACCTGCTGACCGCCCGCACCGGCCCGGACGGGACCCGCCACTCCTTCACCCACGACACGGAGCTCCGCCTCACCGGTGTCACCAACCCCCAGGGCCTGAGCTGGTCCTACGCATACGATCCAGCCGGCCGACTCGCCGCGGAGACCGACTTCGACGCCCGGACCACGACCTACGCGCACGATCCGGCGGGGCACCTGTCCTCCCGCACGGACACGACGGGCGCGAGGACCACGTACGCACACGACTCCCTCGCACGCCTGGTGTCCAAGGAGACGGCGGACGGCACCACCTCCTACGCCTACGACGCCTTCGGCGAACTGGCGCGGGCCGTCTCCCCCGACGGCACCACCCTCACCCGGGAGCGCGACCGCCACGGCCGTCTGCGGGCGGAGACGGTGGACGGCCGCACCACCACGTACGCGTACGACGCGCTCGGCCGCCGGACCGCCCGCACCACGCCGGGCGGCGCACACTCCGAGTGGACGTACGACGCGGCCGGCCGCCGCGCCTCGCTCAGCGCCTCGGGCCGCACGCTCACCTTCGAGCGCGATGCCGCGGGCCGCGAACTCACCCGCACCCTGGGCGCGGGCCTCTCCCTCGCCCAGGAGTACGACCCGCTGGGCCGCCTCACCAGCCAGCACCTGACCGGACGGGACGGCCGCACGCTCCAGCGCCGCGGCTACGCGTACCGCGCGGACGGCGCGCTCACCTCGATGGCGGATGCCCTCGCGGGACCGGCCGCCTTCACCCTGGACTCGGCGTCGCGCGTCACGGCGGTGGACGCCGCGAACTGGTCGGAGCGCTACGCGTACGACGGCGCGGGCAACCAGACCGGCGCGGCCTGGCCGGCCCGCCACCCCGGCGCGGAGGCCCAGGGGCCCCGTACCTACGCGGGCACCCGGATCACCTCCGCCGGCGCGGTCCGCTACGAGCACGACGCGCTGGGCCGCACGGTGCTGCGCCAAAAACGCCGCCCGTCCCGCAAGCCGGACACCTGGCGCTACACCTGGGACGCGGAAGACCGCATGAGCGGGGTGACCACCCCCGACGGCACGGTCTGGCGCTACCGCTACGACGCGCTGGGCCGCCGCGCCTCCAAGCGACGCCTCACGCCATCGGGCGAGGTGGCGGAGTCGGTCCTCTTCACCTGGGACGGCACCACCCTCTGCGAGGAATCCACCGGGCCGGTGACCCTCACCTGGACCCACGACGGCCTCCACCCCCTCACCCAGGCGGAACGCGTCCTCGGCACCACCGACGAACGCTTCTTCGCCATCGTCACGGACCTCATCGGCACCCCGAAGGAGCTGGTCTCCGAGTCCGGCGCCATCGCCTGGCGGGCCCGCTCCACCCTCTGGGGCACCACCACCTGGCCCCGCGACGCCGAGGCCTACACCCCCCTCCGCTTCCCGGGCCAGTACTTCGACCCCGAAACCGGCCTCCACCACAACCACTTCCGCACCTACGACCCCGAAACGGCCCGCTACCTCACCCCGGACCCCCTGGGCCTGGCCCCCTCCCCCAACCCGACCACCTACGTCCCCAACCCCCACACCTGGTCGGACCCCCTGGGCCTTTCACCCTGCCCCGCGGTCCCCGAAGGCAAGCTCAACTATTTGTTCAACCGTGACATCAAACCAGATCCCCATAATTCATCTCGCGCGAAGCAAAATGCGGAGCAGCTAAGAAGCATCGGTTTCGGCGACACTCCAGCCTCACGCGAATACGTCAGATCCCATCTCGAAGAGGCGGCCTCAGCCGGAATATTCGAAGAAATGTTCGCCAACGAATACGGCAACTACGGGGTAACACATTCAGTACTCATGGGCCCCAGCGGCATTCGTTCAATGGAGTCCACATGGCAGATAGCAGCCGACGGCACCCCCAGGCTGACTACCGTCATCATCAGAGGCGGCAGCTACTGGCGCTCACTGAAACCCGCCGGCTAACAGGAGGAGCAGAACAGCATGGGATCAGAATTCGTCACACCACCCCCTCAGGCATTCGTCAACGCTCTCGGAATCGAGCCCGCCACAGAGGGCGATTACGGCTACACGTTGCATCTTTCTGACATCACGGACCAGGAGTTGACTTTCTCATACAACTCCATCACCGGCTCCGTAGCACTTTACTCGACGCCTTCAACAGGGGGACTTCCCCTCAAAATTCACCGCGAAGGAGCGACGCTCCTGTGGCTCGACGAGGAGGCGCAGAAAACAAGGATCGTCGTCGAGTTCAGAACCGAGGACACGGTCGGCCGCATGATCCTGCAAGTCTTCCCCAGCCTGGACTTCAGCGAAGAAACACTCATCACGTAGCCGCCGAGAGATTCGACCCCTTCGAACGGGGGAGCAACCGCGCGCCCGGGAACGACGGCGCCGGGCGGGCGGTGTCAGTGGGGGTACTTAGGTTCGGGGCATGGCGATCAACGTGGTGATGTGCGAGGCCGTGGAACTGCCGGGCGGGGACGGGCTCGTCGGCGGCTTCGGGTTCGAGGGCCGGGCCGGCGGGCCGCGGCGGGCGCTCCTGCCGAACGGGCACGAGCTGGAGGTCTACGACCTGGACGAGCTGTTCGCGGGCGAACGCGCCCCCGCCGCCGTCCTCCCGCTGCCCTGGCCGGGCTGGGACCGCGGGGTCCACTCGGTGAGCCCCGACGGCTCGTACGCCGTGTTCAGCGGCCAGCGCGCCGTCAGGGCCGTGGCCGCGGACGGGGGCGCGACCCTCTGGGAGTACCGGCACGGCTGCTGGGGCGCCAGGACCGGCCATCCGCACACCGGGGACGAGCACGAGGTCTGCGACGGCTACGCACACGGGTCCTGCCGGGTCTCCGACGACGGCCGGCTCGTCTGGGCGCACGTCGCGGACGGCGAGCGGGAGCTCTGGGTCGTACTGGACGCCACGGACGGCCGAGAGCTGGCCCGGCTGCCGCTGGACGGCGCCGCCGCCGGCTCGCACCACCGCTCCCACCCGGACGGCGTCCACATGGGCCTGTCCATCGGCATGGGGCAGGACGGCATCCTGCTCCACTGGGCCCGCTGGAACGGCGAGCGGCTGATCGACTGGGACCTCAACGAGACGCTCGACCGCATCCTCACCGACGTCCACCCGGCCCACCGCGGCTTCCTCACCGTCGAGCACTACGGAGCCGACCTGCACCTGCACGCCCTGGACGGCTCCGTCCTCGCCGCGGCCACGCCGGACGGGCACGGCGGCCCCGAGGCCCCACCGCCCTCCTGGGGCCACGGCTGCGGCTTCGTCGACGCCGACACCGTCATCGCGCCCACCGCCGAGGACCACTGGCTGCTCGACGCCCGCACCCTGGAGGTCCGCGGCCGCGTCGCCTACCCCGGCGGCCCGGCCACCGGCCACGTACTCCCCCTCGGCGACGGCACCTGGCTCACCTACGACGGCACGTCCCGCACCCTCGGCCGCTGGGCCGTAGCCACCCGTGAATGATCTACACCAGTTACGGTGAACGCCCCTCCGGCCACGCCCCATTGCGGCAGAAAGCGAGTGCAGACCGATGCAGGAACCGACCTTCGTACTGGTCCACGGGGCCTTCGCGAGCTCCTTCTCCTTCGCTCCGCTCCAGGCCGAACTCGGCCTCCTCGGACACCGCTCGGTCGCCGTCGACCTTCCGGGGCACGGGTTCGCGGCGACGTTCCCGCGGGCCTACCAGGCACCGCAGGACCTCGCCGCGCTCGCCGCCGAACCCGGGGCCGTCAAGGGCGTCACGCTCGCCGACAACGCCGCTCACCTCATCGGAATACTGGAGCGGGCCAAGCGCAACGGGCCGGTCGTCCTCGTCTCCCACAGTCGCGGCGGCATGACCGCCACCGTCGCGGCCAACCAGCGGCCCGACCTGATCGACCGCCTCGTCTACGTCTCCGCCTGGTGCCCCGTCGACCTTCCCGTCGGCGCCTACTACGCCGAACCCGAGATGGCCACCGTCGACAACGCGGGCCTCGCGTCGGCGATGGCCGGCAACCCGGCCGAACTCGGTCTGCTGCGCTGCAACTTCCGCACCGGCGACCCCGGCGTCCTGGCGGCCTTCAAGGCGGCCTTCCTCGCCGACGGGACCGACGAGGAGTTCCTGGTCCTCCTCAACACCTTCCAGCCCGACGAGAACCTCGACGTCGGCACCCCCGACGACCGGGCGCGGGCCGGCAGCTGGGGGCGGATCCCCAGGACGTACGTCCGGCTGGCCGGGGACACCAGCGTGCCGCCCGCCATGCAGGACCGGATGATCCGCGAGGGCGACGCGCTGACGCCGCAGAACCCCTACGACGTCCGCACGCTCCCCGGCAGCCACCTGAAGTGGCTGGTCGACCCGGCACCGGCGGCCCGGCTGCTGGCCGAGGTGGCCGCGATGTGAACCCGGCCCCCCGTGACCGCCCAGGGGACGCACTCGGCCCACAGGAGCTTCCCCGCGTGGGGGCCGTTCAGCCGGTACGAGCCGTAGCGGGCCGCGCAGAGCCGTACGAGGAGCAGCCCGCGGCCCGCCCTCGGGCGGCGGCGGGCCGAAGGGGGACGGGATCCGGGGGCTGGTGTCCCAGACCCCGACCCGGAGCCGGTCGGCCGCCATCGCGCGCAGCCGCAGTGCGCAGGGGCCGCGGGTGCGGCGGTAGGCGTTCGACACCAGCTCGACGCGGTGGCCCTGCCGCCCGGCCGGACTCGCGATCTCATCCATTCCATTGCCCGAGACCTCTGAGGGGAAGACCGTGCACGAACCCGGCTGGCAGCGGTCCTCGTACTGCCCCGAAGGCAGTTCCTGCGTCTACGTCGCCGTCGGCGACGGGGGCCGCGTGCTCGTCGGGGACGGGCCCGAGCCCAGCAGGGTCCTCGCCGTCTCCCCCGCCGCCTGGGGGGTCTTCCTCGGGGACGCCGTGAACGCGCGGCGGTAGGCCGTCGGGGAGACGCCGATCGCCGCCGCCAGGTGCTGGCGCAGGGAGACGGCCGTGCCGAAGCCCGACCGGGCGGCGACCTGGTCCACCGGGAGGTCAGTGGTCTCCAGCAGGCGGCGGGCGTGGTCGACCCGGCGCTGGGCCAGCCACTGGCCCGGCGGCGTGCCGACCTCCTCCCCGAAGCGGCGGCAGAAGGTACGTACGCTCATCCGGGCGTGCTCCGCCAGCTCCGTCAGCGGCAGCGGCCGGTGCAGGTGCTCCAGCGCCCAGGCGCGGGTGGCCGCCGTGGTGGCGGTGGCGGGCTCCGGCATCGGGCTCTCGATGTACTGCGCCTGCCCGCCCTCCCGCCACGGCGGGACCACGCACAGCCGGGCCACCCGGTTGGCGACCTCGCTGCCGTGGTCGCGGCGCAGCAGGTGCAGGCACAGGTCGACCCCGGCGGCGACCCCGGCCGCCGTGAACACCCGGCCGTCCTCGACGAACAGCACCTTCGGGTCGACCTCCACGCGGGGGAAGCACCGCTGGAAGCGCGCCGCCTCGTTCCAGTGCGTCGTGGCGCGGCGGCCGTCGAGGAAGCCCGCCGCCGCGAGGACGTACGAGGCCGAGCAGATCGAGACGAGACGGGTGGTGGGCGCCACCCCCGCCAGGGCCCCGGCCAGGCCGGGCGGCAGCCAGTCGCGGGCCGGGTCGGGGTCGCAGGTGAAGGGCGGGATGACGAGGGTGTCCGCCGTGCGCAGGGCCTCGGGGCCGTGGGAGACGGTGAGCGCGTAGTCCGCGCTCGTCGTCACCGGGCCGCCGTCGAGGCCGCAGGTGGTGACCTCGTAGAGGGGTTCGCCGGCCGGGCCCGCCGCCGTGCCGAAGATCTTGGCCGGGATGCTGAGCTCGAAGGGGTAGACGCCTTCGAGGGCCAGGACGACGACGCGGTGCGGTCTCTTTCCGATCATGTCGACGATCATGGCAGGATTCTTTCACTTGCTGACATTCCTGCCACTCGTTCCGGCCTTCGCGCTGCGCGAACCTGATCTCGGACGGGCCGCCGACGGCCCCACCGGACCAGGGGGAAACGATGGGAACGACGGGAACGACGGGTATGCGCATGCGGGCGATCGGGCAGGACCGCTTCGGCGGGCCCGAGGTGCTGAAGGTCGTCGAGGTGGAGCGGCCGGTGCCCGGGGTGGCCGAGGTCCTCGTACGGGTCCACGCCGCCGGGGTCAACCCGACCGACACCTGGCACCGGGCCTCCGGCGGACTCGGCACCGGGACGATCCGGCTGGGCTGGGACCTCTCCGGGGTCGTCGAGGCCGTAGGCCCCGGCGTCACCACCCTCGCCCCCGGCGACGAGGTGTTCGGCATGCCGCGCCACCCGCTCCCGGCGGGCACGTACGCCCAGTACGTCACCTCGCCCGCCCGGCACCTGGTCCGCAAGCCGGCCGGACTGACCCACGTACGGGCCGCCGCCCTGCCCCTCGCGGCGATGACCGCCTGGCAGGCCCTGGTGGACACCGCCGGCGTGCGGCCCGGGCAGCGGGTCCTGGTACACGCGGCGGCGGGCGGCGTCGGCCACCTCGCGGTGCAGATCGCCAAGGCGCGCGGGGCGCACGTCATCGGCACCGCCCGGGCCGCCAAGCACGCCTTCCTGCACGGGCTCGGCGCGGACGAGGCTCTCGACTACACCACGGCCGACTTCGAGACGGCGCTCGATCCGGTGGACGTGGTGATCGACACGATCGGCGGGGCGTACGGACCGCGCTCGCTGCGCGTGCTGCGCCCCGGCGGGCTGGTGGTCTCGCTCGCTTCCCCCGCCGAGGCCCGACTGGCCGATGCGGCGCGGCCGTTGGGGCTGCGCGCCGCGTTCATGGCCGTGGAGGCCGACCAGGCGGGGCTGCGGGAGGTGGCCGCCCTCGCGGAGGCGGGGCTGCTGCGGCCGCACGTCGAGGCGGTGTTCCCGCTGGAGCGGGCGCAGGAGGCCCACCGGCTCAGCGAGACCCGAGGGACGACTGGCAAGATCGTCCTTTCCGTCACCCACTGACCCCGGCCGCCAACGGCCCACCAACAGCCCACCGACAGCCCCGATCCGCCAAGGAGAAGAACCCGATGGCCACCTTCGTCCTCGTCCCCGGCGCGTGGCACGGCGCATGGACCTTCGAACCGCTCGCCCGGCTGCTGCGCGCCCACGGGCACCAGGCGTTCGCACTGACCCTGACCGGGGTGGGCGACCGCAGCCACCTGCTCTCCGCCACGGTCAACCTCGACACCCACATCGCCGACGTCGTGAACCTCCTCGCCGAGCACGAGGTCACCGACGCCGTGCTCGTCGGCCACAGTTACGGCGGCATGGTGATCACCGGGGCCGCCGACCGCGCCCCGGAGCGGGTGGCGGGCCTGGTCTACGTCGACGCCCTGGTCCCCGGGGACGGGGACTCCTGCTGGTCCCTCGTCACCGAGCGGGAGCGCGGCTGGTACCTGAACGGCGTGGGCGAGACCGGCTACGCGAGCGCCCCGCTGCCCTTCTTCGACCCGCGGGCCACCCCGCACCCGCTGGCCTCCCTGATGCAGGCCGTGCGCCTGGAGGGCGGGCTGGAGCGCGTCGGCGGCCCCCGCGACTTCGTGTACGCGACGGGCTGGGGCGGGGGTTCCCCCTTCACCGCGCTCTACGAACGGCTCTCCGCGGACCCCTCCTGGCGCACGCACGCCGTCGCGTCGGGGCACAACGTGATGGGCGAAGCCCCCGACGAGCTCCTGAAGGTGCTCCTGGACGCCGCCCCCGGCGCCTGACCCCACCCCGGGGCCCCCGGCAGGGCCCCGGGGTCAGCGCGGCCCCCGGCTCAGTGGGCGCCGGCGGTGACGGCCTCCAGGAAGGGTTCCAGGACGGCCCGCCAGGCGGCCGGCTGGTCGTAGTGGAGGTAGTGGCCCGCGTCCGGGATCTCGGCGTACTGGCCCGCCGGGAGCACGCGGACCATCTCCTGGGCCTCCGCGCGGCCCAGTTCGCCGTCGAGGCCGCGGACGACCAGGGCGGGGCAGCGGACCTGGGCCAGCTCCTCCCAATGGGCGTCGTGCACCCACGTCTCGCGGGCGGTCAGCATCTGGTGACGGGAGAAGACCGGGCGCCAGCCGTCCGGGGCCCGGTGCATGACCTCGGCGAAGAAGGCACCGCGGCCGGGGTCGGGGCGTTCCACCCGGGGGTCGTCCTCGCCGAACCAGCGGCGGGCGGCGTCCTGTGTGGGGAAGGGCAGCGGCCAGCGGCGGAACCATTCCTCCCACTCCTGCTGCGAGGCCTCGCCGAGCGCGGACGCCCGCATGTCGCAGATGACCACCGCCTGGACGAGCTCGGGGCGGCGGGCGGCGAGCTGCCAGGCCGTGAGCGCTCCCATCGAGTGGCCGATCAGGACCGCGGGCGCCATGCCGAGCCCCTCGATCACCGCCTCGGCGTCGGCCACGAAGGCCTCGCGGCCCAGGGAATCGCGGACGCCGGGGCCGGCGGGCGGCCGCTCGCTGTGGCCGTGGCCGCGCTGGTCCAGGGCCACGACCCGGCGCTCCTCGCCGAGCCAGCGCGCGGTGCCGGCCCAGTGCAGGGCGCGGCCCATCAGGCCGTGGAGTAACAGGACGGGCGGATGCCGGGGCTCCGCCGGCGGTTCGCGGAACTCCCAGGCGGCAAGGCGGAAGCCGTCGGCCCCCGTCACATCGATGCGCTGTACCACCGCAGATGCACCCCCTTCGCTCCCGGCCAGACTATCGAACCCGCATTCGAAAACGGGCGTCTCGCCGACAACACCGCTCTTTCGAGTGACCTTGCTCAAGGATTGGCCGCCGCTGCCGATGGAGATCCTTTCAGCAGGGAGGCGGGCCGCTCGGGGAAGACGGTCCGAAGGGGATGACCTTGAGAGCTCGGGGCTCCAGGTCAGCCAGGGGAGGACGGGTCCCGGCGCCGCGAGGCGCCGGGACCTTCCACCGCTCCTACGGCGTCAGCGCTTGGCGACGAACACGTGCGAGGCGATCTCCGAATCCAGCTCGGCGGCCTCGCCGCCGCTGCCGACCAGCACCCCGCCCGGGGACTCCGTCACGCTCACCACCGAGCCGGGCTGCACGCCCGCCCGGCGCAGCGTGTACATCAGCTGGGCGTCGGTCTGGATCGGCTCCCCGATCCGGCGCACGATCACCGTCTTGCCCTCGCTGCCCGGGTCCAGCTCCGAGAGGCTGACCATGCCCTCCTCCAGGAACGGGTCCGCCTCGGCCTTCTCCCCCAGCTCCTCCAGCCCCGGGATCGGGTTGCCGTACGGCGACTCGGTCGGGTGCCGCAGCAGCTCCAGCACGCGCCGCTCCACCGCCTCGCTCATCACGTGCTCCCAGCGGCAGGCCTCGGCGTGCACCTGCTCCCACTCCAGGCCGATGACGTCGACGAGCAGGCACTCCGCGAGGCGGTGCTTGCGCATCACGCGCGTCGCCAGCTTGCGGCCCTCGTCCGTCAGCTCCAGGTGCCGGTCACTGGCGACCGCCACCAGGCCGTCACGCTCCATGCGCGCGACCGTCTGGCTCACGGTCGGACCGCTCTGGTCCAGCCGTTCCGCGATCCGAGCGCGCATGGGGACCACGCCTTCCTCTTCCAGCTCGAGGATGGTGCGGAGATACATCTCCGTGGTATCGATCAGTCCGGACATTCGTGCCCCTCGGATTGCGTGACGCTGGCCCTGCCCCCAATTCTGACGCATCGCACGGACAACCGTCCCGCGCCGAGCGTCAAGGCATGTACTGGACATGTGCGGGGGATCTTCACCGGCGCCCCGCGGGCCGCCGCCCGCCCACGTGGCGGGGCCTTTCGGCCCGGGATTGACGTTCGTATTGACACGCCCTTGGTCCAGACCGCACGGTGAGCGGCGGACACCGACGACGCAGCCACCTCACCCCACCCTGGAAGGGCCTTCGGCGTATGAGCGAGAGCAAGCTGGCCGGGCAGTTCTTCGACGCCGCCATCGGCCTGCTGGAGCGGGTGCGGGACGAGGAGGGCAGCCGGATCGCCGAGGCGGGCGCCGTGATCGCGCAGGCCGTCGCGAACGGGAACCGGCTCTTCGCCTTCGGCGCCGGACACTCCTCGCTGCCCGCGCAGGACGTGGTGTACCGGGCGGGCGGGCTCGCGCTGATGAACTTCCTGGCCGTCCCCGGCACCGCCGGCGTCGACGTCATGCCCGCCACCCTGGGCAGCGCGCTGGAACGGGTCGACGGGCTCGCCGGAGCGGTCCTGGACAGCAGCCCGGCCTCCGACGGCGACGTCCTCGTGATCATCTCCCTCTCCGGGCGCAACGCGCTGCCCGTCGAGATGGCGATGAACGCCCGCGCGATCGGCCTCAAGGTCATCGGCGTGACGTCGGTGGCGTACGCGACGGGGACCAAGTCGAGGCACGTGTCGGGCACCTACCTCAAGGACCACTGCGACATCGTCCTCGACAGCAAGATCGCGGTGGGCGACGCGGAACTGACCGCCGACGGCATCGACGCCCCCTTCGCCCCCGCCTCGACGGTGGTGACCAGCGCGATCATGCAGGCGGTGATGGCGGCGGCGGCCGGCGAACTGGCCGCGCGCGGCCTGGAGCCGCCGCTGCTGCGCTCGGGCAACGTCGACGGCGGCCACGAGTGGAACGGCCGCGTGATGCAGGAGTACGGCGACCGGATCTTCTTCCGCCACTAGGGGCTGTCGTCGAAGTCGTGTCGTAGCCCGGAGGGCGGCCCCGCGGCGTCCGGTGCGTGCTCTCGGCGTGCCGGGCGGAAGCCCTCGTACT
>NZ_JBICWZ010000025.1:0-67113 GCF_043199995.1 Streptomyces sp. NPDC048507 | reverse complement strand
GGCTGCACTGGTACAACTACCACCGACCCCACACCGGCATCCACGGCCACACCCCCGCCAGCCGCGCCACCAACCTCTCCGGACAACACACCTAGCCCTTCGGCACCCCGTCGCGGGCCGCCATCGCGGCGCCGACGATGCCCGCGTTGTTCTGCAGCTTCGCCGGGACGATCTCCGCGCGGATGCCGCTGATCAGCGGGAGGAACTTCTCCGGCTTGCGGCTGACGCCGCCGCCGAGGATGAAGAGGTCGGGGGAGAACAGCATCTCCACGTGGGCCAGGTACTTCTCCAGCCGGTGGGCCCAGTGCTCCCAGCTGAGGTCACCGTCCTCCTTGGCCTTGACGGAGGCGCGCGTCTCCGCGTCGTGGCCCTTGAGCTCCAGGTGGCCCAGCTCCGAGTTCGGGACCAGCCGGCCGTCCGTGAAGAGGGCGCTGCCGATGCCCGTGCCCAGGGTGAGCAGGATGACGGTGCCGCCGCGGCCGCGGCCGGCGCCGTACGTCATCTCCGCGACGCCCGCCGCGTCCGCGTCGTTCAGGACGGTGACGGGCAGGCCGCCCAGCTCGCGCGAGAGCAGGGCCGCGGCGTCCGTGCCGACCCAGGCCTCGTCGACGTTGGCCGCCGACCGGGTGACGCCACCGGTGACCACGCCGGGGAAGGTGACCCCGACCGGGCCCTTCCAGGAGAACGCGCCGATCACCTCGGCAACGCATCCGGCCACCTTCTCTGGGGTGGCCGGATGTGGTGTCAGTACCTTGTGGCGCTCCTGCGCCAGCTCGCCGCGGTCAAGGTCCACGGGAGCGCCCTTGATCCCGGAACCGCCGATGTCCACACCGAAGATCTGCATGGACTCACCGTACGAACGCGGGGCGCCGCAGGCTACTCGTCCGCGCCGCCGGCCACCAGTCCGGCCGCTTCCGCGCGCAGGTCGCGGCGCAGTTCCTTGGGCAGGGAGAAGACGATCGACTCCTCGGCCGTCTTGACGATCTCCACGTCCGCGTAGCCGCGCACCGTCAGCCACTCCAGGACCTCTTCGACGAGCACCTCGGGCACCGAGGCGCCCGAGGTCAGGCCGACCGTGGTGACGCCCTCCAGCCAGGCCTCGTCGATCTCGCTCGCGAAGTCGACCAGGTGGGCGGCGCGCGCGCCCGCGTCGAGGGCGACCTCGACGAGCCGGATGGAGTTCGAGGAGTTCTTCGAGCCGACCACGATGACCAGGTCGGAGTCGGCGCCCATGACCTTCACCGCGGCCTGCCGGTTCGAGGTGGCGTAGCAGATGTCGTCGCTCGGCGGCGAGACCAGCAGCGGGAACTTGGTCTTCAGGGCGTCGACCGTCTCCATGGTCTCGTCGACGGAGAGGGTGGTCTGGGAGAGCCAGACGACCTTCGACTCGTCGCGCACCTCGACGTTCGCCACGTCGTCCGGGCCGTCCACGATGGTGATGTGGTCCGGGGCCTCGCCGGAGGTGCCGATGACCTCCTCGTGGCCCTCGTGGCCGATGAGGAGGATGTCGAAGTCCTCGTTCGCGTACCGGATGGCTTCCTTGTGGACCTTGGTGACGAGCGGGCAGGTGGCGTCGATCGTCGCGAGCCGGCCCTTCGCCGCCTCCTCGTGCACCACCGGGGCCACGCCGTGCGCGGAGAACATCACGATCGAGCCGGGCGGGACCTCCTCGGTCCGCTCGACGAAGATCGCGCCCTTCTTCTCCAGCGTCTGGACGACGTACTTGTTGTGCACGATCTCGTGCCGGACGTAGACCGGCGCACCGTACTGCTCGAGGGCCTTCTCGACAGCGATCACGGCACGGTCCACGCCCGCGCAGTAGCCGCGCGGGGCGGCGAGCAGGACGCGGCGGGATGCGGGAGCGGGGGCGGGAGCAGTCATACGCTCCATCGTACGGGGGTCTCCAGCAGGCCGGACGTCCCCCGTTCGGCACAGACTTGGTCGAACATCCGTCCCGGCGACCCCGGCGATCCTTCGGAGGAACGATGGCATCCGCTACGGATTCCAGCACGGCCCCGCCCGGCACCCTGCGGCGGAGCCTCGGATTCCGGGATCTGGTCGTCTACGGACTGCTCTTCATCGCCCCCATGGCCCCGGTGGGGGTCTTCGGGACGCTCGACGCCACATCGCACGGCGCCGTCGCGCTCGTCTACCTCGTCGCGACCGTCGCGATGGCCTTCACCGCCTTCTCGTACGCGCAGATGGTGCGGGTGGCCCCGCGGGCCGGTTCGGTCTTCACCTACGCCCGCACGGCGCTCGGCGAGGGGCCGGGGCTGATCGCGGGCTGGATGGCGATGCTGGACTACCTGCTGATCCCGGCGGTCGCCTACCTCTTCTCCGGGATCGCGATGAACGCGCTGGTGCCGGAGGTGTCCCGGTGGGTGTGGACGGCGCTGGCGGTGGTGGTCACCACCGCGCTGAACCTGTGGGGCGTACGGGCCGCCGCGCGCGTGGGCTTCGCGGTGCTCGGCCTGGAGGTGGTCGTCCTGCTCGTCTTCCTGGTCTCGGCGGTGACCGTGCTGCTGCGGGACGGCGCCCGGCGCGGCTGGCTGTCCCCGCTGACCGGCGACGGCTCGCTGGGCTTCTCGACGGCCGCCGTCCTGGGCGCGGTGTCCGTCGCGGTCCTGTCGTACCTGGGCTTCGACGCCATCGCCTCCTTCGCCGAGGAGGTCACCGGGGGCTCGGCGAAGGTGGCCCGGGCGGTGCTGTTCTGCCTGGCGCTGACCGGGGTGCTGTTCCTCGCGCAGACCTACCTGGCGGCGCTGCTGACCCCGGTCTCCTCGGCGGAGCTGGCCGCCGACCCGGCCGCCCAGGGGCCGGCCTTCTACAACGCCGTCGAGACCTCGGTCGGGGGCTGGCTGCACGACCTGGTGGCGGTGAGCAAGGCCATCGGGGCGGCCTTCGCGGCCCTCGCCGGGCAGGCCGCGGCGGGGCGGCTGCTCTTCGCGATGGCCCGCGAGCGGCGGCTGCCGAGCGCCCTGGCGCGCACCTCGGGCGGCACGCCGCGGGCGGCGCTGCTGGTGGCGGCGACGGTGACGCTGGTGGCGGCGGTGTGGGCGGCCCGCCGCGACGACGGGCTCGACCACCTGGTCTCCGTCGTGGACATCGGGGCGCTGACGGCGTTCACGCTGCTGCACGCCTCGGTGGTGGCCTGGTTCGTGGTGCGCCGGATGGCGGGGCCGCCGCAGTGGTGGAAGCACCTGGTGGTGCCCGTGCTGGGCGCGGCGGTGACGGTCGCCGTGATCGTCGAGGCCTCCTGGACGGCGCAGCTGGTGGGGGCGGTGTGGCTGCTGGTGGGGTTGTGCGTGCTGGTGGCCCAGCGCGGCCGACGCGCGGGGATCCCGTCCGACGGGCCCGGTACCGGTGTCGGCCCCGGCGGTTAGCCTGCCTGCATGGGTCTGAATACGTCGGCTGATGCGCCGCTGCCGGTCGGTCAGGTGTCCCGGCTCATCGGGGGCTGGATCGACCGGCTGGGTCAGGTGTGGGTGGAGGGGCAGATCACGCAGCTGTCCCGGCGGCCGGGGGCGGGGGTGGTGTTCCTGACGCTGCGGGACCCGTCGCACGACATCTCCGTCAGCGTGACCTGCTTCCGGCAGGTCTACGAGGAGGTCGCGGACGCGGTGACGGAGGGCGCGCGGGTCGTCGTCCTGGCCAAGCCCGAGTGGTACGCCCCGCGCGGGCAGCTGTCCCTGCGGGTGACCGAGATCCGCCCGGTCGGCATCGGGGAGCTGCTGGCCCGGCTGGAGCGGCTGAAGCGGTCGCTGGCCTCCGAGGGACTGTTCGCGCTGGACCGCAAGAAACCGCTGCCGTTCCTGCCGCAGCTGATCGGACTGGTGGTGGGGCGGGCCTCGGCGGCCGAGCGGGACGTGCTGGAGAACGCCCGGCGGCGCTGGCCCGCGGTGCGCTTCGAGGTCCGCAACGTCGCCGTGCAGGGGGTGCACGCGGTGCCACAGGTGGTGCGGGCGGTGCAGGAGCTGGACGCCCGGCCGGACGTGGACGTGATCATCGTGGCGCGGGGCGGCGGCAGCGTGGAGGACCTGCTGCCCTTCTCCGACGAGGAGCTCGTACGGGCGGTCGCGGATGCCCGTACCCCCGTGGTCTCGGCGATCGGGCACGAGCCGGACTCCCCGCTGCTGGACCTGGTGGCGGACCTGCGGGCCTCCACGCCCACGGACGCGGCCAAGAAGGTCGTCCCGGACGTCGGGGAGGAGCTGGAGCGGGTGGACCAGCTCCGGGGCCGCGGGCTGCGGGCCCTGCGCGGGCTGCTCGACCGGGAGGAACGCGGGCTCGCGCACGCCCTGGCCCGGCCGGTCTTCGTGCATCCGCAGCGGATGGTGGAGACCCGGGAGGCCGAGCTGGAGGCGCTGCTGGGCCGCAGCCGGCGCACGCTGGGGCACCTGCTGGACCGGGCAGACTCCGAGCTGGAGCACACCCGGGCCCGGGTGGTGGCACTGTCCCCGGCGGCCACCCTGGAGCGCGGGTACGCGGTCCTCCAGCGGGCGGACGGGCACGTGGTGCGGGCCGCGGGGGAGGTCACGGCGGGGCAGGTGCTGCGGGCCAGGGTGGCGGCGGGCGAGTTCACCGTGGAGGTCGCCCGGACGGACGCCGCGCCGGACCGGGACCCCGCGCCCGGCCCGGCCCCGGACGCGGCGGCCGCCCCCTCTCCCGAGGCGCACTGACGCCGACACACTCCGGCAACAAATTCGTTGTACCGCACACATACGATGGGAACGGGAATGACTGAAACCGATACGGCGCTGGGGTACGAGCAGGCCCGCGACGAGCTCGTCGAGGTCGTCCGCAAGCTGGAGGCCGGCGGCACCTCCCTGGAGGAGTCCCTGGCCCTCTGGGAGCGCGGCGAGGAGCTGGCGACGGTCTGCCGGCACTGGCTGGAGGGCGCCCGCGCCCGGCTGGACTCGGCGCTGGCGGCCCGGGAGACGGCGGCCGCCGAGGGCGAGGGCGGGGCGGGCCGGGAGGGCCGCCAGGGGTGATCCACCTCACCGCACACCAAAGTAGTTGAAATTTCATCTACTTTCGTCGTACAGTCGGGACATCGCACGTCACCTCCGCACCGAAGAAGGCTTTCCGATGTCTCTCGTTCTCGACGCCGCCGCTCAGGACCTGCTGTTCCGCGAGGCCCGTACCGCCAACTCGTTCTCCGACGAGCCGGTCACCGAGGAGCAGGTCCAGGCGATCTACGACCTCGTGAAGTTCGGCCCCACCGCCTTCAACCAGACCCCGCTGCGCATCACGCTGGTCCGCTCCCCCGAGGCCCGCGAGCGCCTCGT
This sequence comes from Streptomyces sp. NPDC048507, assembly GCF_043199995.1. Lineage (NCBI taxonomy): Bacteria > Bacillati > Actinomycetota > Actinomycetes > Kitasatosporales > Streptomycetaceae > Streptomyces > Streptomyces sp. NPDC048507. The sequence continues at coordinate 61,825 of NZ_JBICWZ010000025.1, read as the reverse complement.
GAAGCACATGGCCGAGGGCAACCAGGCCAAGACCGCGGCCGCGCCGCTGGTCGCGATCCTCTCCGCGGACAACGAGTTCCACGAGGAGCTCCCGCAGCTGCTCCCGCACTTCCCGCAGGCCAAGGACGCCTTCTTCGCCGAGCGCCCGGTCCGCGAGCAGTCCGCCCTGGTCAACGGCGCCCTCCAGGCCGCCTACTTCATCGTCGGCGTCCGCGCCGCCGGCCTGGCCGCCGGCCCGATGACCGGTCTGGACTTCGCCGGTGTCCAGAAGGAGTTCCTGGACGCCGACCACACCCCGCTGATGGTCGTCAACATCGGCAAGCCGGGCGAGAACGCCTGGTTCCCGCGCTCCCCGCGCCTGGACTTCGACCAGGTCGTCACGACCGTCTGAGTCCTCCCCGACGCGAAGAAGGCCGCCCGCCCCGGTTTCCCCGGGACGGGCGGCCTTCTCTCGTCTGCGGACCCCGCCCGTACGGTCCTACGGGGTCTGCGGGCCCTGCTTGAACTCCAGCGCGGCCGCCATCGCGGCGAGCTGGTCGAAGGAGGCGGTACCGGTCACCACGGTGACGTAGCCCTGCTCCTGGCGCACGAGGGCGTCGTACTTCTCGCCCTCCCAGCGCTCCCACGCCCGGTCCCCGACCTGCTGGGTCTGTCCGCTGGCCTTCGCCTTCTGCGTGACGCCCGTCAGGTACTTCACCGAGGTGTCGCTGGACTGCTCCACCGCCACGTACTGCTTCTCCGGGTCCTGGAAGCCCAGGTGCCAGGCGTTGGACGCCTTGCGCTCGTACGTCACGGAGGTCGCCCGCCACTCCTCGGACAGCCCCACCGGGGCCGCCACCGGGTACGGGGCCGCGCGCCGCGCCGTGATGGTCTCCACCCGGTAGTCGACCGTCCGCGTCGGGTCGGCCGTGTCGTCATGGGGGAGGAAGAGGTAGATCCCCGCCACGACGACGCCGATCACCGCCAGCGACCGGACCATGTCCCAGACCGTCTGCTTGCCTTTCATACCTGCCACGCCCCCATCGTCGCGCATCGCCGGGGGCGATCTCCGCCGGGGTCGCCCTCGCGGGCGCGCCGGGAGTGCCGCGGGGGACGGCGGGGTAGACGCGGGGTGTCCGCTCAGCAGACACGCTCGACCGATAATGCGCTCATACGTGACCCGCTCTGCTCAATATGTCGACGTACCGATAGAGTTCCAGCACCCTCACATCCCGGCCGTCGTCGTACAGAAAGGTGCGCTCCGATGACCGAGCACAACCTGCCGCCCCAGCTCGAAGTCTCTCCCGAAGCCCCCGACCGCAACCTCGCCCTGGAACTCGTCCGGGTCACCGAGGCCGCGGCCCTCGCCGCGGGCCGGTGGGTCGGCCGCGGCGACAAGATCGGCGCGGACGGCGCCGCGGTCAACGCGATGCGGACGCTGATCTCCACCGTCTCGATGAACGGCGTCGTCGTCATCGGCGAGGGGGAGAAGGACGAAGCCCCCATGCTCTTCAACGGCGAGCAGGTCGGCGACGGCACCGGTGCCGAGGTCGACATCGCCGTGGACCCGATCGACGGCACCACGCTCAACGCCAAGGGCATGCCCAACGCCATCGCCGTCCTGGCGGCCGCCGACCGCGGCACCATGTTCGACCCGTCCGCGGTCTTCTACATGGACAAGCTCGTCACCGGTCCCGAAGCCGCCGACTTCGTGGACATCAACGCCCCCGTTTCGGTCAACATCCGCCGGGTCGCCAAGGCCAAGGGCATGGCCGTCGAGGACGTCACGGTCGTCATCCTGGACCGCCCCCGCCACGAGGGCATCGTCAAGGAGATCCGGGAGACCGGCGCCCGGATCAAGTTCATCTCCGACGGCGATGTCGCGGGCTCGGTCATGGCGGTGCGCGAGGGCACCGGCGTGGACCTGCTCCTCGGCATCGGCGGTACCCCCGAGGGCATCATCTCGGCCTGCGCCATCAAGTGCCTCGGCGGCACGATCCAGGGCAAGCTGTGGCCGAAGGACGACGCCGAGCGCCAGCGCGCCCTCGACGCCGGCCACGACCTGGACCGGGTGCTGAGCACGCACGACCTGGTCTCCGGCGAGAACGTCTTCTTCGTCGCGACGGGCATCACCGACGGCGAACTGCTGCGCGGCGTCCACTACCGCGCGGAGACCGCGACCACGTCCTCGCTGGTCATGCGTTCGAAGTCCGGCACGATCCGGCAGATCGACTCCACCCACCGCCTCTCGAAGCTGCGCGCCTACAGCGCGATCGACTTCGACCGGGCGAAGTAGCGCCCGCAGGGGTACGGAGCGGGAACGGTCCGGCCACAGACGGCACGGCGAAGGGGCGGCCCCGGTGCGGGGGACCGCCCCTTCGTCCGTTCCACGTCTCAGCCCGCGGCGGCGACCGGGGGCGTGCCCGCACCCGGGAGCAGTTCGGCGGCGCGCCGACGCCGGCGGCCGAGCACGACCCGGCGCTCGGCGGCGGTCAGGCCGCCCCAGACCCCGTAGGGCTCGGGCTGCAGCAGCGCGTGCTCGCGGCAGGCGACCATCACGGGGCAGCGCGCACAGACCCGCTTCGCGGCCTCCTCGCGGGCGAGCCGGGCCGCGGTGGGCTCCTTGGACGGCGCGAAGAACAGGCCCGCCTCGTCCCTGCGGCACACCGCCTCCGCGTGCCATGGGCCGTCCTCTTCCCTGGCCGGCACCCGAGGCTTCGGCACGGCGGCCACCGGGCGCGTCTGAAGACTCTGGACGGCGGCTGCCTGCAGGGACTGATGCGGCGGATGCGGCACGGTCTACTCCTGACGACGTATACGCGAGCGAGAGACGATGCACCAGTCCCTACCCGCTGTACGTGCCCCTAAGCCCCGTGTGACGCCGCCGGGGGGAGGTTCGTCCGAAATACGCCGCAGGCACGGGACACCCGCGCACGGGCGCGCGGGACCGCGCGCGGACGGCCGCGCGGCTCAGCCGTCGAGTCGCTTGCGGAGCCGCTGCGCCAGGTCGACCAGGCGGGATCCGGGCTTGGGGTGGGCCTCGATGTTGCCCAGCAGGGCGAACCCGCGGACGATCACCACCGGCGCCTGCGGGTCGGCCGAGGCGCCCTCCCCGCGCACCTCGAAGTTACCGAGGACGCCGCTGCCGTAGCCGCGCAGGGTGACGTTCTCCGGCACCAGGACCTCGACGTTGCCGAGGACGGCGGTCACGTTGATCTCGGTGACCTGCTGTTCGAAGACGGCCTCGGTGAGGTCGATGGTGATGTCGCCGAAGACGGAGACCGCGCGGGTGCGGGCCCCCGGACGCCAGCGGCCCTTGCGGGCGGAGCTGCTGAACACGGCGACGACCGTCTCGACGGGGCCCTCGCCCGGGGCCGCCGGGGACGCCGGCCCGGCCGGGAAGGCCGGCCGCGGGGCGTCGCCGGCCGCGGCGGCGCCGGCCGGGAGGTCGCGCACGAGCACCTCCAGCTCCCCCACGGTCTTGAAGGCGTAGAGGGAGTCCAGCCGCTCGGAGTGCTCCTCCGCGGTCAGCCTGCCCTCCGCGAGGGCGTGCGCGAGGATGTCGGCGATCCGGTCCCGGTCGGCGTCGGAGGCGCGCAGCCCGGCGGGGGCGGGGGCCACGGGGGCAGGGGCGGCGGGGTGCTTTTCCAGGTCCACGGAGCCCAGCATAGCGAGACACGATAGATCGCGATACTCCCCCGGTGGGGGCCAGTGAGCCTTACCTCACAGACGAAGCGCCCGGGCGAGGTCCTACGCTGGTTAACCGCGCTGCCAAATGGTCGCCAGCGCCGTCTGCCGAGTGAGGAATGACTGCCGTCATGTCGATTGCCCCCCGCCCCCCCAGCCCGGCGTTCGCGTACACCGATCTGCTGCCCCTGGGCGAGGACACCACCCCCTACCGGCTGGTGACGGCCGAGGGCGTCTCCACCTTCGAGGCGGACGGCCGTACGTTCCTCAAGGTCGAGCCCGAGGCGCTGCGGGCGCTCGCCGAAGAGGCGATCCACGACATCCAGCACTTCCTGCGCCCCGCGCACCTGGCCCAGCTCCGCCGGATCATCGACGACCCGGAGGCGAGCGCGAACGACAAGTTCGTGGCGCTGGACCTGCTGAAGAACGCGAACATCGCGGCGGCCGGCGTCCTGCCGATGTGCCAGGACACGGGCACGGCGATCGTCATGGGCAAGCGCGGCCAGAACGTGCTGACCGAGGGCGGTGACGAGGCGGCGCTCTCCCGCGGCATCTTCGACGCCTACACCCGGCTGAACCTGCGCTACTCGCAGATGGCCCCGCTCACCATGTGGGAGGAGAAGAACACCGGCTCGAACCTGCCCGCGCAGATCGAGCTGTACGCGACGGACGGCGGCGCGTACAAGTTCCTCTTCATGGCCAAGGGCGGCGGCTCGGCCAACAAGTCCTTCCTCTACCAGGAGACGAAGGCGGTCCTCAACGAGGCCTCCATGATGAAGTTCCTGGAGGAGAAGATCCGTTCGCTCGGCACGGCGGCCTGCCCGCCCTACCACCTGGCGATCGTGGTCGGCGGCACCTCGGCGGAGCACGCCCTGAAGACGGCCAAGTACGCCTCCGCGCACTACCTGGACGAACTGCCGCGCGAGGGGTCCGCGCTGGGCCACGGCTTCCGCGACGAGGCCCTCGAACAGCAGGTCTTCGAGCTGACCCAGAAGATCGGCATCGGCGCGCAGTTCGGCGGCAAGTACTTCTGCCACGACGTGCGCGTGGTGCGTCTGCCGCGCCACGGCGCGTCCCTGCCGGTGGCCATCGCCGTGTCCTGCTCGGCCGACCGCCAGGCCACCGCGAAGATCACCGCCGAGGGCGTGTTCCTGGAGCAGCTGGAGCGGGACCCGGCGCGGTTCCTGCCGGAGACCACGGACGAGCACCTGAACGACGCGGCGGACGTCGTCTCCATCGACCTGAACCGGCCGATGGACGAGATCCTGGCGACCCTGACCGCACACCCGGTCAAGACCCGCCTGAGCCTGACCGGACCCCTGGTCGTGGCCCGCGACATCGCGCACGCCAAGATCAAGGAGCGGCTGGACGCGGGCGAGGGCATGCCGCAGTACCTCAAGGACCACCCGGTGTACTACGCCGGCCCCGCGAAGACGCCCGAGGGCTACGCCTCCGGCTCCTTCGGCCCGACCACGGCCGGCCGCATGGACTCCTACGTCGAGCAGTTCCAGGCGGCGGGCGGCTCCAAGGTCATGCTGGCCAAGGGCAACCGCTCGCAGCAGGTGACGGACGCGTGCGGTGCGCACGGCGGCTTCTACCTCGGCTCGATCGGCGGCCCGGCGGCGCGGCTGGCGCAGGACTGCATCAAGAAGGTCGAGGTCCTGGAGTACGAGGAGCTCGGCATGGAGGCGGTCTGGAAGATCGAGGTCGAGGACTTCCCGGCGTTCATCGTCGTGGACGACAAGGGCAACGACTTCTTCCAGAACCCGGCCCCGGAGCCCACCTTCACCCACATCCCGGTCCGCGGCCCGGGCCTGGCCTGAGGGTTCAGGGGGCGCGCAGCAGGCGGGCTTCCACCGGGGTCGCCGCCAGGCCGGTGCGCCGGGCCGCGCGCAGCTCGGGCAGCGTGAGCCCGTACAGCGCGCGGACCGCCTTCAGCGGGACGCCGTCCGGCCCGCCCGCGGCGAGCCGGACGGTGCCCTCCGCGGCGACGATCCGTTCCCGGACCCGGGGCGGCGGCGGCCCCCAGCCGCCGTCGCAGGCCTGGACCCCCGACGCGGGGCAGTACTGCTGTTCCTCCCAGCGCAGCCGTCCGTACACGACGTGCTGCCACGCCTCGAACCGGCAGGAGGCACAGGGCTCGCAGTGGAGCGTCGTGAAGAGTTCAGCCATTCGGGGAGGATCGCGCACGGTGGCGTACACCGCATCCGGATAACGTCTGCGGCATGACTGAAGCGTTCTTGCGCACCCCCCGTGACGTGCGGGTCATCGCTCATCGCGGGGCCTCGCACGCCTTTCCCGAGCACACCGTCGAGGCCTACCGGCAGGCCATCGCCGACGGGGCGGACGCGCTGGAGTGCGATGTGCGCCTGAGCGCCGACGGGCGGCTGGTGTGCGTGCACGACCGGACGGTGGAGCGGACCTCCGACGGGCGCGGGGTGGTCTCCGCGATGACGTACGAGGAGCTGTCCGCCCTCGACTTCGGCCGGTGGAAGGGCGAGGCGCACCGCGGGGCGGGGGTGCTGCTCTTCGAGGACCTGCTGAAGGAGGCGCTGGCCGCGGACCGGCCCGTGGGGCTCGCCGTCGAGACCAAGCACCCCACCCGGGCGGGCGGCCGGCTGGAGGCCGAGCTGGTGCGGATGCTGCGGGAGAACGGGCTGGCCGACGGGGCGTCGGGGCGCGTCGAGGTGATGAGCTTCTCGCGGACGGCGCTGACCCGGCTGCACCGGCTCGCGCCCGGACTGCCGGCGGTGTACCTGATGGAGCGCCGGCTGCGGCCGCCGCGCCCGCCGTTCGCCGCGCACGCGGGTCCGGGCATCGAGCTCGTGCGCCAGGACCCGGGTCTGGTGGGGCGGTTGAAAGCCAAGGGGCTGGCGGTGCGGGTGTGGACCGTGGACGAGCCCGAGGACGTGGAGCTGTGCGTCCGTCTCGGCGTGGACGCGCTCATCACGAACCGGCCGCGCGAGGTGCGCGAGGTGCTGCGGGGGATGTGAGCACCCGGCCGGCCGGAACCGGCCGGGTGTGGGGGTCGCGGGGACGGCGGGGTTACGCGAAGCGCTGGGCGGCCGAGCCGTTGCAGGGCTGCAGGCGCAGCTGTTCGTGGGCGGCGGAGAGGGTCAGGCACTGGCCCGCGGCGGAGGCGGGGCGCAGGGTGGCGCCGTCGCGGACGAACTTCTGGTTGGCTCCGCCGTGGCAGTTCCACAGGACCAGCCCGGTGCCGGCCGCGTAGTTCGCGCCGGGGACGTCCAGGCAGCGGTCCTGGGTCAGTTCGGTGTGGACGGCCCCGCGCGCGGGGTCGAACCACCAGCCCTGGTTGCGGCCGCCGTGGCAGTCCCAGCCGACGACCTTGGTGTTGTTGGCGCTGGAGCCGGCGAAGTCGTCGAGGCAGTTGCCGGTCGCCTCGTTCTTCAGCGGCTTGTAGAGGTCGTCCCAGGCGCCGGCCTCCAGGACGGGGGTCCCGGTGCTGGCGGGGTCGGCGCAGGAGGCCTCGCGCAGGCCGGAGTCGTAGAGCTGGGTCAGGCAGGAGGCGAAGGCGCCGTGGCCGCGGTAGTTGGGGTGGAAGGACTGCCGGGCGGTGTTCTCGTCCCACGGGAAGTGGTCCCCGAGGTCGAGGTAGAGCCCGCGGGCCCAGGCGTCCTCCATGCACACCTCGTGGCCCTGGAAGAGCCGGGAGTTGTCCAGGTAGAGGGCGCCGGAGGCACGGGCGGCGGCGCGCATGCCCTTCTCGAAGGTGGGCACCGCGTAGTTGCGGCCCCAGGCGGCGTCGGAGTCGTAGCCGGCGCAGCCCCCGGGGAGCTTGCCGGGGAAGGAGGGGTTGTCGTTGAAGTCGGGTCCGATGGGGCTGGGGTAGCCCATCACGACGAGCTTGTAGTCGGAGTCGGCGTAGCCCGCGTCGCGCATGACCGTCTTGAGGTCGGCGACGGTGGCCTCCACCTTGGGCCGCAGTCCGTCCACGCGGGCCTGCCAGCCGGGCCCGTACTTGGGCTCGCAGGTGCCCTGGCTGAGCACCCAGCGGGTCACGCAGTCGGTCATGACCGGGCCGAACTGGAGGTCGTCGTTGGCCCCGGCGACCAGCAGCACCATCTTGATCTTCGTGTTGCGGGCCTTGATCGCGAGGCTGTCGCTCTGCACCAGCTCGTCGGCGTACTGCTTGCTGCCGCCGATCCGGATGTTGCCGGTGTAGCCGCCGGAGCAGGCCACGTTGAAGGTGAGGTCCGCCGGGATGCCGGTGCGGTGGATCGCCGAGTCCGGCGAGCGGTGGCACTGGTTGGCGGAGGTGTTGGTGGCGGGGTCGTAGTTCCCGACGCCCTCCCCCGAGATCTCGCTGTCGCCGAGCGAGATGAGCCCGGTCTTGCGCTCGCCCATCGGGCGGATCGCCGGGTTCCCGTAGATCCTGGTTGCCTCGGCGGCCCGGACGGCCTCCAGCTCCGGCGAAAGCGGTGTGGCGGCGGCCGCGGCGGCGGGGGCCGCCTGGGCCATGGGGGTGACGGCGGTGACGCCCCCGAGGGCGGCCAGGGCCGCCACGGCCACCGCGAAGGTAGATCTGAATCCCGTTCTCGTACGCGCACGTGCCATGAACGCCTCCCCGATGTCAGTGTTACCCACGGTATTTACTGGCGGGTAGGGGAGTTGGGAACACTTCGAACAAGACAATTGCTCAACTTTTTGAGGAGGCCACGAACATGACCGATGACCGGCGGGCCGAAGGGTTCCGCACCGAGCACGACTCCATGGGCGACGTACGGGTGCCCGCGCACGCCAAATGGCGGGCGCAGACCCAGCGCGCGGTGGAGAACTTCCCGCTCTCCGGCCAGCACCTGGAGCGCGCCCACATCGAGGCCCTGGCCCGCGTCAAGGCGGCCGCCGCCGCGGTGAACGCGGAGCTCGGGGTGCTGGACGCGGACGTCGCCGGGGCGATCCGGGCGGCCGCGGCCGAGGTCGCCGAGGGCCGCTGGGACGCGCACTTCCCCGTCGACGTGTTCCAGACCGGGTCGGGGACCTCGTCCAACATGAACGCCAACGAGGTGATCGCCACCCTGGCCTCCGAGCGGCTCGGCCGCGACGTGCACCCCAACGACCACGTCAACGCCTCGCAGAGCTCCAACGACGTCTTCCCCTCGTCGATCCACATCGCCGCCACCGCCGCCGTCTGCGGCGAGCTGATCCCGGCCCTGGAACACCTCGCCGCCGCCCTGGAGCGCAAGGAGGCCGCGTTCGCCGACGTGGTCAAGGCCGGCCGCACGCACCTGATGGACGCCACCCCCGTCACCCTGGGCCAGGAGTTCGGCGGGTACGCCGCCCAGATCCGCCTCGGCGTCGAACGCCTGCGCGCGGCCCTGCCCCGGCTCGCCGAACTGCCGCTGGGCGGAACCGCGGTCGGCACCGGCATCAACACCCCGCCCGGCTTCTCCGCCGCCGTCATCGCGGAGGTGGCGGCGGCCACCGGGCTGCCGCTGACCGAGGCCCGCAACCACTTCGAGGCCCAGGGCGCCCGGGACGCGCTGGTGGAAACCTCCGGAATGCTCCGTACGATCGCCGTTTCGCTCACCAAGATCTGCAACGATCTGCGCTGGATGGCCTCGGGACCGCGCACCGGATTGGCCGAAATCAATCTGCCGGATCTGCAACCGGGATCCTCGATCATGCCCGGAAAGGTCAATCCGGTCGTGCCCGAGGCCGTCCTGATGATCGCCGCGCAGGTGCTCGGGAACGACACGACGGTCGCCGTGGCGGGCGCCGCGGGCAACTTCGAGCTCAACGTGATGCTCCCGGTGATGGCCAGGAACCTCCTCGAATCCATCCGGCTGCTCGGCAACGGGAGCCGGCTGCTGGCCGACCGCACGGTGGACGGGATCACCGCCAACTCCGAGCGGGCCAGGGAGTACGCCGAATCCTCGCCCTCCGTCGTCACCCCCCTCAACCGCTACATCGGCTACGAGGAGGCCGCCAAGGTCGCCAAGCAGGCCCTCGCCCAGCGCAGGACGATCCGCGAGGTCGTGCTGGAGTCCGGCTACGTCGACCGGGGCGCGCTCACCCTGGAACAACTGGACGAGGCCCTCGACGTCCTGCGGATGACCCGCCCCTGAGGAGCCCCCGCCCAGGGGCCGAAATCCGGTCGTTTACCGTCCCCGCACCCCTCCGTGACCTGCACCGCAGCCGTTTCGCGGGCGGCCGCCCTAAGATCTGCGCATGACAGGTACCCACAGGTCCGGGAGCGGTGCGGGGCCCGGCCCCGCCGAGGGCGGGCACTGGGCGCCCGGGGACCGGATCCTCTGGCGCTACCGCGACCACGCCCCGGGCTCCGGCGGCCGGGTGCACATCGCCCGCCCCGTGACCGTGGTCCGCGACACCGAGGACCTGCTCGCGGTGTGGATGGCCCCGGGCACCGAATGCGTCAAGCCGGTGCTCGCCGACGGCACCCCCGTGCACGAGGAACCGCTCGCCACCCGCTACACCGCGCCGCGCACCACCGCGCGGTCGCGCTGGTTCGGCGCGGGCGTGCTGAAGCTGGCCCGGCCCGGGGAGCCCTGGTCGGTGTGGCTGTTCTGGGAGCGCGGCTGGCACTTCAAGAACTGGTACGTGAACCTGGAGGAGCCGCGCTCGCGCTGGTCCGCGGGAGTGGATTCCGTGGACCACTTCCTCGACATCTCCGTCTACCCGGACCGCAGCTACGCCTGGCGCGACGAGGACGAGTTCGCCCAGGCGCGGCGGATCGGCCTGCTGGACCCGCGACAAGCCGCGCGGGTCGAGGCCGCCGGGCGCTCGGCGGTCCGGCTGATCGAGGGCTGGGGATCGCCCTTCCGCGACGGCTGGCAGGACTGGCGGCCCGATCCGGCCTGGACGGTTCCGGCCCTGCCGGAGGACTGGGACCGCACCCCGGCGCATATGACCTCATGAGACCCTTGATGCGCCCCCGGGGTTCAAACGTAGGATCGTCCTCCGCCGGTCGTGCGCGGGGGGCCTCCTGGCCTCCGTAGCAGCAAATGACCCGTGGCGGCCGGGACTTGACCGGAGGTCGGCGCCGAACGAGAGAGGTAACGAGCGGGACGCGGAAACCGGGGGTGATGGTGCCCCCGCCGCTGAGCGGGTATACCGCGACTGACCGAGTTGAGTGCAGCGCACATCGAGCGCAAACGGACGGAATTCCACGCGTGACGGAGTACCCCACCTCCCAGGAGGGCCCGCAGCCCGTCGTCGCCCCCGGCGGAGGTACGGACGAGCCCGGCCACGGCAAGGCCCCCATCGCGGCCGCCGAGGCCGTACGCACGCATGCACAGACTCAGCCCGCCGACCTCCCGCGCCCCCGCGCGGCCGCCGCCGGCGGACCGCAGGGCCCCCGGAGCTCCGGGCACGGCGCGGCGGACACCGGCCCGGCCGGGGCCCGCACGCGCGACGGCGAGGCCGCGCGCAACGCCGGCCGGCGCGAGGGCGCCGGGACCGGCGACGGCGGACCGCTCCCGCCCGCTCCCGGCGCGCCCGCCGCACAGCTCCCCGCCACCGGCGCCGTTCTCGTACCGGGCTCCGGCTCGGGCGCGGGAGCGGGCGGCGGCGCAACCGGCCCCGGCGAGGTGAGCGTGGCCCGCCGCGAGGGCGACCGGCTGCGCTTCGTCGGCGCGGCCACCCGGCGGATCGCACGCGGCATCGACCTCGACGAGATCGTGCTCGGCCTGTGCCGGGCGACCGTCCCGACCTTCTCGGACGCCATCCTCGTCTACCTGCGCGACCCGCTGCCCGTCGGCGACGAGCGGCCCGTCGGCCCGGTCGTCCTGCGGCTCCGGCGCACCGACCGGCTCCGGCCGATCGACGACCTGGCCCTCGGCGAGGGCGGCGAGGGCACCCCGGCCACGGGGGCCGCCGGCGAGCTCGACTTCAGCCAGTTGCAGCTGGTCGGCCCTCAGGGCGACCTGCCCGCCGCCGAGTTGTGCGAGATCCGCCCCGGCGGGGCCCTCGCCGAGGTGCTGCGCGGCGTACGCCCCGTGTTCGGTTCGGCCGCCGGGGCCCGGGACGCGCTCCCGGAGCTGCTGGGGGCCGAGCACCCGGTGCCGCGCGGCCAGCGGGCCATCCTGGCCCCGCTGCGGGGCCGCCGGCGCGTGATCGGCGCGGCGGTGTTCCTGCGCACCCCGGACCGGGACGCCTTCGAGCAGAACGACCTGCTCGTCGCCGCCCAGCTGGCCACGCACACCGCGCTCGGCATCGACAAGGCGGTGCTCTACGGCCGCGAGGCCTACATCGCCGACGAGCTCCAGCGCACGATGCTGCCCGACAGCCTCCCCCAGCCCACCGGGGTGCGGCTCGCCTCCCGCTACCTGCCCGCCGCCGAGACGGCCCGGGTGGGCGGTGACTGGTACGACGCCATACCGCTGCCCGGCAGCCGGGTCGCGCTCGTCGTCGGCGACGTCATGGGGCACTCCATGACCTCCGCCGCGATCATGGGACAGCTGCGCACCACCGCGCAGACCCTGGCGCAGCTGGACCTGCCGCCCGCCGAGGTGCTGCACCACCTGGACGAGCAGGCGCAGCGGCTCGGCTCCGACCGGATGGCCACCTGCCTGTACGCCGTCTACGACCCGGTCTCGCACCGGATCACCATCGCCAACGCCGGCCACCCGCCGCCGGTGCTGCTGCACCTGGGCGGCCGCGCCGAGGTGCTGCGCGTACCGCCGGGCGCCCCCATCGGCGTCGGCGGCGTGGACTTCGAGGCCGTGGAGCTGGACGCCCCCGCCGGGGCCACCCTGCTGCTGTACACCGACGGCCTGGTGGAGTCCCGGCTGCGGGACGTCTGGACCGGCATCGAGCAGCTGCGCGAGCGTCTGGCGACCACGGCGCAGCTGACGGGGCTGGACCACTCGCCGCCGCTGGAGGCGCTCTGCGACGACGTGCTGGACATGCTGGGCCCGGGCGACCGGGACGACGACATCGCGCTGCTCGCGGCCCGCTTCGAGGGGATCGCGCCCAGCGACGTCGCGTACTGGTTCCTCGACCCGGAGGAGACCGCCCCGGGCCGGGCCCGCCGGTTCGCCCGGCGCGCGCTGACGCGGTGGGGCCTGGAGGAGCTGAGCGACTCGCTGGAACTGCTGGTGAGCGAGGTGGTCACCAATGCCGTCCGGTACGCGGAGCGGCCCGTGACCCTGCGGCTGCTGCGGACGGACGTGCTGCGCTGCGAGGTCGGCGACGACTCCCCGCAGCTGCCGCGCCAGCGCCGGGCCCGGGAGACGGACGAGGGCGGCCGCGGCCTGTTCCTGGTGAACCGGCTGGCGCGCCGCTGGGGTGCCACGCGGCTGAGCAGCGGCAAGGTCGTCTGGTTCGAGCTGCCCCTGCCGGGGTCCCACGACCGCCGCTGACGGCGACCGCAGGCACCGAGCACCACGCACCACCGCCCCGCGGCGTGATCGCCGCGGGGCGGTGGTGCGTACGGGGCCTTGCGGCTACAGGTGCGGGAAGTCCGGCCGCTCGGGCGGGGTCGGCTCCTTGGTGGGGGTCGGGTCCTTCGTCGGCGGCGTGGGGTTCTTCGTCGGCGGCGTCGGGTTCTTCGTCGGCGCCGTCGGGTCCGGCTTGCCGGAGCTGCCGGTCGGGTCCGGGGTGCCCGTGGGGCGGGTGGCGGACGTCGTCGGCGACGGGGTGATCGTCTGGGTCGACGAGGGGGACGGGGAGCGGGTCGGCGCCGGCGGCGTGCCCATCTCGGCGTCCGAGAGGTCGAACTGGCCGGTGCTCTGGCCCTTGAGCGCGGCCAGGGTGTAGGCCTGCCAGATCTGGGCGGGGAAGCTGGATCCGCCCGCACGGCCCTTGCCGGCCGTACCGGTCAGGGTGACCTGGTTGTGCGAGCCCGGGTCCTCGCCGAACATCGCGACGACGGTGACCAGTTCCGGGGTGTAGCCGGTGAACCAGGCGGCCACGTTGGACTCGGTGGTACCGGTCTTGCCCGCGGCGTCGTAGGCGGAGCTGCGGACGGCCTTGCCCGAACCGTCCTCGACCACGCCGGTCAGCACCTTGGTGACGGTGTCGGCGGTCTTGGGCGTCAGGACCTGGGCCCCGATCGGGTTGACGGCCTTGAACTCCGCGTCCGCGTGCTCGGCCTTCTTGACGATGGTCGGGGTGACCTTCTTGCCGTGGTTGCCGAAGGTGGCGTAGACCCCGGCCATTTCGACGGTGTTGGCGCTCATGGTGCCCAGCGACATGGCGGGCCGGTCGGCCGGCCAGCCGTCGCGGTCGGTCATGCCGAGGGAGAGCGCGGTCTGCTTCACCTTCTCCGGCTTGGCGTCGACGATCATCTGCGCGTACACGGAGTTCACGGAGGAGTTGGTGGCCTCCTGGACCGTGAGCATCGGGTCGCCGTAGTTGATGTTGTCCTGGTTCTGCGGGGCGAAGGCGGTCGCGCTGCCGACGACGGGGCGCTTGCTGGTGCCGTCGTAGAGGGCGTTCGGGGTGATCGGCCGGCCGTCCTGGGTCTTCGCGCCGTTCTCCAGGGCGGTGGCCAGCACGACGGGCTTGAAGGTCGAGCCCGGCTGGTAGTCCGTGCGCAGGGCGTTGCTCTCGGCCTTCTCCGTCAGGCCCACGCCGCCGTACATCGCGACGATCGCGCCGGTCTTGGCGTCCACGGAGGTGGCGCCGGCCTGCACGCTCTGGTCCTGCGGGCGTTCCTGGACGTTCTTGCGTTCGAGCTTGGACTCCAGCTCGTCCTGGACGGCCTTCTCCAGCGCGCCCTGCTTCTTCTTGTCGATGTTGAGCGTGATGGTCCAGCCGCCGGCGGTGATGTCGGCGTCCTTGATGCCCTGGCGGCCCAGCTCCGCCTTGGCGGCCTGGACCAGGTAGCCCTTCTGGCCGTCCATGCCCGGCTGGGGCTTGGGCTTGATGGGCTCCTGGAACTTCAGGGTGGCCCGCTTGGCCTGGTCCAGCTTGCCCATCTCGACCATGTTGTCGAGGACGGCGTTGAAGCGGATCATGACCAGCCGCTTGCCGTTGGGACCGGCGGTCGCCCAGTCGTACTGGCTGGGGGCCTGGATGACGGCGGCGAGGTAGGCGGCCTGCTCCAGGGTCAGCTTCTCGGCGTCGACGCCGTAGTAGGCCTGGGCGGCGGCCTGGATGCCGTAGGCGTTGCGGCCGTAGAAGTTGGTGTTCAGGTAGCCGGCGAGGATCTCGTTCTTCTCCATGCGCTGGTCGACCTTGACGGAGATCACCAGCTCCCGGAGCTTGCGGGTCGCCGACTGGTCCTGCGTCAGGTAGTAGTTCTTGACGTACTGCTGGGTGATGGTCGAGCCGCCGGCCTTGCCGCGGCCGGTGGCCGTGTTGAAGAGGCCGCGGGCCACACCGACCAGGTCGACGCCGCTGTCCTTGTAGAAGGACTTGTTCTCGATGGCGATGAACGCGGTCCGGACGTCCTCGGGGATCTTGTCGATCGGGAGGATCTCGCGGTTCATCGTGCCCGTGCGGGCCATGACCGAGCCGTCGGCGTACTTGTAGGTGTTGCTCTGGAGCGTGGCGTTCTTGTTCGGGTCCGGCGGGTCCACCGAGAAGTAGAGGATCACCGCTCCGAGGACCAGGAGCAGGATGCCTCCGAGGACGGTCCCCAGGATCGTCTTCCAGTTCAGGAAGCGACGTATGCCGCTGCGCTTCTTCCCGGTCGACCCGCCCGCACGCCCGCGTGGCGCTTTCCGCGCACCGCGCTGCTGCTGCGCCCGTCGCGCCTCTGCTCGGCCCATCGCTCCCGCTCCGCTCGATTACCCCCCCGACGTCAGCTCAGAAAACTAACACCGCAGGCTGTGACAAAGGTTGGCTAACCCTGATCAATACCGGTCAATTCGGACGTGAGAATCAGCACCCACGCCAATGGAACCGACGCTCATGAGACCCGATGGGTTGCGGTTAACGCAAAAAGTGATATCACTTTGATAGGCGCTCCGGCCGGCCACGGCCGGACGCCCCACACCAAACGGGGGTATTCCATGACAACGCCGGTGGACAAGCAGCCGAGCGAAGTACGGGAGTTCACGGCGCGCAGCGTCGGCGGCGGGCTGGCCCTGCTGCTCGGACTGGCCGGGACGGTGGCGGGCGCGGGGCTGATCGCCCTCGGCGCCGGGTCCGCCTCGGCGGGCACCAAGGGGGCCCTGATCGCGCTGGGCGTCCTGCTCGTCCTCGCCTCGGTGATCGCGATGAGCGGACTGAACACGGTCGCCCCGGGCGAGGCCCGCGTGGTCCAGCTCTTCGGCCGCTACCGGGGCACGATCCGCACCGACGGACTGCGCTGGGTGAACCCGCTGACCTCCCGCGAGAAGATCTCCACCCGGGTGCGCAACCACGAGACGGCCGTACTGAAGGTCAACGACGCGTACGGCAACCCGATCGAGCTGGCGGCGGTCGTGGTCTGGCGGGTCTCGGACACCGCGCGGGCGGTCTTCGAGGTCGAGGACTTCACGGAGTTCGTGGAGACGCAGACCGAAACGGCCGTGCGGCACATCGCGATCGAATACCCCTACGACGCCCACGAGGAGGGCGGGCTCTCGCTGCGCGGCAACGCCGAGGAGATCACCGAGAAGCTCGCTCTGGAGCTCGCCAGCCGGGTCGAGACGGCGGGCGTGCAGATCATCGAGTCCCGCTTCACGCATCTCGCGTACGCTCCGGAGATCGCCTCCGCGATGCTCCAGCGCCAGCAGGCCGGCGCGGTCGTGGCGGCCCGCAAGCAGATCGTCGAGGGCGCGGTCGGCATGGTGGAACTGGCCCTGACCCGACTGGCCGAGGAGGACATCGTGGACCTGGACCCGGAGCGCAAGGCCTCCATGGTCTCGAACCTGATGGTGATCCTCTGCGGCGACCGCGCCGCCCAGCCGGTCATCAACACGGGCACCCTCTACCAGTGAGCCCCGGCGGCGAGGACGCGGAGGCCGACCGGGCGGCCCCCCGGGCGGCGCGGCAGCCGCGCAAGCAGGTGCTGCTGCGCCTGGACCCCCAGGTCTACGACGCGCTCGCCCGCTGGGCCGGCGAGGAGCTGCGCAGCGCCAACGCGCAGATCGAGTTCCTCCTGCGCCGGGCCCTGTCGGAGACGGGCCGCCTCCCGGGCGGGGCCGCCCCCATCCCGCCGCGCGGCCGTCCGCGCACCGGCCAGCCGGACGCCTGAGCCCCCGCCGGGCCCGCGCACGCCCGCCCGCCGGGCCCGGACACCCGCCCGCACGCCCACCCGCCCGGCCCGTACGCACGACCGCCCGGCCCGTGCGCCCGCCCGCCGAGCCCGGGCCCACAACCCCGCACACCCGCCCGCCCGACCCGCACGACCGCCCGGCCCGTGCGCCCACCCGCCCGGCCCGCACGACCGGCCCGCACGACCGCCCGGCCCGCCCGACCCGCACGCACGACCGCCCGGCCCGTGCGCCCGCACGCACGCAGGACCGCCCGGCCCCTGCGGCCACCCGGCCCGGGCACACGCCCTGCCCGCCCGCACGCACGCACGACCGCCCGGCCCGGGCACACGCCCCCGCCCGGGGAGGCCGCACGCCTCCCCGGGCTCGCGCATGCCCGCCGCAGGCGGCCCGCACCGCGTCCAGCGCCTCTATACATCGAGCGTATACACCGCGTGTATAGTCCTGGCCATGTCCATCGGTCACACCCTCCTCGGCCTCCTGGAGGCCGGCCCGCGCCACGGCTACGACCTCAAGCGCGCCTTCGACGAGAAGTTCGGCCACGACCGCCCCCTCGCCTACGGGCAGGTCTACTCGACCATGTCCCGGCTCCTGAAGAACGGCCTCGTCGAGGTCGACGGCCTGGAGAGCGGCGGCGGCCCCGAACGCAAGCGGTACGCCATCACCGACGCCGGGATCACCGACGTCGGGGCCTGGCTCGCCCAGCCCGAGAAGCCCGAGCCCTACCTCCAGACCACCCTCTACACCAAGGTCGTCCTCGCACTGCTCACCGGCCGCAGCGCCGACGAGCTCCTGGACACCCAGCGCGCCGAGCACCTGCGGCTGATGCGCATCCTCACCCAGCGCAAGCGCAAGGGCGACCTCGCCGACCAGCTGGTCTGCGACCACGCCCTGTTCCACCTGGAGGCCGACCTCCGATGGCTGGAACTGACCGCCGCCCGCCTCGACCAGCTCGCCCGGGAGGTACGCCGATGACCCCGGCCGGAACCCTGCTCAGCGCCACCGGCCTGCACAAGGCCTACGGACCCACCAAGGCGCTCGACGGCGCCGGGTTCTCCATCCACCCCGGCGAGGTCGTCGCCGTCATGGGCCCCTCCGGCTCCGGCAAGTCGACCCTGCTGCACTGTCTCGCCGGGATCGTCCCGCCCGACTCCGGCACCATCACCTACTCCGGCCGCGAGCTCTCCGCCATGAACGACGCCGAGCGCAGCGCCCTGCGCCGCAGCGAGTTCGGCTTCGTCTTCCAGTTCGGCCAGCTCGTCCCCGAACTGACCTGCGTGGAGAACGTCGCGCTGCCCCTGCGGCTGACCGGCGTCAAGCGCAAGCAGGCCGAGCGCGAGGCACTGGAATGGATGGAACGCCTCCAGGTCGAGGACCTCGGCGCCAAGCGCCCCGGCGAGGTCAGCGGCGGCCAGGGCCAGCGCGTCGCCGTGGCCCGGGCCCTGGTCACCCGGCCCCGGGTGATCTTCGCCGACGAGCCCACCGGCGCCCTGGACTCCCTCAACGGCGAACTGGTGATGCAACTGCTCACCGAGGCCGCCCGCTCCGCGAACGCCGCCGTCGTGCTCGTCACCCACGAGACCCGCGTGGCCGCCTACTCCGACCGCGAGATCGTCGTGCGCGACGGGAAGTCCCGCGACATGGAGCGGATCGTATGAGCTCGGCCACGGTGTGGATCCGCGATCTGGCCATGGGCGTCCGCTTCGCCTTCGGCGGCGGCCGCGAGGGCTGGACGCGCACCGCGCTCACCGCCGCCGGCATCGGCCTGGGCGTCGCGCTCCTGCTGATCAGCACGGCCATCCCGAGCGCCATGGCCGCCCGCGGCGAACGGGGCGAGGCCCGCGTCCCGGTGAGCTCCGGGCAGGAACTGGCGCCCGGCCCGGACACCCTGCTCATGGCCGGGGCCAACATGACCTACCGCAGCCGGGACATCGACGGTCGGCTGGTGCGCGCCGAGGGCCCGCGCGCCCCGCTGCCGCCGGGCCTCTCCGCTCTGCCGAAGCCGGGCGAGATGGCCGTCTCCCCCGCCCTGCGCGAGCTCCTCACCTCCGGCGAACACCCGCTGCTGCAGGAGCGGTTCGACCGCTGGAAGCCCACCCAGACCATCGGTGACGCGGGCCTGACCGGCCCCGGCGACCTGTTCTTCTACGCCGGCTCGGCCGACCTCCACCGGGCGGGCCCGCAGGACTACGCCATCCAGCGGGTCGAGGCCTTCAGCCGGGCGATCGAGAGGCAGCGGCTCGATCCGGTCCTGCTGCTCCTGGTCGTCCTGACCTTCGTCGCCCTGCTGCTGCCGGTGGCCGTGTTCATCGCCACCGCCGTCCGCTTCGGCGGCGAGCGGCGCGACCGGCGGCTCGCCGCCCTGCGCCTGGTGGGCGCCGACAGCCGGATGGTGCGCCGGATCGCCGCGGGCGAGGCGATGGCCGGGGCCGTGGTCGGGCTCGGAGCCGGAGTGCTGTTCTTCCTCGCCGGGCGGACCCTCGTCGGCTCGCTCACCCTGGGCGGGCGCAGCGTCTTCCCCGCCGACCTGGACCCCGCTCCGTGGCTGGCACTGCTGGTCGCCTGCACGGTGCCGGCCGCCGCCGTGGGCGTGACCCTGTTCGCGCTGCGCGGCGTGGTCATCGAACCGCTGGGCGTCGTCCGGACGGCCAAGCCCCGCAGCCGGCGCATCTGGTGGCGGCTGCTGCTGCCGCTCGCCGGACTGGGGCTGCTGGCTCCGCTGATGGGCCGCGGCAACGACCACGGCAACTTCAACCAGTGGCAGGTCGGCGGCGGCGTGGTGCTGTTGCTGATCGGCATCACCGCACTGCTGCCCTGGCTGCTGGAGCGGCTGGCCGGCGCGCTGTCGGGCGGCCCGGTCTCCTGGCAGCTGGCCGTGCGCCGGCTCCAGGTCGACAGCGGCGGGGCCGCGCGGCTGGCCAACGGGATCGCGGTGGCGGTCGCCGGGGCCATCGCCCTCCAGATGACCTTCGCCGGGGCCGAGGGCGGCTACACCAAGGAGACCGGCCAGGACCCGGGGCGCGCCACGATCTCGATCCTGGTGCCCAGCGGCCACGAGGCCGACACCGAATCCGTCGCCCGGCAGGTCGCCGCGGCCCCCGGGATCACCCGGACCGTCCCGGTCACCGGTTTCTCCGCGGCCCGGGTGCCGCAGACCGACGGCGACGACATCACCGTCACCGTCGGCACCTGCGAGGCCCTCGCCGAACTCGCCCGGCTCGACGGCTGCGCGGACGGCGACGCCTTCGCGCTGAACACGGCCGCCGGCGCCCCCGACCCCGCCTCCACGGCCCGGCCGGGAGAGCGCCTCTACGGGGGCAACGTGCACGGCTTCGAGGGGATCGGCGGGAGCGCCCCGCAGGCCCCGGTCGCCTTCACCTTCCCCGCCGGGGCGCGCACCGCGACGCCCCGCCCGGATCCGACCGGCAGCCTGCGCAGCGGGCTGCTGCTGACTCCGTCGGCCGCCCCGAAGGGGCTGGGGTTCGCCCAGAGCTCGCAGATCTACGTCCAGGTCGACGAGAGCCGCCCGGACGGCCTGGACCGGGCCCGTACCGCGGCGTTCAGGGCCGACCCGCTCGCGACCGCGATGACCCTGAAGCGGTCCGGACAGGACGCCAACTTCTCGGCCGTCCGCACCGGTCTGTTCTTCGGCGCCGCCGGGGTCATGATCCTGATCGGCAGCAGCCTGCTGGTCTCGCAGCTGGAACAACTGCGCGAACGCCGCAAGCTGCTGTCGGCCCTGGTCGCCTTCGGGACGAAGCGCTCGACGCTGAGCATGTCGGTGCTGTGGCAGACGGCCCTGCCCATCGGCCTGGGTCTGACGCTGGCCACCGGCATCGGGGTGGCCCTGGGCTCGGTGCTGCTGCGGATGGCGAACCGGCCCGTCCGGATCGACTGGGCCTCGGTGCTGGCGATGACCGGCGTCGGCGGGGGCGTGGTCGCGCTGGTGACCCTGCTCAGCCTGCCGCCGCTGCTGCGCCTGATGCGCCCGGAGGGGCTGCGCACGGAGTGACCCGGCGCCCGCCCCCGCACGCCCGCTCCCGTACGGTCCGCCGCTAGTCGGTGGGCCACACCGGCAGCGGGCGTACGGCTTCGCGCAGGGCGGCGGCGATGGCCCGGAACTCCTCCGCCCTGGCCGTCCCGGTCCGCATGGCCAGGGCGATCCGCCGCGAGGGGGCCGGCTCGGCGAAGCAGCCGGTGGCCAGGTGTTCGTTGCGGGCGGTCTCCAGCCGCAGCGCGGTGCGCGGCAGCAGCGTCACCCCCAGTCCCCCGGCGACCAGCTGGACGAGCGTGGAGAGTCCGGCGGCGGTGGTCGTGACGTCCGCTCCGGCGGCGCGGCCCGCCTCCCGGCAGATGTCCAGGGCCTGGTCGCGCAGGCAGTGCCCCTCGTCGAGCAACAGGAGCTGGAGCTCGCGCAGTTCCTCGCGCGGAATGTCCCGGCGCCCGGCCAGCGGGTGCTCGCGCGGCGCCAGCAGGACGAAGTCCTCGTCGAAGACGGGCAGTTCCGTGACGCCGGGCATGCCCAACGGTACGGCGAGCAGCAGCAGGTCCAGGCGCCCGCCGGACAGCCCCTCCAGCAGCGAGGCCGTCTGCTCCTCGTGCACCTGGAGGTCCATGCGCGGGTAGCGCCGGTGGAAGAGCCCGAGGACGGTCGGCAGCAGGTACGGGGCCACGGTGGGGATCACCCCGAGCCGCAGCACCCCCGTGAAGGGGGCCCGTACCGCCTCGGCCTCCTCCAGCAGGCCGCCCATCGCGTCGAGCACGCCCCGCGCGCGCAGGGCGATCCGCTCGCCCGCCGGCGAGAGCAGCACCTTGCGGGTGGTGCGCTCCAGCAGCCGCACCCCGAGCGCCTCCTCCAGCGCCGAGACGGCTCCGGAGAGCGCGGGCTGGCTCATGCCGATGGCCGCCGCGGCGTCGCGGAAGTGCAGGTGCTCCGCGACCGCCGCGAACGCGCGCAGCTGCGCCAGCGTCGGCTGCCTGGCCTGCCGCGCCTGCTTCGCCTGCTTCACCTGGTGCGGTCCCCTACTACCGACAGCCACTGATAGGTACCTCCGATCACCCGGGATCAGAGTAGCTATTTCCGTAATCAATGCAGCTGTGCCAGCATGTGAGATCCGTCCAACCCCCTTGGAAAGCCCCCAAAAGGGTCACTTTCCTGTCCGCAAGGAGAGCACGTGCTCACTGTCGGTGACAAGTTCCCCAGCTACGATCTGACCGCTTGCGTCTCGCTCGAAGCCGGCAGCGAGTTCGCCCAGATCGACCACAAGACCTACGAGGGCAAGTGGCGCGTGGTGTTCTTCTGGCCGAAGGACTTCACCTTCGTCTGCCCGACCGAGATCGCCGCCTTCGGCAAGCTGAACGACGAGTTCCTCGACCGTGACGCCCAGGTCCTCGGCGTCTCCGGCGACTCGGAGTTCGTCCACCACGCCTGGCGCAAGGACCACGCCGACCTGCGCGACCTGCCCTTCCCGATGCTGGCCGACTCCAAGCACGAGCTCATGCAGGCCTGCGGCGTGCAGGGCGAGGACGGCTTCGCGCAGCGCGCGGTCTTCATCGTCGACCAGAACAACGAGATCCAGTTCACGATGGTGACCGCCGGTTCCGTGGGCCGCAACCCCAAGGAGGTCCTGCGGGTCCTCGACGCCCTGCAGACCGACGAGCTGTGCCCCTGCAACTGGAACAAGGGCGAGGGCACCCTGGACGCCGGCTCCCTGCTGGCCGGTGAGTGACGCATGTCCCTCGACTCCCTCAAGTCCGCCGTCCCGGACTTCGCCAAGGACCTGAAGCTGAACCTCGGTTCGGTCATCGGCAACCAGGACAAGCTCTCGCAGCAGCAGCTGTGGGGCACCGTCCTGTCCTGCGCGATCGCCGCCCGCTCCGCGCGCGTCCTGCGCGAGCTGGAGCCCGAGGCGAAGGCCAACCTGTCGCCGGAGGCGTACACGGCGGCCAAGTCCGCGGCCGCCGTCATGGCGATGAACAACGTCTTCTACCGCACCCGTCACCTGCTCTCCGACCCGGAGTACGGCACGCTGCGCGCGGGTCTGCGGATGAACGTCATCGGCAACCCCGGTGTGGACAAGGTCGACTTCGAGCTGTGGTCGCTCGCGGTCTCCGCGGTCAACGGCTGCGGCCAGTGCCTGGACTCGCACGAGCAGGTCCTGCGCAAGGCCGGCGTCGACCGCGAGACGGTCCAGGAGGCCTTCAAGATCGCCTCGGTGATCCAGGCCGTCGCCGTCACCCTCGACGCCGAAGCGGCCCTGGCCGCCGAGTAGTCACCCGTACGGGTCACAGGGCCCCCGCAGCCGCACCGGCCGCGGGGGCCCCGCGCGTTCAGCGGTGCAGCCGGGCCATCAGCTGCCGGACGTCCTCGATCATGGCCACCGCGACGGCGTCCTCGTCCCACTCCCCGTCGCCGAAGGACTGCAGGGCGAGCGTGAAGACCGCCCCGCCGTCGAGCACCTGGAGCTGGGGCGCCGCCACGTGGCGGGTCAGCAGCGCCCGCTCGCCCAGCCCGGGCACCTCCTGCACGTCCGCGGAGCCGCCGGTGCGCATCTCCGGGTCCAGGCCGGTGCCCACCCCGAAGACCGGCTCCGGGTCGTCCAGGCGGTGCAGTTCGACCAGCAGCCGGCCCTGGACGGAGCCGCTGCCCTCGCTCCACTCGGTGCCGTACCCGCAGTACGCCCAGTCCAGCGCGGGGCTCTCGGCGTGGGTGGGGCGGCCGGGGTCGAAGGTGCCGAGGAGCTTGCCGAGGGTGGCCAGCGGGGCCTCCTGGCAGAGGTTCCCGGTCTGCCGGTACGCGAGCGGGGGCGCCGATTCGCTGAAACGTTCCTGCACGGCGAGCGTCCCGGCCCACACGGCGGAGGCGGCCAGCGCCCCGCCCAGCGCCCACCACCAACGGCCCCGCGGGCCCCCCTCGCCGGACCGCGCCCGGCGGACCGGCTCCGCGCCCCCCACCCGGTCCCCGGCCCGCCCGGGCGGGTCCCCCACGAGCTCAGGCTCGCTGATCATCCCCGGCCTCCGGACCGGACTCCGGCCCGCCCGCCGGCTCGGCCACCGTCAGGGCCGTGGCCCCGTGCGGCGAGGGACCGGTCCCGACGGGGCCGCCCGGGTGCAGTTCGCGCGCGTGGGCCCGCAGGTATCCGACCACCGTGTTGGTGACGGCGACCAGCGGCACCGCCACCACCGCACCGCCGATGCCGGCGATCAGCCCGCCGGCCGCCACCGACAGCACCACCGCGAGCGGGTGGACCCGTACCGCGCGGCCCAGGATGAAGGGCTGGAGCACGTGCCCCTCGATCTGCTGCACCGCCAGCACCACCACGAGCACCATGAGGGCGATGAACGGCCCCTGCGTCACCAGGGCCACGACCACCGCGAGGGCTCCGGACACCACGGCGCCGACGAGCGGGATGAAGGCGAACAGGAAGATGAACACGGCCAGCGGGACGGCCATCGTCACGTCCAGGAAGTACAGCCCGAGGCCGATGAAGACGGCGTCGATGAGTGCGACGAGCACCGTCCCGCGCACGTACGCGGTCAGCGTGCGCCAGGCGCGCGGGCCGGCGCCGGCCAGGCCCGGGCGGGCGGCGGCCGGGACCAGACCGAGCACCCAGTGCCAGATGCGCTTGCCGTCGTAGAGCAGGAAGAGCGTCGAGAACATCGCGAGCAGCATGCCCGTCAGCACCTCGACGAGTACCGTCACGCCCTGGAGCCCGGCGGAGGTGATCTCCTCGGTGTTGGTGCCGATCGTCTCGCTGAGGTTCTTCGCGATGTCGTTGATCTGCTTCTCGGTCACGTGGAACGGACTGTCCAGTGCCCAGGTCTTCAGCTCGTTGATGCCCTCGCGCAGCCGGTTGGAGAGGTCGTCGAGGTTCTCCATCACCTGCCAGACCACGAACCAGCCCACGAGTCCGATGACGACGAAGCCGAGGATCGCGGTGACGGCGGTGGCCAGTCCGCGCGGCAGCCCGAGCCGGCGCAGCCGGACCACGAAGGGCTGGAGCAGGGCGGTCACCAGCAGGGCGGCGGCGAAGGCGAGGACGACCAGGCGCACTTCGCTGATCACCTTCATCAGCACCCAGAGCATCCCGGCCAGGAGCAGCAGCCGCCAGCTGGCCTCCGCGGCGACGCGCATGCCCCACGGGATGACGGTCACCGGATCGGGCCGTACGGGCGCCGCCGGGCGGGCGGGCGCCGGCAGCGGGACCCGCTCCTCGGCGACGGCGACGACGGGGTCCGCGGGGGCTCCGGCGGCCTCCGCCTCGACCTCGGCCCGCCGTTCGTCGAGGCGGGCCTCCATCCGGCTCAGCCTGTTGCCGAGCCGGCCGAGCCAGCCTGCCCTCTTCGCCATGTCGTTCCCTTTCCCCCGCCGTACGGTCGCCTCGCACGACCGTACACGCGAGGAGCCCCCCACCGCGGAACGGTGGGGGGCTCCTCGGAGCCGCAGCGGCCCGGGGCCGCTTCGGTACCGCTAGTACCAGCCGTTGGCCTGGTGGAAGCTCCAGGCGCTGCACGGGCTGCCGTAGCGCTCGTTCATGTAGCCCAGGCCCCACTTGATCTGCGTGGCCGGGTTGGTGCGCCAGTCCGAGCCGGCCGAGGCCATCTTGGAACCGGGGAGCGCCTGGACCAGGCCGTAGGCGCCCGAAGAGGAGTTGACCGCCTGGTAGTTCCAGGTGGATTCCTCGTTGATGATGTTGGAGAAGCACTGGAACTGGCCCGACGGGACCAGCTGCTGCGCGATGGCCTTGACCTGGGAGACCGTGTAGGAACCCTGGAGGGGGAAGTCACCGGCATCGCGGGAGGCGGACCGGCTGGCGACCTGGTCCTTCTCGTCGCGCTCCTTCTTCGCCTTGGCGTCGGCCTCGTCCTTCTTGGCCTTCTCCGCCTTCTCGGCGTCGGCCTTCTTGGACTTGGCGTCCTCGGCGGCCTGGATGCGCGCCGATTCCTCCGCCGAACGCTTGGCGTCGGTGTCGGCGGCGTGGGCGATGGCGTCGGCCTGCTGCGTCAGGGACGCGCTCTGGACCTGGGCCTGCTCGCCGACCGGAATCTCGGTGAGCAGACTCGCACCGGACGCGGTGGTCTCGAGGTCGTTCGAGGAGGCGGCGTCGCCAGTGGCGACGCCGACGACTGCGCCGACGGTGGTGACCGCGGTGGCCGAAGCCACTGCGAACCCCCGGACCGAAATCCGGCTCACACGGTGTCCTTCCAGCAGCGTCCGCAGTGACCGCGCGGGCGCGAGAGTGCCCCTCGACACTGGTCTCCGGGGAGGTGCGGTCACTGGAGACACGGGCCCGTGGGCAACTCCCCTGCGGGGGCTGCCACGTGAAACCGGGCGGCATACGGACATCGGCTGTGGAGTTGTGGTGCTGCGCGTATCCCAACGGGAGATACAGGTGTGCCGTATGCGGGGCCTGACGGAAAACAGACTCTGCCGGACCCCGACGCCGCAGGGCAATTCCACGTTGCGTGGGAAAGGTCACACCTGGTGCGACGGCGTTGTTTTCGGCAAACCCCTGTGCAGCACGACGCCGCCCGGCTAGGCTCCTGGGCCTTTGCCGGGCGGCGCCAACTCACCTTCCCGCTATGGGGTTTTTGACCCTTTCGGGCCCGGTGGGCGATCGGTGCCGGTCAGAGCGTTTCGAGCATTTCGGTGACCAGCGCGGCGATCGGGGAGCGCTCGGAGCGCGTCAGCGTGACGTGGGCGAAGAGCGGATGCCCCTTCAGCTTCTCAACGACGGCGACCACTCCGTCGTACCGGCCGACGCGCAGGTTGTCCCGCTGGGCCACGTCGTGGGTGAGGACCACCCGCGAGTTGGCCCCGATCCGGGACAGGACGGTCAGCAGGACGTTGCGCTCCAGCGACTGGGCCTCGTCCACGATCACGAAGGCGTCGTGCAGCGAACGTCCGCGGATGTGCGTGAGCGGCAGGACCTCCAGCATCCCGCGGCCCAGCACCTCCTCGATGACCTCGCGCCCGGCCACCGCCGAGAGGGTGTCGAAGACCGCCTGCGCCCAGGGGCTCATCTTCTCGGCGGCGTCGCCCGGCAGGTAGCCGAGGTCCTGGCCGCCCACCGCGTACAGCGGCCGGAAGACCATCACCTTCTGGTGCTGCCTGCGCTCCAGGACCGCCTCCAGGCCCGCGCACAGGGCCAGCGCCGACTTTCCGGTGCCCGCCCGGCCGCCCATCGAGAGGATCCCGATGTCCGGGTCGAGCAGCAGGTCGAGGGCGATGCGCTGCTCCGCGCTGCGGCCGTGCAGCCCGAAGGCCTCGCGGTCGCCCTTCACGAGCCGCACGTTCCCGTCGGCGGTGACCCGGCCCAGGGCCTTGCCGCGCTCGGACTGGATGACCAGTCCGGTGTGCACGGGCAGTTCCGCCGCCTCCGGTACGTAGAGGCGCTCCTCGGAGTAGAGGAGGTCCACCTGCTCCCCGGAGAGGGAGAGCTCGCTCATGCCGGTCCAGCCGGCACCGGTGATCGCGAGCTCCGCGCGGTACTCCTCCGCCAGCAGCCCCACGGAGGAGGCCTTGATGCGCAGGGGGAGGTCCTTCGACACGACCGTGACGTCGTAGCCCTCGGCCTGGAGGTTGCGGGCCACCGCGAGGATCCGCGAGTCGTTGTCCCCCAGCCGGAAGCCGGCGGGCAGGACGCCCGGGTCGGAGTGGTTGAGCTCGACGCGCAGCGTGCCACCCAGTTCGCCCAGCGGGATGGGGGCGTCGAGGCGACCGTAGCGGACCCGGAAGTCGTCGAGCAGGCGCAGGGCCTGGCGCGCGAAGTAACCGAGTTCGGGATGGTGCCTCTTTGCCTCCAGCTCGGTGATCACCACGATCGGGAGCACGACCTCGTGCTCGTCGAAGCGGGAGAACGCGTTGGGGTCTGCCAGCAGGACGCTGGTGTCGAGGACGTAGGTCCGCCTGTCGGGCAGGCGGCGCTTTGTGCTGGTCACCACGGAAGGACGTACCCCCTCGGAAGAGGTCGGGCCATGAAGACCGGACCGGTCATCGGCACCCATGCCAGGGCCGAATTCCGGCCCTCCAATCCGTCCGTGCGAACCGCACGCGCGTCCTGGTGCAAAGGGCCTCCCGGGCGGACGGCCCTGTGCCGTCCGCTGAGATTCGACACCCGTGGATCGGGCGTCGACCTGCCAGGGTTATGCCCTCGAACAAGCGCGGCCATGCCATGGCATATGACGGACGCTCGGTGAATCCCTGGTGAAGGCTTCGCGAGGGCGCGGGAGGGGTGCGGGAGGGGCGGAGGGGGCGTCGGTGCCCGGGGATCAGGTGCCGTAGCGCCGGTGCCGGGCCTCGTAGTCGCGCAGGGCGCGGAGGAAGTCGACCTTGCGGAAGGCCGGCCAGAAGACCTCGCAGAAGTAGTACTCGGAGTGCGCGCTCTGCCACAGCATGAATCCGGACAGCCGCTGCTCGCCGCTGGTCCGGATCACCAGGTCGGGGTCGGGCTGGCCGCGGGTGTAGAGGTGCTCCGCGATGTGGTCGATGTCCAGGACCTCGGCGAGCTCCTCGAAGGAGGTCCCCTTCTCGGCGTGCTCCAGGAGCAGCGAGCGGACCGCGTCCGCGATCTCCTGGCGGCCGCCGTAGCCCACGGCCACGTTGACCAGTATCCCGTCGACGTCGTGCGTGGCCTGCTCGGCCTCCTTCAGCACGGTCTGGGTCCGCGTGGGCAGGATGTCCAGGTTGCCGACGTGGTGGACGCGCCAGCGACCGTCCTCGGCGAGGCCCCGGACGGTGTTCTCGATGATGTTCAGCAGGGGCCTGAGCTCGACCTCCGGCCGGTCCAGGTTGTCCGTGGAGAGCATCCACAGCGTGACGACCTCGACGTCCGTCTCGGTGCACCAGCCGAGCATCTCGGAGATCTTGTCGGCGCCGGCCTGGTGGCCCTGCTCCGTGGTGCCTCCGGACGCCTTGGCCCAGCGCCGGTTCCCGTCCAGGATGACGCCGATGTGCTTGGGCGACGCGTCATGGTCGAGGCGGCCTTCCACCCGGCGTGCGTAGAGCCTGTACACCAGGTCGCGCAGCTTCACGATCTTCCAGCCCCTCCGTGCAATGCCCCCGTGCGGATTGCGGTCTCCCCCGAGGCCGCCACATTACTGCGCGGCGGGATCCGGTACCCAACTCGGTCGGTCACAAGTCCGTGATAGGGAGGACATCGTGACTGATAACAATCCCTATCGGGCAGAGCCCTCGCGCTACGACTCCATGCAGTACCGGCGCACCGGCCACAGCGGCCTTAAACTTCCGGCCGTCTCCCTCGGCCTCTGGCACAACTTCGGTGACGACAAGTCCCTGGAGTCCCAGCGCGCCATCCTCCGGCGCGCCTTCGACCTCGGCGTGACCCACTTCGACCTGGCCAACAACTACGGCCCGCCCCCCGGCTCCGCCGAGCTCAACTTCGGCAAGCTCTTCGCCCAGGACTTCGCGCCGTACCGCGAGGAGCTGGTGCTCTCCACCAAGGCCGGGTACCTGATGCACCCCGGCCCGTACGGCGAGTGGGGCAGCCGCAAGTACCTCCTCGGCTCGCTCGACGCCTCGCTGAAGCGGATGGGCGTGGACTACGTCGACGTCTTCTACTCGCACCGCTTCGACCCCGAGACCCCGCTGGAGGAGACCATGGGCGCGCTCGCGTCCGCGGTGCAGCAGGGCAAGGCGCTCTACGTCGGCGTCTCCTCGTACACGGCGCAGCAGACGGCCGAGGCGGCGCGGATCCTGCGCGAGATGGGAGTGCGGCCGCTGATCCACCAGCCCTCGTACTCCATGATCAACCGCTGGACGGAGGAGGACGGGCTGCTGGACACCCTGGAGGAGGCCGGCATGGGCTGCATCTCCTTCGCGCCGCTCGCGCAGGGCCTGCTGACCGGCAAGTACCTCAAGGGGATCCCGGAGGGCTCGCGGGCCACCCAGGGCAAGTCCCTCAACCCCGACCTGCTCTCCGAGGACGTGCTGCGCCGCCTGGCCGGCCTGAACGACATCGCCGTGCGGCGCGGGCAGTCGCTGGCCCAGCTGGCCCTGACCTGGGTGCTGCGCGACGAGCGGATGACCTCCGCGCTGATCGGCGCGTCGAGCGTCAGGCAGCTGGAGGAGAACGTGGCCGCGCTGGCCGGCGCACCGCTGTCCGAGGAGGAGCTGAAGGAGATCGACTCCTTCGCCGTCTCCACCCCCGGCACCAACATCTGGGCCCAGCGCGGCTGACCTGCGCTTTCGGCCGAGGGGCGCGGAAAACAAAAAACGGGCCGGTCCGTGGGGGGGATACGGACCGGCCCGAGGGGGGGGTTCCACCATAACCCTTCGTAAAGCGTGATGCGTGCATTGCCGCGAAACGATTACGCTCCGAATCCGCCCAGCAGCACTCCGGTGAGGGCCCCGGCCGCCATGAAGGGGCCGAAGGCGAAGCCCGTCGAGCGGGTCGCCCGGCCCCGCAGGACAAGGGCGAGGCCGTACAGGGCCCCGTAGAACAGGCCCAGGAAGGCCCCGGCGGCCCATACCCCCCACCCGTACCACCCAAGAGCGACCCCCAGGGGGAGCGCCAGCTTGACGTCGCCCAGGCCCATCCCGGCCGGGTTGACCAGGAACAGCACCAGGTACGCCGCCCCGAGCGCACCCCCGCCCAGCAGCGCGGCCCGCCAGGACCCGGCGGCGCCGGGCAGCAGCGCGGCCGCGCCGAGCAGCGCGGCGGTGGCTCCGGCCAGCGGCAGGGTCACCACGTCGGGCAGCCGGTGCACCGCGAGGTCGACGAGGGCCAGCAGGACGAGGGCCGGGGCGAGCGCGACGAACGCCGCGGCCTCCGGGCGCGGCCCCACGGCGGCGGCGAGCGCCCCGCAGACGGCCCCCGAGGCCGCCCAGGCCCCGGTCGGCCCGTAGCGGCGCCCCCCGCAGCGGGCGGGGCCGAGCCAGCCCGCGATCGGATGCCCGTCGGGGCAGCGCTCCCGCCACGGCTCGCCCGCGTCGACGGACAGCCGGTACGCGGCGCGCGGCAGCCCCAGCGCCCCGGCGGCGGCGCCGTACGCGACGGCGAGGAGGACGATCACGGCGTGGCCCATGCGCCGAAGGTAGACCCCGCCGCCCCGCTCCCGCCGGGGGTCGCGGGGGTCGCCGCCGGACGGGGCACGCCCTGGGGGTGCCCGCGAAGTCCCGCCTGCCCCGCGACGCCCGGCACCCCCTAAGGTGGCCGCCATGACGCGGTGGGCGGACGGTCACGGGATCCTCATGGTCGGTGCGGTGGCGGTTCCGCTGGAGGTCGCGGCCTCCTACCGGGCCCGTACGCGCGGGCTCCTGGGGCGGGACGACATCGAGGGGGCGCTGCTGCTGACCCCGGCGGCGAGCGTGCACACCTTCCGGATGCGCTTCCCCATCGACGTGGCCCACCTGGACCGGAACCTGCGGGTCCGGGCCGTGGTGACCATGGCCCCGGGCCGGCTGGGCCTGCCCCGCCCGCTGTCCCGGCACGTGCTGGAGGCGCGGGCGGGCGCAATGGCCGGCTGGGGCCTGCGCCCGGGCACCGTCGTCGGGATCCTCCCGGGCCACGGCCTAGGTGCCGGGGCGCGCGGGCGGTAGGTTGGGGCGGTTGAGCAGGGGCGCGCAGGGGAGCGGCATGACGGAGAACGCGCGGATCAAGGCGCTGGAGCAGATCATGCCGGCGACGCACGGCGCCGACGAGGACATCGACTGGCAGGCGGCCGAGGCCGTCTGGGGGACCCGTTTCCCGGCCGACTTCGTGGCGTTCATGGGGCGCTTCGGCGCCGGGTCCATCAACGGCGAGGCCAGCATCCTGCTGCCGCTGCCCAAGCCGGGCCTGCAGTGGGATCCGGCCGAGATGGCCGAGGAGACGGCCAACGCCCGCCAGGCGTGGGAGGCCGAGGGCGGCCGGGCCGCCTTCGACGTGGACCCGGAGGCGATCGTCGCCTGGGGGGTGACCGGCGGCTCCGACATCCTGTGCTGGCTCACCACCGACCCCGACCCGGACCGCTGGCCGGTCCTCGTCGTCGGGCGGCACACCGCCGACTCCTTCGCGGTGCACCCGTACGGCATGGCCGAATTCCTGCTGCTGCTGTGCTCCGACGAGTTCGACGTGAGCCCGGTCAGCATCACCTTCTGGGACGGCGGCCACCTCAGCTTCGTGCACTGGCGCAAGGCCCAGCGCCGCTGGCAGGAGGGCCGCAACCCGGAGACGGGCGAGCCCGACCCCTACGCCGGCGAGTTCGCCGACTGACCCGTCCTCCCCGACGGCCCCGCCCCGCCGTTTCGGGCCGCCGCCCGGAGCCGCAGCCTCCGTACGACCCCTCAGCCCGTTTTCCGGCCGGAAACGGGCTTTTCGGCATGTCTACGCGCGTCCGAATTGTGGATCACATATCGGAAAACACCAGAGGGAAAAGCGCCAGTTGGAGCATTGCCCACAACTTCCGCCCCAATGCAATCAACCCCCCTGCCCTCGGGAGAGAATTCCGGCCAACGGGCCCACGGTGGGACACCCCGGCCCGGAGCAACCCATAAGTAACAACCGGACTCAAAAGAAAATCAGGGGTATCCACCCGTGCAACGAAGAATGTTCGGCGCGGCCGCCGCGGCGGCCGCGTTCGGCCTGTTGATACCGCTGTCCGGCTGCGGAAGCTCCGAGTCCGGGGCCTCCGGCGGCGGCACGCTGCGCCTGGTCGCGGCCGAATACGGGGACAGCGCGGGCAACAGTTCCAAGACTTTCTGGGACTCGGTCACGAAGGATTTCACCGCCGCCAACCCCGGCATCAAGGTCGAGGTCCAGCTGCTCCCGTGGGCCGACATCGACCGTGAAGTCACCCGCATGGTCAAGGCCGGCAACGCGCCCGACATGGCCCTCATGGGCTCCTACTCGGACTTCGCGGCGCAGGGAAAGCTGTATTCCGCGGACGAGCTCCTGTCCATCACCGCCGAGTCGAACTTCCTGCAGCCCCTCGCGGAGGCCGGTTCCGTCGGCAACACCCTGTACGGCCTGCCCTTCGTGGCGAGCAGCCGCCTCCTCTTCTACAACGAGGCCCTCTTCAAGCAGGCCGGGGTCAGCGCGCCGAAGACCTGGTCCGACCTGAAGAGCGCGGCCAAGGCCCTCAAGGACAAGGGCGTGAAGTTCCCCTACGCGCTGCCGCTGGGCCCCGAGGAGGCACACGCGGAGGCGCTGATCTGGGAGCTGAGCAACGGCGGCGGCTACGCCGACAGCAGCGGCAACTACGCCCTGGCCTCCGACCAGAACATCGCGACCTTCCGCTGGCTCAAGGACCAGCTGGTCGCCCCCGGCCTGACGGGCCCGACGCCGCCCTCGCAGCTCAACCGCGCGGACGCCTTCGCCGCCTTCCTGCGCGGCGAGGTCGGCATGGTCAACGGCTACCCCTCGCTCGCCCACGAGGCGCGCGCCCGGGGCATCCAGGTCGGCACGGTGTCCATGCCGGTCTCCGACAGCCTCGGCGCGGGCGAGAACCCGCCGACCGTCGGCGTGGCCGACTGGATGATGGCGTTCAAGCAGAACGGCAAGCGCGCCGAGATCGGCAAGTTCCTCGACTTCGTCTACTCGGACAAGAACCTGTCGGACTTCGCCGGCCGCTACCACCTGCTGCCCTCGACGGTCTCGGCCTCCCGCACCCCCGCGGGCGGCGGCATCGACAAGAACGACGAGCAGTTCCTGACCGCCCTGCGCGGCGCCCAGCTCTACCCGGTCAACGACCCGTCCTGGGTGATGGTCAGCGACACCATCAAGCGCGGCATCGGCCGGGCCGTGGAGCCGGGCGGCGACCCCAAGGCCATCCTGGAGGACATGTCCGCGAAGGCCGAACAGGCCGGGAAGAAGCACTGAAGACCCCCCGCTCCGGGACCTTCGCCTCCCTGCCGCACCCCATCCCGTACGGCAGGATGACCGTGACGGCCTCGATCCGAGGTCACGGCCCGGTCGCCCGCCGAGCACCCACAAGGTGCCCGGGGCGGCAGGCCTCCCCCGGCGTCTCTCCCGCCTAGTGCTGCGTCCCGTGCTCCGAGGAGAACGCGGTGCGGTACTGCTCGCAGCTGGAGTCCCAGCGCAGGGTGCCCGTCAGCGTCCCGTAGCCGGTGCGGGTGAGCGACCACTCCACCGTGTACTCACCGGTGTCGCAGGCGATCCGCTTGCCCCCGGCGACCTTCTGGCGGCCCGTCGCCGGCTGCCCGGACAGTTCCCTGCGCACCTCCCCCGCCTTGGCCCGCCTGCCGTCGCGCAGCACCGCGTGCACCACGATCGGGTGCTTGCCGTCCTTGGTGGTCAGGGCCTTCTTCACGAGCGTCGAGTCGGAGACCGACCAGGCGAACTCGTACGAGGGCTCCCACGCCAGCGTCTTCGGGTCGGGCGCCTGCCGCTCCCACTCGGGGGCGCCCGCGGGGCCGGGCCGGGTCACCGTCTGGTACTGCACGCCCGGGTGGAAGCGGAGCTGCCCCTCCAGCTTGTGCATGTCGTCCTTGGTCCACATCTTCTTCATCGCCTTCTCGTCCCCGGCCGGGTCCTGGAGGTAGGCCGTGCCCTGGGCGGCGGTGGCGGCGCCCTGTCCGAGGGCGGGGGCCAGGGCCGCGGTGGCGACGGCCGCGAGGCCGAGGGCGAGGGTGCGGGTGCGGTTCATGCCCCGCCCAACGGGCCCTTCCGGCGCGCCGGAACGACGCCGCGCGCGCGTTCACCCGTAAGGAGCGGGTCCGCCACGCACAGGTGACACACTCGCGGATCCGGCAGGAATACCATCCCACCGGCTCTGGTTGGCTGCCCACGGGGCGGCGGAAAGATCGCCCGCGATGACCGGGGGACGGCATGGGCGTGACGGTGAACGGAACGGTGGCGGCGGGCTGGGAGCTCGTCCGGGACGAGTTCGAGGCCTTCGTGGCGGGTGAGTCCGCCTCGCCCGAGGCGCAGTTGTCGGTGC
Source organism: Streptomyces sp. NPDC048507 (assembly GCF_043199995.1). NCBI lineage: Bacteria > Bacillati > Actinomycetota > Actinomycetes > Kitasatosporales > Streptomycetaceae > Streptomyces > Streptomyces sp. NPDC048507. The sequence goes on along the minus strand of NZ_JBICWZ010000025.1, from coordinate 27,131 downwards.
GTCACCGTGGTGAGGTCGTCGTCGACCTGTGGGGCGGCGAGGACACCGGGGCGGACACCCTGACCGGGGTCTTCTCGATCACCAAGGGCGCTGCCCACCTGGTCGTGGCGCTGCTGGCCCAGGAGGGCGTACTGGACCTGGAGCGTCCGGTGGTCTCGTACTGGCCCGAGTTCACCGGCCACGGCAAGGAGCGGCTGACGGTGCGGCAGCTGGTCGCGCACGGCTCCGGCCTGATCAACACGCCGGAGGGCTTCTCGTACGAGGAGATCGCCGACGACGCCCTCGTCGCGGCCCGGCTGGCGGACGCCCGGCCCTACTGGGAGCCCGGGACGGCGTACGGCTACCACGCCTTCGTGATCGGCGCCCTGACGGGCGAGGTGGTCCGGCGGGCCACCGGCCGCTCGCTCCAGGAGGTCTACGAGGAGCGGCTGCGGGCGCCGTACGGGCTGGACCTGTACATGGGCCTGCCGGCGGAGCCGGCCGGGCGCTGGAAGCCGGTGCTGGAGATGGCGCCGACCCCGGTGCAGCAGGAGCTGCTCGCCGCGGGCGGCCCGCCGCCCGAGCTGCTGCGGACCGCCTTCAACTGGCACCGCGAACCCCCGATGGACCTGGTCGGCTACGCCAACCACCCGCGGGTGCGGGAGCTGGGCCCGGCCTCGGCCGGCGGCATCGGCAGCGCGCGCGGGGTGTCGGCCCTGTACGCGGCGGCGATCGGCGGGCTGAACGGCCTGCCGGCCCTGCTGGAGCCGCGGACCGTCGAGGAGGTCGCGCGGCCGCACACCCCGGGCGCGGACGCGGTGGTGCCGGAGGAGGACCACTTCGGGCTGGGCTTCGAGCGGCAGCACGCGGTCGGCCCGGAGGCCTTCGGGCACTGCGGCGCGTCGGGCGGGCTGGGCTTCGCCGATCCGGTGACGGGCGTCGCGTACGGGTACACGCGCCGCCGCTTCGGCTTCCCGGGCGGCGTGGGGCCGGAGAACGGTCCGCTGACGGCGGCGGTGCTGAAGGTGGCGCGGGGGCTCTAGCCGGACGGCCGCTCAGGCCTGGCCGGTCTCGAAGCGGCTGACGTGCCCGTCGGGGGTGACGTCGAACCGCCAGGCGGTGCGCATCTCGCCCCAGGTGTCGTTGCGGTAGTCGACGACCAGGGCGCGGCCGCCGCTCGCTTCGGAGGCGACCGCCATGTGGCCGCCGCAGGAGAAGATCTCCCGTTCGGTCCAGTCGGCGACGTCGCGGTCGGAGCCGTCGTCGGACATGGTCGCGCCGGGGGTCAGCACCCTCTGGAAGGCCTGCTTGTCCCCGGCGTTGACGGCGGTGACGAAGGCGCGGACGGCGGGGTCGGTCAGCTGGGCCGGATCGATCACGGGGGCTCCTGACAAGGGGTGCGGACGGCGGCGCGTGCGCGACCAGCGAACACCGCGGGCGGGCACCGGGCAAGCGCCGTCACCCGTTCGCACCCGTTCGCCCCGGACGGCGCGTCAGGGGGTGGTGCGGACGGGGAAGCCGGTCGGGCGGCCCTGGTCCGCGAGCCAGGACAGCACCTGGTCGAGGGCGGCGACGGTCTGGCTGCGGTCGCCGCCGCCGTCGTGGAAGAGCACCGTCGGACCGTTGCCGATCTCGCGCTTGACGGTGGCGACGATGGCGGCGGTGCCGGGCTTGGCGAAGTCCTTGGTGTCGACGTTCCAGCCCAGCGGGCGCATCCCGTGCGCGGCGGCCAGCCGGCGGCTGTCCGGGGTGAACGCCCCGCCGGGCGCCCGGTAGTACTCGACCCCGGCCCCGCCCCCGGCCGCCTCCTCTATCTGCTTCTGCGCGTCGAGTATCTGCGCCTCCTGGTAGCCGACCGGCTTCTTGTCCATGGCCGTGTCGTGGGAGGTGGTGTGGTCGCAGAGGCGGTGTCCGGCCGCGACGACCTTCTTGACGAGGCCGGGGTGGGCCGCCGCCTGCGGGCCGATCATGCAGAAGGTGGCCTTCACGTCGTGCCGGGCCAGGACGTCCAGGACCTGCGGGGTCCAGCGGGGGTCGGGGCCGTCGTCGATGGTGATGTTGACGGCGTTCCCGGCGGTTTCGGAGGCGTGGGCGATGGTGTCGGGCAGGCCCGCCGGAGCGGCGGGGCCGCCCGGCCCGCCGTCGTCGCCCGTGGTGTCCCCGTCGCGGCCGGCCGCGTTCTCGGACCGGCCCGGGTGGCCGCCGTCCGGCGCCACCAGCGCCGTCACGCCCCAGATGGTCGCCGCGACGGCCGCGGCGCAGGCTCCCACGGCCAACCGGGCCCGGACGCTCTGCTTCTGCGTAGGCGTCATGTGTCCACTCCCCATCCCGTTGTGCGAGCGCTCTGACGGTCAAGACGCCTTCGGACGTGTCGAAGTTCCACTGAATTGCCCCATAAATAGAAGGTAATAAGGACTTTGGTCCTTAAACGCCCCTGGTACCCCACTCGTAGCAACTCATCCCCTCGACCTCGCCACACCCACCCGCCTCCCGCGCGGCGCCCGGCGCGGGGGCGCACGCCGAAGGGCCCGGCCCGGGGATCTCTCCCCGGGCCGGGCCCTTCGGTGTGCGTGGCCCCGTACGGTCCCGTACGGATACGGAACTCAGTGCGCGAGCGAGTCCTGCGGAGCCGGCGCGGCCTTGGCGCCCTCGCCGCCGGCCGGGGCCGGACCCGCGCCCCGCAGCGGGACCTCCTTGACGAACCAGGCGAGCGCGAAGCCCAGTACGGCGATCGAGGCACCGAGCAGGAACGCCGAGTGCGTGCCGGCGGCCACCGCGTGCTGGTAGGCGTCGCGCACGGCCTCGGGCAGCTTCTGCAGGCTCGCCGCGTCCAGCTGGGCGGAGCCGGCGGCCTTGGCGGCCTGCGGGCCGAGCCGCTCCGACATGGTGTCCGTCACCTGGGAGGTGAACAGCGAACCCATCAGGGCGACGCCGAAGGAACCTCCGAGGGTGCGGAAGAGGGTGGCCGACGAGGAGGCGACGCCCATGTCCTTCATGTCGACGCTGTTCTGCGCGACGAGCATGGTGATCTGCATCAGGAAGCCGAGACCGGCGCCGAGGACGGCCATGTAGAGGCCGGAGACCAGGCGCGAGGTGCCGGTGTCCATGGAGGCGAGCAGGAAGAGTCCGATGACCATCAGCGCGCCGCCGAGTATCGGGAACATCTTGTACTTGCCGCTGCTGGTGGTGATCCGGCCCGCGATGAGCGAGATGACCATCATGGAGAGCAGCATCGGCAGGAGCAGCAGGCCCGAGTTGGTGGCGGAGGCGCCCTGCACCGACTGCTGGAAGAGGGGCAGGTAGAGCACGCCGCCGAACATCGCGAAGCCGACGAGGAAGCCGATCACGGACATCAGCGTGAAGTTGCGGCTGCGGAAGATGTGCAGCGGCATGACCGGCTCGGCGGCCTTGGTCTCGACGTAGAGGAAGGCGGCGAGGGAGAGCACGCCGGTGACGATCAGACCGATGACCTCGGCGGAGCCCCAGGCGTACTCGGTGCCGCCCCAGGTCGTCACGAGGACGGTCGAGGTGATCGCGATGGTGAGCAGGGCCGCGCCCAGGTAGTCGATCTTCCCCTTGGCCTTCTTCTTGGGAAGGTGCAGCACGGCGGTGACCATCGCGAGGGCGACGGCGCCGAGCGGGAGGTTGATGTAGAAGGCCCAGCGCCAGCCGAGGTGGTCGGTGATGGTGCCGCCGACGAGCGGGCCGCCGATCATGGCGAGGGCCATCACGCCGGCCATCATGCCCTGGTACTTGCCGCGCTCACGGGGCGGGATCAGGTCGCCGATGATCGCCATGACGCCGACCATCAGACCGCCGGCACCCAGGCCCTGGATGGCGCGGAAACCGATGAGCTGGCCCATGTCCTGGGCCATGCCGCTGAGGACGGAGCCGACCAGGAAGATGACGATCGAGGTGAGGAACGAGCCCTTGCGCCCGTACATGTCGCCGATCTTGCCCCAGATCGGGGTGGAGGCGGCGGTCGCCAGCGTGTAGGCGGTGACCACCCAGGAGAGGTGTTCGAGACCACCGAGCTCACCGACGATGGTGGGCATCGCGGTGCCGATGATCATGTTGTCGAGCATGGCCAGCAGCATGGCGATCATGAGCGCCATGAGGACGACGCGGACGCTGCGCGGCTTCACCTCCCCCGCGGTCCCGTCCTGCTTGACTGTCTCGCTCATGTCCACTCCCCTGGCACCCGGCACATCTTCTTCGTATCCTTCGTGCGGCCGGGCACTTACTTGCCGCCCGGCTAGTTCACTACACTGGGGAAGGTAGCCCCGTCACTAGCCGGGCGTCAAGTAAGTCTTTGTGGGGAGAGTCATGTCCAGCAGCTCCAGCGGAAGCGGTCCGCAGGCCAGGCGCGGGAACACGCGCCAGCGCATCCAGGAAGTCGCTCTGGAGCTCTTCGCCGAGCAGGGGTACGAGAAGACCTCCCTGCGCGAGATCGCCGAACGGCTGGACGTCACGAAGGCGGCGCTCTACTACCACTTCAAGACCAAGGAAGACATCATCATCAGCGTCTTCGAGGACTCGACGCGGCCGATCGACGAGCTGATCGAGTGGGCGCAGGCCCAGCCCCGGACGCTGGAGACCAAGCGCGAGGTGCTGCGCCGTTACAGCGAGGCGATGGCGGCGGGCGGGCGCCTGTACCGCTTCATGCAGGAGAACCAGGCGACGATGCGGGAGCTGAGCATCGGCGAGACGGTCAAGAAGCGGCTCTTCACGCTGGTGGAGCTGCTGCGCACGGAGGAGGGCCCGCTCACCGACCAGGTGCGCTGCGTGAGCGCCCTGTTCACGCTGCACGCGGGGATGATGTTCCTCCAGCACGTCGAGGGCGACCCGGAGGAGACCCGCCAGGCCGCCCTGGAGGTCGCCACGGACCTCATCACCCGGGCCCACCAGGCCCCGTAGGAACGCGGGCCGGCGGCCTAGCCTCCGGCGGTGCCGCGGGGGAAGGTGATCTCGACCCGGCGGTTCTTCTTGCGGCCCTCCTCGGTGCCGTTGTCCGCGATCGGGTAGTCCTCGCTGTAGCCGCGCACGTCGTAGGTGACGCCGGCGGCGGTCACGGTCTTGGCGAGCTCCGCCTGCACCGCGTCGGCGCGCTGCTTGCTGAGCTCCTTGCCGTGCTCGTAGCTGCCCTGGTCGTCGGTGAAGCCGAAGACGCGGACGCGGGTGGCCTTCTGGGTGTTGATCTCCTGCCCGATGGCCTGGATCCGGGCGGCGGCCTGCGCGTTGAAGACGGCGCTGTTCTCGGGGAACAGCACCTCGGACTGCAGCGCCATCATGACGGTCTGGTTCGTCTCCTGCCGCCGCTGCTCCCCGCCGAGGTCCTCGACGACCTCGGCGATGTCGAGCACCTTGACGGGAGCGAGGGTCCCGCCCTGCGGGATCTTCAGTCCGGGCGAGGCGGAGTCGATGGGCACGGGCGCGGACGCGGACGGCTCGGTACCGGGTGGGGCGGTAGGAGTGTCGTCCGCATGCGCGACGGTCGCACCGATCAGATGTGCCCCGGCCATGATCAGTGCCGAGACGGCGGTGGCGGCGGCTGCGCGGTGGCGTGTGGTCATGGCGTCACCCGGAGATCTTGACGGTTGCCGTGGCGAAGGTGGGGAGGCTGAACTCCACCTCCGTCGTGGAGGTGGGCGGGGCGGGGAACTGTGCGAAGAAGGGCACGGTCTGTCCGGGGGCGAGGCTGGAGATTCCCGTCGTGCACAGGCACCTGGACTCCGTGTCCCGAAGTACGTAGTAACGCTTCTTGCCTGCTTTGTCGACCAGGGTCGCGCCCGCGACGGACTCGCCGCTCCCCTTCAACTCGATCCCTCGCCAGGCCGACGTGCCCACGTAGCTTTCGCTGCCGCCGTTCTTGATCTGGCCGTTGACCGTGAGGTAGCCGCCGGGGTCGCGCTGCATGGCGTTGATGACCAGCGTCACCCCGCTCTCACCATTCACCGACGCAAGGATCTGCTGCGGGGCGGAGCTCCCGCCGGCGGACGGGGTCGCGCCGGACGGGCCGCCCTGGGACTGTGCCGATGACGCGCTCTGAGCTCCGTTCGCCTTCGGCTTCCCGTCTTCGCCCCCACAGCCGGCCAACGCGAGGGCCAGGACCGCCGCGATCGTCGCCGCCGCTCCCCCGCGGACCTTCACCGCGTGCCGATTGCTCATGTAAGCCGCTTCCTTGTCTCTCGTTCGGTCTCACTTGACCAGTCGCACGGTAAACAGGGCCCGCGCCAGCGTGCGCAGGGATCCTGGGTGCAACGGATCGATTTCCACGGACTTTCCGCGCTTGCACTGGAACGTGACCCGCGCCGGCGTCGGCGGGGTGGTCGGGCCGGGTGAAGCACTGGCGGTGGACGAGGGCTGTGGCGTCGCGGTGGGAAGCGGCGCCGACCCCAGGGTGCACAGCGGCTCGACGACCGACGCGGCGCGAGCCTCGCCGTGCATGTCGTTCGTTCCGGGAATCACGGAGTCGCCCACGGTGCGGTTCGTCTCCGCCCTGACGTCGAAACGCGGAAGGGACGATTCGCAGGTGGCCCGGGCCTCGTTCCGCGCTGCGAAGTCAACTGCGGCAGCACAGGCGCCGACTCCGGTGAGCAGGTCGCCCGACAGGAGCCGTTCCCAGTCAGCCGGCTCGAGGGCGCCCAGGTCCAGACCGGCCAGACCTCCGTCCACGGCCTCCCTGGCCGCTGCCAGTGCCGCCGCATCCGCGGCACCCTGCGCATCGCTCCGCGTGACGGAGGCCTGGCCGACGACGAAGAACGCGAGCGCGGCGAAGAGCAGGCCCGCCACCACCACGATGTAGAGCGGGAAGGCCTGCCCTCTGCTGCCGTCATACCTGCGGAACGCCGCCACTAGCCGGCTTTGATGTCCTGCACAGCCTTCTTGATCTTGCTGGTGATCTCGGTACCGATACCCGAACCGACGATCGCTCCGATGATCACCACGACCACCAGGATGATGCCCAGGTACTCGAACGCGGTCTGGCCCCGGTCGGGGTTGGCGTGGCGCTTGCGGAGTCGGGTCACCGTGGTGTCCGTCCAGTCGTTCAGGCGGAGCTTCGCTTCCACGGACGCCTTCAGCAGCCTGTTCTGCGACATGGGGGTTCCCTCCAGGGCTGGTGCCGCTGTTGATTTGCGGACGGTACGCCGCGTCACCGGTCGTCACCAAGGGTCCCGGGGCCCAAATACGGACCCATTGCGCTCTGCGTCTACCCATGGCCGGTCACTCCTGGACGGGCTGTTCCCAGCCAGCGGGCTATCGCCTCGCTGCGGGTGGTGCTGTGCAGCTTCGCGAAGATGCGGTTGATGTGGTTCTTGACCGTCTTCTCGCTGATGAAGCAGGCGGCCGCGATCTGCTGGTTGCTCATGCCGGACGCGATCAGATCCATGATCTCCACCTCCCGCGAACTCAACCCGAAGACAACGGAGTTGTGCACCCGCTCCGTAGACTGTGCCACAGAACGTTGCTGTTGCGAAGAGGACCGGAGCTCCGTGAGGAGGGCGTTCGCCGCGGTCGGGGTGAAGTGGGCCCGGCCGGCGTGGGTGTCGCGGACCGCGCGCAGCAGGTCGTCCGGGGTGAATTCGCCGTGGACGAGGTAGCCGCCCGCGCCCAGCAGGAGCGCCTCGCGGATGGTGCCCGCCTCCGCGCTGTACGTCAGCATCAGCACCGGGGCCAGCCGCACCAGGTGCGGGAGCGCCGAGATGCCGTCGACGCCCGGCATGCGGACGTCCAGCAGGATCACGTCCGGGGTGTGGAGCCGGGTCAGGTGGAGGGCTTCGCGGCCGTCCCGGGCTTCCGCGACGACCGCGAGGTCGGCCGTGGTGGAGAGCAGGGTGGCAAGGCCCGCCCGGACGACCGGGTTGTCGTCGGCGATCAGGACGCGGACCGGCATCACGGACCCCCCAGCGGCAGGGTGAGGCTGACCCGGGTGCCCGGGTGGCCCGGGCGGGGGCCGAGGCGCAGCTCGGCGCCGATCGCGGCCGCGCGCTCCCGCATGCCGAGCAGCCCGAAGCGGTCCGGCGGCAGTTCAGGGGGCAGGCCGGCCCCGTCGTCCTCGACCGTGAGGGTCAGCGAGCGCGCGGCGGCGCACACCGACACCGCCACCCGCGAGCCGGCCGCGTGCCGACGGGCGTTCTCCACCGCCTCCCCGGCGATGGACAGCAGGTGGTGGGTCACCGAGGGCGCCAGCGGCGGGGGCTCGCCCGTCGTGCGCAGCTCCACGTCCAGGGCGCGCAGGCCCGGCAGCAGGGAGGCGGCGGGCACGCGCAGCTCCGTCAGCAGGGCCCGGGACTCCGCCGACGCCCGCCGGGCCGCGTCCGCCAGCAGTGCCGCCTGGCCGCGGACCGCCGCCGGGTCGGGCATCCGGGCGAGGGCCTCGGCGGCCAGCGCCAGCCCGTGCAGGGTCTTGGACACCGAGTCGTGCATCTCCCGGGCCAGCCGCTCCCGCTCGGCCCGCACCGCTTCCGCCGCCGCCAGGCTCCGTACGGCCGCACCGAAACGCAACAGCAGTTCCCGCAGCCCGGATCCGGCCGCCCCCGCCACCACGCACAGCAGGCACAGCACGAAGCCGCCGCCGAGCGCGGCCACCGCCACCGCCTGCGCGGCCGCGTACACCGCCGAGCCGCGCCATCCGTAGACCAGTCCGGCCAGCAGCGGGGTGCACAGGCAGACCAGGCCGACGGGGGAGGTAGCCGTGGCCACGACCAGGAGCAGCCCGCTCAGGGTCATGTCCACCGCCAGCAGCCAGCGGTGGCGCAGCAGCAGCGGCCCGAAGCGCTCCCAGTCGCGGAAGAGGGCGTAGGACAGCATGAAGGTGGCCAGCAGCGCGCCGGACACCAGGTACGTGGGCCCCCCGGGCGCGGTCCGGCCCAGGGAGAACGGTGCGCCGAGCCCGATCATCACCAGCCGGAAGGCCATGACGTGGCGGCACAGCGACTGCAGGGCGCTCGCCTGGACCGCGAGGGAGGGGACGGGGGGAGCCGGGTCCCGCGCCGGGGTCGGGCGCGGCGCCGGTAAGCGCGGGGCGGTCATGGCGGCTCACCCACCTCCCAGCAGGGCGCCGAAGTCGACGTCCGCTCCGTAGACGAAGCCGCAGACGAGCAGGATCAGGGTGCCGGGGAGCATGAACATGGTGACCGCGAAGGTGGCCTTCGGGACGGCCCGGGCCGCGCGGCGGCGGGCGTTCTGGGCGTCGGTGCGGCGCATGTCCTCGGCGATGGCGATCAGGGTGTCCACGATCGGTGAGCCCAGCTCCTCGCCCTGCTGGAGGGCGGTGACGAACTGGGCGACCTGCTCGGAGTCGTTGCGCCTGCGCAGCTCGTCGAAGGCCTGGCGGCGGCTGACGCCCATGTCCATCTGCTGCAGGGTGATGCGGACCTCGTCCGACCAGGGGCCCTCGTACTTGTCGGCCACCCGCTCCAGCGCCTGCCGGAAGCCGAGGCCGGCGCTCACCACGACCGCCAGGACGTCGAGGAAGTCCGGGAGCGTGCGTTCGATGTGGTCCCGGCGCACCCGGATCGCCGACCACAGGCCGAACTCGATCCAGAACAGCCCGAAGGCGACCATGAGCAGGGCGAAGACGAGCCTGCCGTTCATCAGCATCGCCAGGGCCCCGAGCCCGCCCAGGAACCCGTACACCGCGCGCCGGGCGGCGTAGCGGTCGATGGTCAGGCCGGCCGGGTTGCCCGCCATGTCGATCTGGCGGCGTTTGCGGGCGACCTGCTTGGGGCCCATCAGGCGCAGGACGAGCGGCGCCCAACGGATGCCGAGCCGGTCCACGACGGAACCGACGGCGGTGGTGCGGGTGGCACCGACCTCCAGGGCCAGGGCCAGGTCGGTGGGGAGTTTGACGTCCGCCCGGTAGAGGCGGACGCCGTGCAGGACACCGAAGACGGACAGCGCCACGGCCAGCGCGAGGAGGAAGGGCAGGTACGCGGTCATCTCGTCGCCCCCCTCACACGTCGATCTTCGAGAGCCGGCGGATGAGGACGAACCCCAGCGCGAACAGCCCCAGCGACACGATCACCGCCACCTGCCCCACGAACGCCCCGGTCATGCGGTCCAGCGCGCCCGGCATCATCGCGTTCACCAGCAGCAGCGAGCCCAGCCCGATGACGGGCACCAGGTACGCCGTCACCGTCACCTGCGAGAGCTGCGTGCGGATCTCGCGGCGGGTCTCCTTGCGCTGTTCCAGGGTGACGGTGAGGTTGCGCAGGCTGCCCACGATGGCGCCGCCCGCGCGGGCGGAGAGGACGAGGGTCGAGACGAGGACGACCAGCTCGCGGGACGGGAGCCGCTCCACGATCTCGCCGAGGGCCTCCTCGATGGAGTGGCCGACGGCGAGCCGGTCCGCGACCCGGGCCAGTTCCTCGCCGGCCGGGGCCTCCAGTTCCTCGGCCGCCATGCCGATGGCGGTGCGCAGGGCGAGGCCGGCCTGGGTGGCGTTGGCCAGGATGCGGGCGAGTTCGGGGAGCTGGTTGATGAACCGCTCGGTGCGCCGGGCCCGCTGCCAGTTCAGGAAGGCGTTGGCGGCCCAGAGGCCGGTCAGTCCGGCCACCGGCCCGAAGAAGGGGGCCAGCAGGGAGGCGCAGACCAGCCAGGTCCCGGCGACCGCCATCAGCATGTAGACCAGGAACTCGCCGGGGGTCAGGTCGAGTCCCGTGGTGGCCAGTTTCAGTTCGATGCGGCGCCCCACCGCGGTGCTGCGCAGCCGGCGGTCCACACCCCGGAAGCGGCGCCTGCGCCCGGCCGGAGGGGGTTCGCCGGTCGCGGAGAGGCGTTCGATGAGCGCGGCGCGCTGCGCGAGCCCCGCCGCGTACGCGTGCACCCCGAGGGCCGTGAACAGCCCGGCGAGCAGGGTCGCGCCGAGGGTGAGGAGGACGAGGTTGGTCACAGGACGGTCCGGGAGGTCAGCGGGTCGAGGAGGTCGTCGGGCGGGGCCACGCCGAAGGCCTGGGGGATCGGCTGGCTGGTCATGTACAGGCGCTCGGCGACCCGGCGCGGCAGCGGGGCGTACCCGAAGTAGCCGTGGACGCGCCCGTCGGGCCCCATGGGCTGGGCGACGAAGCGGCAGACGGTGGTGATGCGGAAGGGCTCGCGGCCGTGGGATTCGAGGATGGAGATCTCCGTGATGCGGCGCGAGCCGTCGCCGAAGCGGGTGAGCTGCACGATGACGTTGACGGCGCTGTTGATCTGGTCCTGGAGCGCCTCGAAGGGGATCTCCACCTCGGACATGGAGGCGAGGGTCTGCAGCCGGGTCAGGGCGTCGGCGGAGCTGTTGGCGTGCACGGTGGCCAGGGAGCCGTCGTGGCCGGTGGACATCGCCTGGAGCATGTCGAGGGTCTCGCCGCCGCGGACCTCGCCGACGATGATGCGGTCGGGCCGCATGCGCAGGGAGTTGCGTACGAGGTCGCGGATGGTGATCTGGCCCTTGCCCTCGACGTTCGCCGGGCGGGATTCGAGGCGGATCACGTGCGCCTGCTGGAGCTGGAGCTCGGCGGAGTCCTCGATGGTGATGATGCGTTCGCCCTCCGGGATCAGCCCGGAGAGGGCGTTGAGGAGGGTGGTCTTGCCGGTGCCGGTGGCCCCGGACACGATGACGTTCATCTTCGCCTGGACCAGCCCGGACAGCAGCAGGAGCATCTGCTCGTCGAGGGAGCCGAGGGCGATCATCTCGGGCAGGGTGAAGGCGCGCGGGAAGCGGCGGATGGTGAGGGTCGCGCCGGTCAGGGAGAGCGGCGGGATGATGACGTTGACGCGTTCGCCGCTGGGCAGCCGCGCGTCGACCATCGGGTTGGCCTCGTCCACGCGGCGGTTGACGGTGGAGACGATGCGCTCGATGGTCTGCATCAGCTGCTCGTGCGAGGCGAAGCGCAGCGGTAGCTGTTCCACCCGTCCGGAGCGCTCGACGAAGATCTGGTCCGGGCCGTTGACCATGATCTCGGAGATGGAGGCGTCTTCGAGGAGCGGTTCGAGCACGCCGAGTCCGAGCGCCTCGTCGACGACCCGGCGGATCAGCTGGGCGCGCTCGGCGGTCGACAGGACCGGGCCCTCGCGGCTGATGATGTGCCCGAGCACGCGCTCCAGGCGCGCGCGGCGCTCGGCGGGCGCGAGCGCGGACATCTCGGCGAGGTCGATCTCCTCCAGGAGCTTGGCCCGGTACGAGGAGACGAGACGGCCGTCCTCGCGGGGGCCGCGGCGGTCGTCGGGGGTGTTGACCCGGGAACGCAGGCTCATGGTCGGGCTCCGTCCAGGTCGGTGTTGGGCATGACGGCGGTCGCCCTGGCCGGTTCGACCGACAGCCCGGGGATGATCGATCTGATCGGTATGGTCACCGTCGCGGTGATGGCGTCCCCGCCGCCCGGGACGGAGACGGTCGCCGCGAGGCCCTCGCGAATGGCGGCGTGACCGGCGGCCTCGCCCCGGCCGCGGTGCTGGGCCTCCACCCGGGCCGCCGTGCGCGCCGCGGTGTCCGCCTGTTCGTGGACGTACGCGATCCAGCCCAGCTGGATCCCGCAGAGCGCGACGAACAGCAGGATGGGGATGAAGCCGATGTACTCCAGGGCCACTTGGCCCCGGTCAGAGCGGGCGTACCGTCGACGTCCCATGTCACCGCGCCTCCTTCTCCATGGCCGCGCCACCGGTGCCGGTGATCTCGCCGAAGTTCAGGCCGGGGTAGAGGACCGGGATCTTGAGCTTCACGGTCGCCTTGTAGAGGTCGCCGGAGCGGCCGCAGTCCGTCTCCAGGCCCCAGGCGCCCCCGATGTGCTCGGCGGCCGCCGCCGCGCAGGAGTCGGCGTCACCGTGCACCGCCCCCGCCCGGGCTCCCTCGTCGGCCGCGTTGCCCGCCAGGGAGAACGCGTAGCCGATCAGGACGCACTCCCAGACCGCCGCGACGAGCAGCAGGATCAGCGGGACCATGCCGACGAACTCGACGGCCACCTGACCCCGGTCCCGCCCCCGGCCCCGCCCCCGGTCCGGCCGCCCGGCCGCCACCGCTCAGCCCTCCCGGCCGCGCCGCAGCCGGGCCACCGGGCCGGCCGCGCGGACCGCCAGGGCCGAGCCGCCCGCGGCGGGCGCCGGGGCCGGGGCCGTCGCGTCGCCGGGGGCGGCGAGCAGGCCGAGTTCCGCGGCCAGGGTCCACAGGGCCTGCTTCACCGTCGAGCGGTTGTCGAGGTCCTGTACCCGGCCCGCGTCCACGACCGCCTGGAGTTCCTTGAAGGCGGCGGGGACCGGGGTGCGCGTGGGGCGGGTCTTGGTGATCTTCTCGATGAGGGAGGGCTGGATCTCGGTGTGCTTGCTCCAGCGGTTGACGACCATCGTGGTGTCCTCGGCCTTGCGCACCTGGAGGCGTTCCCACATCCGGACCATCCGCTTGGCCGCCCGTACGCAGACCACGTCCGGGGTGGTGACCATGACGGCCACGTCGGCGAGCTCCACGGCGGTGGCGTTGGCGCCCGTCACCTGGGTGCCGCAGTCGATGACGACGATTTCGTAGCGGGCGCGCAGGGCGCCGATGACGTGCCGGGCGGCCCGCTCGTCGACCTCCTCGCCCCGTTCGCCCTCCGCCGGGGCCAGCAGCAGGGCCAGGCCCGTGCGGTCCTCGTATACGGCGTCCTGCAGGACGCGCGGGGAGATGTCCTGGATGCCGGCGAGGTCGGCGATGGAGCGCCGGAACTGCACGTCGAGGTACGAGCCCACGTCCCCGGCCTGGAGGTCGAGGTCCACCAGGGCCGTGCGCCGGCCCGCCGCCGCGGCGGCCAGCGCGAACTGGACGGCGGTGAAGGTGGCCCCGACGCCCCCCTTGGCCCCGGTGACGGTGACCACCCGGCCGCCCGGGCCGGCCGGCACCTCGGGGCCGCGGCCCAGGTGGCGGCGTACGCCCGCGGACCACTGGGCGGCGGCCTGGACGCGGGCGGCGAGCTCCTCGTAGCCCAGCGGCAGCCCGATCAGGCCGCGCGCCCCGGAGTCCATGGCGGCGGAGAACAGGGCGGGACCGGCATCGGAGGAGATCAGCACCACGCCCACCGCGGGGAAGCGCAGGGCGACTTCGCGGACCAGCTCCAGGGCGGGGACGGGGCCGATCCGCTCGTGGACGAGGACCACCTCGGGGAGCTCGTCGAGGGAGTCGGCGGCGAGCCGGCCCAGGGTGTCGAGCAGGGCGGTGGAATCGGGGACGGGAGCGGCGGGCTCGGCGTCCGGGAGCTGGCTGAGCAGCGCCACGATGGAGCGGGCGGCGTCCGGGTCGCCGGCCGCGGGGAGGATTCGGGTGGTCATCCGGGCCTCACTTGTCCCCGTCGAGGGTGTACGTGCGCTCGCCCGGGCCGGGGGCCGAGTCGGTGCCGGGGGCCACCAGGGCCAGCCGCACGTGCTCGGCGAAGGACTCGGCGTACGCGACGCGCTGGGTGTCCTTGGTGTTCAGGGCGAAGGTGATCGGGACCGCCTCGGCGGGTCCCTTCTTGTCGCTGTCCTTGTCGAGCGGGGTGAGCTTGCCGACGTTCAGGACACGGGCGTTGGAGACGATGATGACCGAGCGGTCGGGATCGGTGTCCTTGGCGCCCTTGAAGGTGGCGAGGATGTTGACCTTGGCGCCGGAGGTGATCTTGCCGGCCACGCCCGTCGCCGCATCGATCATGATGGCGATCTCCTGCTCGCCGGGCTGGAGCCTGGGCTGGTCGACGTACATGTCGCTCTGGAGCAGCGAGCCGCGCTTGAGGGTGGTGAGCGCGATCTTCCCCTGGAGGGCGCCGAGGTCGCTGACGGCGGTGTCGGAGAGCCACCGCTTGGGGACCTTGACCTGTTCGAACTGGCCCGCCGTGAGCGGGCTGTACGGGGCGATGTCGCCCTTGACCCGGTAGGCGACGACCTCGGCCCCGACCTTGGAGTTGACGTCGCCGATCACCACGAGGACCCCGGCGAAGGCCGCGAGGGCGCACAGGACCGACAGCAGGAGCAGGATGACGCCGCGGCGCTGGCGTGAGTTCATGAGCCGTACTACCTCGCCGTTCTTCGTTCGTTCGGGCCGGTCAGGATCTGGAGCGGGTACGGGTGCCGGTGCGGGCGGAGTCCTTTGGCGGGGGCGCGGCCAGCGGGGCGGCGCAGAACCCGCAGCGGTCGCCGATGAGCTCCAGGCCGCACCAGCGGCACTCCTCGCGGCGCACGGAGGCCACCAGCTGGTGGAGGACGGAGACGTCCGGGATCGCGGCGGCGAACTCGACGAGCTTCGGGGTCGCCCACCAGTGGGCCGAGTCGGCGGGCAGCGGGTTCTCCATGACGCCCTGCACCTGCCAGGCGGGGGCCAGTTCGGCGGCCACCCAGTCGGAGGAGAGCGTTCCGCGCGCGAAGGTCAGGTGCGTGGCGAAGCCGGGTCCCGGCGGCAGGACCCCCTGCCCCCCGGCCGCTGCCGAGCCGGAGCCGG
Source organism: Streptomyces sp. NPDC048507 (assembly GCF_043199995.1). NCBI lineage: Bacteria > Bacillati > Actinomycetota > Actinomycetes > Kitasatosporales > Streptomycetaceae > Streptomyces > Streptomyces sp. NPDC048507. The sequence goes on along the minus strand of NZ_JBICWZ010000025.1, from coordinate 11,734 downwards.
AGCCGGAGCCGAGCTTCGCCAGGTGCGGCTGGGGGTGGGCGAGGACGGCGAACTGGGCGCCCGGCGACCAGGACCGGGCGTGGGCCTTCAGTCCGACGGGCACCCGGTCCAGCTTGGCGACGGTGCCCAGCAGGGCGCCCGCGTAGATGTAGTGGGACAGCAGCCGGGCGGCGGAGGCGATGACTCCGGGGCTGAAGTCGCAGACGGTGAGCTGGCGCAGCTGACGGACCAGCACGGCGGTGGCCAGCGGCGGGAGATCGACGTCGAGGAGCGCGATCCGGTCGGTTTCCAGGATGGCCCGTACGGTGTGCAGCCGGCGCACGGTGGCGGCGGGCAGCCAGGGCGGTACGACGGCCACCAGGTGGCCGTGGCGTTCCAGCAGGGCGGTGGTCTCGGCGAGCGCGGCCTCCAGGCCGGCCTCGCCGGGCGGCCGCAGGACGGCGGCGCCGGGGGTGTGCCGGTCGGGGGCGGGCAGCACCAGGTCGGCACTGGTGACAGCGATGGCGGTCGGCACGCGGATCCCCCCGTTCACCCGGTACGCGGCGCCGGTTCGCGTGGCCGTCACGTACGCGCACAACATGCGCGACCGCAAACGATCGACGCCCTTCCCCCTTGCCCCAGCACCATATCCGCGTCACCGCTGGCAGGGCAGGGCCTTGGTGATTCCCGTACCGGAAGCACGTGTCACAGGTGGCCGGAAACCCGGACAACAGGGATTGGACGCCCGAACATTTCAAGCCACTTCGCAAAGACCCTTGACACGAGGATTGGTCTGGACCAACTTTGCCGCACCGGCACTTCGTCGCGGGGACCCCCACTCCCCCTCGTCCCGCTTCCCCCCTTCCTCCCCCCACGGAGCCCACGTGAACCGCATACGCTCCCTCGCCCTGCTGGGCGCCGCCACCCTCGCCGCGGGCGGCCTGACCGCCGTCGCGGCGGGCACCGCCCAGGCCGCCGACATCAACGTCGCCCGCAACGGCGGCTTCGAGTCCGGCCTGGCCAACTGGTCCTGTACCGGGGGCAGCGGCGCCGCCGTCTCCTCCCCCGTCTACGCCGGCGCCGGCGCCCTGCGCGCCACCCCGGCGGGCTCGGACAACGCGCAGTGCGCCCAGACCGTCACGGTCAAGCCGAATTCCACCTACACGCTGAGCACCCAGGTCCAGGGCAGCTACGTCTACCTCGGCGCGACGGGCACCGGCACCCAGGACGTCTCCACCTGGACCCCCGGCTCCGGCAGCGGCTGGCAGAAGCTGTCGACCACCTTCACCACCGGCCCGAGCACCACCCAGGTCACCGTCTGGACCCACGGGTGGTACGGCCAGCCCGCCTACCTCGTCGACGAGTTCAGCGTCTTCGGCCCGGACGGCGGCGGCGGCACCGACCCCGGCCCGAGCGTGCCGGGCGCCCCCGCCGGGGCCGCCGTTTCCGGCCAGAGCGCGACCGGGCTCACCCTTTCGTGGAACGCGGTCAGCGGGGCCACCGGCTACTACGTGTACCAGGACGGGGTGCGCGTGCGGACCGTCCCGGGCGCCTCCGCCCAGATCACCGGCCTGACCGCGAGCACCTCGTACTCCTTCCAGGTCAGCGCGTACAACGCGGCGGGCGAGGGTCCCAAGTCGGCCCCGGTCACCGGTACCACGACCGGCGGCGGCGGGAACCCCGACCCGAACCCGTCGGTGCCCAAGCACGCCCTGACCGGCTACTGGCAGAACTTCAACAACGGCGCGACCGTCCAGAAGATCTCCGACGTCTCGGCCCAGTACGACATCATCGCGGTCTCCTTCGCCGACGCCACCGCCACGCCCGGAGCCATCACCTTCAACCTGGACTCGGCGGGTCTCGGCGGCTACACCGTCGCCCAGTTCAAGGCGGACGTCGCGGCGAAGAAGGCGGCCGGCAAGTCCGTCATCCTCTCCATCGGCGGCGAGAAGGGCACCATCTCGGTGAACGACTCCGCCTCCGCGAACAACCTGGCGAACTCCGCGTACGCGCTGATGCAGGAGTACGGCTTCAGCGGCATCGACATCGACCTGGAGAACGGCCTCAACCCGACGTACATGACCCAGGCGCTGCGGGCGCTGGCGGCGAAGGCGGGCCCCTCCTTCGTCCTGACCATGGCTCCGCAGACGATCGACATGCAGTCCCCGCAGGGCGGCTACTTCAAGACGGCGCTGGCGGTCAAGGACATCCTGACCGTGGTCAACATGCAGTACTACAACAGCGGCGCGATGAACGGCTGCGACGGCAAGGTCTACTCCCAGGGCTCGGTGGACTTCCTGACCGCGCTGGCCTGCATCCAGCTGGAGGGCGGCCTGGACCCCTCGCAGGTGGGCATCGGTGTCCCGGCCTCCCCCAGCGGCGCGGGCAGCGGCTACGTCTCCCCGACGGTCGTCAACAACGCCCTGGACTGCCTGGCCCGGGGCACGGGCTGCGGCTCCTTCAAGCCGTCGAAGACCTACCCGGGGCTGCGCGGCGCGATGACCTGGTCGACCAACTGGGACGCCAAGGCGGGTAGCGCCTGGTCCAACGCGGTGGGTCCCAAGGTCCACGCCCTCCCGTAGGCGGTAGGTGTGGGGGTGGCTGATTCGGTCCTGCGCGCGACAGCGGGTTCTTGACCAGGACATGCCACAAGAGCACGCTGTGCGCGTCCGCACGGCTACCCCCACACTCCCACCCAGGAGAACGCATGCGGCTCCACAACCGCCGGAGGGCCGCCGTCACGGCGGCCCTGCTGGCACTCGCGCTCGGCGCACCCGCCTACGGCATGAGCGCGACGGCCGCGCCGCCCCCGGCCCCCTCGACCGCCACGCAGGACGAGGCGCTCGTCCAGTACGAGATCCAGGGCCCGTCCACGGCCGCCGAGCGCACCGCCCTGCTCAGCGCGGGGGTGTCCATCGACGAGGTGGACGCCCGCTCGGTCGTGGTCAGCGCCGACCCCGCGCAGGCCAAGGCCCTGCGGGCGCGCGGCTACACCCTGACCGCCCTGCCCGGCCCGCCGGACCGCTCCGAGCGCGGGATCGCGGCCCGGCCGATGGACTTCCCGTCCGCGGACTCGAAGTACCACAACTACGCCGAGGCGAACGCGGAGATCGACCAGCGCATCGCCCAGTACCCCGGGATCATGAGCAAGCAGGTCATCGGGAAGTCCTACGAGGGCCGCAACCTCTACGCCATCAAGATCAGCGACAACGTCGCCACCGACGAGGCCGAGCCCGAGGTGCTGTTCACCGCCCACCAGCACGCCCGTGAGCACCTCACGGTGGAGATGGCCCTCTACCTGCTCAAGGAACTCGGCTCCAAGTACGGCAGCGAGGCCCGCGTCACCAACATGGTCAACAGCCGCGAGATCTGGATCGTGCCGGACCTCAACCCGGACGGCGGCGAGTACGACATCGCGACCGGCTCCTACCGCTCCTGGCGCAAGAACCGGCAGCCCAACAGCGGCTCCTCGTACGCCGGCACCGACCTCAACCGGAACTGGGACTACAAGTGGGGCTGCTGCGGCGGCTCCAGCTCCAGCAAGAGTTCCGAGACCTACCGCGGGCCCGCCGCCGCCTCCGCGCCCGAGGTCAAGGTGGTCTCCGACTTCGTGCGCAGCCGCGTGGTCGGCGGCAAGCAGCAGATCAAGGCCGCCATCGACTTCCACACGTACAGCCAGCTGGTCCTGTGGCCCTTCGGCTGGACCTACAACGACACCGCGCCCGGCATGACCGCCGACGACCTCGCCGCCTACAAGAAGATCGGCACCGGCATGGCGGCCAGCAACGGCTACACGCCCGAGCAGTCGAGCGACCTGTACATCACCGACGGCACGATCGACGACTGGCTGTGGGGCAACCAGAAGGTCTTCGCCTACACCTTCGAGATGTACCCGTCGGAATCCGGCGGCGGGGGCGGCTTCTACCCGCCCGACGAGGTGATCGACCGCGAGACGGCCCGCAACAAGGAGGCCGTGCTCCAGCTCCTGGAGAACGCGGACTGCATGTACCGCTCGATCGGCAAGGAAGCCCAGTACTGCTCGTAGTCCGCTGCCGCGCGTGACGCGCGGAAGGGGGGCGCCCCACCGCCAGGGGGGCGCCCCCGCCGCGCGCTCAGCCCAGGACGGCGAGCGCGTCGATCTCGATCAGCAGGCCGGCCGGCAGACCGACGTAGACCGTGGTGCGGGCGGCGGGCGCCTCCTTGATCCCCTGCTCCTCGAAGTAGGCGTTGTAGATCTCGTTCATCTCGGCGAAGTGGCCGGTGTCGGTCAGGTAGACGCGGATCATCACCACGTCGTCCCAGCCCGCGTCCCCCGCCACCAGGACGGAGCGGACGTTCTCCAGCGTCTGGAGGGTCTGCTCGCGCAGCGTCGGCCCGGCCGGCGTCGGCGCCTGCCCCTCGACGTGCGGAAGGAAGCCGACCTGGCCGGCTACCTGGAGGATGTTGCCCTTGCGCACGCCGTGCGAGAACTTCGCGGGCGGCGCGGTGTGGGTGTCGGGGGTGATGGCGGTCTTCTCGCTCACGGAAGTTCCTCGTCCTCGGGGTCTGCTGCGTTTTCGGGGTCGCTTGCGTCTTCGGGCTGGCTCGCGCCTTCGGGTCCTGCTGCGTGCGGATCCGGGTGCGGGTCCGCCTCGGTACCGGAGTACTCCCGGCTGATGATGTCGGCAGTGCGGCGTACCAGGGGCAGCAGTTCGAGCAGTTCTCCGGCGCCGATCACCACACCGGGCGCGGAGACGGACATCGCGGCGACCACCCGTCCGCCGGGCCCGCGCACCGGGGCGCCCACGCAGTTCAGGGCCTCCTCGTGCCCGCCCAGATCGGCGGCCCAGCCCTGCTGCCGTACGAGGGCCAGCTCGCGCAGGAACGCCTCGGCGTCCGGAGTCGACCGGGAGGTGTAGCGGGGGTAGTCGATCCGCCCGGCCAGGGCGCGCCGGTCCGCCTCGGGCAGGTCGGCCAGCAGCAGCTTGGCGACCGCGGCGACGGTCAGCGGCACGGGCTTGCCGATGCGGGAGTACATGCGGACCGGGTAACGGCTGTCGACCTTGTCCACGTAGACCACCTCGTCGTCCTGGTGCAGGGCGAGGTGGACGGTGTGGCCGGTCTCCCGGTTCAGCTCGACCAGGTGCGGGTGCGCCACGTCGCGGACGTCCAGGTTCTCCAGCGCCCCGGCCGCGAGCGCGAACAGGCCCGCGCCGAGCCGGTAGCGGCCGTCCGGCTGCCGGAAGGCGAGGCCGTGCGCCTGGAGGGTCCGCAGCAGGCGCAGGGCCGTGCTCTTGTGCACGCCGAGGCCGTCGGCCACCTCGCCCAGGCCCGCCGGGCCGTTGGCCAGGACGGGCAGGATCCGCAGCGCCCGCTCCACCGACTGGCTCATGCCGCCCTCCGTCCGCTCGTCCGCGCGCGGCGCGGAACCGGGCATCGTTGACCCGTCGTCATCCGGGATGTTAGACACCAGGAGCACCACCCGCAACGAGTGTTGCGCATCACGCAACGCCACGAGGAGGAACCCGCATGGCCAGCGACGCAGTCCGACGGCTCGCCGACGAACCGGTCGACCACCGGTTCAAGGGGCTCCCCCCGGACGCCCAGGCCGCCGGCCTCACCGTCGGCGCTCTCGCCGCCCAGGCCCGCGACCTGTACACCGGCGGGTTCACCACCCCTGTCCTGACCCTCGACGCGGACGCCCTCGAACACAACCTCACCGCGCTCGGCGAGTACGCCCGCCGCCACGACCTCGCCTTCGCCCCGCACGGCAAGACCTGCATGGCCCCCCAGCTCTTCGAGCGCCAGCTGGCACACGGCGCCTGGGGCATCACCGCCGCCGTCCCCCACCAGGCCCGCGTCTACCGCGCCTTCGGAATCCAGCGGATCTTCCTCGCCAACGAGCTCGTCGACCCCGCCGCCCTGCACTGGGTGGCCGACGAACTGGCCGCCGACCCCGGCTTCCGCTTCCTCTGCTACGTCGACTCCGTGCGCGGCGTCGAGCTCATGGACGCCGCCCTGCGCGGCCGCGGCGCCGTCCTGGACGTGGTGGTCGAACTCGGCGCCGGCGAAGGCGCCCGCACCGGGGCCCGCACCGACGAGGACTGCCGCGCCGTCGCCGACGCCGTCGCCGGGGCCGCCACCCTGCGCCTGGCGGGCATCGCCGGCTACGAGGCCGAGGTGCCCGGGGCCGGCCCGGACACCGTCCACGCCTACCTGCGCCGCCTCACCTCCCTCGCCGCCGAGTTCGACGCGGCGGGCCGCTTCGACCCCGACCTGGCGGAGATCGTCGTCAGCGCGGGCGGCTCCGCCTGGTTCGACGCCGTCGCCGACGTCTTCGCCGCCCTCCCCGAACTGTCCCGCCCGGTCCTGAAGCTGCTGCGCTCGGGCGCGTACGTCTCCCACGACCACGGCTGGTACGGCACGCTGACGCCCTTCAACCGGATCCCCGAGGAGGGCGGCCTGCGCCCCGCCTTCCGGCTGTGGACCCAGGTCGTCTCCCGCCCCTCCCCCACCCAGGCCTTCGTCAACGCCGGCAAGCGCGACATCGCCTACGATCTCGGGCTGCCCGAGGCCGAACTCGTCCGCGACGCCCTCACCGGCGCACAGCGCCCCGCCACCGGCGTCCGCGTCGTCAAGCTCTCCGACCAGCACGCCTGGCTGGAGACCGGCTCCGCCGACGACGTCCAGGTCGGCGACTGGGTGGCGCTCGGCATGTCCCACCCCTGCACCATCTTCGAGAAGTGGCCGCTGATCCCGCTCGTCCAGGCCGACGGCACCGTCACCGACTACGTCCGCACCTTCTTCTAGCCGTGGACCTCGTCATCCGGGGCGCCCGCGTCGCCGACGGCACCGGCGGCCCCTCCCGCACCGCCGACGTCGCCGTCCACCGGGGCCGCATCGCCGCCGTCGGCAAGGTCCCGGGCGGCGCACGCCGCACGCTCGACGCCCGGGGGCTGGTCCTGGCCCCCGGGTTCATCGACATGCACGCCCACAGCGACCTCGCGCTGCTGCGCGACCCGGACCACAGCGCGAAGGCCGCCCAGGGCGTGACCCTCGAAGTGCTGGGCCAGGACGGGCTCTCGTACGCGCCCGCCGACGCCTCCACCCTCGCCGGCGTGCGCACCGCCATCGCCGGCTGGAACGGGCCGGGCGACGACGTCGACTTCGACTGGCACACCGTCGGCGGCTACCTCGACCGGCTCGACCACGGCTTCGACGGCCGGGGCATCGCCGTCAACGCCGCGTACCTCGTCCCCCAGGGCACCGTCCGCGCCCTCGCCCTCGGCTGGGACGACCGCCCCGCCACCCCCGCCGAACTCGACCGGATGCGCCGGCTCGTCGCCGAAGGCCTGGAACAGGGCGCCGTCGGCATGTCCTCCGGCCTCACCTACACCCCCGGCATGTACGCCTCCGGGGCCGAACTCACCGAACTGTGCCGGGTCGTGGCCTCCTACGGCGGCTACTACTGCCCCCACCACCGCTCGTACGGCCGCGGCGCGCTCGGCGCCTACGCCGAGATGCTCGCCCTCACCCGCGAAGCGGGCTGCGCCCTCCACCTCGCCCACGCCACCATGAACTTCGGCGAGAACGAGGGCCGGGCCGGCGAGCTCCTGGACCTCCTCGACACCGCCCTGGCCGACGGCGCCGACCTCACCCTCGACAGCTACCCCTACACCCCGGGCTGCACCACCCTCGTCGCCCTGCTGCCCAGCTGGGCGGGCGAAGGCGGCCCCGAAGCGGTCCTGGCCCGGCTGCGCGACGACGCCACCGCCGGGCGGATCCGCCACGCCCTGGAGGTCGAGGGCGCCGACGGCTGCCACGGGGTGCCGGTGGACTGGTCCTCGATCGAGGTGTCCGGCACCACCTCCGCCGCGTACGCCCACCACGTCGGCACCCGCCTCGACGGCTGGGACACCGCCCGGCGGCTGCTGCTCGGGGACCGGCTCGGCCCGACCGTCCTCCAGCACGTCGGCCACGAGGACAACGTCCGCACGATCATGCGCCACCGCGTCCACACCGGCGGCTCGGACGGCATCCTGCACGGCGCGAAACCGCACCCCCGCGCGTACGGCACCTTCCCCCACTACCTCGGCCGCTACGTCCGCGAGCTGGGCGTGCTCTCCCTGGAGGATTGCGTGGCCCACCTCTCCGGCCGCCCGGCGGCCCGGCTGCGCCTGCCGGACCGGGGCCTGGTCCGCGAGGGTTACCGCGCCGACCTCGTCCTGTTCGACCCGGACACGGTCGCCGCCGGGTCCACCTACGCGCACCCGCGCGCCCTGCCCACCGGCATCCCGTACGTACTGATCGACGGCCGCTTCGTCATCCGCGACGGCCGCCGCACGGACGTCCTGGCGGGCCGCTCCGTACGGCGGACCCCGGCGGCCGCCCGACCCATACGATGAACGGCATGGTCGCCGCCTTCCTCCTCCCCGCCCTGCTGTTCCTCATCCTGTGCGCGAGTGCCTGGAAGGACCGCCGCCGCTTCCGCAACGCGGTACTGCTCGGCCTGACCTCCCTCACCCTCTCCTTCGCCCTGCTCCTCCAGCTGACGGCGCTCCCGCACTGGGCGGCCCTGTCCGTCCTGGTGCTCGTCCTCACCCTGCCCACGGCCTGCGTCCTGGCGGTCGGCGGCTTCCTCGTCGCCAACGGCGTGACCATGGTCCGCAAGGAGGGCAGCCGTCCCCCCAACCTGCTGTCCCTCCTCGCGGGCCTGGGCATCTTCGCGATGACCGCCCTGCTGATCACGGTCCCGTGGTTCGGCTCCACCACCCTGAACGGCATCGCGGCCACCCTCACCCTGGTCGTCGCGTACGTCGCCTTCCTCTTCCTCTGCTTCCTCGGCTACGCCTTCCTCTACGGCCGGATCAAGGTCCGCGGCGACGTCGACCACGTGGTGATGCTGGGCTCGGGCCTGATCGGCGGCGAGCGGGTACCGCCCCTGCTGGCCTCCCGCCTGCGCAAGGGCCAGGAGATCTACGCGGCCCAGCTGGCCCGCGGCTCCCGCCCGCCGCTGCTGCTCCCCTCGGGCGGGAAGGGCTCCGACGAGAAGGTCCCCGAGGCCCGGGCGATGGCCGACTGGCTGATCGCCGCGGGGGTCCCGGCGGACCACATCGTGCTGGAGGACCGCTCCGCCACCACGGAGGAGAACATGCTCTTCTCGCGGGAGATCATGGAGGCGGCCGACCCGGGCTACCGGTGCGTGGTGGTCACCAACAACTTCCACGCGTTCCGGGCCGCGATGATGGCCCGCAAGGCCGGGGTCAACGGCCAGGTGGTGGGCTCGCCGACGGCCCGCTACTTCCTGCCGAGCGCCACCCTGCGCGAGTTCGTCGCGGTGTTCTGGGAGCACCGCACGGTCAACCTCTGGATCTGCGGAGTACTGGTCGCCCTGGGCGCGGCGGCCACCCTCGCCGCGGGCTGACGCCGCCGAGGTGCGGTCTTGGGGCCGGGGCCGGACGATGGGGGCCTGGGGGGCACCGAGGGAGGTACCGATGGACAGTGAAGCGGACCAGCAGCCCACCCGCTCGGACCGGCTCTTCACGGGTGGCGAGCGGCCGTACGACCCCGAGGACCTGGTGATGGCGACCGGACACGACCCGACTCCGGAGCGGGTCGAGAAGGCGCGCCGGCTGATGGAGGAGGAGGGCCCCCAGGTCATCGAGCGGTACCTGCCGTAGGGCGGGCCGCCCGTGGGCCCTGCCCACGCCCCCGGCCCGGAACCGCGCCGGGGGCGGGCCGGGGGCGCGGTCCGTGGCGTGCGTGGGCGTGCGTCCGTCCGTGTGTGCGTGCGTCTGTGTGTGCGTGCGTCCGCGTGTGCGTGCGTCCGCGTGTGCGTACGTCCGGAACAGAACCGGTGGGGGATCGTTAGGCGTCCGGGGGCAGCGCCACGGAGGTCAGAGGTCAGATGAACAGCGTCGCCGTCACCGTCGACTGGGACCACCCCACGGACCCGCGCCCCGGTCCGCGGCTCGAACACGTACGGACCTACGTGGCCAGCGGCGGCGCCGACGGGCACCTGTGGCACGGCGTCCCCACCCTGCTGCTGACCACCCTCGACCGGGCCACCGGCCGCACCGTGCGCACCCCCCTGATCTACGGGGAGGACGTCGGCCTGCACCTCGTCGTGGCCGCCGCCTCCGGCGCCCCGCAGCACCCCGCCTGGTACCTGAACCTCACCGCCCACCCGGAGGTCCGCCTCCAGGTGGGCGCCGACGTCTTCGCGGCCCGGGCGCGCACGGCCACCCCGGCGGAGCGGGAGACGTACTGGGAGGCGATGACTGCGCTGTGGCCGCTCTTCGACGACCACCAGGCCGCGGCGTGGCCGCGGGAGCTCCCGCTGGTGATCATCGAGCGCTAGGGCCGGCGGGGACGGCGGGGGTGGCCACCGCCGTGTACGTCCGGCCGCCGACGGCGTACTCCCCGAGCGGGACCATCCCGAAGGCGTCCACGTGCACCTTCCACGAGGGCGCGTTCCCCGCTTCGATGAAGGCCACCAGCAGTTCGGCCCGCCCCGCCGCCGCGCCGAGCGCCCGCTCGAACAGGCCCCGGGCCACCCCGTGCCCGCGGAACTCCGCGTCGACCACGACCGGCCCGTACAGCAGCCACGGCACCCCGGCCAGCGGCCGCCCCTGCCACAGCAGGCCGTCCTGCGCCCGCAGCAGCCCGAGCACCGCCGCGGGCGGGTCGCCCATGTCCCGGGCGACCGACAGCGCGAGCAGCCCGGCGACCCGCCCCTGCCCGGCGTCGGCCACGAGCAGCTCCCCGTCCCGCGCCATGCCGCGCAGGGCCTCGGCACCGAAGCCGCCCTGGACGAAGCCCTGGGCGGCCCGCTGCGCCTCGGTCAGGGCGTCGTGGTGGTTGGCGGCGAACAGGCGCGCCATGGCGGGCGCGTCGGCCTCGGCGGCGTATCGGTAGCGCATGGCCCCGATGCTGCCACGCCGGATCCGCCGGGGGCCTCAGCCACGGTCGTAGACCGTCACCTCCACGTCCCGGGCACAGAGCGCGCCGACGATCAGCGGCTCGACGCGCGCCCACGTACCGCCCGCCAGCCCTCAGCCGATGCGCGGCATGTGCACGCTGGCCCCGAGCTCGACGGCACGGTCGGCCACGGTGTCGAGGCAGCGCCCGACGGCGTCGTACCGGATCGGCACTCCGGCACTGCCGGTGCATATCCCGCGCTGGCCCACCATGTTGGCCACCCACACGTCCGGACGCACCCGCACCACCTGCACGGCCCCGAGCCCGAAGTCGTTCCCGCTCCTGCCCCGGTGCCAGGCCCGGAACTCCGCCTCCGGCTCGGGCCACCGCCGCGACACGGCGACGACGAAGCCCTTCCCCCAGCCCCCGATGTCGTTGCATACGTGCGCGATCAGCTTCGGCCCCTCGGCCTGCGGACTCGTGGCGTCCCCGGCGATGATCCTGAGCGGCTTCATACCGGGCAGGCTAGGCCCGGGAACTGACAACGGGGGTGGGGTCGGGGGTGGGCGGTGCACCCCCCGGCCGGGGCCGGGAGGGTGCTGGGGGCTGCCCGTCAGTCCACTGTCCTTCCGCGTCGGGCCGGCCCGTCAAGGGCGCTCCTTCGTCGCGTCGCTTCGCGATGGCCTTCGGCCACCCTTGACCGGCCGTCCCGCCACGAAACGCCAAAGACTGCCGGGAAGCCCCCAGGGAAACGGCAGGGGGGACGGATCATGCCCGGGCCCGTCAGAGACGAGGACGAGGGGCCGGGCCCTGCCAGACCACACGAAACAGCGACATGACGAGCCGGACACCACAC
>NZ_JBICWZ010000024.1:0-81770 GCF_043199995.1 Streptomyces sp. NPDC048507 | reverse complement strand
GGCGATACCGAGCCTGCGTCCCGACTTGGTCATTTTCTTGGTCCCTTCGTCCCGAGTGGAGCCTGGAGCAGTGATGCTGGCACCACGGAAAAGAGATCTCCTCGAAGGGGAATCGATCGGGGCCGGCCCGCGGAGGCCCTCGCGGCGCCGCTCCGGGAAACCGCTCCCCGTGCCGGCGCCCGCCGCTCAGCCGGACAGGGTGAAGCCGCTGTAGCCGGCCGCCGCGCGGGCGTCGCACTCCTCGCGGTAGCGGTCCAGGCCCGCGGGGTAGGCCAGGAACACCCGGGGCTTGCCCGGTACGTTCGCCCCGTTGTACCAGGAGGCGACGTCCCGGTAGAGCGTCCGGCCGGCGAGGGAGGCGACGTGCTCGCCCCACGCCTCCTCCGCCCGTGCGGTGGCGTCGATCTCCGTGTGGGAACGGTCCCGCATGAAGGCGATGCAGTCGGTGATCCACTCCACGTGCTGCTCGATCGCGACCACGGCGTTGCTCAGCACGGAAGGGCTCAGCGGCCCGAGGACGGTGAACAGGTTGGGGAACCCGGCCGAGAGCAGTCCCAGGTGGGTGCGCGGCCCGTCGGCCCACTTCTCCCTCAGCGTGGTGCCGCCCTTGCCCACGATGTCGATGGCGACCTGGGATCCGGTCATCGCGTCGAAGCCGGTGGCATGGACGATGACGTCGGCCGCGTGCTCACGGCCGGCGGTCCTGATGCCCCGGGGTGTGATCTCCACGATCGGATCCCGCGCGAGGTCCACGACGCTGACGTGCGGCTCGTTGAAGGTGGCGTAGTAGCCGGTGTCCAGGCACGGCCGTTTGGTGCCGTACGGGAACCCGCGCGGAGTCAACACCTCAGCGGTGTCGGGGTCGTTGATGGCCGCCCGGATCCTGGCGCGGACGAACTCGGCGACCGTCTCGTTGGCCCGCGGGTCGGTGAGGAGGTCGGTGTACGTCCGCAGGAGCCCGCTGAGCAGGCCGGATTCCCAGCCCAGGGCGTACGCGGCGTGCCGCTCGGACTCGGTCGCCCCCAGGGCCGGCCCGGCCGGCGGGTCGAAGACGGTGCCTCCCCGCGACCGCCGCTGCGCCGCGCGGAACCGCGGGTACCCGGCCTTGAACGCGGCGGCCTCCGCTGTGGACAGGGGCCGGTTGCGGGCGGGGAGCGCGTAGACGGCGGTGCGCTGGAAGACCGTCAGCGACGCCGCCCGCCCGGCGAGCAGCGGGACGGCCTGGACGGCGGAGCAGCCCGTACCGATCACGGCGACCCGCCGCCCGGCGAGGTCCACGTCCTCGTGCGGCCAGTCGGCGGTGTGCAGGGAGCGCCCCGCGAAGCCGGCGGCCCCGGGGATCTCCGTTTCCTTCACGGCCGACATGCAGCCGGTGGCCAGGACGAGGAACCGGGTGCTCACCCGCTCGCCCGTCCCGGTGGTGACCTCCCAGGTGTGCGCGTCCTCGTCGTACACCGCGCGCTCCACCCGGGTGCGCAGCCGGATGTCCTTGCGCAGGCCGAAGCGGTCGGCGACGTGTTGGAGGTAGCGCAGCAGCTCCGGCTGGGACGCGTAGCGCTCGCTCCACGCCCACTCCTGGTCCAGTTCGGGGGAGAAGGAGTAGGAGTACGAGGTGCTCTCGATGTCGCACCGCGCGCCGGGGTAGCGGTTGCGGAACCAGGTGCCGCCGACGTCCTCGCACGCCTCGAACACCCTTACCCGCAGGCCGAGTTCGCGCAGTCGGTGGAGCTGGTACAGGCCGGAGAAGCCCGCCCCGATCACGACCGCGTCGAGCGTGGGGGCGGCGCGGGAGGGCCGGTGGGCACTGGGCATGCCGTTCTCCTGGTGGGTTCGGGGCGCCCGGCCCCTGCCGGCGGGGGCGGACGGTGCGGACGGTGCGGGCGGGTCCGTGGTCCTCAGGCCGGGGGTGCGGACGGTGCCAGCGCGGAGATCTCCGCCAGCCCCATGCCCAGCTGCCCGTTGAGGAAGGCGACGATGGTCCAGTGCGGCAGGGCGTCCCGGTCGAAGGGGCCGAAGGCGGCGGTGTACAGGGGGATCCAGCGCAGGGCCTCCTCGGCGGACCTCTCGCGCCCGCGCGGGAGTTCGCCGCCGTCCTGGTAGTCGCCGTAGGCGATGCTGCGGTGGTGGACGAAGCGCCGGCCGGGCAGGCGTTCCTCGCACAGGTCCCGGTACTCGCGGGTCTGCAGGATGAGGAAGTGCCAGATCTCGTCGATCTCCTGCTCCACGGGGAGGAAGAGGCCGCCGAGCCGGTCGGGGTGGAGGGAGACCAGGTAGAGGTAGCGCAGGCATTCGCGCACCTGGTGCTCGACGTGGCCGCGTTCGTGCCCGGTCTTCGTGGTGAAGTGCCGGACGGTTTCCTCGTGGAGGGCCGCGCCCAGGAGGTCGGCGGCGCCGGGGGCGTGGGGTGCGGCGGCCGGGGTCATGCGGGCGGCTCCTGTCCGGGGCGGCGTACGGGTTCCGGTCCGGGCTCCGGTCCGGGTTCCGGTCCGGGTTCCGGCTCGGGCCGCAGCCAGGCGTACTTGCCGGAGCGGCCGATCGGCAGGTGCGCCACGTGGGCCGGGGTGCACGGCCGCCCGGTGAGGTCGCGGACGGCGGCGCCGAGCCGGCAGGCCCGGGCGGCGTCGAGCGGACGGCCGTCGAAGGTCACGTACGCGAGGGTGGCGGCGCTCCCGGCCCCGGGCGCGGTCCCGGTCGGGCCCGGCCGGTACTGGTAGAGGAACACCCGCTCGCAGACGTCCGCGACGCGCACGTCGAGGTCGGCCTGGGAGACGGGCCCGTGCGGCGTGCCGAGGAGCTCCTTCTCCCGGCCGCAGAAGGCGGTGATCCGCTCCGGGTCGTCGCTGCCGTCGGAGGTGCGCACGCAGTCGCCGGAGCGGTAGCGCACCAGGGGCATGTGCGGGTTGCGCAGGCTGGTGACGATGAGGCTGTGGATGCCGCTGCCGGGCGCTACGGGGATGAGCTCGACGCTCATGTCCTCCAGGTGGGGCCGGTACCGGCCGGTGCGGGGGTCGCTGGAGTAGAGGTAGCCGAGCTCGGTGCTGCCGAAGAGGTCGACGACGGGACAGTCGAAACGCTCGCGCAGCAGGGCGCGGACGTTGAGCGGGGTGTACTCGTAGGCGTGGACGATGCCGGCGGGCCGCGGGAACTCGTCCCACAGCCGCCAGGCGTCGGCCTTCCGCACGAGGTGGGCGAGGTGGTAGCCCGAGCAGTCCAGGTGGTAGGTGCCCTCGGGGTGGGCGTCGGCGATCTCCCGGATCTCGGCGAGCATCGTCCGCACCTCGCCGCGGGTCCAGGCGGCCGGGTCGAGGGTGCGGTTGAGGTAGAGCGTGCGGTCGTCCAGCCAGCGCTCACCGGCCGTGGCCCCCGGCTTGCCGGCGTTGACCCGGGCGACGTGCTCGGTGGCGAGGACGGTGGTCAGGGAGACGCGCTTGGCGTCCGCCGCCCAGGTGGCCCGCAGGTCGGGGTGTTCGCTCCAGAGCCGGTAGTAGGAGCGGAGCAGGAAGTAGGGCGGCCGGATCAGCTGCATCCGGGCGTTGTTCGTGCCCGTCGACAGGACGAACTCGGCTTCTCCCGCGGCGAGGGCCGCGGCCAGCCGGGGCGTCATCCAGTTGTCGGGGAACCCGCGGGCGATCTCGGGCTTCTCCAGGATCGGGAAGTCGCCTCGGGCGACGCTCTCGCGGTAGAGCGGAATGTCCCGTACCCGGTCCACGACGTGGGGGCTGGGCAGCGGATTCATCGGGGCCTCCGTGCGGTCGGTGGGTCGGGGAGCCGGGAGCCGGAGGCCGGCGCCGTGCGCGGACGGCGCCGGCCCCCGGTGCGGGCGGAGCGGATCAGGAGATGCAGCCGGTCTTGCCGGTGACGCTGATGCAGCCCTCCTTCGACGTCGCGCTGATGCAGCCGTCCTTGGCGCCCTGCGCCGAGTTGGCGGCGACCCACTGGGCCCAGACGGCGTCCTGGGTCATGTGCTCGATGAGCCGGTCCATGGTGGTCCTCCTGGTAGGGCGGATCGGGGAACGCGGGCGCCGCGGTCCCCCCGTCGGCGACCCGCCCCCAGAACGTAAAGAGACGGTCAATCACCTGTCAAGGATGGGTCAAATCCCTTGGCGCAAAGTGACCGTGGGCGCCGCGCGCCCGTGCGCGGGCAGCCCGGTGCGAGACCCGGCGGGATTCTCCCGCGGGCCCCTCCACCAGCTCTCGCACCGTGCGGGCAGAGCCCTCCCGGTGTCAGTCCTGACCGGCTCCGGCGGGCCCGGGACGGTCATCACGGCTCGATCTGCGCTCCCGGCCCGGCGCGCCGCCGCTCGTGGCGCCCACCGTCGCGGGGCCGTCCGCCCACGGCAGCCGCGGCCCGGTGTCACCGGTGACCAGGCGTACCGGCCCGCCGCCCGCTGCCCGGTGCCGCAGCGCCCAGCCCTCCAGGGCCGTCTGGCAGGCCACGTCGAGGTGGTGCACGCCGCGCAGGTCCAGCTCGACGGGACGGTCCTTCGGCAGCGACTCCAGCGTCTCCAGCGTCCGGGGCAGCCGCAGGAAGGTGGCATGGCCCGTCAGGGTCAACACCATCCGTCCGTCGGTGAGTTCGCGCAGGTCGACCTGGACGTGCGAGGTGTCCCAGGCGCACTTGGCCACCGCGAGGACCAGCCCCAGGACGACACCTTCGAACAGGTTCGTCACCACGATCGCGACGGCCGTGACGCCGAGGATCAGCGCCTCGCCCCGGTCGCGGCGCACCAGGGGGGCGATCTCCTTGACCGGCACCAGCTTGCAGCCCGCGTGCACCAGTACGCCCGCCAGGGCGGCCAGCGGGATGACGCCGATGGCGGCCGGCAGCAGCACCGCGAACAGCGCGAGCCATACTCCGTGCAGGATCCGGGAGAGCGAAGTGCGCGCCCCCGCCTGCACGTTGGCCGAGCTGCGGACGATGACGGCCGTCATGGGCAGTGCGCCCAGCAGGCCGCACAGGCTGTTGCCGACGCCCTGCGCCACCAGTTCCTTGTCGTAGTGCGTGCGCGGCCCGGTGTGCATCCGGTCCACGGCGGCGGCGCTGAAGAGGGATTCGGCGGACGCGATGAGGGTGAAGGCGACGACGGTGCCGAGCACGGCGAGCCCGCCCAGTTCCGCCAGTTCGCCGAGGCCGGGCGGCTGGATGCCCTCCAGCAGGCCCCGTACCGTCACGGGCGCCACGTCCAGGCTGAAGACGGCCGACGCGAGGGTGGCCAGTGCCACGGCGGCGAGCGGTGCGGGCACCACCCGGACGGAGGCGGGCATCCTGGGCCACAAGACGAGCACGGCGATGGTGCCGAGCCCCACGGCCACGGCGGTCTGGGCGCCGGGACCGGCGACGACGTCGACGACGAGCCCCGGCAGGCCGAGGATCTTGTCCAGGCCGGAGCGCGGTTGCCGGGCCGCGGCCATGGTGTAGAGCTGGCCGAAGACCAGGACCAGCCCGATCCCCGCCAGCATGCCCTGCACGACCGAGACGGAGATGGCGCGGAACCATCGCCCGCAGCGCAGCAGTCCGAGCAGGATCTGGAGCACGCCCGTCAGGAGCACGATCGCCCCGAGCAGGCCGAGCCCGAACTCCTGGACGGCCTCGAAGACCAGCACCGTCAGCCCGGCCGCCGGGCCGCTGACCTGGAGCGTGCTGCCGGGCAGGAACCCCACCACCAGGCCGCCCACGATGCCCGTGATCAGGCCCAGTTCGGCGGGCACCCCGGACGCGACGGCGACGCCCACGCACAGGGGCAGGGCGACGAGGAAGACGACCAGCGAGGCGAGCACGTCCTGGCGCAGCACATGGGGCCGGCGCAGTTCTCCGAAGGACGAGCGCAGGTGGGAGCGCATGGCCGAAACGGGTGCGGGTGCGGGGCCGTCACCGGGCCCGGAGCGGTTCACAGCGGCCCGAACGCGGGGCGGCCCGCGTCTACGGCAGGGCCCGCGTCTGCCGCAGGTTCGTGCGCGGCCCGCGCGCCGTCCGCCCGGGGCCGGTAGGCGGTGACGGCGCCGGTGTGCACCTCGTAGTACCAGCCGTGCAGGGCCAGCGAACCCCGCGCCCGGCGCTCGTCGACGCAGGGGTAGCCCCGTAAGGCCGCCAACTGCGCGACGACATGGGCCTGTACGGCTTCGGCCACGTCCGGCGCTCCGGCCTCCAGGGAGCGCACCGGGGCGCCGGAGGGGACGGAGTGCTCCAGCCAGCCGCGGACGGCGGGCACGGTGGAGAGGTCCTCGCCCCGGACCAGGGCGCCGATCGCACCACAGTGCGAATGCCCGCAGACGACGATGTCGCGGACGCCGAGCACGCGCACCGCGTACTCGATGGTGGCCGCCTCGCCCAGCGGGCGGTCGCCGGCCGTCCGTGGATAGGGCGGGACGACATTGCCCGCCGTGCGGAGTTCGAAGAGCTCGCCCGGCCGCGCGCCGGTGATCAGGGCGGGGACGACGCGCGAGTCCGAACAGGTGATGAAGAGGGCCTGGGGCGACTGGCCCGCCTCCAGGGCCCGGAAGGTGTCGGCGTGCCGGGGATCGGCGACGTGGTGCGCCGCGAACGCGCGCGCGTGGTCGATGAGTGACTTCATGCTGGCCTGCCTCCTGCGCCCGTCACGGCAGGGTGCCGGGGCGCGGTGTGGTCGGGTCGGGGGAGCGGGGCTCCGGCGCGGTCCCGTGGGGCGAGGCCGGGGCGCCCGACTGCGCGGTCCGAGCGGACCGTGCCCAACATTTTGCCAGCTCCATACCTGTCTTTGGGAGAGTGTTTTGTGCCAGGGCCGGATGTCCGTATCAGACACGGACGCGGTGGCCGAGGGTCTCTAGTGCGGCCCGTGCCCGCGAGCGTCCCCGGTGACGGAACGGGCGAGGGAGGCAACGGCCCAGCTCCCGAGGAGACTTGCCGTCGCGATCAGGCCCACGCCGATGACGAAGAGGCCGCTGCTGTCGTCCGACCAGTCGGCGTAGGCCGCGGCGGTCAGCCCGGTCGCGGTGCCCAGCACCGTGCCCCCGACCTGCCGCCGGGACCCGGCCCAGGCCGCCGACGCCACCAGGGTCAGGACCAGCCCGATCACCTGCCAGGCCTCGTACGGACCGGTGACCGAGCCGTCGGGGTGCACGTCGCGGTGCTGGTCCCAGCCCAGCCAGGCGGCCCACGCCGCCACCGCGACGAGGGCCGACAGCAGGGTGGGCAGGAGCAGGGCGGTGGTCGGTCGCTTCTGGCGCATGCCCCCAGCCTTGCGGGCACGCCGGTCACCGGCCAGGGGGCGGGTACTCACCCCGCCGTGAGTACCACCGCCCACGGGCCGGCCCGGGCGCGCGGGGCAGCGCGCACCGTACCCGGCGCTCGCTCAGGGGCGGCCGGCGACGAACCAGCGCGCCGGGAGCTCCACCGGCGAGCCGTCGGCACGGGTCTCGCTCATGGCGAGGGCGGTCGTGCCCTCGGCGAGGACGCTGAGGCCGGCCGCGCGCAGCAGGCCCGCCACCTCGCCCTCGGCGACCTCGCCCGGGCGCAGGTCGTGTTCCTTGACGCGGCGCAGCTTGGGGGAGGGGCCGCCGGGCCGCGCGGCGATGGCGGCGATGACGTCCTTGGCCTCGCCGGTCGGTTCCAGGACGAGGGCGCGGCCCTGCGCGCCGACCAGCCGGGCGACGGCGGCGGCGACCGCGGGGCGGTCCTCGGGGTCGCTCTGATGCAGGACGGCCCGCATGTAGACGTTGGTGTCGCCGAGGCGCTCGTGCAGGGCGCCGGTCTGGACCGGGTCGGCGAGGTTGAGCTGTTCGTACGCGGCGGCGCCGGCCGGGTCGGCGCGGCGGGCGTGGCCGACGGCGGCGGCGGAGAGGTCGACGCCGACGGCGCGCGCGAAGCGGGTGGCGAGGAAGCGGGTCTGGGTGCCGTTGCCGCAGCCGAGGTCGGCGACCGGGAGGGAGTGGTCGGCGTACGGGGCGAGGTGGTCGAGGTCGCGCCGCGCCGTCAGGGCCGGGTCCGCGTCCCAGAAGGGCTCGCCCGGTTCGCCGGAGCTCTGCTCCCAGAACCCGTCCCAGGAGGTGCGGTAGCGGTCGGACACGGTCATGGGCTCTCCTCGTGCTGTGCGGCGCCGGATGCGTGGGGGCCGCCGTGCCCGGTGGCTACCCCGCGCGCGGCCGGCCCACCCCTCACGAACGGGCGGTTCACACGAGGGCGGTCACCAGCAGGGCGAAGGCGGCGATGATGACGGCGACGCGGGCGTAGTGGAAGCGGTCCCAGTGGTTCAGCTGCTCCTTCCAGTCGGCCGGCAGGCCCTCGGCGTTCCAGGTCTTGACCCGGTCGTTGACCGGGACGAGCAGCAGGACCGACAGGACCACGCTCAGGACCAGCAGCCCGGCGGCGATGACGACGAGGCCGGCGCCCGGCCGGTGCCGGCCGGCGACGGCCCAGATCGCGGCGAGGACGAGCGAGCCGATGTACCAGAACGGCATCACGGCGCCGAGCAGCCGGGCCCCGTGGGAGCGGCCGCGCAGGCCGGTGTCGCCGGGCAGGCCGGCCAGGATCGGATTGACGAAGAAGGCCACGCAGAATTCGACCCCGACCATCACGCCGACGGTCACGGTGGTGAAGACCTCGAGTGCGTTGAGCATGATGACCCCTCCGGATATCTAGCGCTGCTAGCTGATGATGCAACGCTAGTCCGACTGTCGCTCGTTTGTCTAGCGCTGCTAGGATCGAATCATGTCGGTACAGGAACGCAAGGAACGCGAACGGGCGGACCGCGAGCGCCTCATCTTGGCGACGGCCCGCGAACTCGCCGAGCAGCAGGGCTGGGACGCGGTCACCACCCGCCGTCTCGCCGAGCGCATCGAGTACAGCCAGCCCGTCCTCTACAGCCACTTCCGCGGCAAGCGCGAGATCATCGGCGCCGTCGCCCTCGAAGGCGCCGCCGAGATGGCCGCCGAGCTGCGGGTCGCGGCCCGCGCCGCGGACGGCCCGCGCGATCGGGCCGCCGCCCTCGCCCGCGCCTATCTCGGCTTCGCCGAGCGCAACCCGGCGGTGTACGACGCCATGTTCCGGCTCGACGGCGGCCTGCCGTTCGCGCGGGAGGACACCCCGGAGCCCCTGAAGGACGCCTTCGCCGCCCTGCTGGAGAACCTCGGCCCCGTCGCCGGCGAAACGGTCGCCCCGGAGCTGTTCACCGAGGTCTTCTGGGCGGCCCTGCACGGCCTGGCCACCCTGACCCGGGCGGGCCGGCTGCCCCCGCTGGAAGCCGACCGCCGGCTCCGGCTCCTGGTGGACCGCCTCACCCGTCCCTGACGCCCCGCCCGGCGCGCCGGCGGGCCTGCGCCGGGTCACCCCCGGCCGGCGTCACGCCCGCAGGTACGCCAGCACCGCCAGCACCCTGCGGTGGCCGTCGGTGTCCACCGGCAGGTCCAGCTTGGCGAAGATGTTGCCGATGTGCTTGTTCACGGCGGCCTCGCTGATGAACAGCCGTGCCGCGAGACTGGCGTTGGAGCGGCCCTGAGCCACCAGGCCGAGCACCTCGCGCTCACGAGGGCTGAGCCGCTCCAAGGGGTCCTGGCGCAGCCGCAGGAGCTGGTGGATCACCTCGGGGTCCACGACGGTCCCGCCGGCGGCGACCCGCTCGATCGCCGCGGTGAACTCGCTCACCGCGCTCACCCGCTCCTTGAGCAGGTACCCCACCCCGGCCCCGCCGTCGGAGTCCAGCAGGCGCAGCGCGTAGGAGCGTTCCACGTACTGGCTCAGCACGAGCACGGGCAGCCGGGGGAACTCCCCGCGCAGGGCCACCGCCGCCCGCAGGCCGTCGTCGCGCATCGAGGGCGGCATCCGCACGTCGGTGACGATCAGATCGGGCCGGCCGGCGCGCACGGCCGCGAGCAGGGCGTCGGCGTCACCGGCCTCCGCGACCACCTGGTGGCCGAACCGCCGCAACAGCCCGACCAGGCCCTCGCGCAACAGGACGGCGTCTTCCGCCACGATCAGGCGAAGCGACACGGAACCTCCACATGCAGCAGGGTGGGACCGCCGACCGGACTGGAGACCCGCAGCCGGCCGTCGAGCGCCGTGATCCGGTCGGCGAGCCCGGTCACCCCGCCGCCCGCCTGCGGATCGACCCCGCCACGGCCGTCGTCCGTGATGTCGAAGATCAACAAGTCGGAATGGTAGCGCCCGCGCACCTGCGCGACCCGGGCCCCACTGTGTTTGGCGATGTTCGTCATGGCCTCGTTGATCAGGTAGTACATGCTCGTCTCCAGCTTCCTGGGCAGCCGTTCGGGCAGCCGCAGGTCGACGGTGACCGGGATCGGGAACCGGCCCGCGTAGTCCTCGATCGCCGCGGCCAGCCCGTGATCGGCCAGCACCGGCGGATTGAGCCCGCGGACCAGCGCCCGCAACTCCCGGTGCGCGGTGGACAGCTGGGCCTCTGCCTGGTCGAGCAGCCCCGCCTGCGCGGAATCCTGCGGGGTCTCCAGCCGCAGCAGCGCCAGGGTCATCCCCAGGGAGACCAGCCGCTGCTGGGCCCCGTCGTGCAGATCGCGTTCGATCCGTACCCGCTCCGCGTCGAAGGAGTCCAGCAGGCGGGACTGCGAGGCGCGCACCTCGCGCAGCTCCTCGCCGAGCTCGCGGTCGCGCGGGGCGAGGAAGGTACGGGTCATCGCGGCCCGCGCGCCCGCCCACGAGGTCACCGTGTAGGGCGAGGCGAGCAGCACGACGGCGCCGAAGACCGTCCAGGGCCAGGTGTCGCCGTCCACCGAGGCGAGGGTGACCGCCGGTACCCCGAAGCAGAACCCCAGCACCAGCAGGTCCAGCCACCACAGCGCGGCCGCCGAGACCAGGGCGAAGACCAGCTCCCGCCAGGTGACCTGCTCCCTCAGCCGGGTCAGCACCCAGCTCCTGACACCGGGCGCCTCCGCACGGCGGTGCGGATCGGGCAGCCGGTCGAGGTCCACCAGCCGCAACCGCCGCCGCTCCACACCGGCCACCACGGTGGCGGCGAGCACCACCCCCACCAGGGGTACGGCACCGATCAGCACCACCAGCGTCGCCAGACCCGCCGCGAGGCCCGCGGCGAGGACCGCGACGGCCACCGCGCCCACCACGACGCCCCCCGTCAGATAGGCCAGGGACCGCCAGGGCCAGCTCGACGTCAGGAAGCTCAAGGGGCGCTGGGCCATGGCCTGCCAGGCCGTCGTAGGACGCATGGGCCCACGGTAATCGGCCGTCGGGGCCGGGTCGGTAGAGCTGGCTCTACCTCGGAGGTAGAGGCCGGACCAGTGCCCCGCCCACCCCCCGTACCGTGGAATCGGTCCATGACCACAACAAGGCGGACCCCCGTACCGGACGCGGTCGAACTGCACGCCGTGCGCAAGGTCCACGGCGCCGGAGACCGCGCCGTGACCGCGCTGGACGGCGTCTCCATCGGCTTCCCGCGCGGCACCTTCACCGCCATCATGGGCCCCTCCGGCTCCGGCAAGTCCACCCTGCTGCACTGCGCGGCGGGCCTGGAACAGCCGACCGGGGGACGGATCGTCCTCGCCGGAGCCGACATCGGCCGGCAGAGCGAACGCGAACGCACCGTCCTGCGCCGCGACCACATCGGATTCGTCTTCCAGGCCTTCAACCTCGTCGAATCGCTGACGGCGGCCCAGAACGTCGAGCTGCCGTCCCGGTTCGCCGGCCGCCGGGCCGGCCGCGATCAGGTCGCCGGCGCGCTCGCCGCGGTCGGGCTGGCCGACCGCGCGGACCACCGCCCCAGCGAGCTCTCCGGCGGTCAGCAGCAGCGCGTGGCCCTCGCCCGCGCCCTGGTCACCCGCCCCGACGTGCTGTTCGCCGACGAACCCACCGGAGCCCTGGACACCGTCTCCTCGCGCGAAGTGCTGCGCATGATGCGGATGCTCGTCGACCAGGAGGGCCAGAGCACTCTGATGGTGACCCACGACCCCGTGGCGGCGGCCGTCGCCGACGTCGTCGTCTTCCTCAAGGACGGCCGGATCGCCGACCGGATCCCGCTGGACCGGGACCGCGACGGTGCCAACGCCGCCGCGATCGCCGCCCACATGGCCGGGCTGGAGGCGTGATGCTGATCCTCGCGAACGTCCGCGCGCACCGGTCCGGATTCCTCGGCGCCTTCATCGCCGTCCTGCTCGGCACGGCACTCATCACCACCACCCTGGTCCTCTACGACTCCTCCCGGCCCACCGTCGGGCCCCGGTACGCCGCCACCGCCGCCCTCGCCCTGGCCCCACAGGCCCTCGGCCCGGACGGCGGCCGCGAGGACCGGATCCCCTGGAGCCCGGCCGAGGCCCGGTCCCTCGCGGCCCGGCTCGACGGACTCCCCTCGGTCGCCGCCGTCGTCATGGACCGCTCCTTCTACGCCCAGGCGGTCATCGGCGACGCACCCGTGGCCGACGAGGCAGCCCTGGAAGCCGGTCACGGCTGGGACAGCGCCCGCATGGCCCCCCACCGGCTGGTCTCCGGCCGCCCCCCGGCCACGGACCGCGAGGTGGTGGTCGACCAGGCCCTGGGCGCGGCCATGAACAGCGAGCTCACCGTCAACATCACCACGGGACGGGAGCGGTTCACCGTCGTCGGCACCGTGGACGGCCCCGGCTACTACTTCAGCGAGGCCTTCGCCGCGGCCCGGCAGCCCGGTGTCCGCGCCATCGGCCTGATCGCCGAACGGGGCGCCTCCGCCCCGGCGCTCGCCGCCCGCGCCCAGAAGGCCCTGGGCCGCGCGGCCACCGTCGTCACCGGCGACGCCCGCTCGGCGCTCCAGCCCGCGTACATCGAGCACAAACGCTTCCTGGGCGTCCAGCTCGTCACCGCCATGGCCGTACTCGCGCTGTTCACCACGGTCTTCGTCGTCGCCTCCCTGCTGGTCCTGGCGACCGGCATGCGCCGCCGCGAGATCGGCCTGCTGCGCACCATCGGCGCCGGACCGGACCAGATCCGCCGCATGATCCTCGGCGAGGCCGCCGTCGTCGGCGCACTCGGCTCGATCGCCGGCGCCCTGACCGGCCTCGCCGCGACCCCGCTGCTGCGCGCCGTCATGCGCGACCTGGACGTGACGCCACCGGACCTGACGATCACCATCACCGCCTGGCCCCTGCTCACGGCCTGCGCGATCGGCGCCGGAGTCAGCGTCATCGGTGCCTGGGCCGCCGGCCGCAAGGCCGCGCGGGTGGCCCCGATCGAGGCCCTCCTCGAACGCCGCAGCGTCAGCAAAGCGATGGGACGGGGCCGTTGGGCAGCGGCTCTGACCGCGCTCGGCGCCGGGGCCGCCCTCGCCGTCGGCACCGCCACCACCGGCGCCGACGACCGGATCAACACGGCGATTCTCGCCACCATGACGCTCATCGTCGCTGCGGCCCTGCTGGCCCCGGCCCTCGTGGGCCCCCTCGGCCGGGCCCTGACCGCGCCGTTCGGGCGCAGCGCCGCGGCGGCTCCGGTCCTGCTCCGGGCCGAGCTCCTCGCCCACCCCCGCCGGGCCGCCTCCCTGGTGGCCCCCGTGATCGCCGCCGTGGGCTTCGCGGTGCTGCTCAGCGGCATCGTGGAGACGATGCGCGTGGCCTACCCGGCGGGCGAAGCCCTCAAGGTCGCCGGCCAGACGATCGTCACCCCGCACGGCACCCCCGGCAACACCGACGAGGTCGTCACCGCCAACCCGGTGGGCAAGGCCGCCCTGCCCACCCGCGCCTTCGTCGCGGCGGCCGCGGACGGAGTCACCGTCCTCGACGTCCTGGGCACCCGCGACCAGCGCTGGAACACGCCCGGCGAGGCCGTACTCGGCGAGCGGACCGCCCGGCAACTGGGCCTGACGCAGGGCGAGAGCGTCGCCGTCCGGTTCGCCGACGGCGCGAGCGTGACCCTGCGCGTCGGTGCGGTACTGCCCGACGATCCGGCCCGGGGCGACTTCGTGGTCGCCCGCGAGCTGGTCCGCGCCCACGACCCGGCCGCACTCAACGACGACGTCTTCGTTCCGGACGGCGCCCGCGCCTCCGGCGCCGTCCCGGGCACCGCCCTGCACGACGCCGCGGAGTACGCCCTGGCCGACTACCGCACCGACGCGAGGCTCACCGACAGCCTGGCCGGCATGCTGATGGTCATCGCCGTCGGCTACAGCGCGATCGCCGTCGTCAACAGCACGGCCATGGCCGCCCACGGCCGGCGCCGCGACCTCGCCGTGCTGGGGTCCGCGGGCGGTACCGCCCGCCAACTGCTGCTCCTCGCGGCCGGCGAGGCGGCGATGGTCGTGACCGTGGGCGCCGCCCTCGGGATCCTCGTGACGCTGCCACCGCTCGCGGCCATGGCCTCCGGCCTCTCGCAGGCCACCTCGGCCGACGTGGGCCTGCACCTGGACACCGCGGCCGTCGTCCGGACGGTCACCGGCACGCTCCTGGCGGCCACCGCGGCCGCGGTCACGGTCACCTGGCGCACGCTACGCAGCAGGACGGCGTGAGCCCCGGCCCCGGCCCCCGCCCCGGCCGCGCGCCGGGCGGTCTACCAGGCGAGCTCCACGTACACGGTCTTGCCGTCGTCGTCGGAGAAGACGGACACCTGGCGGGCGAGGCTCTCGACGATGGGCCACCCGCGGCCGCCGGTCCCGTCGGCGGGCCGGGAGCGGGGGAGGGCGGGGCTGGAGTCCCGCACCGCGATCCCGATCCCGTCCGGAAGCAGCCCGAGCTCCAGGCTGAAGGGCCCGCCGGCATGCCGCACGGCGTTGGTCGCCAGTTCGGAGGCGACCAGCACCACGTCGGCGTGGAAGGGGTGGTGGGCGTGCGAGGCCCGTTCGCGGAGGAAGGCGGCGAGCACGTCCCGGGCCACGGCTATGCAGCCGGGACCGCCGTCAAGGTCCAGGCACACGCCTGCCGTACGGGCGTCGTGCGGGCCGGCCTGCTGGAGTTCCATCCCGATTCCCCTTCCTCGGAGCCTGCGTGTCCCACCGCTGCCGACCGGCTGCTCCGCAGCGGCCCCGTCGCACGGCCTCGCCCCACCCAGCAGGGTACCCAGGCCCGGCGCGAACGCTGAGGGGTCGAACGCCCCGTCCGCCGTCTCCGCCCTGCCGCCGTGCCGATCCACCCGGTGCGGGGTGACCCGTTCGGGTAAACGGGTTCTCATCTAGTGCAGGTTCACTACTCTTGCCTGGTGTCCGTCATCCAGGCGGGGGGTTGCACACGAGGGAGGCTGCGACATGACCGGCCCGGGATTCCAGGTGATCACCGCGTCCGGCCGGGACGTCCGCGCGACCTGTCTGCGGCTCGTCGGCGCGCTGGACCTGGACGGCGTCCCGCAGCTGCGCACCGCCCTCGCCGAGTGTTTCGCACACAGGCCCGACCGCGTGGTGCTGGACCTGTGGGACCTGCGCTTCTGCGACTGCGCCGGGCTCAACGTCCTGGTGGAGGCCAAGGCCACGGCGGATGGCATCGCGACCGAGCTGCGCGTGGAGGGCGCCCTCGCGCAGGTGGCCCGGCTGTTCGCCCTCACGGGTGTCGACGAAGTGTTCGCCGACACCCTGCCGCGTCTACCACCGAGGACCGTTCTCTGATGCCTCCGACCCCGACTCCGCAGGCCCCTGCGGACACCGTGCCGCGCTCCGCCGACGGGCGCATCACCATCCTGCTCGTCGAGGACCACGACATGGTCGCCGAAGCGATCCGGCTCGCCCTCGACCGCACCGACGACCTGCTGGTGGTCGGCCGCAGCCTCTCCCTGCGGGACGCGCTCACCGACGCCGCCCGGCTGCGCCCCGCGGTGGTGGTGCTCGACCGGCGACTGCCCGACGGGGACGGCATCCCCGCCATCGCCGCGCTGAAGGCCGCGGCCCGCGGCACCCGGGTACTGGTGCTGACCGGAGAGGGGAGCCCGGCCGTGGCGGCCCAGGTCACCGAAGCCGGCGGCGCGGGGCTCATCCTCAAGGCCGGGAACCTGGCCGAACTGCAGAACGGCGTACGCCTGGTCGCCGCAGGGGAACCGGCCTTCAGCAAGGGCCTGCTCGGCGGAGCGCTCGACCGGCTGACCGGCCGGACCACCGCCCCGGGCGCCGCGCTCACCCCGCGCGAGCGCGAAACACTCCTCCTGCTCGGCGACGGCCTGGGCAGCGCCGAGATCAGCCGGCGGCTCGGCGTCGCGCTCAACACCACCAGGAACCACGTCCAGCGGGTCCTGGAGAAGCTCGGTGCCCGGTCCCAGCTGGAGGCGGTCGTCGTCGCCCGCCGCGAGGGCCTCCTCCCGTGACCGGGGCCGGGACCGCGGCCCTGCCCGGGGGCGACGCGGTCGACCCCGCCGGGCGGAGCGGCGTACTCGCGCCGACCGAGACGGCGTTCACCCTGCTCGTCACCAGCGTCCTCGACTACGGCATCTTCATGCTCGACCCCACGGGCCACGTGTCCAGCTGGAACGCGGGCGCCGAACGGATCAAGGGCTACGGCGCCCCGGACATCATCGGCAAGCACTTCTCCGTCTTCTACCCGCCGGAGGACATCGCCGCCGACAAACCCGGCCTGGAGCTCGAGGCGGCCATCGCCGACGGCCGCCTGGAGGACGAAGGCTGGCGCATCCGCAAGGACGGCTCCCGCTTCTGGGCCAACGTGGTCATCACCCCCCTCTTCGGCGAGACGGGCGAACTGCGCGGCTTCGGCAAGGTCACCCGGGACATGACCGAACGCCGCGCCGCGGAACAGGCGCTCAGCGAACGCCGCCGCCTGTTCACCCACCTCGTACAGGCACAGGAGCTGGAACGCCGCCGCATCGCCTGGGACGTCCACGACGACACCATCCAGGCCATGGTCGCCGTCGGGATGCGGCTCCAGCTCCTCGCCGACACGTCCGAGGACCCCTACGCGGGCGAGCTCACCCGGCTCGACGCCTCCGTGCGCGAGGCCGTGGGCCGCCTGCGCAACCTCACCTTCCGGCTCCAGCCGCCCGGACTCGACCGGCACGGCCTGGTCGAGTCGCTGTCCCAGCACCTCAGCGACGTGGTCGGCGCAGACTGGGGTCTCGGGCAGTCCCTGCACCACGACGTGCGGCGGGAACCGGCCCCGGAAACCGCGATCACCATCTTCCGCATCGTGCAGGAAGCACTGCTGAACGTGCACAAGCACGCCAGAGCGCGCACCGTGCGGATCAGCGTCACGACCGTGGACCGGGGTCTGCTGGTCAAGGTGGCCGACGACGGCACCAGTCAGCCGGCGCTCGCCCACCGGCTGCACGAACACTTCGGGCTGATGGAGATGCGCGAACGGGCCGAGACCGCGGGCGGCTGGTGGACGTTCCGCAGCGAGCCCGGCACCGGCACCACCGTGGAATTCTGGGTTCCCGACCTGCCCCCCGGTGTGCTCGACGAACCGCTCCCGGGCGCACACACCACCAGCGACGACTGCCCGACGCAGCCGGGGGAGCCGTCGTGACCCCTTCCGCCCCGCCGCCCCCGCCCCGCCTGCGCGTACTGATCTGCGACGACAACACGATGCTGCGCGCGGCGCTGGCGGACGTCGTCCGGGCCCAGGACGACCTCGCCCTGGTCGGCAGCGCGGCCGACGCCGCCGAGGCGATCCGGCTCGCCACCGCGCAACTGCCCCACGTGGTGGTGCTCGACGTACGCTTCCCCGGCGGCGGCCCCTACACCGCCCAGCAGATCCTCCGCGCCGTCCCCGGCGTGCGGATCCTGGCCTTCTCGGCCTACGGGGACCAGGGCCCGCGCACCGAGATGGCCGCGGCCGGCGTCACCGGATACCTGGTCAAGGGCGTCACCAATGCCCGGCTGCTGGCTGAGATCCGCGCCCGGGGGACCGGGGCCCCGCCCCCCACGGCCCGCACCGGGATCACCGCCCCGCGCGACCTGCAGTGCCGGCCCGCCACGTGCGTCCGATGGAGCGCGTCAGCGCGGGATACACCCACAGGTGGCGGAAGGGTCTGATCGCGAGCATGTAGAGGCGGCCCAGCGGACCGTTCGGCTTGACCAGGACGGCCAGCTGCCCGCGATGGCCCCCCGAGCCGTCGCCGACCCAGCCCAGGTGCAGCACCGCGTGCACGGTCTTGTTGGCCATCTCCGCCGCCCACTCGTCGCCGGTCTCGTAGAGCGAGGTGAACGGGGACGGGCCGAGGTCGGGGCCCCGTGGCCCGTCGCGCAGGTCGGCCGGCAGCCGCCCGCGCAGGGAAGCCGTACGGGCGCCGATGCCGGTCGCGCGCGCGTCCCAGCCGAGCAGCCCTCCGATCCGCCGGCGGACGGTGAAGAGCAACCGGGTCGGCGCGGTGTCCCCGTTCATGCCCTCCCGGATGGACCGGGCGATCTGTCGCACCAGCTCGGGCATGTCGTCGGGGCCGCCGGGCGTGGGCAGGGCCCACACGTCCTCGACCGTGAAGTCGCCGACGATGCCGTGGATCCGCCAGGGACGGCGGGTGTGGGCGGTTCGTGGAAGTCGCATGTCGGGGCCCCTGTCCGTACGGTGCCGCATGGATCCGAGCCTAGACCCGGGTGGCGAGCGCGGGCGGCGAAGAGCGTGGTGTGCGGCTCCGGCGGAACCGGGTACCGTCTTTGTCATGTCCTTCCAGACGCCGATTCACGAGTGAGCGCGTGACGGGCCCCCGCTGACGTCCTCCGCGTCGCCGCGACCGTCCCCCACCCATGAGTCCGCAGATCACTTCACATCACGACCGGGGAGAACCCGTGACCGACAGCAAGAACATCAACAATCCCGTGGGCCAGGGCGGCGGTCAGCGCAAGAAGCTCTCCCGCGCGGAACGGCAGAACAACGGTCCGCACCGCAACCGCGACCGGCAGGGTGCCGCCGACCAGAAGGCGGAGCTGGTGCGCAAGATGCGCGAGAAGGCCGGCCTGGCCGAAGGCGCCGCGCCGACGGGCGACGACACCGCGCAGAGCTGACGCGCCGCCGCGTGGCGACACCGCACGGGGCGGGGCCCGGACCGCTACGGCGCGGTCCGGGCCCCGCCGCGTGCGGCGTCGTACCGGGCGCCGGTCGCGCATCCCGTCAGACGGCCAGGACCCGGCGCCCCCGGGCGTGGCCGGTGCGGCTGTCGGCGTGCGCCGCCGCCGCCTCGGCGAGCGGGTACGTCTTCTCGACCGGGATGTGGAGCGCGCCCCGGGAGATGAGGTCGACGGCCTCGGCGAGCGCGTCCGGCACGCTCCCGGCCGCGCCGGAGAAGCGGACGCCCAGCTGCGGCGCACCGAGGTCGGCGATCGAGACGACCTTGCCCGGGTCCCCGGTCAGCCCGACGAGTTCGCGGATCACGCCCGAGCCCGCCAGGTCGAGGGCCGCGTCGATTCGCCCCAGGAGCCGCACCCGGTCGGCCCAGCCTTCGCCGTAGGTCGTGGCGAGGGCGCCCAGGCCGCGCAGGTAGTCCTGGTTCGCGGCCCCGGCCGTGCCGATCACCCTGATGCCGCGCGCGCGGGCGATCTGCAGCACCGCCGAGCCGACGCCGCCGGACGCGCCGCTGACCAGCAGCGTCTGGCCGGGCCGTACGCCGACCTCCCGGATGACGCGCAGCGCGGTCTCCACCACCGACGGGTACCCGGCCGCCTCCTCGAAGGTCAGTCCCTCCGGCATCCGGGCCCAGGCCGACAGCACGGCGAACTCGGCGTACGTGTCGACGCCCTCGCCGAACACGCGGTCGCCGGCCTCGACCCCCTGCACCCCCTCGCCGACCTCGTCCACCACCCCGGCGGCGTCCAGTCCGACCCCGGCGGGCAGCCGGACCGGATGGGCGCCGAGGACCTGGCCCTCCCGGATCCGCCAGTCCACGGGGTTGACACCCGCCGCCCGTACGGCGATGCGTATCCGGCCGGGGCTCGCGCGGGGCTCCTCGGCTTCCACCAACCGCAGGACCTCGGGGCCGCCGAACTCGGCAAAGCTGATTTTCCTCATGCGGACGACGATAGGCATAACGGTTAGGGTTTCACAACGGTTACGTACTCATACCTGATAGGGTCGGCGCATGACCGAGCCGCCCGGACGCCGCGAACGCAAGAAGGCCGCGACCCGTCAGAAGATCGCCGACACCGCGCTGCGGCTCTTCCTGGAGCGCGGCTACGACGCCGTGGGAATCCGTGACGTGGCAGCCGGGGCCGACGTGGCCGTCACCACCGTCTTCGCCCACTTCGCCTCGAAAGAGGCCCTGGTGTTCGAGCGCGATCAGGACTTCGAGCAGCGCCTCACGCGGGCGGTCACCGACCGGCCCGCGCACGAGCCGGTCATCCCGGCGCTGCGCCACGAGGTCCACGGTCTGGTGCGGCACTGCACGGCTCAGGGCAGTGCCCCCGTCCGGCGCATGATCGAAGGATCGCCGGCGCTGCGGGAGTACGAGGAGTCGATGGGCCTGCGGCACGCGCAGGCACTGGCAGCCGCCCTGGCCGCCGACCCGCACCTGTCCCGGAGCGTGACGGCCTGCCGGGCGACCGCCCGCTTCACCATCGACGCCTACGCGCTGGCCTGCCGGGCCGACGATCCGGCCGCCACGGTGGACGAGGTCTTCCGGATGATCGGCGCGGCCTGGGAAGCCACCGCGCCCTGAGCCGGGGACCCACCGCGCGCCGCCCCCTGCCCCGGCCCCCGCAGCCCTTCGGCACCCCTCGGGCAGCCCTCCGTCAGGCCGTGCGGGCCAGCGGCTGTCCGGCGAAGCTCACCCCGGCCAGGCCGTGGGCCACGAGGTTGCGGATGTTGGCGTGATCGGTGCCGTCCGGCGTCGCCAGCACGTCGCGGTAGTGCTCACCGAACGCCAGCAGCGCCTCCTGGTCGCTCAGTCCTTCCAGCAGGGCCAGTCCGAGCGTCTTGCAGGACCCCTCGTTCTCGCCCGCGGCATTGGCCAGGTCCCCGTTGCGGAACGCCTGCGGCTGGTACGCGTAGTGCGCGGCGACGAAGGCCAGCGTGTCGGCGAACTCGTGCTCGCCCGAGGCGAGGCTCGCCCGCAGCGCATTCAGATCGGTCATCTCGGTATCCCCTGGTTCGAGCGGACGGTTCGATCACCGTCCGCGACCGGACGACACTACCTTCAGGGAGCAATGGGTGAGGATCGTGTCCCCCATGCGGAACGCGAGGGGCGCGACGTCCGCGAACCGGCATGACGCGGGCCCCCATCCAGGGGGTGGGGCGGGTCCGCGGGAGGCTCGTACACTCGCCCGGTGGACGCGATGAGATGTACGTACTGCGGTGGTGCCGGCCTGGAGCCGGGTTTCGTCGAGGACGCGGGAGAGGGCGCCCGGGGATACGCCCGGTGGATCGCCGGCCCGCTGGAACGCGGCCTGTTCGGCGGTGCCAAACGCCTGGGCCGGCCCCGGCGCCGCATAGAGGCGTACCGCTGCCCGCACTGCTCCCACCTCGAACTGTTCGCGACCGACCCCGTCTGACGGCCGGTCCGCCGCATCCCCACCCGCAGAAGCGCGCCGGACCGTAGTTTTGCCGGTGGAGTCGCCACGGGTACGGCCTGGGCTGCGGCGCCACGGCCCCTCCACCGTCCACCCGCAAAAATAATCTCGGGCATACTTTTGCGGGCGAGGTACGGCGTTGTGGCTGGGCCGCATTGACCAGGGGACTTTCCAGACATGGACACCGGTACACCGGCCACCGGCGGCTTCGGCGCGCTGCTGCACGCGCTGCGCAAGGGGGCGGGGCTGAGCCAGGAGGAGCTGGCGCACGCCGCCGGAGTGAGCGTGCGGGCGCTGTCGTACATGGAGCGCGGACACTCCCGGGGGCCGCAGCGCCGCACCGTACGGGCGCTGGCCGCGGCCCTGGGCCTGGAGGCGGCCGGTGCCCGCGAACTGGAGCACGCCGCGAGCCTGGGGCGCCCCCGCCGGACCGCCGCGACCGACGTTCCCCGCCCCGCCGGCGGCCCGGCCGCCGTCACGTTGACGCACGCGCCCGACCTGCTGCCGCGCGCCCCCCGCGGCTTCCACGGACGGACGGCGGAGCTCGGCGCGCTGTCCCGGGCCGCCGAGGGCGAAGCACCCGTCTGCCTGGTCATCGGGCCCGCCGGCGTCGGGAAGACGGCCCTCGTGCTGCACTGGGCCCACCACGGCCGAAGCGGGTTTCCCGACGGTCGCCTCTACGCCGACCTGCGCGGCTTCGGCGACACGGGCGAGCCGGCCCTCATGGAAGTGCTGCGCGAGTTCCTCCTCGCGCTCGGTGTGCCGCTCGGCCGCATCCCGGAGTCGGCGAACGGGGCGGCCGCCCTGTTCCGCTCCCTCGCCGCCGGCCGCCGGCTCCTCGTGGTGCTCGACAACGCACGGGACTCCGAGCAGGTCAGGCCGCTCCTGCCGGGCGGCCGCGCCTGCGTCACCGTCGTCACCAGCCGGAACCGGCTGCCGGGGCTGATCGTCACCGACACCGCCCGGCCCGTCGCCGTCGACGTCCTCGGGCCCGAGGAGGGCACGCTGCTCCTCGCCGAGGTGCTCGGCACGGAGCGGGTGCGCGCCGAGCCGGAGGCCGCGCGACGGCTGGCCGAACTGTGCGACGGGCTGCCCCTCGCACTGCGCGTGGCGGCCGCCCGGCTGGCCGGGCGGCCCGACTGGTCGCTGGGCGCGATGGCCGCCGAGCTGTCCGACGAGACGCGTAGGCTGAGCCTGCTGGACGTGGAGGACACCGGCGTGCGGGCGGCGCTGCGCGTGACGCTGCAACAGCTCCCGCCGCAGGTCTCGCGCCAGTTCGCCCATCTCGGCCGCCATCCCGGCACCCACGTCGACCGGTACGCGGCCGCGGCCCTGGCGGGCACGGACCCGGCGGCCGCCGAGAGCGCGCTGGAACGGCTGGCCGTCGCGCACCTCGTCACGGAGACGGCGCCCGGCCGCTGGACGATGCACGATCTCGTACGGCTCTACGCACGCGGCCTGGACGGCGGTCCGGAGGCGCTGAAGCGCGTGCTCGACCACTACGTCGCCACGGCCCTGGCGGCCGTGGCGGCCGCAGAGCCCGGCAACGAGTACTGCTTCCCGCTGCCGGCGGACCACCTGCCGCCCGCCGCGGTACGCCACCTCGCAGACCGCTCCGCCGCCGTGGCCTGGTACACGGCCGAGCGGGACGACCTCACCCTCGCGGTGGCCGCGGCGCGGGCCGCCGGACTGCACGCCAGGACCTGGCGGATCGTCCTGGCCATGTGGCCGCTGATCGTGTGGCGGGTCCGCGACGGCTGGGCCCCGCTCCTGGAGACCGGGCTCGAAGCGGCCCGGGCCGACGGCGACCAGCACGGCGAGTCACGGGTGCTGAACGTACTGGGCTGGGTGCTGATCGAGGAGGGCCGCATCGCGGAGGCACTGACCCACCTGGCGGCCGCCTCCGCGCTCGCCTCCCGCGCCGGCGACGCGGTGGCCGAGGCGAACGCCCTGATCGTCCTGGCCCAGGCACAAGCGGCGCTCGGCGGCCTGGACGAGGCCGCACGGGGATGCGAGCGGGCGGTGGAGCTGGCGCGCGCGGCCGGTGACCGGACCATGGAAAGGCTGGCCATGCAGCACCTGGCCCGGCATTGGGCCGACGCCGGGACATGGCGCCCGGCCCTCGACACCGCCACCGCGGCACTGGCCTTCGACGACCGGTCGGACACGGCCGACATCCCCCGCGTACTGCTGCTCATGGTGCGGGGCGAAGCCCTGCTGGGCCTCGGGTACGAGCCCGAGGGCATCGGCCAACTCCAGCTGGCGGCCCGGGAGGCGGAGTCCTCCGGCTACGAGGACGGCGCGGTACGGGCCCTCGGCGCCCTGCTGCGCGTATCGCCGGACGCGGAACTCCAGACCCGCTACGACAAGGCCGTCGCCCGCCTCACGACCCGCCCCTGAACCCCACGACCGCCCGGAGCCCGGCCCGTTCACGTCACCGCCGGCGCACGCCGCCGGGCGCCGACTCGGCGGTCAGGAGAGATTCTCGATGGAGCGGACGAGCGCCCATCCACTGGCTGCCCAGAGATGAATCCGCGTGGGCCCGTCACCCTGCGGGCTCTGTTCGGCGGCGCGGATGACGTAGTGCACCGGTCCCGAGCTGTTCGTCGTGACGGTGACGTCTCCCCAGATGCCTCCCAGAGCGGTCATCGCAGCTCTCAACACGGAGCCGGGATCGTCGGAGCACCCGCTGACCGGTCCCAGTACTGCGTCTGCGCCGTCGTTGTCGTCCTGGATGCGACAGTCCGGTTGCCCGAGTCGTGTACGGATCCGTTCGGCGAGCCGAACGGCCGCCCCGGCTACGGGAGTTTCGGCCTCGACCTTCACCGAGACCATCAGCGCCCCCAGGTCGCTCATCAGACTGAAGAGCTCCTCAGCCTCCGCGGCGGACAATCTCGCCTCACCCGTGTGTTCACCGATCTCGTCATTGTTCTGCACGGGGAACATTCTCGGCGAAGGCCTGCTCGACGCGGGCCCCGCACCGTCGTGAACCAGTCCGCACAGCACCGAAGGAAGAACGATGTCCCAGCCCCACGCCAGTCGCAGGACCGTCCTCACTTCCCTCGTGGCCGCGGCCGCGGGCGGCCCGCTCCTCACCGGTCTGGCCGCAACCCCGGCCGCCGCGGCACGAAGCCTTCGACAACGACAAGCCCGCCACCCCCCTTCCCCGTCTGACCACCGTGCTGGCCATCCATGGCGGCGGCATCGAGATGGGTACGTCCGAGCTGTGCCTGGGCATATCGGGCTACCGCCCCGACACCCTCGCCCCGGTCGCGGTGGGCAGCCCGGTGTACGACTACTGGATGCTCGAGGGCATGCGCGCCACCAACAACAGCGACCTGCACGTCACCGCCTCGCACTGCGACGACTCGATCGCACGGTCCATGGCGGCCGGCAGCGCGAACGTACTCAGCCTGCACGGCTGCACCGCTTCCCAGGCCGGGGCGCCCGCAGGCCAGCCCAAGGCGGTCGTGGTCGGCGGGCTCAACGCCCGGTTCCGTCAGCTGCTTGCGACGAAGCTGGCCGCCGCGGGCTTCCAGGTTCTGGGCGGCAACCCGGAGGACCTCAACGGCGATCTGCCCGAGAACATCTGCAATCGCACCCTGACGGGCGAAGGCGGCGGCCAGCTGGAGATCACCACCGAACTGCGTCAGAGCCTCTTCGGCAACTTTTCCGGTGCGGCCAACCGTGCCTCCACCACCACCGCGGAGTTCTGGAAGTTCGTCGATGCCTGCCGTGCGGCCATCACGGCGATGGAGGCCGAGCAGCTGGCACGCAGGAGCCTCTTCGTCTACTGAGACGGCGGTGACCAACCTGCTGACGGGCCGTCGGCGAAGCGGCGAGCCGCTTGCGCAGGGCCGTGGCCAGCCGGCGACGCAGGGCCCCGTCGGACGGCCGTACGGGGCGCTACGGATCTCACGGCCTGGTCCCGGCGGGCGCTATCCTCCTGATCACCGCCGCTCTCGTGTTCACGGTGGCCGTCACCCGGTACCACCGCGGTGACACCGGCTACCGACCCGCTCCGGGCCCGGCCATCGCCATACCGGGCGCTCCCGGGATCCACGACGCGCCCCAGCAGGAGCGCACCTCCCGGCGCCCGGCGAACGCCGGACCCGGTCGCGCCGCGGACGGCATACGACCAGGCGCCGCACACCACGCCGCCGTCCCCGTACGTCCCGGACCCACGCCGTGAAGACTCCCATCCCCCGCAAGGAGCACCCACCCCGTGAACACGCCGCCGTCCACCCCGAGGCTGACACCCGACCCCGCCCGGCCCGCCGTCCGCCTGCAACGAGCCGAAGTCCGCGCCGGCGGCCGGGTCCTGCTGACCGGCGCCGACTGGCACATCGACTACGGACAGCACTGGACGGTCCTCGGCCGCAACGGCGCGGGCAAGAGCACCCTGCTCTCCCTGCTCGCCTGCACCCGCCACCCCACCAACGGCACCGCCGATGTGCTCGGCCACCGTCTCGGCACCGTCGACCTGCGCGAACTGCGCCGCCACATCGGCCTGGTCACCACGGCCCAGCGCCTCCTGGACTCCGAAGGCGCCACCGCGCTGACGGTCGTCCTGACCGGCAAGAGCGGCACCATCCAGCCCCTGTGGAACGAGTACGACGGACCGGCCCGCACCAAGGCCCGCGCTCTGCTCGCCCTGCTCGGCTGCGAGGACCTCCTCGACCGCCCGATCCGAGTCTGCTCCCAGGGCGAACGCGCACGGGTACGCATCGCCCGCGCCCTGATGGCCGACCCCGCCCTCCTCCTGCTCGACGAGCCCTTCGGCGGCCTCGACCTGCCCGCGCGCGAGGACCTGATCACCGCACTGGAAAACCTCGCCCGCACCCGCCCCGCCCTGGCCACCGTCACCGTCACCCACCACCTGGAGGAGGTTCCCGCGACCACCACCCACGCCCTGCTCGTCCGCGACGGGCACATCACCCACCACGGCACTCCCACCGAGGTGCTCACCGACGAGGCCATGAGCGACTGCTTCGGCCGGCCCCTGCACACCCACCACATCAACGGCCGCTGGTACGTCCAAGCCGCCGCACCGAACCGTCCGCCCCAGACCTGACCGACCGTCACCCCCGTCTTCGGAGGGCGTCATCCCCATGGGGGTGTCCACGCTCGTGCCGCCGCGGACCGCGCAGGCGGAGCAGCCGCCGCCGAGGTGGGTGGGGAGCAGCTGCAGCTCCGCGGGGCGGCGCTCCAGGAGCCTCGCGGCCTGCCGCAGCTCCACGTTCTCGTGCGCGTCGACGATCGCGAGGTGGAGGCTGGCGGAGCCGGCGTCGGTCACCAGGACGTTGCCGGTCATCCCGTCCACCTCCAGTCGGTGATCTCGGCCGGGTCCACGCCGGTGCGGCGCAGCTCGCGGCGCAGCGCGTCGCGGTGGGCCGTGTACCGCTCGGCGAGCTGCCGGCTCCGGCCGGAGTGCGGCTCGGCATGGGCCAGGACCGTGGCGGCGAGGTCATGACGGCTGGTGCCGTTGAGGGCGAGGAGGTCGTACGGGGTGGTGGTCGTGCCCTCCTCCACGTACCCGCGGACATGGAACCGGTCGGGGCGGGGCCGGCCGTGGAGGAGCTGGTGGACGGCCGAGGGATAGCCGTGGAAGTCGAACACGACCGGTGTCTCCCGCCCGAACAGGGCGCTGAACCGCTCGTCCGGCAGGCCGTGAGGGTGGCGGTCCGGCGGGGCGAGGGCGCACAGGTCGATGACGTTGACGAAGCGGATCCGGGCCTCGGGCAGATCACGGCGCAGCAGCTCGGCGGCCGCCAGGGATTCGACGGTGGGGATGCCGCCGGCGCACGCCAGGACGACTTCGGGGTCCTCGCCGTCGGCGGTGCTCGCCCAGGTCCACTGCGAGGCGCCGGCCCGGCAGTGCTCGCGGGCCGCGTCGAGGCCGAGCCATTGGGCGGCGTCGTGCTTGCCGGCCACCACGGCGTTGATCTTCCCCGTCTCGTCCAGGAGCCGTTCCATCGTGACGAGCAGGGTGTTGGCGTCGGGCGGCAGGTAGACGCCGGTGACGGTGGCCTTGCGGTTCAGCAGGTTGCTGATGAAGCCGGGGCCCTGGTGGCTGTACCCGTTGTGCTCCTGTCGCCAGCCCTCGCTGCTGAGCAGGTAGGTGAGGCTGCTGACCGGCGCCCGCCAGGGGACCTCCCGGGACATCTTCAGCCACTTCGCGTGCTGGTTGGCCATGCTGTCGACGACCGCGGCGAACGCCTCGTACGTGGGGAAGAGTCCATGACGGCCGGAGAGCAGGTACCCCTGGAGCCAGCCCTGGCAGTTGTGCTCGGAGAGCACCTCCATCACCCGGCCGTCCGGGGCCAGGTCCTCGGCGTACTCGTCGACCGGCCAGGAGTAGGCACGGCCGGTGGCGGCCAGGACGGCGTCGAGTTTGTTGGAGGCCAGCTCGTCGGGGGAGACGATACGGAAGTCCCGCCGGTCCGCCGTCGCCTCCATGAGGCCGGCCAGCCAGCCGCCGAGGACCCGGGTCGGGCTCGCGGTCGCCGACCCGTGGCCCTTGTCCACCGCCACCGCATGCGGTGCGAGGGGCGGCAACGGCAGCCGGCGGCGCAGCAGACCGCCGTTCGCCGCGGGCTGGGCACCGAGGCGGGCTCCGGCTTCCGGGATTGCGGCGAGAACCTCCGGAGCGGGCCGCCCCTCGGCGTCGAACAGCTCGGCCGGCCGGTAGGAGCGCAGCCAGCCCTCCAGGGCCGCCAGCTGACGCGGATCCTCCCGAACCTCGGGGAGGGGCACCTGATGGGCGTGGAAGCTGCCTTCGATCACCTTGCCCTCGACCTCGGCCGGGGCC
Organism: Streptomyces sp. NPDC048507; assembly: GCF_043199995.1. NCBI lineage: Bacteria > Bacillati > Actinomycetota > Actinomycetes > Kitasatosporales > Streptomycetaceae > Streptomyces > Streptomyces sp. NPDC048507. Next base: position 53,618 of record NZ_JBICWZ010000024.1, on the reverse strand, counting down.
CCCTGCCCCTTGAGGCTGCGCAGCACGATCATGGGCCAGGCGGGGCGGGCCGGCGCCGCACCGCCGCGGGCGCGCCGCTGGATGCCGCGGATGGCCCCGTGCGCGTCGAGGACCGCGGCGCCCAGCGGGTCACCGGGCGGCTCGCCGCCGACGTCCACGATGCGCGGATCCCAGCCGTAGCCACGGAAGAGGGAAACGAGCTCGTCGTCCGTCATCGTCGCGAAGACCGTCGGCGAGGAGATCTTGTATCCGTTGAGATGCAGGACGGGCAGCACCGCACCACCGGTCACCGGGTCGAGGTACTTGGGCGAGTGCCAGGACCCGGCGGCCGGACCCGTCTCCGCCTCACCGTCACCGACGATGCAGGCCACGACCCGGTCCGGCGCGTCCAGCGCGGCGCCGAAGGCGGTCGCCAGCCCGTATCCCAGCTCACCACCCTCGTGGAGGGTGCCCGGCACGGCGGGGGAGAGGTGGCTGGGGAAGCCGTCCGGCGCACAGTACCGGCGGGCCAGTTCGCGCAGACCGGCACCGGTCCTGGCCAGTGCGGGGTCCTGGTCCTCGTGCGTGCCCTCCAGCCACAGGCCGGCATGGACGGCCGGCCCACCGTGGCCCGGCCCGACCACCAGCAGGACGTCCGCGCCCCGTTCCCGTACGAGACCGTTGAGCGCGGCGTAGACCCGGGTGATGCCGGGACAGGTTCCCCAGTGCCCCAGGAGCCGGGGTTTGACGTGTTCGGGGCGCAGCGGCTCACGCAGCAGCAGATTGTCCTGCAGGAAGATCAGTGCTGCGGCGACGTAGTCCGCGGCCCGCACATAGGGACCGGATGCGGAGGCGCTCTGCTGGTTCTGGGCGGCCGAGGTCACGACGCTGCTCCGATTCGTCGGGATGACGCGGGATGCCTGCCCGCCTGCCCAGGCCGCCGCCGCCCAACCAAGGCTCCCCGCACACCGCCGTACGCGGCCCGTCAGAAGGCGTAGCGGATGCGCAGCCAGGGGGCACGGGCGGCGACCAGGCCGCGGAGGGTGTCGACGGCCCGCGCCTTCTCGGCGTTGCGGTACCGGACGTTCCAGCTGCCGTTCTCGGAGCGTTTGGCCTGCTGGAGCTCCGGGCGCCAGAGCGTGTCCTCGGCGCGCGGATGCCAGGCCAGGTTCAGCTCGTGCAGGTCCCGGTTGTGGGTCAGCATGATCACCTCCGCAGCGGCCTGCTCCTTGACCGCCGGCGGCAGGACGTCGTCCAGGTGGCGCAGCAGCAGCCCCCAGTCCCGCTCCCATCCCGGCCGGATGACGACGGGGGAGAGGTTGAAGTGGACCTCGTAGCCGGCCTCCAGGAAGTCGGCGGCCGCCGCGATGCGCTCCTCGACGGGGCTCGTGCGGATGTCGAGCAGCCGGGAATCCTGCGGCGGCATGACGGAGAACCGTACGCGGGTGCGCCCGCGCGGATCGAGCAGCAAGAGATCGGGGTTGACGTACTTGGTGGCGAAGGACGCCTTGGCGGTGGGGCGGCGGGCGAACGCGTGCACCAGATCGGCGACGTTGTCACTGATGAGGGCGTCCACGGAGCAGTCGCTGTTCTCGCCGATGTCGTAGACCCAGGCGCTCGGGTCGCACTGGTTGGGCTCCCGCTTGGGGCCCTGGCGGGTGATGTGCCGGTCGAGGTGCGCGGTGATCTGCTCGATGTTCGTGAAGACGGTGATCGGGTTGGCGTAGCCCTTGCGGCGCGGTACGTAGCAGTACGCACAGGCCATCGCGCAGCCGTTCGCCGGACCGGGGGCGATCCAGTCGGCGGACCTGCCGTTCGGCCGGGTGGCCAGTGTCTTCTTCTCGCCCAGGACCAGGACCTCGCTCTTGATCCGCACCCAGCGGTCGAGGCTCCCCTCGTTGCCGTGCAGCTCCGGGATGCGCCAGTGCGAGTCGACCTCGACGACGCGGGCCTGCGGGAAGCGGGCGAGGACCTGCCGGCCGCGGGGCGACGCCGCTGCCGCGGGCTCGGCGTGGATCTCCCGTACGGACAGCAGGCGCCGGGCGCACGGGGAGTCGCGGAACGAGGGACCGACGGGCCGGGCAGCGGCCCCGGGCCGGGCCTGGCCGGGGCCGCCCGGGAGGTCGTCCAGGCCGAAGAGGGCATCAGGCTCCGGGCCACCTGCGGAGGGTCCGCGCGGCCGTCCGGTGCGGCCGGGTGACCGGGACTCGTCCATGAAGCGCGCTCCGGGATCCGCACGCCGCCGGACGCGCCTTCCGGCGGCCCCACGGCGCGCTGCAGCAGGTGACAGCGGGACCTTCCACCCTAACGGCGTTCTAGTGGATGCCTCCCGGTTCGCCCGCCTTCCGGCCGCGCCCGCCCGGACCCACCCGCTCGGGTGCGTCGCCGTAGGTGTACGCGGATCGGATGTGCCCGTCCACGGCATGGACGATGACCTGCGCGGGGGCATGTGCGTGGGCGTGGCGGCGGGCGGAGTCGATGGCGTCCTTCTGCGTCCGGTGGGGTTCGTGGAGCAGACGGCGGCCTTCTCTTCCCTCGACCTGCCACTTCACGCCGGCGGCCGCCGCCCGCTCGCCGGAGGGGGAGACGTGGTAGACGGTCTGTCGCACTGCCATGGCCCTGCTCCTCGCCTGCCGGGTGCGCCCTCGCGGCGGCCCCGGCCGCTCGCGGCGCAATCCGTACTCCCCTTCATTCTCCCACCGGCAGCGGTCCCGGCCGCGCGGGTCGTACGGCCACGGCCCGCGCCTGCTGCCAGGTGTGATCGTGCAGTCCCTCGTCGTCGAGCCAGTCGGTGAGGGCGGCGAGATCGTCGCCGTTCATGAGCGACGGGTCGACCGTGGTGCGGAGCCGGCAGGGGACGCCCGAGTCGCGCAGGAGCCGCAGGCTGCGTCCGGCCGGACCGGCGCTGTTGCGGACGCCGGTGATGCGGTCGTAGCCGTCGGGGTGGGCTTTGACGTCGAAGCCGACCCAGTCGAGAAGTCCTGCGGACAGCAGCTCTGCGAACCGGCGGGGGTGGGCGCCCCCGGTGTGCAGGCCGACCTCGTGGCCCAGGTCCCGGGCGGATCGCGCCGCGTCGGCGAGCCGCGCCTGGAGCAGGGGCTCGCCTCCGGAGAACACGATGCCGTCGAGCAGACCCCGGCGGCGAGCGAGGTGCGCGGCGACCTCGGCCCACGGGACCGGGGCCGCCGCCCGCGGATCGAGGAGCCCGGGGTTGTGGCAGTAGCCGCAGCGCCAGGGGCAGCCCTGGCAGAAGACGGTGGTCACGAGGCGGCCCGGCCAGTCGCAGGTGGACAGCCGGGACCAGCCTCCGATCCGGATCACGCGGGGACCGCCGCCTGCGTGAAGTGCGTGCGCTCGGCGTGCTCGCCCTTCTTGCCGATGTTGAACGAGGAGACGGGCCGGTGGTAGCCCATGACGCGGGTCCACACCTCGCAGCGGCCCGAGCAGGTGGGACAGACGCTCTGCTCCCCGGCCAGGTATCCGTGCTCGGCGCAGATCGAGAAGGTCGGCGTCACGGTGAGGTAGGGCAGCGAAAAGCGTTCCAGGGAGCGGCGGACGAGGTTGCGGCAGGCCTCCGCGGTGGAGATGCGTTCGGACATGTACAGGTGCAGGACGGTGCCGCCGGTGTACTTCGTCTGGAGTTCGCCCTGGCGTTCCAGCGCCTCGAAGGGGGCGTCGGTCCAGCCGACGGGCAGCTGGGAGGAGTTGGTGTAGTACGGGTTCCCATCGGTGCCCGCCTGCAGGATGCCGGGGAAGCGGAGCCGGTCCTCCTTGGCGAGGCGGTAGGTGGTGCCCTCCGCGGGGGTGGCCTCGAGGTTGTAGAGGTGGCCGGTCTGTTCCTGGAACTCGACCATCCGTCCCCGTACGTGATCGAGCAGGCGCAGGGCCAGGGCGTGCCCCTCGGGGGAGGTGATGTCGGCCGCGTCGTGGGTGAAGTTGCGGATCATCTCGTTGACCCCGTTCACACCGATGGTCGAGAAGTGGTTGCGCAACGTACCCAGGTAGCGCTTGGTGTAGGGGAACAGTCCGTCGTCGATCAGGTCCTGGACGGTGACGCGTTTGACCTCCAGGCTCTCCTTGGCCAGGCGCAGCAGCCGGTCGAGCGCCGTGAACAGCCCTGCCTCGTCGCCCGCGTGCAGGTGTCCCAGACGTGCGCAGTTGATCGTGACGACTCCGAGCGAGCCGGTCTGCTCGGCGCTGCCGAACAGACCGTTGCCCCGCTTGAGGAGTTCGGTCAGGTCCAGCTGGAGCCGGCAGCACATGGAGCGGATCTGGCCGGGTTCCAGTGCGGAGTTGATGAAGTTCTGGAAGTACGGCAGCCCGTACTTCGCGGTCATGGCGAAGAGCCGCTCGGCGTTCTCGCTCTCCCAGGGGAAGTCCCGGGTGATGTTGTACGTGGGGATCGGGAAGGTGAAGACCCGGCCGGTGGCGTCACCGGCCGTCATCACCTCGATGTAGGCGCGGTTGACCAGGTCCATTTCGGCTTGCAGCTCACCGTAGGAGAAGCCCATCTCCTCGCCGCCGACGACCGGCACCTGCTCGCGCAGGTCCTCGGGACAGGTCCAGTCGAAGGTGAGGTTGGTGAAGGGCGTCTGAGTGCCCCACCGGGACGGGACGTTGAGGTTGTGCACCATTTCCTGCACGCACTGGCGGACGTCGTCGTACGTCATCGCGTCCTTGCGTACGAACGGTGCCATGTAGGTGTCGAAGGAACTGAACGCCTGAGCACCGGCCCACTCGTTCTGCAGCGTCCCGAGGAAGTTGACGATCTGGCCGACGGCCGAGGAGAAGTGCCGGGGCGGCGCGGAATCGATCTGTCCGGGCACCCCGCCCAGGCCCTCGGCCAGCAGGGTGCGCAGCGACCAGCCCGCGCAGTATCCGGAGAGCATGTCCAGGTCGTGTATGTGGAAGTCGCCCTCGCGGTGGGCGCTTCCCACGGCCTTCGAGTAGACCTGGTCGAGCCAGTAGTTGGCGACGACCTTCCCGGCCGTGTTGAGGATGAGCCCGCCGAGCGAGTAGCCCTGGTTCGCGTTGGCGTTGACCCGCCAGTCGCTGCGGTCCAGGTACTCGGTCACCGATTCGGCGGCGTTGATCTGCGTCACGACAGCCCTCCCACGAGGCGTACGGAATGTGCCGGGCGCACGGATCGTGCGTCCGGTGCCGGCAGGTGTCGGACTCGCCCCCACGGGGGGCATACCGTTGCGGGGCAGCTCCGGATTCACACCGGATTCCCTCTTGCCCGACGCGTGCACGGACCACCGTGCACTGACGTCGAACCGACCTCTCGAACACTACATCTGGTGTTCAGTCGACACGCCCACCCAAAATGTAGTGGTGACCTAGGTCCTGACCCGAGGGGACCTCGGTCCGGCGCCGGTGTGCGGACGTGCGGACGCGCAGATGCGCGGGCGGCCGGTGGCCGTCCCGCGCATCTGTTCCGGGGGAGCTTCGTCAGGCGTTGGCGGGCGCCGGGCCGGCCGGGGCGGCGTCGGGGGCCGGGGTCCCGCCGTCCGGGTGCGGGATGCGGTGCAGTCCGCGGCGGTCGTAGAGGCGGGTGACCGCGAAGCCGAAGACCAGCGCGGCGACGAGGGCGACGCCCATCGAGGCCCAGGCCCGGGTCAGGCCCGCGTCGGCCTGTGCCCCGTAGTAGAACAGCGAGCGCAGGCCCTCGGTGATCTGGCGCAGCGGCTCGAACTCGGCGAGGGCGCGGAAGAACCCGGGCAGCGCCTGGAGCGGCACGGTGGCACCGGAGGAGGGGACGGCCATCGCGACGAAGACGATGGTGGCGAGCAGCATGCCCGGGGTGCCGAAGGCCGCGAACAGGGCGAGGCTGCCCAGACCGACGACCGCGATGGTGGCGACCGAGTAGAGCCACAGCAGGCCGAGGTGGGAGGCGTCCATGTCGAGGATGCCGACCGTGGCGACCTCGACCAGGGTGCCCATGACCACCGACAGGCCGAGCATCAGCGCCATGCCGATGGCCAGGGTGCGGACGCGGCTGGTTTGCTGCACGGGCTCGCGCTTGCGGAAGGGGCCGAAGTCCGTGTGCAGGTAGCCGAGCGCGGTGTCGACCTGGGAGTTGACCACGTTGGCGCCGAGCATGCCGCAGACGACCAGGACCAGCGCGTAGTAGAAGGCGCTCAGGCCCATGGCGGAGCGTGACCCGAGGGGGTGGCCGTCGGCGACGGTCACGGTCACCGGGTCGGCCAGCTTGAGCTGTGCGGCCGTGGGGAGCGGGGTCTTCTGGGCGGCGGCCTGCTTGAGGAGCTCCTGGCCGATCGACGCCGAGGCGGAATGCGCGGCCTTCTGGGCGGCCTGGGAGGACATGGAGGAGCCGATGCTGCCGGCGGCCTGGTTGGTCAGCACGGTGAGCGTCGGCGGAGCGGGCTTGGTCTGCGCCACGGGCTGCGGGGCGGTGAGCGCGGTCACCGTCGCGGAGAAGTCCGCGGGTATGACGAGGGCGCCGAAGACCTTGCCGCTGCCCAGCCGCGCGTCGGCCTCCTCGCGGCTGACCACCTGCCAGTCGATGCTCCGGTCGCCCTCGGCGGCCTTCTCGATCCCCGCGACGACCTGATCGCCCAGGGCGAGGTGGCGGCCGCCCGCGTCGGCGCCGGCGTCGGCGTTGACCAGGGCCACGGGCAGGTCGCGCAGGTTGCCCCTGGGGTTGACGTTGCCGCCGACGTAGAGCAGGGCGAACATCATGGAGACCACTGCGGCGATGAGTCCCGTACCGATCCACAACTGGGGTCGGCGGAGCACGGAGGGGGGAGTGGGCTGAGGCATCGATTCTCCGGTGCGGCTGCGTTCGAACGCTGGATACTTAAGGTATCCAGGCACTGGATAGTGGCAGTATCTTGTTGTGGTGTCCAATCGCCGACGACGGACACCCGACGGAAAGCCGGACGGACGCCGGACCGCGTGACGAGCAGGGAAGCCGCATGAAGATCTCGGAGCTCAGCCGCCGCACCGGCGTACCGGTCGCCAGCATCAAGTACTTCCTGCGCCAGGGCCTGTTGCCCGCGGGCCGGGCCACCGCCGCGACCATCGCCGAGTACGGGGACGAGCACGCGCAGCGGCTGCGCCTGATCAAGGCGCTCACCACGCTCGGCGGCCTGTCCATCGCCGCCACCCGGGAGGTGCTCGGGGCCGTCGACCAGGCCGACACCTCCGAGGGCGCCCTCGGAGCCGTCAGCTACGCCCTGCCGGTGCCCGTGTCCGCCCAGAGCGGCCCGGGGCAGGAGGGGGACGACGGGGCCGGCCCGGCCGCCGCGGCGGAGGTGGCGGAGCTGCTCGCGGCCCTGGACTGGCAGGCGCCCGGCACCTCGCCCCACGTACAGGGGCTGACCACGGCCCTGCGGGAACTGCGCCGGCTCGACGCGCAGTACGCCCCGGGCGAGCTCGCCGCCTACGCGCGCCTCGCCGAGTCGGTGGCCCGGCTGGACCTGGAGCGCGCGGCCGGTCTGGAGGACCCGGTGGCGCTGGCGGAGCGGGCGGTCATCGTCTTCGCCATCTGCGCCCCGGTCTTCGAACTGCTGCGCCGCCTCGCCCAGGAGGACCAGGTCCGCCGCCGCGCCGCGGGCGCAGACGGGGCCGCCGCGCCCCGGTAGTGCGTACGCGGGGCGTCCGAATCCGAAAACGAGTCCCCTTCGTCACGCTGCGGATGGGTTTAGCCCCTATGCCGTTTCCGTACCGTGACACGCCCTTAAGGTGTGACGTGCACCCACCCGTCGGTGCCGGGCGGTCCGCGGCACGGTGGCCGCCCGACGCGCCATCCGAGCGAGGAACGCCGGTTGCCAGGACCCAAGCCCGCAGCCCGGGCAGGACGACGCACACCCCCCTGGGCGCGCACGCGCTACTGGTTCGACACGATAGTGGCCCGCGGCACGGCGGTGCTGATCGGCTGGCTCGTACTGATGTGCCTGGCCATCGTCGTCCCGGCCAGCGCGGCCCTGGTGTGGGCCGATGACCACGGCCCGACCACCCTCTCCGGCCGGGCCCTGGCCGTGTGGGTGAGCGTCGGCCAGACCCTCAAGCTCGGCGGGGCCGTCGGCAGCCCCCTGTACGTCTTCCTCTCGGTGGTGCTCGCCCTCGTCGCGCTGCTGTTCGTCTCCACCCTGGTCAGCCTCATCACCACCGGCCTCAACGACAAGGTCCTCGCGCTGCGGCGGGGCCGCTCCACCGTCCTGGAGTCCGGGCACACGGTCCTGCTCGGCTGGTCCGACCAGGTCTTCCCGATCGTCTCCGAACTGATCACCGCCAACGCCAACCGGCGCCGGGCCGCCCTCGCGGTCCTCGGCCCCAGGGACAAGGCGGAGATGGAGGACGAGATCGCCGCCGCCGTCGGACGCCTCGGCCGCACCCGGCTGATCTGCCGCAGCGGCACGACCACCGACCCCGCCGTCGTCTCCCTGGTCGCCCCCGAGACGGCCCGCGCCGTGCTGGTCCTGACCCACGACGGAGAGGAGGGCGACGCCCACGTGGTGAAGACCCTGCTCGCCCTGGAGGCCGCCGTGCGCGGATTCGCCGGACCCGGGCGGCCCGGCGTCGTCGCGGCCGTACGCGACGGACGGCACAAACGGGCCGCCGACCTGGCCGCCGGCCCGCACGGGCACGTCCTGAACATCGAGGACATCACCGCCCGGCTGATCGCGCGGACCTCCTGCGAGCCCGGCCTCTCCCTCGTCTACCGCGCCTTACTGGACTTCGACGGGGACGAGATCTACACCGTGCCCGCCGGCGGCCTCGCCGGAAGCACCTTCGGCGAGCTCCTGTTCGCGTACGCCGACTCCAGCGTGATCGGTCTCCTGCGCGCCGACGGGCGGGTGGAACTCAACCCGCCCTCGACGAGCGTCCTCGGCGCCGGGGACCGGATCGTGGTGATCACCGAGGACGACGACACGGCCGTCCGGGCCGCCGGCCCGCTGCCCGTCGACGACGGGGCGGTCGTCACCGCTCCGCCCTCGCGGCCCGCCGCCGAACGGTTCCTGCTGCTCGGCTGGAACCCCCGGGCCCCCCGCATCATCGAGCAGCTCGACTCCGGGGTGCCCGACGGCTCCGTCCTGGTGGTGATGGCGGAGGGCGAGGACCACTTGAAGGAGGCCGACCGCTGCGCCCGCGTCCCCGGGCGGCGGATGCCGGTCACCGTCCTCGACGGCGACGTCACCGACCCGGACGTCCTGGCCGGGCTCGACCCGCTGGGCTTCGACCGCGCCGTCGTCCTCGGCTACGACGGCCCGGAGGCGGGCGGCCTCCCGCTCGCCGGGGACGACCGGACCCTGGTGACGCTGCTGCACCTGCGGGCCCTGGAGCAGGCCGCGGGCCGGGAACTGGCGGTGGTGACCGAGATGGCCGACGACCGCAACCGGCTGCTCGCCCCCGCCCGGGAGGGCGCCGACTTCATCGTCGGCAGCCGCCTGATCAGCCTGCTGATGACACAGATCGCGGAGGACGGGGCCCTCGGAGCGGTCTTCGACTGTCTGCTCGCGTCCAGCGGGGACACCCTCCACCTGAGGCCGGCCGCCGACTACGTGGTGACCGGACGCCCCGTCGGCTACGCCACGGTGGTCGAGGCCGGGCGCCGCCGCGGCCACTGCGTCATCGGATACCGGACCCAGCCGGACGGCGCGGACGGCGCGGACGGCGCGGAGGGTCCCGCGTACGGCCTGCGCATCAATCCGGACAAGCGGGACGCGGTCCGCTTCGGTCCGCAGGACTCCGTACTCGTCCTCGCTCCCGGACCGGCCTCTCCCGCCGCTCCCGCCCCGGCCGCCGGTACCGCGCCGTCCCCCCGGCTCCCGCTCGCCCCGCAATCCGGCGCGGACACCCGCGAACCCGCGTGAAAGGCGTGGTGAGGGGCAGGAGGGCCCCGTGGCCACCAACACCCTCCGGAGCTCCGGACGCACCAAGAGACCCGCCCGTACGACGCGGACGGTCCTGGCCCTGCGGCGCACCGCGACCCGGGTCTGGGACGACAACGTCGCCGACTCGGCGGCCGCACTGACCTACTACGCCGTGCTCGCGCTGGTCCCCGCCCTGCTCGTATCGGTCTCCCTGGTCGGCCTCGCGGGCGCGGACACCCGCGAGCGGCTGATCGCCGACCTCACCTCCTACGCGCCGCCCCAGTCGGCCCAGGTGCTGCGGGAGGCGCTGGCGGGACTGACGGCGCAGCACTCCTCGATGTGGGTGCTGCTCGTCAGCGGCGTGCTGAGCGCGCTGTGGTCGGCCTCCAGTTACCTGGCCGTCTTCCGCCGCGCCCTGCACGCGATGCACCGGATCCCCGACACCCGCACCTCCCTGCACGCCGCCCACACCCTGGTGCTGACCGCCGCCGGTCTGCTGGCGCTGCTCGTGGTCGGCGCGGCGACGCTGGTGCTGGGCGGCCCCTTCGCGCGCCGCGCCGGAACCGCCCTCGGGCTCGGGGGCGGCAACACGATGGCCGTCCTGCGGTGGCCGGTGCTGCTGGTCGTCGTCGCCTCCCTGATCCTGATCCTCTTCCGGACGGGCCCGCCGGGGGCCCGGGGGCTGCGGCGGGGGCTGGCGGGCGGCCTCCTGGCGGCGCTGCTGTGGCTCGGGGCTTCGGTGCTGTTCACCGTCTACACCGAGTTCGGCACGTACAACCGGCTGTACGGGTCGCTGGCCGGGGCGGTGGTGTTCCTCGTGTGGCTCTGGTTCACCAACCTCGCCCTGCTCACCGGCGCCCAGCTCAACGCGGTCCTGTCGGGTCCCGGCCCGGCCGGGCCGGGACCCGGGCCGGTCAGCTGACCCGCAGCAGCGGGGTGTCCACGGCCAGGAGCGCCCGCAGGGCGGGGATGTCCGTCCAGGTCAGGCCCAGGGTGCGGGCCGCGTGGCGCAGCGTGATGTGGCCGGCTCCGTCGGCCGCTTCGCGCAGCGTCTTGAGCGTCAGGTCCCGGTCGAGGAGGGCCGTCCCCCCGGCCGGAGGTTCCTGCCGGGGCGTCCGGGCGCGTTCGCTCTCCAGCCCGGGAATGCCGGTGAGCCGCTGGGAGACGCCGGCGGCGGCTTCCAGGGTCGCCGGGTGCTCGTCGAGGAGGGCCCGGGCCACCGGATTGTGACCGATGGCCTCGTGGAGCGGCAGGGGGTACAGCCGTGGAGAGACCTCCGTCAGCGGGATGACGTGGTTGACGGTACGGACGGTCCCGCGCACCCCGTGCACGGCGGCGGCCCACAGCGCGGACGCCTCCGAGGGGTGCCAGGCCAGCGCCCGGGCGGCCGCCGCCGTCGCGGCCCGGTCCGGGACCAGGGGGACGCCGGTGGCGAGCCGTTCCAGCAGGAGCTCCTCGCCGATCTCCCCGTCGAGACCGGGCCCGGCGACGTGGACGGTGGTGGGGATGCCGGTGAGGTGGCAGGCGGCGAGGGTGAGGGCGTCACCGAACGGGCTGCACAGGCCGGGCTCGTCGCCGTGGGTCAGGATGTCGCCGCCGATGTCGACGATCCGGATCCGGCCGCCCGCGGCCGCGGCCATGGCCGCGATCTGCCGGGCCAGAGAGGCGAGTCCCCGGGCGGGGTCGAGGAGCAGCAGCCGGGCCGGCAGGTCCCCGGCCAGCGCGGGCATGGTGGAGCCGGCCGGCGGGCGGGCCCGGGTGGCGGGCGTGAAGGCCGCGAAGCCGGCCTCCGGGCCGTCCCCGGCTTCCCGGCCCGCGTACACGAGCCCGTCGAAGTCCCGCTCGCCGAGCGGGCCGGAGGTCGGGTCGACCTCCGGGCGCTCCCACGCGTAGGTGGCGATCAGCGGCGGGTGGCCGGGGCCGGCCCGCTCACCCGTGAGGGCGCGGGCGGCGACGAGGGTCCCGACGGGATCCCCGCCGCCGCCCGCTGCGACGTACAGGTCGCTCACGCGGCGCCCTCGCGCAGGTCGATGCCGGTGATGCGCACCGGTGTCGCGCCCATGTTCTTCTGGGCGCGCTTGTTCGCCGCGTGGAGCTGCTCGTAGTACGCGCGGTCGAGGTCCTTGACGGAGCCGGAGTAGAACATCCAGGACAGCACGTCGCGGTACTTGAAGCCCTTGGGGGTCAACTGCACGCGCCGGCCCAGGCGGTGGATCAGCCCGTTGGATTCGGCCGCTTCCAGGACGGGTTCGAACTCGGCGGCGTGCTTCTGGTAGCCGAAGCGGTCGAGCTCGCCGAGGTCGAGGTCGAAGGTGTCGAGGACGAGGCGCTTGCGGACGAGCTCCTCGGCGGTGAGCTCGAAGCCGGTGACGGGGGCGAGTTCGTGGTTCTTGGCCCGCCTGATGTAGTCGGCGACCTCGGCCGCGGACGGCTTCACGCTGCCGCACATGTAGTCGAGCACGCTGGTGTACGAGCGGGCGCCGACGCCGAGACCGAGCAGGGGCACGCCGTGGAAGGTGAGCACCTTCTGGACGTAGCCGCCGCGGCCGGGCTTCTTGTAGCGGACTGAGCCCTCCTGGACGTAGCCGTGGTCGAGGAAGACCTGGCGGGCGTAGTCGTAGCGCTCGTACAGCTCGGGCTGCCACATGTACTGGTAGGCGCCGGTCCGGGAGAACCAGGCGTCCGGCCGCACCGTGAGGAAGTACGTGCTGATGGTGGTGGGCTGGAGCGCGGCCAGCTCGTCCACGCTCTGCCGCCAGGTTTCGGGGGTCTGCCCCGCGAAGCCCATGATCAGATCGGTGGACAGGTCCGGCAGGCCGAGCTCCTGGGCCGTGCGGACGGCACGCCGGATGACGTCCTCGTCCTCGCCGCCGCGGCCGGCCTCGCGGATCTCGCGCGGCACGAGGGACTGGATGCCGACGTTGGCACGGGTCAGGCCCATCTCGATGAGGGCCTTGAACTCCTCGGGCGCGTCGGCGATCGACGACGGGGTGGCTTCCACGGCGACCTCCTCCGCCGTGGAGCGCCAGTTGGGGTAGACCTCGCCGATGGTGGCGAAGATCTGCTCGAAGTGACGGGGCTTCAGCAGGGCGGGGGTGCCGCCGCCTATGTAGATGGTGCGCAGCCGCCGGGCCTGGATGACCTCCGCGTGATCGCGGATCTGCGTACAGAGCGCGTCGGTGTAGGCGTCGTAGACGTCCTCGTCGGTGCTGATGATGGTGTACAGGTTGCAGAACCCGCATTTGCGGTCGCAGAAGGGGACGTGCAGGTAGAGGTTGAGCTCGGGAACCTGGTGGTTGGCGAGGTCGGCCGCCCACACGTCGGGGACGGTCCACTTGCCCTCCGGCAGCGGCCGGTACGTGGAGCGGGGCGGGTACGAGTACTGGTAGGGCGGAATGACGCCCTGGTCGATGTGGGCGGCGAGCTCCTGGTGCAGCCTGCTGGTCACGGTGTTGCCTTCCCGTACGAATTGCGGGCGCGGGTTTACCCAGCCTGGCGATCCGATCACGGGACGCTCGTCGGGGCCCATCGGGTAGCCGCACCAAATACCGTCCCGCTACTGACCAGTTCGTTGGCGAATGCTCCAAAAGGCCATGCTGTGGGACGAGTTGTTTTCGTCTGTCAGGCCCATAGCCGCCACGGCCGCCCCACGGCTTTGCTGGAGGAATGAATATCGGGGCGGGCCCGCAGGGGCCGGGAGTGCTGGTGATCGAGCCGATGGGGAACGCGGGACGGTTCCTCGTCGAGGCGGCCGGCCGGCTGGGGGTGCGCCTGTACGCGGCCACCCACGAGGACGTCCACGACGGCTACCCGGACTGGCTGCGGGCCGCCCTCGCGGGCGTCTGCGCCACGGACCTGACCGACACCCCGAGGGCGCTGGAGGACATGGACGCCTTCTGCCGGCGGCACGACATCGCCGGCGTCGCCCCCTGCTTCGAGCTGTTCACCCCGCTCGCCGCGCTGCTCGCCGAACGGCTCGGCCTGCCCGGCAACGACCCCCGGCTCGCCCGGGCGGCCCGCAACAAGGTCCTGATGGGCGAGGCGTTCGCGGCCGCCGGGATCCCCGCCCCCCGCTGGGCGGTCGCGCACGACGCCGCCGAGGCCCACCGGGCGGCGCGGGAACACGGGCTGGGCTGGCCGCTGGTCGTCAAGCCCGCCGAGCAGGGCGGCTCGTGGGGCGTGTCCGTGGTCGACGGCCCGGACCGGCTCGCCGACGCCGTCGCCGCGGCCCGGCAGTACACGCACGCCCGCCCGCACGGCCTGGAGCTCGACGCCCGCGCCCTGCTCCAGGAGTACGTCCCGGGCGAGGAGTACTCCTGCGACACGGTCGTCGCCGACGGGGTGGCCTATCCGCTGCCCGTCGTCGCGAAGGACACCACCGAGGGCCGCTACCGCATCGAGACCGGACACACCTGCCCCTCCGGCCTGCCCGCGGCGCTGGTCAGGAAGGTGCAGCACACCGCGGCGCGGGCCGCGCTGGCCGTCGGCGTCCGCAACGGGATCGCACACACGGAGGTGAAGATCCCGCCGGGCTCGGACACGCCGTACGTGATCGAGACCGGCGCCCGGCTGCCCGGGGACAACCTGTGCGAGGTCGTCGAGGCCGCGACGGGAGTGAACGAGGCCGTGGCCCACCTCCAGGCCGTCCTCGGCCTGCTGCCCGACACCGTCCCCACCCGCACACGGGCGGCGTCGATCCGCTTCCTGCTGCCGGAACGCGGGGGAGTGCTGCGCCAGGTGGTCATCCCGGAGCTGCCCGGTACGCACGCCGAGGTCCACCTGAGTCCGGGACAGACGGTGCCGGAGCCCGCCGACTCGGCCTGCCGGATCGGGCACGTGGTCGCCCGGGCGGAGACGGCCGATCAGGCGCGCGGGCTGGCCGGGCGGGCCGCCGCCCGCTCCCGAGTGGAAGTGGGCTGAAGCAGGTGCGGAAGATCGCTTTCCTCCGGTCGGTGCGCATCCAGCGCGCCGACCCCTACATCCAGCGGGCCGTCCGCGCGCTCGCCGACGAGGGCATCGAGGCCGGGCTGTTCCACACCAGCGGCGCCGCCGGTGACGAGGACTTCCCCGGCCACCGGCAACGGCTCGACCGGACGGTGACGCCGCGCCGGCTCGCGGACGCGGTCACCGCCTGGGGCGCGGACGCCGCCGTGTCGATCTCGCTGCCGTGCGAGAACGCGGTGCGCGACGCCGCGGCCAAGGCCTTCCTGGAAGCGGCGGGCATCCCCACCGTGATGACCCCGCTCGCGTCGACGCTGCGGCTCGTGGACAAGTGGGAGACCAAGCAACTGTGCGAGCGGGCCGGGCTGGCGGTGCCGGACGGCTTCCGCGTGGACTCCGACCTGCTGGCGGGGCGGGGCCTCGCGGTGCCCGGCTACCGGGACGCGCTGCGCGTGCTGGCCGCACGCACCGGATACCCGCTGATGGCGAAGCCCGTATGGGACTCGACCAGCATGGGCATCCGCACCCTGCGCTCGCCCGCCGAACTGGACACCCACCTGGACACCTACCGCGACCCCGGCTCCGGGGCCGTGTCGGCGGTGGTGGAACAGGTCGTCGAGGGCGACCTGTGCAGCGTCGACATCGTCGGGAGCCCCGGCGCCTACCAGGTCCTCCCCCCGTGCTGGACCGGACGCGCCGGGCCCGAGCCCGTCTTCACCTTCGCCGGCCTGCGCTGGTGCGGCCCCCGCGAGGAGGCGGACGCCGCCTTCGCCGAAGTGGCCCGCACCCTCGTGGACTTCTGCGCGGAGCTGGGGGTCCACGGCTCCGTGAACGTCGACATGATCTACACCGCCGGCCGGTTCGTGGTCCTGGAGGTCAACCCGCGCATCGGCGGCGCCACCACCCTCTCCTGCGCCGCGTCCGGCACCAACACCTTCACCTCCCTCGCCCGCATGGCCCGCGGTCTCCCCCTGGCCGCGGGCAGGGTGCGACGGACCGGCTGGGCGATCGAGTTCCTCGCCGGGGACGGCATCCCGCCGCAGGCGCTGGCCGGACTCCGCCGGCTCGTCCGGGTGGTCACCGCGCACGAACTCGTGATCGACGGAGCCTCCCGCGGAGACATCGTCGTGATCACCCTCGCCGAGGGCGAGGAGGACCGGACCGTGAAGGCCCTGACGGAGCTCCACGACACCACCGGCTTCCCCGCACCCGATGTCCTGGGCAGGATCACCGCCCTGCTGAACCGGTGAGCGCGGCCACCACGACGGCCCGCCGCCCGCGCACCGCGGCGGACCGCCTCGGCCTGCCCGCCCTGCGCGGGCACGGCCTCTTCATCACCGGCAACCTCATCGACTCCGTCGGCAACGGCATGCTCCTGCCGCTGGGACTCCTGTACTTCACCGACGTCCAGGGCCTGCCGCTGGCGCGGGTGGGCGCGGCGATGACGGTCGGGCAGGCCCTCGCCCTGCCCGTCACCTTCCTCGCCGGCCGCCTCATGGACCGCGTCGGACCCCAGCGCGTCGTGGTGTGGGCGAACGTCCTCTCCGCCGCCGGGTTCGCCCTGTTCCTGCTCGCCCGCGACCCGTGGCACATCGCCGCCGTGTACGTGCTCGTCCAGGCCGGCATCAACATGTACTTCACCGCGCAGCGCACCCTGATCACGCACGTCACCCAAGCCGACGAACGCCGCTCCTGGTTCGCGTTCACCGGCTCGCTGCGCAACGTGGGCCTCGCCGCCGGGTCCGCCGCCGCGGCGGGCGCCCTGACCCTGTTCGGGAACGGTTCGCTGCGCTGGCTGATCGCCGTCGACGCCGCCACCTACCTGCTGGCCGCCGCCTGCTTCGCCGCCCTGCCCACCACCGCGCCCGGGCCGGACGCCGCACCGCCGGACGCCCTCGTGACCCGGGCCGACCACACCCGCCGCTACTTCCTGCTCGTGGCCGTCAACCTGCCCTACGTCCTCGCGCAGGCCGTCCTCTCCGTCCTCGTCGCCGTCTACACCACCCGCGCCCTGGGCCTGCCCGCCTCGGCGGCCAGCATGCTGTTCGTCATCAACACCGTCATCGTCTCGGCGTGTTCGACGGTCGTCACCGCGCACCTGGCGCCCAAGGTGCCCCGCCGCGCGGTGGCCGTCGGGTACCTGATCATGACCGTGGGGATGGGGGTGTTCGCGCTGCCCGCGCTCCCCGGGGCCGCCGCCACCGTCTGGGCGGCCCTCGTCGTGGCCATCGCCCTGTTCAGCGTGGCGGAGATCCTCCTCGGCCCGGCGCTGAGCGAACTGTCGGTGAGCCTCACCCCGCAGGCGGCCGGGGGCTTCACGCAGGGCCTGTACCAGTTCTCGTGGGCCGTCGGCATGGTCGCCGCCCCCGCCCTGTTCACCCTGCTGCTGGAGGCCGGTCCCGTCCTCCCGTGGGGCGTCGAAGCCGCCGCCTGCCTGATCGGCGTACTCGCCGCCCCCGCCCTCAAGGCCCCCAACCGCCACCGCCGGAGGAACCCCCGTTGATCGTGAGCACCGTCGAGTCCGTCCACGAGGTACCCGCCGCCGAGTGGGAGCACCTCGCCCGCCCGGCCGGCCTCTACCTCTCCCACCGGTGGCTGGCCGGCGAGGAGGAGGACCCCACCGCCACCCGTGCGTACGCGCTCGTACGGGACCCCGACGGCGCCCTGCTCGCCGCCGCCCCGTTGCACTTCGTGCACGACGAACCCAACGACAGCTACCAGCCCGGGACCGTCCTGCCCCCGCACCTGCGGCCCCGCGTGATCGCCGGCGCCCGGCGCGGCTACCACAACACCCCGCTCACCGCCCCCGGCCTCGCCCCCGGTACGCGGGACGCCTGCCTCACCCGCCTGCGGGACGCCGCACGCGGCTTCGCCCGCCACCACGGCACGACGCACTGGTGGCCCTACCTCACCGCCGCGGCCACCGCCCGGCTCGCCCCCCTCTACCCGGAGCCCGCCCACCACCTGGAGGACGACGCCCTCATCCCCCTGCCGGGCACGGGCATCGACGACTACGTCTCCTCCCTGCCGGCACGGCGCCGCGTCGGCGTCCGCCGCGAACGGCGCGAGTTCGCCGCGGCCGCCGTCGAGGTCCGCCGACAGGTGCTCGCGGACTGCTACGAGGACGCGGCGGTCCTCCTCGCCGGACACCAGCAGGGCCACGGGCACGACCGGGACGGCGTCGACGCGATGACCGCCCTGCTCAAGCGCCAGGCCACGGCGATGGGCGGCGCGGCGCGCGTGGTCTCGGCCCACGACGCGGACCGGATGACCGGCTTCTGCCTCTTCTACCACTACGGGACGACGACGTGGATCCGCGCGGTCGCCCTCGACCGCCGCCACCCCGCGCCCCACGCGTACTTCAACCTCATGTACTACCTGCCCATCGAGGACGCCTACGCCCACGGCGCCACCGCCCTGCACGCGGGCATGACGGCGATGGAGGCCAAGCGCCGCCGCGGCGCGGGGACGTCGGGCCTGTACGCCCTGGTCGACCGGCACTGACCGGCACTGACCGGCGCCCGGTTGCCGCCCGTGGCCTACCGGGGTTCGTGGGCCGCGAGCCGGCAGGCGCCGTTCGCCGCGCCGCCCGGCGCCCCGGCCCCGGTCAGACCGCTCGCGCAGCCCTGCAGATCGCCGGAGACACCGAGCCGGCAGGCCACGGTGACCCAGTCGCCGGGGGTGGCGCCCGCCTGCGTCGCGAGCCGCGCACACGCCGGGATGTCGGCGTGCGCGGCGGGGGCGGCGAGCGACGCGCCGCCCAGGGACAGGGTCACTCCGGTCAGGACACCGGCGATCCGGATTGACGTGCGCATGGGACCCACCCGCTCTCGGTTCCGCCCCGCACCCCGGCGGGACGGCCGCCCGGGGTGCGGGGCGCGGACGCTGCCGTCTCTTCCTCCCACCGTACGGCCGGCCCCTCCCCACCACGACCGCTGCCGCCCCCCCGGGCCCGCGCTCAGCCGAGGTCGTAGGCGAAGGCGTACGCGACCGACGGTTCGCCGTGCCGGGCGGTGAAGCCGCCGGTGCCGCGCAGCCCGGTCAGCTCCCCGGTACCCGATCCCGGCACCACCTCGAAGGTGCAGCGCACGGTGCCGTCGGCGTCGAACGAGCCGCGCTCCTCGACGGCGAAACCGCCCTCGCGTCCGTCGAGACGGCCCTCCAGCAGCTCCATGCCGGCGAACGTGCCGGTCGTCCCGGTCACGTAGGCGATCGTGTAGTCGCAGGTGGTTCCCGCGGCTTCGATACCGCCGGTGAAGGTGTTGGCCACGCGGGCGCGGGCGAGCCTGGGGCAGGCGTCCCCGCCCGGACCGAGCGGCTGCTCCTCCCAGTCGGCGGCGGTGAAGTGGCCGGTGGTGCGTACGGGCATGGTCGTCCTCTGGTCCGGCCGCACGGTCTTCCCCGCGCGGTGCACCCCCAGCCTGACCGTCGTACCTGACACCTCTTGTCAGGTACGACGACACGATGGCCACAATGGCCCCATGCGCGCCGACCGGCTTCTGTCCCTGCTCCTGCTGCTCCAGAACCGCGGCCGGATGACGGCCCCCGAACTGGCCGCCGCACTGGAGGTGTCCGTCCGCACCGTCTACCGCGACGTCGAGGCGCTCGCCGCCTCGGGCGTCCCCGTCCTCGCCGACCGCGGGCCGGCCGGCGGCTATCGCCTGATGGACGGCTACCGCACGAGACTGACGGGGCTGACCGACGCCGAGGCCGGATCGCTCTTCCTCGCCGCGGTCCCCGGTCCGGCGAACGAACTGGGCCTGGGCGCGGAGCTGACCACCGCTCAGCTCAAGTTCCGGGCCGCGCTCCCGGCCGCACTCGCCGACCGGGCCCGACGCGTCCAGGACCGCTTCCACCTGGACGCGCCGGCCTGGTTCCGCGACGCCGATCCGGTACCCCATCTGGCGGCCCTCGCCCGCGCGGTGTGGGAACAGCACGTACTGCGCACCCACTACCGGCGCTGGCGCGGCGAGGTCCACCGCGAGCTGCACCCGCTGGGCCTCGTCCTCAAAGCGGGCATCTGGTACGTGGTGGCGCTAGGGGAGGGGTCCGTACGCACCTACCGGGTCTCCCGGTTCCTGGCGGTGGAGCGCCTGCCGGAGACCTTCGAACGGCCGGCCGGCTTCGCCCTGGCGGCCTACTGGGAACACTCCTCCCGGCGCATGGAGGCCGCGTTGCACCACGACACCGCCCGGCTACGGGTCTCGCCCCGCGCGGCGCGGCTGCTGCCCGTGCGGTTCGGCGCGGCGGGCCGCCGCGCCCTCGAAGGGGCCGGGCCGCCCGGCCCGGAGGGCTGGGTGGAGGTGCGGCTGTCCGTGGAATCCCCCGCCGTGGCCGTCGGTGACCTGCTCGGGCTCGGCGGCGAGGCAGAGGTCCTCGGCCCGCCGGAGCTGCGCGAGGCCGTCGGCCGCACCGTCCGGGCCCTGGCGAAGCGCTACACGCCGCCGCCCGGCCCGGATCACCCGATCGGGTGATCCTCAGGGGTGCGGGCACTCGCGCCGCCCGGTCCGGCGGGATCGTTCCTCCAGCGGGGATCCGAACGGCGCCGAACGGAGCCGAACGGCGCGCCGGGGGAGGAGGGGCAATGGACGAGGTGGACGTCGACGTCGTACGCGGCACCGCCCGGTCGGGCGGATGCGTGGTGTGGGAGGAGTCCGCCCGGGACGGAGCCCAGGCCAAGACGCTGATGAGCGCCGGGTTCCGGGTGCGACTGGCCCGCGAGACGGGCCGGATCTTCGGCCCCCACGGCCCCGAGCACGTGGTCTTCGCCGCCGGCTTCCCCGCCGTGTGCGCCGAGGAGTTCGAGGCGGTACGGCAGGTGGCGGCCGAAGCGGAGGGCGCGGTGAGCGTCGCCGCCGTGTGCCGGGGCACCGCCCGCGACCTGACCCAGGCCCTCGCCTCGGTGCGCGGGAGCCGGCACTCACGGGTGATGGTGGTGGTGCCCGCGTCGGACGCCATGGCCCGGGTGATGGTGCACACCGACGCGGACCGGGCGCTCGCGGCCGCGGTGGACCTCGTCAAACGGGCCCGCGACCGGGACGCGGACGTGGCCGTCGACGTATGCCTCGCCGACGCCTCCCGCGCCGACCACGCCCTGATGGCCGACTGCGCCGGGGCCGTGACCGGCGCGGGCGCCGGGCTCGTCGTCCTGGCCGACACCACCGGATGCCAATTGCCGCACGCGGCGGGCGAGATGTTCACCCGGGTGCGGGCGGCCTGCGATGAGCGGGTCGTGCTCGCCTCCCACCTCCACAACGACCTCGGACTGGGCCTGGCCAACAGCCTGGCGGCGCTGGCGGCCGGAGTCCGGGTGACGTCGAGCTCCTGGCTCGGCATCGCCGAACGCTCGGGCATGGTCGCCACCGAGCAACTGCTCTTCCTCCTCACCCGCCACGCCACGGAGCTGCTCGGCCCGGACGCGCGGCCCTGGCGGACCGCCCCCGACCTCACGCGGCTGCCGGGCATCGCGCGGAGCGTGGCCGAGGAGACCGGAGCGCCGCTGGGCGTCACCACCCCGATCGTCGGTACCGGCGTCGCCACCGTCTCCACCGGCACGCCCTTCGTCCACCCGGGACTGTTCCAGCCGTACGACCCGCACGAGACGCTGGGGATCGCACCGAGCGTGGTCCTCACGCACCTGGCCAGCGCACGCGTCGTCACCGCCGTCGCCGCCCGCCTCGGACACACCCTCGACCCCGAGCAGACCCGGACGGCCATGACCTGGGCCAAATCCCTGGCCTACCGGACCGGCCGGGCCGTCGTCGACGACGCCGCCTTCGGCCACTACCTCGCGGGCCTCACCCGCACCGTCGCCGCGGGGCGCCCGTGAACCCGCCGGTGAACCCGCCCGTGGCTCCGGGCCCGGCGCCCCGTGCGGCGGTGGGGCCGGACCGGGCCGGCCGCGAGCTCCTGGCCGGGCGGGCCGTGGTGCTCCCCAATCCCGCCCCGCTGACCCACGTCGTCGCGGCCACCACCGCCCCCGCCGTCAACGGGGCGAAGGGACGTCCGGCTGACCAGCCCGTCGCCCTGTGGGCCCACCACGCCGACACCCTGGACGCCCTCGCCGGCCTGTGGGACCTCGCCCCCGCGCACCACGCGCCGGTCCGGCACCTGCTGGCCGGAGAACACCTGACCGTCCTGCTGCCGGTGCGCCCCGGCGCCGTACGGCCGTCCTGGTCGGACCCGGCGGTCAAGGACGGGTGGATGCTGCTGTTCGGGGCGTACTGGGAGCCGTTGCGCCCGCTGCTGGACGCGCACCCGCTCCTGTACGTGAGCAGCGCCAACCGCACCGGCCTGCCGCCCGTCGCCGATGCCGCCGGGGCGCTGGCGATGTTCCCGCCCACCGTGTCCGTACTGCGGCCGCCGGACCGGGGCGGCGACGGGCCGGCGCCGACGGCCCGTCAGGCGA
This sequence comes from Streptomyces sp. NPDC048507, assembly GCF_043199995.1. Classification (NCBI taxonomy): domain Bacteria; kingdom Bacillati; phylum Actinomycetota; class Actinomycetes; order Kitasatosporales; family Streptomycetaceae; genus Streptomyces; species Streptomyces sp. NPDC048507. The sequence continues at coordinate 31,451 of NZ_JBICWZ010000024.1, read as the reverse complement.
CCACCACCGTACGGGTCCTGCCCGGCGGAGAGCTGCGGCTGCACCGGCCCGGCGCCCAGGACCGGGCATACGGCCCGGCCGACGCCTATCTGCGCGACCTGTACGCCCGCACCTTCGGGCGCTGAGGTGCCCGCTCGGGCGGGTCCGCCGAGCAGCCGCAGCCCGGCCTCCCGCCCGACGGCGCCGGCCCCGTCCGCGCCCCCGGACGCGCTCGCCCGCACCGGGGCCCCGCCCGCCGGATCGAGGACGACCGCGTGCACGGTGACCACCCCGGCCGCCTCGTCGAGGAGGCGGAGGGTGGGGGCGTGGCCGAGCGGGGCGAGCAGGCCACCGGTGGCGGGGTCGTCGGCGCGGCGCTCGACGACGACGATCCCGGCGCCCGCCGCGGCCTGTCCGGTTGCCGGGACATGTGCGGGGGGTGGGGGCCGGGGCGGGGCGTCGGTCTTGTACCAGAGCACGGCGGCGGCTGTCACCCCCTGGGTGGCCCGGGCGGGTGGTTTCGCTGCCGTGGGCCGTTGCCTCTGGACGGCTCGGGCCCGGGGTCCGTTGACTGGTTGCGGAGACGGCCGTCCGCCAGGCGGACCGCTGCGCGCGCCCGGCGGCGTCATGAGCAAGAGAGGGGAACACCATGCCCACGCGTCATGCACCGGTAGGCCCGGCCCTGGGGAGTGCGCTCGCCCTGAGCGGTACGGCCGTGACCGCCCGCGCGGCCGAGCCCGCCCAGCCGGCGACGGCCGCGCCGTCCTCGTCGCACTTCTCGGGCTTCTACGCCGGCCCGGAGGCCTGCCGCGCCGCCGGCCAGGCCAAGGGCCACCCCTTCACCTGCGAGTTCACCGACTTCAACTGGTCCTGGGCCCTGTACCTCTGGTACTAGAACAGCTCAGAGGAAGCGGCGCACCGGCAGGACCGACAGTTCCCGGGCGCGCTGGAGGAGCGAGCGGCGCTTCCAGCGCGCCTCGGCGATCCGGGTGCTGGCCTTCAGGTCCTCGTCGTAGTGGCCGTCCAGGGTCTCGGTGAACGCGATGTCCATCACGGCCAGCATGACCTCCTCGTCGTGGTCGAGGGAGCGGCGGTTGAAGTTCGACGACCCGATGAGGGAGACCACGCCGTCCATGGTCAGGACCTTGGCGTGCATCATCGTCGGCTGGTACTGGTGGATCCGCACCCCGCTGGCGATCAGCGCCTCGTAGTGGTGCTGGCCCGCCAGCAGGCACACGCGCTTGTCCGTGTGCGGCCCGGGCAGCAGGATCTCCACCGTGACGCCCCGGCGGGCCGTGGCGCAGAGCAGGCCGACGAAGTAGTCGTCCGGGGCGAAGTAGGCGGTCGCCAGGCGCACGCGTTCCTCGGCCGATTCGAGGACCACGCGCATCAGCGTCTGCATGTCCTGCCAGCCGAAGGCGGCCGACCCGCGCACCACCTGGACGACGGCGGACCCCACGGGCTCGTGGCTCACGAACCGGTCGCGCTCGTCGAAGAGTTCGGTATGGCACTCGGCCCAGTTCTGGGCGAAGGCCGCGGCGATGCCGTCGACGGCGGGCCCGCGCACCTCGGCGTGGGTGTCCCGCCACTCCTGCGGATTGCGTGCGTCGCCGCACCATTCCTCGGCGATGCCGACGCCTCCGGTGAAGGCGGTCCGTTCGTCGACGACGAGGACCTTGCGGTGGCAGCGGTGGTTCTGCTTCAGCGGTGAGAGGGAGGCGGGCTTGCGGAACCAGGCGACGTCGACCCCCGCCTCGCTCATGCGGTTCAGGAGGTCACGTTCTATGAGCCGGCTGCCGAACCCGTCGAGGAGCAGCCTCACCCGCACTCCGGCCCGGGCCCGGTCCGCCAGGGCCTCGGCGAACCGGCGCGCGATGTCGCCCCTCCAGTAGACGAAGGTCATCATGTCGATGGTGTGCCGCGCGGAACCGACGGCCTCCAGCATCGCGGCGAAGATCTCGTCGCCGTTGCGCAGCGGGCGTACGGAGTTGCCCTCGGTCGCGGCGATGCCGATCAGCCGCTCCAGGCGGCGCCGGATGCGGTGGATCCGCTCGTCCTGGACTCCGGCTCTCGCTCCGGCCGCGGTACCGGTGTCCGCCAGGCCCGTGAGCTGCTGTTCGGTCTGGGTCATACGGGTCCCCCCCCTGTCGTTCGCGCGTGCCGCGGTCCCGGACTCCACTGGAATCCGGGACCGCGGCGGACCCGGGCCTGGGCGCGGGTCAGCGCTCGAACACGTCTTGCACGTCCTTGTTTCGTACGACCCCTCGTATGACCGGGAGCGCGGAGCTCAAACCGGCAGGGGGCGGTCAGTACCGGTCGGCGAGATCGCCGTGGTCCGCGCTGTCCGCGTGTTCGGCGTGTTCCGCGTGTTCCGCGTGCGCCGTGGCATCCGCCGGAGCCGCGGCGTCCGCCGTCGCGTCCAGCGGCACGAGGACCTCGATCCGCTTGCCGCCCTGGGCCGTCTGCCGGATCGCCACGCTCCGCGCGAGCCGGCAGACCAGCGGCCACCCGAACCCGCCGATGCGGACCGTGCCCGCGGTCCGCGGGAGGAGGACGGGGAGGGCGCTGCTGGCGTCGGTGACCTCGAGCCGGAGCCCGTCGGCGCAGACGGAGGCGCTGAAGCCGAGGAGGCCGCCGCCGTGCCGGACGGCGTTCGTCACCAGCTCCGAGGTCACGAGCAGCACGTCGGCGAGGACCTCTTCCGCGCGGACGGCGTCCGCCGCGCCGTGGGACGCGGCGCAGGACTCCACGAGAGCCCGCACCCGCTCCCGTGCCTGCGCGGCACTGCGGGGGACCGGGTGCACCGTCCCGTTCTCGTCGTACAGCACCGTTCACCTCCTCGTCGGTTACGGCCGGACCGTCTTCGTCTGCCCTGCCTCGGCGTCGCCAATCGCAGAGGTAAACGTTGCCCCGCTCACTCGCGGTGCCGGGCGCGGCTCAGCCACGCCGCGGGGGCATCGGCGCGACCGTCCCCTCGGCCACGGTGGGTGCGAAGGCGAACACCTGGTCTGCACCGGTGATTTCGAGCAGCCGGGCCAGCCGGTGCGGCACGTTCCCCGCCAGGACCACCGGCCGGTTCAGCGCGGGCTGCAGCATGAGGCTGAGGGCGGTCGAATCCACGAAGGTGACGCCCGCGACGTCGAGGACGAACCGGGATATGCCGGCCGTCTCCGGATCCAGTGCCGTCCGCAGCTCACCCGAGGTGTCCATGTCGAACTCGCCCGCCATCACGACGATGCGCACGGCCCCCTCGGACCGTGCCTCGACGTAGTTGGGTGCGTCGCTTCCGTGCGTGTCCATGTTCCCCACTTCGCTTTCTTGGTCTCGGACCGCTCAGACGGACCGCGGCAGTTTCACCACGGTGACGAAGAAGTCGTCGATCTGCTGGATCGCCCGGATGAACTGATCCAGATCGACCGGCTTCGTCACGTACGCGTTGGCGTGCAGCTTGTAGCTGCGCAGGATGTCCTCCTCGGCCGCCGAGGTGGTGAGCACGACCACGGGAATATGGCTCAGCTCCGGATCCGTCTTGATCTGTTCGAGCACCTGCCTGCCGTCGTACTTGGGCAGGTTCAGATCGAGGAGGATCAGATCGGGGCGCGGCGCGCCGGTGTGCTCCCCGCGCCGGTAGAGGAAGTCCAGCGCTTCCAGCCCGTCCCGCACCACGTGCAGCACGTTGCCGATCTTGTTGTCCTCGAAGGCCTCGCGGGTCATCAGCTCGTCGCCCGCGTCGTCCTCGACGAGCAGGACTTCGGCGGGAACGGTCGAGGGCCGGTCGGTGGGCTGGTTCATCGGCTGCTTCCTTCGCTGGCCGCGGAGGCCGCGGGGGCTGTGGGGGCTGGGGGCGGGGAGGGGACGGTTTCCCGCCCGGTGGCGTCGCCGTCGGCGGCCGGGGTGACGGCGGCGGCGGGCACGGTGAACACGATCCGGGTGCCCCCGGTGTGCTCGGTGTCGATCCGGATGCTCCCGCCCGCGTGCTCGACGATCTTCTTGCAGAGCGAAAGGCCGATGCCGGTGCCGCCGTAGGTCTCGCGGCCGTGCAGCCGCTGGAAGATCACGAACACCTTCTCGGCGAACTCGGCCGGGATGCCGATGCCGTTGTCCGTGACCGCGAACGTGTGGAAACCGGGTTGCCCGGCGGCGTCGCCCTCGACCAGCTCGATCTCCACCCGTGGCGTGCGCTCGGGGGAGCGGAACTTGACCGCGTTGGCGATCAGGTTCTGCCAGAGCATCGTCAGCAGCGTGGGATCGCCCACCACCTCGGGAAGCCGCTGCGGCCGGACGATCTCGGCGTCGCTCTCCTCCACGGCGGCGGCGAGGTTGCGCAGCGCCCGGTCCAGCGTGCCGTCCAGGGCGACGCTCTCGCGGGCGTCCTGGACCCGGCCGACCCGGGAGAAGGTGAGCAGGTCGTTGATCAGCACCTGCATGCGCTTGGCGCCGTCGACGGCGAAGGCGATGTACTGGGTGCCGCGCGCGTCGAGCTGGTCCCCGTACCGCTTCTCCAGGAGCTGGCAGAAGGAGGCCACCTTGCGCAGCGGCTCCTGGAGGTCGTGCGAGGCGACGTACGCGAACTGCTCCAGCTCGGCGTTGGACCGGCGCAGCTCGGCCGCCTGTGCGTCGAGCTCCGCGGCCGTGCGTTCGAGCTGTTCGGCGTTGCGCTGCGAGGCGTTCAGTTCCTCGACGGTCCGGTGGCGCATGGCCTCCACCGCCTCCGCGAGCGAGCGCAGGTCGGAGGGCCCGCGCTGCGGGATCTCCTCCTCGAAGGCTCCGCCCGCGACCCGCTGGGACGCCGTCCGCACCAGCGCGAGCGGCCGCAGGACGGCCACGTGGAGCAGGACGCCGAGAGCGGCGCCCGCGAGGAGGAAGGCGGCGCCGATGGCCAGGAGGATGTGGTCGCGCTCCGAGCGGGCCTCACCGAAGGTCTCGCGGGCCTCGGTCTGTACGCGGTTCAGCCGGTCCTGCTGGGCCGCGATCCGCCGGCGCAGCTCGTCGAAGCGGTCCTTGCCCGCCTGGAGCGAGGGCGGCGGGCCGCCGCCCTCGACCGACGCGATGGCGGGGGTGGCGAACTCGTCGCGCCAGACCCGTGCGGCTTCCTCCACGGCCGCCAGGTCGGCCTGTACGTCACGGTCGCCGTCGAGGACCGCCGACAGCTTCCCGACCGCCGCGCGCTCGCTCTCCCGGCCCCGCTCGTACGGTTCGAGGAGGGCCGGCTCGTCGGCGAGGAGGTAGCCGCGGACCCCGGTCTCCTGGTCCAGCAGGGCCGTCTCCAGCCGGAGCGCCTCCCGCTGGGCGGGCAGCACCCCGTCCACGAGCCGGTCGCCGGCGGCCGTGGTGCGCGACAGCAGGGAGGCCCCCACCACGCCCGTGCCGAGGACCATGAGCGCCAGCAGGGTCAGGACGGCCGTCAGCCACGTCTGCAGGCTCAGCCCGCGGCGGACGGACCCGGCGCGCCGGCCGGGGGAGCGGTCGGGGGCGGGCGGTGTGCGTTCTGCGGAGCTCACGCGGAGGTGTTCCATTCGAGGTGGAGTACGGCGACGTCGTCGGCCAGGCCGCCCCAGTCCGCGGCGAGGCCCTGGGCCTCGCGGATCAGGGTGTCGACGAAGGGGTCGGCGGGCAGGCCCTTGTGCCGTCGGGCGATGTCGAGCAGGCCCGTCTCGTCGAGGCGGTCGGAGCCCGGCCCGACGCGCCCCTCGATGAGGCCGTCGGTGAAGAGCACCACGGCGTCGGCGGGACCCGCCGGGACCTCCGTGACGGGCCAGCCCGCGCCCCAGCCGGGCATGATGCCCAGGGCGGGGCCCCCGGGCACCTCGTGCAGTTCCACTCCCGCCGCCGACCTCAGCAGGAGGCCCGGGTGGCCGGCACGCTGTACGCGGACGGTGTCGGCGCCGGGAGCGCGGGTGACGGCGATGAGCGTGGCGAAGATCTCGGGCCCGGCCCGCTCCGCCAGCAGGATCTGTTCCAGGAGCCGCAGCAGCTCCGCGCCGCGGGCACCGGCCATGACGAAGGCCCGCCAGGCCACGCGCAGGCACACGCCGAGGGCCGCCTCGCCGGGTCCGTGTCCCGAGACGTCGCCCACGACGGCGTGCGTCGCCCCGTCCGGGGTCTGGACGACGTCGTAGAAGTCCCCGCCGAGCAGGGTCTGGGCCCGGCCGGGCTGGTAGCGGGCACAGACCGTGACCGAATCGTCCAGCAGGAGCGGTGTCGGCAGCAGGCCGCGCTCCAGGCGGGCGTTCTCCTCGGCGTGCAGCTTGCCCGCGGCCAGGGCGACGGCGGCGAGCTCGGTCCGCTTGCGCTGGATCGCGTAGCGGATGGCCCGCATGAAGACGTCGGCTTCCAGACGGCCCTTGACCAGGTAGTCCTGGGCCCCGGCCGCCACGGCCGTCAGACCGGCCTGTTCCTCGGACAGCCCGGTGAGGACCACCACGGCGGCCTCGGCGGACACGGCCAGCACCTTGTTGAGGCCGTCGATCCCCTCGGCGTCCGGCAGGTGCAGGTCGAGCAGGACGCACTGGGGCGGCTCGGCGTCGAGCAGGCGCAGGGCGTCGGCGAGGGAGCGGGCCCGTCCGAGACGGACGTCGATCCCGCTGTCCTCCACCAGTTCTTCGACGAGCAGGGCGTCGCCCTCGTCGTCCTCGATGAGGAGGACGTACGGCGGCACGCCGCTCCAGAGGGCCAGGGAACGGTCCTGTTCGGCGGCGGAGGCCTGCCGGGGCGTATTCACTATGTGTGGTGGCCTGCCGCCACCAGGGTGCTGTGACCCCAGGTCGAGGGTGCTCCCCATGGCGTCGTGTTTCCCTTCTCGCCACGGAGCGCGGACGTCCGACGGACGCCAGGTTGCGTCGGGGGTCAGCTTAGAGTGATCATTTGCCGTTAGGCAATGTTTTAACAAGTCAATTACCCTGTCCCGCCACACGGGGCGCAGTAGGGAACCGTACTCTCCCCGACTGCCTTCAGGCACTGTCGGAGAACGGCCCCCCGGAGCCCGGGACGGGCACCGTGTAGAGACCGTCGGCCGCCTCCCGGAAGGCTGCCAGGCCCAGCAGCAGGGCGTCCAGCGCCGCCGGCTCCATCCGCCCGAGCACCGCCGACATCTCGCGCAGCCGGATGGCCCGCTGCTCGTCCAGCAGCGCGCCGCCCCGCGCGGTCAGGCGCAGCTCGATCTCCCGCCGGCTGGTCGGGCTCGTGGACCGTGTGAGCAATCCCATGGCCTCCAGCCGGTCGCACAGCCGCGTGACCGAAGGGGGCCGGGAGCCCAGCACGGCGCCGAGCGTCCGCAGGTTGATCCCCGCGGAGTCCTCCACGACCAGCAGGGCCCGCATCTGCGAGGGGGAGACGGCGGGCGCCGCGGTGTCCTGGCCCCGGGCGCGGAGCACCTCGAGGAGCTCCGCCGCGGCGCTCATCGCCGCGGACGGGTCCTCGTAGGGGCCGGGTGGACCGACGGAACGGGGCATGGTGCCCACTGTGCCACCGGTACCGCCCGATGTCGCCTTCCGGCATCCGGCGGGGACGCCCGGTGGCCCGGCCGGCCGCCCCCGCCGCGGGTCACACCTGCCCGGCGCCCGGCTCCACGGCGGCCCGGCCGCGCCAGTCGAGGCACACCACCATGGCGTCGTCGGCGGCCTGGATCTGCCCCCGGTGCCCCGACAGCTCCTCCAGGATCGCCCGCGGGACCTGGGAGGGCGGCAGCAGCCGGGTGCTGATGACAGCCCGGGTCAGCGCGTGCAGGCTGTACAGCTCGCCGCCGGGCGAGGCCACGTCGTAGACCCCGTCGCTCAGGAAGAACAGCCGGTCCCCGGGCAGGACCCGGAAGCGCTGACAGGTGTAGACGGTGTCCTCGAACATGCCGAGCGGCAGCTGGGCCTCCAGGTCGATCGGTTCCACCACGCCCTGCCGGAGCCGCCAGATCCGGGGCGATCCGGCGTCGATGACGTCGACCGCGCCCGTGTCCAGGCAGAAGCGGAGCAGGAGCATCGCCAGGTGCTGGCGCCCCTGGTACTGGCCGTACACCGCCTGGTCCGCCAGCGACGCCTGGTCGACGAGGCCCAGACCGGCCCGCCGGGCGTTGCGCAGGGCGCTGACGGCGAGGTTGGTCAGCAGGGCCGCCTCGATGCCCTGCCCCATGCCGTTGTTGACGGTCAGCGTCAGGTGCTCGGCGGAGGCCGACCAGTCGAAGCTGTCGCCGTAGATGGCGTAGGCGGGCTCCAGCTGCGCCCCGAGGTCGTACTCCGGACGGGAACAGGAGCGTCCGGGCAGCAGCTGCCACTGCATCTCGGCGGCCAGCGTCAGCCGGGTCGCCCGCCTCGCCTGGAGGAAGAGGTCCGTGTCGCGCTCGGCGACGAGGATCTCGTGGCCCAGCGCGTCGGCCACGTCCTGCAGCTCCCCGACCAGGGACGCCTCGAACACCTGCGCCGGGAAGTACGCGCTCAGCACGCCGATGCGGTCGCCGCGCACGCTCACCGGCAGATGGACGGTCACCTCGGTGTCCAGCTCGGTGACGTACGGCTCCTGGGCGCCGAAGGCGCGGCCCTGCGGACTGTTGTGCACCGACACGGGATCGGCGGTGAAGGGAAGTGCGGTGACGGGCTGGAGTCTGGTCATGGCGTAGTCCGCCATCAACAGTTCCACGAAGTGCGCGCGGTACCGGTCGAGCAGTACGTCGCGAACCTTGTCGAACAACTCGTGCGGGGCCGCATTCCGCAGAATGCGCTCCACTCCCTCGGGTCGTGCCACCGGCCTGGGTCCTGCCTCTCTCGGAACTGCCAATATGGGGGACCACGAAGCCGCCGGTCCGTCGGGGAGCGGCGGCTCGTACATCCGGTAGGGAGTGTCACATGAGTCAGCGGCCGGTCGACCCCGCCCGGCCCGGGACGGCGGCGGTGGCGGAGGTGAGCGACATGATCGAGCTGCTGGAGGTCGTCTGGGAGCGCGGCCGCGACACCGTCTGCGCCCCACCGGTCTCCTCGGCCCAGGCCCGGGTCCTGTTCCTGATCGACGGGAACGACGGGATGAACCTCGGCACGCTCGGCAGGCTGCTGGGAGCCGCTCCGCCGTCGGTCACCCGGCTGTGCGACCGCCTCCAGGCCGTGGGGTTCCTCGAACGGCAGCCCGGGCTCGACGACCGCCGCGAGATCCGGCTGGGGCTGACCCACGCGGGCCGGGCCTACCTGGCGCAGCTGCGGGCCCGCAGGGAGGCGGCGCTGACGGAGGCGATGGCCGCCATGCCCGCCGCCTCGCGGGCGGCCCTGGCCGTGGGCCTGGCCGACTTCTGCGCGGCGGTCGCGCGGCCGCTGAGACTGCCGGCCCCGGAGGGGCTGACGTCCCGTACCGCCTGACCGGAAGGCGTCGTGAGGGACCGTCATCCGCCCGGACGCACGCCAGTACGGGCTGTCGCGACGACGGGTGAGGCGGCCCCGGTCGCGCCGGGCGGGATTGCGCCCGCCGTGCCCGATGATGGATAGTTGCCGAGGGGAAACTATTTTGCCGTCCGAAGTGAAGAGGTGAGGGGCCCGCACTGCGAGTCCTTGTCTATGGCCAGTTCCCCAGGGCGATCCGCCCCGATGAGCCGAAGCGTCACAGGACTTGCGTGCGCCACCGCCCCCTGCCCCGTCCTCGTGGTCGATCCCGAGGGGACCCTGTCCCTGGTGAACCAGGCCGCGGCCGTCCTCTTTCCCGGGGCGCGGATCGGCGCCGAACTCAGTGCCGCGGTGCCCCGCTGGATCACCACCGCCCACCGCCTGTTCAAGACCGGCGGCCCGCTCCCGGGCTCCGCCCCGCCCGCCGCCCCGGCCGACGGGGCCGTCGGCGACCGCAGTTTCGCGGCGCACCCGACCACCCTGGACCACGGCGACGTCGCCTGGTGGTTCATCGACGACACCGAACGCCGCACCGCCGCCGAGGCGCTGGCCGTCGAACGCGGCCGGACCCGCTTCCTGGGCCTGGCGTCCAACGCGCTGCTGTCCTCCCTCAACACCGACCGGTGCATGGCCGTGACCGCACAGCTCGCGGCGGAACACCTCGCCGACGGAGCCGTCGTGATCGGCCCGGCCGCGGGCCGCACCCACGCCGTCGTCACCTGCCGCCGGGGCGCGGAAGCCCGGGCCGCCCGGCTGGCTGTCGACCCCTCGGAACTGCCCGGCCTGGCCGAGGCCCTCCAGGGCTTCCCGCCCCTGCCCTCCCGCTGGGTCGATCCGGCTCTGGCACCGTCCTGGGTGGTCCCGGACGGCTTCGGCACCGTCGGCTCGATGGTCGTCACCCCGCTGCCCGGCCCCGGAGTGGCCGCCGGAGCCCTCGTCCTGCTGCGCCACGGCGGCACGTCTGCCTTCGACGAGAACGAAGAGGTCTTCGCCCGGCTGTTCGCCGCCCGGGCGGGCGCCGCGATGTCCGCCGCGCGCCTCTACGCCGAACAGACCTCGATCACCGAGACCCTCATGCGTGACCTGCTGCCGCCCGTGCTCCACCACATCGACGGGATCGAATTCGCCGGGGGCTACCGGCCCTCCGGCGACGGGCACCGGATCGGCGGCGACTTCTACGACGTCCACCCGGCCCCGCCCCCGGACGCGGACGCCGGCGAAGCGGGCGGCGGCGAGACCCTCGTCGTCCTCGGGGACGTCTGCGGCAAGGGGCTCGACGCCGCCGTACTGACGGGCAAGATCCGCAACACCCTCCAGGCCCTGCTGCCCATGGCGTCCGACCACCGGCGGATGCTCCGCCTCCTCAACGGCGCCCTGCTCAACTCGCACCACGCCCGCTTCGCCACCCTCGTACTGGCCTCCGCCGCCCGCCACGACGGCAAGGTCACGCTCCGGCTGACCAGCGCCGGCCACCCGCAGCCCCTGATCGTCCGCGGCGACGGCACGGTGGAGGAGGTACCGACCCGCGGCACGCTCGTCGGGGCGCTGCCCGAGGTGGAGGCCGTGACGCTGAGCGCGGAACTCGCCCCGGGCGAGACCTGCGTGCTGTTCACCGACGGCTTCACCGAGGCCAAGGGCGGCCCGCTCGGCGGCGAACTGTTCGGCGAGGGCCGGATGAGGCGGGCCCTGTCCGCGTGCGCCGGCATGCCCGCCGAAGCGATCGTGGAACGCATGCAGATGCTGGCCGCCCAGTGGATCGGCGGCGGCCGCCACGACGACATGGCCCTCGTCGCCATCACCGCGCCGCGGACCAACCACCTCAGCGCGGTCGGCGGGCACGGCCGGGGGAGGTACACGGCATGAGCCCGTCACTCCCGTACCCCGAGGGCGGCGCCGCCGCCCGGGAGGCCGGGCCGCGGGAGTGGGCGGACCGCCTGTGGGACGCGGTCCTCGCCCAGGACGAGACGGCCGCCCGGGACACCGTCATCGCCGCCGCCGAGAGCGTCGGCACGGAGAGCGCCCTGCTGGACGTCATCGGGGCGGTGCAGCGCCGGGTCGGCACGGAATGGGCGGCCGACCGCATCAGCGTGGCCCAGGAACACGCGGCGACGACCATCAACGACCGCTCCGTCTCCGCCCTCGTCCGCCACCCCCGCGCACAGCCCCCGCCGGGGCCGCGAGCCGGGCACGTGACCGTCGCCTGCGTGGACGGGGAGTGGCACGGCCTGCCCGCCAGGCTGCTGACCGAGGTCCTGCGGCTGCGCGGCTGGGAGGTCGACCACCTCGGCACCCTGGTCCCGCCCCCGCGCCTCGTCGCGCACCTGCACCGCACCGGCCCCGCCGCGGTCGCCCTCTCCGGCTCCCTCGCCACCCGGCTCCCGGCGGCCCACGCGACCATCGCCGCCTGCCGGGCGGCCGGGGTCCCCGTCTTCGCGGGGGGTCCGGCCTTCGGCCGGGACGGCCGCTACGCGCGGATGCTCGGCGCCGACGCCTGGGCGCCCGATGCCCGCTCCGCCGCCGACCGGCTGGCCGCGGGCCCGCTGCCCCGCCCGCGTCCGGGGGACGAACCCGCCGACGACCTGCCCCACCTGCGCGACCAGGAATTCACCCTGGTCGCCCGGTCCGCCCCGCAACTGGTCAAGGCCGTCGTGACCGGCCTCACCGAGCTCCTGCCCGCCCTTCGCGCGTACACCGAGTGGCAGCTCCAGCAGACGGCGCAGGACATCGCCCACGTCGTCGAATTCCTCGGCGCCGCCCTCTACGTGGACGACGCGGAACTCTTCACCGGCTTCATGGGCTGGACCACCGACATCCTCACCGCCCGTCACGTCCCCGCGAACGTGCTGCTCCCGACCCTGGACCTGCTCGGCGCCGAGCTCGGGGACTTTCCCCGGGCGACCCGGCTGATCCGCCAAGGGGCCCGGGAGCTGACCGACCGCACCGCCCCCGACCCTCCGGCTCCGGAAGCACACCGATGACCACCACCCCACCACCCGTGCCGCTGACCCTGACGCCCGCCGCGCCGGACGCGGCGGACGGCCGCGGCGTCACCCTCGCCCTCGAAGGCGACCTCGACCACGAGACGTACCACCTCCTGCTGGAGGCGGTGGAACGAGAACTCGGTGCGCGTCCGGACGCCCGGCACCTGCGCCTGGACTGCGCCGGTCTGCTCATGTGCGACTCGATGGGCCTGTCGGCGCTGCTGATGGTCAGACGACGCACGAACGCCGCGGGCGTAGCCCTCCACCTCGACGGGCGGCGGCCCCCGCTGGAGCGGCTGCTCACCCTGACCGGCACGCTGGAGCACCTGACCGGAGCTCCCGTCAGGACCGTCCGGGACGATCGCCTCGGCCGCGAGCACCCCTGACGGGCGGGCCGCCCGACGGCCCGTCGTACGGTGGCCGGGCGCGGCTCAGGAAGCCGGAGTCGGCCAGGGCACCTCGGTCTCCACCGGCGCGGTGTAGTCGACGCCGGGGACGGAGAAGCCGTAGAGGCGGCGGACCTCGTCGCCGAACCAGTCGAGGTCGGCGAGAGCGGCGATGCTGTCGCTGGTGGCGCCGCTCCACCGCTCGGCGACCGCGTCCTGCACGGCGGGGTCCAGCTCCCAGGTGTCGAGACGGACCCGGCCCTCCTCGTCGAGGTCGAGGGGCCGGGCGCCCATCAACTTGTCCCACAGCCGCCACCGAGTAGACCAGGAAGTCGAGCCGCCCCCCGAACCGCTCGGTGAGAAGAGCGGCGACCTGCTCCTTCACCGCGTCGCTGAACGCGTCACCGTTGAGGAAGACCATGTCCCGCCCGTGCTGCCGGGCGAGGCGGGCCGTGGCGGCGGTGCGGTACCAGCCGGTCGTACCGGTTCGCCGCCCGGGCGCCTTCTCGAAGCACACGCCGATGCCGCGGATGCCGATACGGGCCAGCCCCGCGATCGTGGCGGCCAGGCCGTACCCGGCGGACGAGCCGATCACCAGAGCCACCGGCCCCTCGCCCCCGGCCGTGACCGGCTCCGGCACCGCCCGCCCGTCCCGGCTTGGAGGGTTTCCCCAGCCCGTCCCTTCCGGCACGGCTGCGGCGGCCGCGGGCCGGCCCGGCGAGCTCCGTGCGGGTCAGGGGCGGTGGCGGGGGAGCAGCGGGGGAGCGGGGTTCGGCAGGGGGCTGGCGGCGGCGGGGCTCAGGCCGTCCAGGACGAGGGTCACGTAGCGCCGCCAGCCGCCGTCGCCCGGGTCCATCGTCCACAGGACGCTCACGAGCATGCCCATGACCCGCTTCAGGTCGTCGGGTACGAGGTCCTCCCGGATGACCCCGGCCTGCTGGCCCCGCGTCACCAGCGGGTCGAGCGCGTCGAAGAAGCGGGCGCCGGCCTCCGACGTCAGGATCCCGGCATTGCGCGCCGCCGTGAGCACGTGGTGCTCGTCCGCCGCCGAGGTGAGGGCGGCCTCGATCACGGCGGTGAGCCCCCGGCGCGGATCCTCGTCGTCGAGGGCGTGGTCGATGACGGGGCGCACCTGCTGGGTGAACTGCTGTTCCATCACCGCCCGCAGCAGGGCCGCCTTGTCCGGGAACCGGCGGAAGAGCGTCGCGATGCCCACCCCGGCCCGCCGGGCGATCTCGTCGAGCGGCGCCTCGGGGCCCTGCTCGGCGTAGACGTCGCGTGCCGCCCGCACGATCTTCTCGACGTTGCGCAAGGCGTCGGCGCGCAGTGGCCTGGGGGTTTCGGTGGGCACGCGCCCAGCCTAACAACCGATGACCGGCCAACAGTTCGAGTTGACACCCCGCGAGCCGTGAAGTGATAGTTGACTACTGAATAGGGTGCGCTCGTCGAGCGGGCCCGTACCAGCCGCCCCGACCCGCCCCACCGCCCCCGGACGGCGGGGCGACCGACCCACGCCCAGAGGGACCTCCCCATGCCTCAGCCGCCCACGGCTCCGCATACCGGCAAAGTGATCGCCACGCTCGCCCTCGCGGGCGTCACCGCCGCCGTCATGCAGACCCTGGTCACCCCGCTCCTGGCCGACCTGCCGAAGCTCCTGCACACCTCCTCCTCCAACTCCGCCTGGGTCGTCACCGCCACGCTCCTCGTCGCGGGCGTGTGCGTCCCCATCAGCGGGCGTCTGGGCGACATGGTCGGCAAGCGCCGCATGCTCCTGGCGTGCGCCGTCCCGCTGATCGTCGGATCGGTGGTGTGCGCGCTCTCGGGCAGCGTCGTCCCGATGATCGTCGGGCGCGGCCTGCAAGGCATCGGCATGGGCATGATCCCCCTCGGGATAGCCCTGCTCCGCGACCTCGTGCCCGCCGAGAAGCTCAGCTCCTCCATCGCCCTGGTCAGCGCCTCCATGGGCATCGGCGGCGGCATCGGCCTCCCGCTCTCCGCGGCGGTCGCGCAGTACGCCGACTGGCGCTTCCTCTTCTGGGGGGCCGCCGCGCTCGCGACGGCCGTCGCCGCCATGATCGTGGCCTTCGTCCCCGACGTCCCGGCCGGCGCCCGGGGCCAGCGCTTCGACTTCACCGGCGCGCTCGGCCTGGCCGCGGGCCTGGTGTGCCTGCTGCTCGCCGTGTCCAAGGGCGCCGACTGGGGCTGGGGTTCGGCCACCACCCTCGCCCTGTTCGCCGGTGCCGTCGTCGTCCTCGGCGCCTGGGGCTGGTTCGAGTGGCGCACCACCCACCCCCTGGTGGACCTGCGCACCACCGTCCGGCCGCGCGTCCTGCTGACGAACCTCGCCTCCGTCTTCATCGGCTTCGGCATGTACGCGAGCATGCTGGTCGTCCCGCAGCTGCTCCAGTATCCCGAGGCCACCGGCTTCGGCCTGGGCCAGTCCATGCTCGCGGCGGGCCTGTGGATGCTGCCCGGCGGCCTGATGATGATGGCCGTGTCCCCGCTCGGGGGCAGGCTCACCAATGCCAGGGGGCCCAAGGTCACGCTGGTCTGCGGCGCCCTCGTCCTGGCCGCGGGCTACGGCGCGGCGCTGCTGCTGGCCGGCACGGCCCCGGGGCTCATGGTCGCCGCCATGATCATGAACAGCGGCGTCGCCCTCGCCTACGGGGCCATGCCGGCCCTGATCATGGGTGCGGTGCCCCTCGCCGAGACCGGCGCCGCGAACGGCTTCAACACGCTCATGCGTTCCCTGGGCACCTCGGTCGGCGCCGCCGTGGTCGGCGTGGTCCTGGCCCACATGACCACCACGGCCGGCGGGTTCACGTTCACCTCGGAGAGCGGCTTCCGCACCGGTCTGCTGCTGGGCGGCTCGCTCGCGCTCGTCTCCGCGACCGTCGCCGCCCTCATCCCCGCCCCGCGCCCGCAGCCGCTCACTCCCCGGGACCCGGCCGGACCGGCGGCGGAATCCGCCCGCGCGGCCGCGGGGACGTAGCCGCCCCCACGGCCGCCGGAGCCGGGCGGGTCACTCCTGAGGGAGGTCCCCTCCGCCCGGTGTCCGCCGCTCGCCCTCGTGCGCGCTCCGTCCCGCGGGGTGCCATTCGGCCATCAGGATGGTCGCGTCGTCCCTGAGGCGCTGTTCCTGGTGGGTGAGGAGGTGCTGGATGAGGCGTCTGAGCGCCTCCGGGGCGGTGTCGCCCGAGGCCGTGGCGCGGATGACGGTGTCGGCCAGGCGCTGTTCGCCGAAGAAGGCACCGTCCGGGGAGCGGGCTTCGGTCACGCCGTCGCTGTAGATCAGCACGCGGTCGCCGGGCTGGAGGCGGACGTGCTGCGGTACGGGCGGCTCCGGCGTGTGGAACCCGAAACCGAGGGGGAGCAGGGCGGGGCGTTCGAGGGCGCCTTGGAGCACGCGGCCGTCCCGGATCAGGAGCGGCGCCGGATGGCCGCAGTTGATCCATGTGAAGTCCCCGTGCAGCGTGTCCAGTTCGGCGATCACCGCGGTCATGAGCCGCTCGGGGATCCACCGCACCAGGGTGCGGTCGATGGTCGCGACCACGTCGGGGAGCGTGCCGCCGGAGAGGCGGGTGGAGCGGTACGCGGCGAGCCCGGCGGCGCTGGCGCCCCCCGAGGCGAGGTCGTGGCCCATCGCGTCGAGCAGTGCCAGGTGCAGCACGCCGTCGGCGAAGCTGTGGTCGAAGGCGTCGCCGCCGATGTCGTACGCCGGTTCCAGGGCCGCCGAGGAGGTGGCCCGGCCGGTGCCGATGGTGCGCGGCGGCAGGAACGCCCACAGCAGCTCGGCCTGCAGGGTCATCGGCCGCGACCGCTCGCGCCGGACGAGGGCGTCGTGGTGCGAGGACTTGGAGACCACCAGCAGCGCGGCCAGGCTCGCCAGCGCCCGGCCCGCCTCCAGCCGTGCACCGTCCGCGCCGGGGACCACGGCCCGCATCACGCCGATCCGCTCGATGCCGTCGACCATCGGGAACCAGACGGTGTCCTCGTCCCGCGCCCGCTGGACGCGCTGGGTCCGGTACGCCAGACCGGCCAGCGACCGGTCGACGTCGAAACCGCCCGGCTCCTCGTCCGCGCGGCCGGGCCCGGCCAGCGGCGCCAGCCGCAGCTGCTGGACGTCGGCCAGGTACAGCCGGGTCCCCGCGAGGCCCAGCCGGTCGCCGGCCCCGGCGATCAGAGCGGGCAGCTCCGCCGCGGACGCGCCGTGGGACTTCTCCAGCACCCGCGCCAGTACGGCCCCCAGCTCGTGCGCCGCGGCGGCGCCCGGCTCCCGAGCCGTCACCGCTGACCCGTACCCACGCGCTCACGAGACACCGCACACCTCGCCTGTTGCCGGCCGACCTGTCCCGCCCATCCTCGCCGCCGCCCTCCCGGGACCCGCGTCCGACACGACGGGCCGCCGCGCCCCGCCACCTCCCGCGGACCGCACGCGGAACGCGGTTAGCATGCGGGCATGGAGACCCGAGCCGGCGGGGTGGTGGTGCACCACGTGGAGCACGGGAGCGGCCGCCCCGTGCTGGTGCTCCACGGCGCAGGCGTCGACCACCGCGAGGCCGAGGCGTGTTTCGAGCCGGCCCTCGGGGGCGTCCCGGGGCTGCGGCGGATCTATCCCGACCTCCCCGGAGCGGGCCGCACCCCCGCACCCGCCGCGCTGCGCTGCGCCGACGACGTCCTCGCCGCGCTGCTCGGCTTCGCCGACGCCGTCACGGGCGGGGACGCGTACCTCCTCGCGGGCCACTCGGCGGGCGCGTACTACGCGGCGGCGATGGCCGCGCGAAACCCGCGCCGCGTCGCCGGTCTGGCGCTCGTCTGTCCGCTGACGCCGAGCCCGCGCGAGGTCCCCGGGCACCGCGTCGTCGCCGGGACGGGGGAGCTGGGCGACGAAGGATTCCGGAGCTACTTCGTGGTCCAGACCCCGGAGATGCTCGACCGCTACGAGCGCCACGTCGCGCCCGCCGCCGCCCTGGAGGACCGGGCGGCGGCCGAGCGGATCGGCGCGCGGTGGAAGCTCACCCCCGACGGCGCACCGCCCTACCCCGGTCCGGCCGTGGTCGTCGCGGGGCGGCTGGACTCGACGGTCGGGTACGCGGCCGCCGTCGACCTCGCGGCCCGGCACCCGCACGCCTCGCTGGCCGTCGCCGACGACGCGGGCCACGCCCTGCCCCACGAGCAGCCGGAACTGCTGCGCGCCCTCCTCATCGAGTGGCTCGCCCGCGTGGAGCGCGCCCGCTGAACCCGTTGGACCCGGAGAACCGGGCCGGGAGCGGTGCGCATGGGCGGCCGCGCGGGGGGCACGTGCGGCTGGGCACGCGTACATCGGGAAGACCGGACACGAGGAGTGATGGATCATGCACGACGACATGTGGGCCTACCGGTCCGGCATCGTCCACCCCACGGGCGAGGACATCACCGGCTACACCGTCGCGGCGGCGGACGGCACGATCGGCAAGGTCGACAAGCACTCGGCCGACGTTTCGGACGCCTACCTCGTCGTCGACACCGGGCCGTGGATCTTCGGGCGGGAGGTGCTGATCCCGGCGGGCACCGTCACCCGGATCGACGAGGCCGCGCACACCGTGCATGTCGACCTGTCGAAGGACCAGGTCAAGGACTCGCCGGAATTCCACCGCGACCGTCACCTGGGTGATCCCGACTACCGGCTCGCGATGTCGGACTACTACGGGGCCACCGGCACCGGACGGTGACGCCCGGCGCCGCCGTGGCGCGGGGGTGGGCACCTGCTCGGAGGGGGAGGGGGCAGGTGCCCACGGGTGGCGGCCGACGGCCGCTCATCGGGCCGGCCGCCCCCTTCCAGCGTAAGCCGGGCTCCCCCGTGCGCCCCGCCGGGCGCGGGACGGCCCCCGGTCAGCGGGCCGGGTAGTCCGTGTAGCCGCGGGCGTCGCCGCCGAAGAAGGTGGCCGGGTCCGGGGCGTTGTACGGGCCCTCGGTACGCAGCCGCCCGGGCAGGTCGGGGTTGGCCAGGAAGAGGGCCCCGAAGGCCAGCAGGTCGGCGAGGCCGTCCTCGATCAGGGGCAGGGCGCGGTGGTCCGTGGGGCCTTCGGTCGCCGGGTTGAGCACCAGCGGGCCGGAGAACTGCTTGCGCAGCGCGAGCGTGGCCTCCCTGGCCCCGGGGCCGTGCTCCATGACGTGCAGGTAGGCCAGCCCGAGCCCGTCGATCTCCTTGACGAGCGCCTCGTAGGCGGGCTGCGGGTCGGGCTCGGAGATGTCGTTGTACGGGTTTCCGGGCGAGACGCGCAGGGCGGTCCGCTCGGCGCCGATCGCGGCGGCCACCGCCTTGACCGCCTCCACCGCGAAGCGGATCCGGTTCTCCACCGGGCCGCCCCACTCGTCGGTGCGCCGGTTCGAGCCGGGGGCCAGGAACTGGTGGATCAGGTAACCGTTGGCCCCGTGCAGTTCCACGCCGTCGAACCCGGCCTCCACCGCGTTGCGGGCGGCCTCGGCGTAGTCCGCAATGGTCTGGCGGACCTCGGCCCCGGTCAGCTCGTGCGGGGTCACGAAGTCCTTCATGCCGTCCCCGGCGAACAGCTGTCCCTGGGGAGCCACCGCCGAGGGGGCCACGGGGACGAGTCCGTCGGGCAGCAGCGAGGGGTGGCCGATCCGGCCGGAGTGCATCAGCTGGGCGAAGATCCGGCCACCGCTCGCGTGCACGGAGTCGGTCACCGCGCGCCAGGACGCGATCTGCTCGGCGGTGTGCAGGCCGGGGGTGAACGGGTAGCCCTGGCCGACGGCGGAGGGCTGGATGCCCTCGCTGATGAGCAGGCCCGCCGAAGCGCGCTGGGTGTAGTACTCGGCCATGAGGGCGGTCGCGACGCCGCCGCCACCCGCCCGGCTGCGGGTCATCGGCGCCAGCGCGATCCGGTTGGACAGCGTGGTGCCGGGGATGCGGACCGGTTCGAAAGCGCTGGTCATGTTCGCCTCGCAAAGTTAGTTGGTCGGCCAATGAGTGGCTGTGGTGTCAGCGTACCGCAATACTTGGCCGACCAATCCAATGCCGGTGCGACGGGTAGGATTCCCCTGACAGAGACCCGGCGGCCCGGCGTGGGCCGCCCCCGCCGGACCCGATCCGCCCACCCCGCCCAGGAGGCGCGCCCCGATGACTGCGGAACCCGTCCAGGAGCAGCGCACCACTCCGGGGTGCGCGATGCCCGGCGCCGTGCTGGACGGCCCGGTGAGCCATGCGATCAGCCGGGTCGCGCGCCTGCACCGGATCGCGGCGGGCCGGGCCCTGCGCGACCTGGGTCTCCACCCGGGGCAGGAGTTCCTGATGATGCACCTGTGGGACAGCGGGGCCGTACGCCAGTCGGAGCTGATCAAGGCGGTCGGTCTCGACCCCTCCACGGTGACGAAGATGCTCCAGCGCCTGGAGCACGCGGGTCACGTGCGCCGCCGCCCCGACCCGGCCGACCGGCGGGCCTCCCTGGTGGAGGCGACGGAGACCAGCTGCGGGCTGCTGGTCGAGGTCCGCCGGGCCTGGGGGGAGCTGGAACGCCAGACCCTCGACGGGCTCGACGCGGCCGAACGCACGGAACTGGCCCGTCTGCTGGGCAAGGTCGAGACCACGCTGTGGACGGAGCTAGCCCGCACCGGCGGGCCGGAGTGCGGGGCCGGGACCGCTCAGGCCGCGTCGCCGCCCGAACGCCGGTAGGCGGCCGCCGCGAGCCGGACGAACGGGGGGATCAGCGGGTTCTGGTCCCCCTCGTTCCACGCCACCACCACCCTGCTCGGCGCCATGCCGGACAGCGGTACCGTGACCAGCCCCCCGGGCACGTCGTGCCCGAGCGGGGTCATGCCGACCGTGCCGTTCCAGAGCACGGCCTGACGGCACTCCTGCACGGCCCGCACCACCGGCCCCTCGCGGCGCTCGCCGCCGCTCCAGTACGCACACCACAGCGGATCGGTGCCCTCGGGGAACCGGAACCAGCGGCGCCCGGCCAGCTCCACCAGCTCCAGGCTCGCGCGCCGGGCCAGCGGATCGTCGGCCCGGAGCACCGCTCCGACCGGGTCGGCGCGCAGCGCGCGCACGCGCAGTCCGTCCTCGTCGAACGGGGCCCGGGTGAGGGCGACGTCGACCGCTCCGGCGCGCAGCCCGCAGGTCGGATCGGTCAGGTCGCCCTCGCGGACCCGGACCTCGCTGCCCGGGTGGCGTTCCCGGTACGCGTCGGCCAGCCGGACGGCGCCCAGATCGGTGCCGTCGCCGAGGAGGCCGACGGTCAGGACGGCGGGCCCGGCCGCCGCGGCCACGCGTGCGCGCACCCGGTCGGCCCGGCCGAGCAGGGCGCGGGCCTCGTCCAGCAGCACCGCGCCGGCGGGAGTGAGGCTCACACCGGCGGGGGAGCGGAGCAGCAGGGTCGCGCCGAGGCCGGCCTCCAGGTGCCTGACCGCCCGGCTCAGCGGGGGCTGGCTCATGTGCAGCCGGGCGGCGGCCCGGCCGAAGTGGAGTTCCTCCGCGACCGCGACGAAGTAACGCAACGTTCGCAGCTCCATGCTGCGACGATACCCGTCCGGTATCGGGGTGTTCCGCATCGGTCCTGGACGGCCGGGGCGCCGGGAGGTGGAATCGGAGCATGAACGAGACACCGCTTCCCGACCCCGCCGTGCAGGTCGCCGGAGCCCGCGAGATCGCCCCCGACGTGCTGGTGATCCCGAACCGCGGGGTCCCGCTGGTCCCCAACATCGGCATCATCGGCGGCGCGTCGGCCGTGCTCGTCGTCGACACGGGCCTGGGCACCGCCAATGCCGAAGAGGTCCTCGCCCTGGCCTCGGAGGTGGCCGCGGGCCGCAGCCTGTACCTGACCACGACGCACTTCCACCCCGAACACGCCTTCGGCGCGCACGCCTTCGCCGGCCGGGCCACGTACATCGCCAACCGCGCCCAGGCGGACGACCTGAGGACGAAGGGAGCCGGCTACCTGGAGATGTTCCGCGGCCTCGGCCGGAGCATCGCCGACCGGCTCGACGACGAGGTCCGCGTACCCACCCCCGACGTGGTCCACGAGGACGGCCACGAGCTGGACCTCGGCGGCCGCACCGTGCGCCTGCGGCCCACCGGCCGGGGCCACACCAAGGGGGACCAGGTGATCGAAGTGCCCGACGCCGGCGTGCTGTTCACCGGGGACCTGGCGGAGACGGGACAGTTCGCGATCTTCCCGTGGTTCCCGCCGCACGACACCGACGTCTCGGGCGTCGGCTGGCTCGCGGTCCTGGAGCGGCTGGCGGCGGACGGCCACCGCCTGGTGGTACCCGGCCACGGCGAGGCCGGCGGCCCCGGGGTGCTCGCCGACGTCCGCGACTACCTGCGCGAGCTGCGCGACGAGACCTGGCTCCGGCGCGACCGCGCCACGGCCGACGAGGAGATCGTGGCCGAAGTCCGGGCACTGCTGACCGGACGGCACCCGGAATGGACCGGTCAGGAGTGGATCGAGAAGGGCGTCGGCTGCCTGTGCGCCGAATACGCCGCCGCACAGCCGGCCGACGCCGGGGACTCGACCCGCTCCACGCTCACGCGCTCCGGATGACCCGCACCGCACGCACCGCACCGTGCGCCGATGCCCCGGGGCGCCCGCCCCCTCAGAAACTCAGCCGCAGCAGCGCCCCTCCGCCCGGCGCCGCCTCGGCCGTCAGCTCGGCACCGTGCGCCCGGGCGATCTGGCGGGCCATCGCCAGGCCCAGCCCGGAGCCCGGCAGGGCGCGGGCGCTCCCGGCCCGGTAGAAGCGGTCGAAGACGTACGGGAGGTCCCCTTCGGCGATCCCCGGACCGTGGTCACGGACGGTCAGTTCCGCCGCCCCGCCCGGCCGGACGGTCAGCTCCACCTCCACGGGCCGGCCGGGCGGACTGAACTTCGCCGCGTTGTCCAGCAGGTTGCCGACGAGCCGGCTGAGCCGGGCGGGCACCCCCTCGACCGTCACCGGAACCGTTCTGACCCGGAACTCCGTGCTGGGCCAGTGCGTCCGGGCGGCCTCCGCGCAGTGGTCCACCAGCGCCCCGAGCCGTACCGGCTCCACCAGCGCCTGCGGCTCCTCGTCGCGGGCCAGCTCGATCAGATCGTTGACCAGGCCCGTCACCTCCCGTAGCTGCCGCCCCAGCGCCAGCGACGCCCGCTCCCGCTGCTGCGGCGTCAGCCGCTCGCCCCTGGCCAGCAGTTCGGCGTTGGTGCGCAGGGCGGTGAGCGGGGTGCGCAGTTCGTGCGAGGCGTCGGCCACCAGGCGCCGCTGGGCGGTGACCGACTGCTCCAGCTCCCCGAGCATGGTGTTGAAGCTCCGGGCCAGCCGGGTGATCTCGTCCTCCCGGCCGGGCGGCGGCAGGTCGATGCGGTGGCGCGCGTCGCGGGTGGCGGCGATCCGCTCGGCCGTGGCCGTCAGCCGGGTGACGGGCGCGAGGCCGGTCCGCGACACCCAGTACCCGAGGACGGCCGCCAGCAGCACCCCGGCGGCGGCCGTCACCGCGAGCCAGCGGGCGGCCCTGTCGATGCCGAGCTCCACGGTGTCGGAGCGCAGGGCGACCTGGAGGGCCCGGCCCTTGAGGAAGTCCGTGGTGAGCATCCGGGCCGGATGGCCCTCGACGACGATGTCGGTGTAGAACGGGGCCAGTTTCCGCCCGGCGACCAGCCGGGTCTGCGGTGCCACCGGCATCGTGTACGCGTGCTCGCCGCCCTTGGGGTCCGCGCCCGGATCGGCGGGCACGATCTGCACGCAGGCGGGCGCCGCCAGGTACTGGCACGACCAGGAGGCCGTCCCCGGCGGCGCGTTCCCGTACTCCTCGGCGGCCCGCCGGGCCGCCTCCGTCAGGCTCAGGTCCAGCTGCCCGTACAGCGCGGCCCGGCCCTGGAGGAAGGCCGCGCCGCAGACGCCGACCGCGACGAAGGCCACCGCCGCGGTGACGGCGATCGCGAGGCGGGTGCGCAGCGGCCGGCGCCGCCGCCACGGAGCCAGGCGTCTCCTGGACCCCCGGGTCACCGCACGTCCAGCCGGTAGCCCACCCCGTGGACGGTGTGCACCAGCCGTGGCTCCCCGCCCGCCTCCAGCTTCCGGCGCAGGTAGCCGACGTAGACGGCGAGGGAATTGGAATCCGGCCCGAAGTCGCGGCCCCAGACCAGCTCCAGGATCAGCTCGCGCGTCAGGACCTGCCCGGGGTGGCGCAGCAGCAGCTCCAGCAGCGCCGCCTCGGTCCGGCTGAACTCCACCGCACGCTCCCCGCGCCGCCCGGTCCGCGTCAGCGGGTCCAGCACGAGGTCGGCGTAGCCGAGGGAGACCGGCCCCGCGTCCGCCGGATCCGGCGCGGCCCGGCGCAGCAGGGCCCGCACCCGGGCGACGAGCTCGTCCAGGGCGAAGGGCTTCACGAGGTAGTCGTCGGCGCCGGCCTCCAGCCCGTCGACCCGTTCGCTGACCGAGTCCAGCGCGGTCAGGACGAGCACGGGCGTACGGTCGCCGACCGCGCGCAGCTGACGGCAGACCCCCAGCCCGTCCAGCACCGGCATCATCACGTCCAGGACCAGGGCATCCGGTTCCCACGCCGCCACCTCGGACAGCGCCGACAGGCCGTCGGCGGCCCCCCGCACCTCGTACCCCTCGACGGAGAGCCCGTCCTGCACGGCGGCCCGCACCTCGGGCTCGTCGTCGACCACCAAAATCCGGTACCTGCTCGCGGAACTCATGGACAAAGCCTGCCAAACCCCGGTTCCGGAACTCTTAGAACCCTCTTAGGGCACACCGGCAGGGTGCTCGCCATGACCTCCCCACACCTCTCCGTAGTCATCGGCGCGGGCGGCACCGGCGGCCACATCTATCCCGGACTGGCACTCGCCGAAGCGCTGCGCACGGCCGTGCCCGGCGCCGAGATCTCCTTCGTCGGCACCGAACGGGGCCTGGAGACCGAACTGATCCCGGCCGCCGGATACCCCCTGCACACCGTCGACATGATCCCCTTCGACCCGGCCCTGGGAGCCAGGCGCTACCTGCTGCCCGCCGCGCTGCTGCGGTCGGCCGGGCAGGCCAAGTCCGTCATCCGGGCCCAGGGCGCACAGGTCGTCGTCGGCATGGGCGGCTACCCGAGCGCGCCCGCCGTGCTCGGTGCCCGGCTGGCGGGGCTGCCCGCGGTCATCCACGAGTCCAACGCGGTCCCCGGCCGCGCCAACCGGTTCGCGGCCCGGCTCACCCCGCACGTCGCGGTCGCCTTCGACCGCACCCGCCCCCACCTCGCGGGCGGCGAGCGGGCCCTGACCACCGGGATGCCGATATCGGCCGCCCTCTCGCTCCTCGCGGCCCGGCCCCCCGCGGAGCGGGCCGCGCTGCGCGCCGAGGCCCGCCGGGCCCTGGGGGTGCCGCACGGGCGCAGGCTGGTCGTCTTCAACGGCGGCAGCCTCGGCGCCCTGCGGCTGACCGGGGCCGCCGTCGCGCTGGCCGCGCTGTGGCAGGACCGCCGGGACGTGCACCTGCTGATCAAGACGGGTCCGGCCGCGCTCTCCGGCGCGGTGGCGGACCTCGCCGAACGGGGCGGGCAGCTGATCGCCCGCGCAGTGCCCTACCTGGACCGGATGGACCTCGTGTACGCGGCCGCCGACCTGGTGGTGTGCCGGGCCGGTTCGGCGACGGTGGCGGAGCTCGCCGCGACCGGGGTCCCGGCCGTGCTCGTGCCGTACCCGCACGCCCCCGGGGACCACCAGACCCACAACGCCCGGGTGCTGTCCGACGCGGGCGCCGGGCTGCTGCTGCCCGACGGGGAGACCGGCGCCGCGGCCCTGGCCGCCCGGATCGGCCCGCTGCTGGCCGACCCGGCCCGCCTCGCGTCGATGGCCGGCGCCGCCGACCCCGGCCCGCACGCGCGGGCCGCCCAACTGCTGGCCGCGTACGTCCTGAACGTGGCCGGCCTGCCCACCACCCCCCTCCCGAGCCTGGAGCGCCTGTGAACACCGCCGCGAATCCGACCGTTACCACCGCTGCCGCGCCCGTCCCGGCGGCGGACCCCTGGGCCGGCCGTACCGTCCTCGTCACCGGCGCCGAGGGCTTCATCGGCTCCACGCTGGTGGACCTCCTCGCCGCCCGGGGCGCACGGGTCCGCGCCCTGGTGCACTACAAGCCGTACGCGGAGAAGGGCCACCTGGCCGGGCACCTCGCCGCGCCGGACGGCCCGGTGGAGATGTGGGCCGGTGACGTCCGCGACCCGGGCCGGATCGACGACGCCGTCGCGGGCTGCGACACCGTCTTCCACCTGGCGGCGCTGATCGGCATCCCGTACAGCTACACCTCGCCGGGCGCCTACGTCCAGACCAACGTCACCGGGACGCAGCACGTCGCCGACGCCTGCCGGCGCCACGGGGTCCGCCGCCTCGTGCACACCTCCACCAGCGAGGTATACGGGAGCGCCCTGAGCGTCCCGATCTCGGAGAGCCACCCGCTCCAGCCGCAGTCCCCGTACTCCGCGTCGAAGATCGGCGCCGACATGCTGGCGCTCTCCTTCCACCACGCCTTCGAGCTGCCGGTGACGGTGGTGCGGCCGTTCAACACCTACGGACCCCGCCAGTCGGCCCGCGCCGTCATCCCCGCGATCCTGGCGCAGCTCCACTCCGGCTCCCGCGAGATACGCCTGGGGTCCCTGACGCCGACGCGGGACTTCACCTACGTCACGGACACGGCGGAGGGCTTCCTCGCGGTGGCCGCGTGCGACCGGGCCCTCGGCGAGGTCGTCAACCTGGGCACGGGCCGGGAGATCTCGGTCGGCGACCTGGCCCGGGAGCTCATCGCGGCCTCCGGCCGGGACGCGGAGGTGGTCGAGGACCCGTCCCGGCTGCGCCCCTCGGGCAGCGAGGTCCACCGGCTCCTCTCGGACAACTCCCGGGCCCGGGAATGGGCGGGCTGGAGCCCGAAGGTCTCCCTGGCCGAGGGCCTGGGCCACACCTCGCGGTGGGTCGCCGAGAACCTCTCCCGGTTCGCCCCCGACCGCTACCAGGTCTGACGCCGGGCCCCCGGGTGCCGCCCGCGCCCGCCCGGCCCCGGTGCGGCATCCGGGCGGCGCGGCCGGTCCCCGGGCCCTCTAGCCGGCCGCGCGGCGGCGGTCCGCCGGGGCGCGGCGCGGCACGTGCGCCTGTCCGGCCCGGCGGGGGCGCGGCCCGTGCAGCACCGCCTCCAGCACCGACCGCTGGAAGGCGGGCAGGGCGGGCCCGACCCGCGCGCTGAGCTCCGGTAAACGGATCCTCTGGCTCCTTGTCATGCACCGCCCTTGCCCCGGCCGAGCCCGGCCACGCACCGGGCGGCTCAGAAGTGCGCGGCGATCTTGTCACCCACGGCCGGGTCCACGTTGCGCCAGTACTGCAGGGCCCGCTCCAGCACCGGGGTGCTGACGCCGTCCGCCAGGTGCCCGGCGACGTTCGACACCAGCCGCTCGCGCGCCGCGTCGTCCATCACCTCGCGCACCAGGGTGCCCGGCTGGCCCCAGTCGTCGTCCTGGGCGCGCAGGGCGTAGGCCTCCCGGACCATCTCGCCCGCCGAGGCCCAGCCGACGGGTCCGCCGGAGCGCGCGGCGTCGGCCGCGGGACCGCCGTAGGAGTTGGGCGCGTACGGACGGGCCGCCGTCGAGGGCTCGAACCGCATGGCACCGTCCTTCGCGTACGAGGACACGAGCGAGCGCGCCCGGTTCGGCGGGAGCTGGCTGTAGTTGGCCCCGATCCGGTAGCGGTGCGAGTCCGGGTACGAGAACAGCCGGCCCAGCAGCATCTTGTCCGGCGAGGGGCCGATGCCCGGGACGAGGTTCGAGGGCTCGAAGGCGGACTGCTCGATGTGGACGAAGTAGTCCGCCGGGTTCTTGTCCAGGGTCATCCGGCCGACCTCGATCAGCGGGTAGTCGCCCTGCGGCCACACCTTGGTGAGGTCGAACGGGTTGAACCGGTAGCCGGGCGCGTCCTCGTACGGCATCACCTGCACGTACAGGGTCCAGCTCGGCGCCTCGCCGCCCGCGATCGAGTCGAAGAGGTCGCGGCGGTGGTGATCGGGGTCCTCGCCCGCGATCCGGTCGGCGTCCGCCTGGGTGAGGAAGTCGATGCCCTGGTCGGTCTTGAAGTGGTACTTCACCCAGAACTTCTCGCCGCCCGCGTTGATCCACAGGTAGGTGTGGGAGCCGTAGCCGTTCATGTGGCGGTAACTCTTCGGGATGCCCCGGTCGCCCATCAGCCAGGTCACCTGGTGCGCCGATTCGGGGGAGAGCGTCCAGAAGTCCCACTGCATGTCGTGGTCGCGCAGCCCGTTGTCGGGCCGCCGCTTCTGTGAGCGGATGAAGTCCTGGAACTTGATCGGGTCGCGTACGAAGAAGACCGGGGTGTTGTTGCCGACCAGGTCGTAGTTGCCGTGCTCGGTGTAGAACTTCAGGGCGAAACCGCGGGGGTCGCGCCAGGTGTCGGGGGAACCCTGCTCGCCGGCGACGGTCGAGAAGCGGGCCAGCATCTCGGTCCGTCGGCCGGGCTGGAAGAGGTCGGCCCGGGTGAACTGGCTGACGTCGTTCGTCACCTGGAAGATGCCGTACGCGCCCGAGCCCTTCGCGTGCACCACCCGTTCGGGGACCCGTTCGCGGTTGAACTGGGCCATCTTCTCGATCAGGTAGTGGTCCTGGAGCAGGATGGGTCCGTCGGATCCGACGGTGAGCGAATGCTCGTCGCTCTCCACCGGGATGCCGACGTTGTCGGTCGTGTGCCGGACCGGGTTCTGCCGTGCGTCCTGCGTCATGGGCGTCCTCTCCTGGAGCGGGATCGGCCTGCCCCCCGGCGGTCGCCGGAAGGTGTCCACCCGCCTACCCAGTCCACGCGGCCCATGCGCGCCGGGCAACCGGAGCCCGCCGGCGCCGCCGCGCGCCGCCGCGCACCGCGCGACGGCCGCGGATGCCGACGTCTTGACGGGGTCGTACCGCGCGCCTTCAATCAAGTAGTGAAGGAAGGGGCGCGGACCGCTCGCCTCCGCGTTCGTTCTCCGACGATGACTTGTCATGCCCATGTTTGCTTGTTCGGATCTTCGCCCCCACGCAGCTCCTCCCCCCACGGCAGAAACGAGTGATGACCGTGCACCCAACCCGGTACCGGCGCGCGCTCTCGTGCGCCCTCGCACTGATGTGCTGGGGCGCGATGGCCGCGCCCGCCACCAGTGCCGCCGAGCCCGCCCCCGCCTCCGCCGCACGGGCCGAGGCGGCCGTGACCTTCTCCGACGACTTCGACGGACCGGCCGGAGCCGCCGTCGACACCGGCAAGTGGCAGACCGAGACCGGCGACAACGTCAGCAACCACGAACGGCAGTACTACACGGCGGGCAACCGCAACGCCGCGCTCGACGGTCAGGGCCACCTCGTCATCACCGCCCGCCGGGAGGACCCCGCCGGCTACGCCTGCTGGTACGGCCGCTGCGAGTACACCTCGGCCCGCCTGAACACCGCGGGCCGCTTCACACAGGCGTACGGGCACGTCGAGGCACGGGCCAAGGTGCCGCGGGGCCAGGGCATGTGGCCCGCCTTCTGGATGCTCGGCAGTGACATCGGCCAGGTCGGCTGGCCCGCCTCGGGCGAGATCGACGTGATGGAGAACGTCGGTTTCGAACCGTCGACCGTACACGGCACCCTGCACGGGCCCGGCTACTCCGGGGCCGGCGGAATCGGTGCGGCGTACTCGCTCCCCGGCGGCCAGGCCTTCGCCGACGCCTTCCACACCTTCGCCGTCGACTGGGCCCCCGACTCCGTCTCCTGGTCCGTCGACGGAGTCGTCTACCAGCGGCGGACCCCCGCCGACCTCGGCGGGCGCGCCTGGGCCTTCAACAAGCCGTTCTTCCTGATCCTGAACCTCGCGGTCGGCGGCTACTGGCCGGGGGACCCGGACGGCAGCACGGCCTTCCCCCAGCAGCTGGTCGTCGACCACGTCCGGGTGACCTCGTACGACAGCGCCCCCGGCGGCCGGACCGGCCAGATCAGCGGGTCGGCCGGCAAGTGCGTCGACGTGGCCGGGGCGAACCCGGCGAACGGCACCCCCGTCCAGCTCTACGACTGCAACGGCACCGGCGCCCAGCGCTGGACCCTCGGCTCCGACGGGACGGTACGGGCCCTCGGCAAGTGCCTCGACGTCACCAGCGGCGGCACCGCCGACGGCACCCCGGTCCAGCTCTACGACTGCAACGGGACAGCTGCCCAGCGCTGGGCGGTCTCCGGCGCCCGCGACATCGTGAACCCGCAGGCGGACAAGTGCCTCGACGCCACGGGCGGCGGCTCCGCCAACGGCACCCGGCTGCAGCTGTGGACCTGCACCGGCGCCCCCCAGCAGAAGTGGACGGTGCCGACGGGCTGATCAGCAGCCCCGCCGGGTGCGATCTTCCCGGCGGGGGAGTGGGATGGAGACATGGAGCGCTTTCCCACCGGCCGCCGCGTCGGCGCCCTCGGCGCGGCGTGCCTCGCCCTCGCCCTCGGCACCGCCCTCGCCCCCGCGGCCGCCGGGGCGGCGCCGGAAGGACCCGCGGTCAGGGAAGAGCGCTGCGCGCCGGGGTGGGTCTGCGGCTGGACCGGTCCCGCGTACACGGGCGTGGTGAGCCTGGCGGCGCAGGACGTGCCGCGATTTCCGGAGACGACGGCCTACGTCGGGTTCAACGACGCGGCGTCGGTGTGGAACGGAGCCGCCGGCGGGCGGGACGGCGGTGCGACCCCCGGCCGGTGCGTCACCGTGTACAACGCGCCCGGCTACGCGGGCCGCGGCCTGACCCTGGCCCCCGGGCGGGGTGTCGCACACCTCCCGGCGTCCTTCGGCCACGTCCACTCCGCCCGCTTCCACGGCTGCCGGCCCTCCTGAGCGCCGCGCACACGCGACGGGGCGGCGGTCCCGTGGCCGGGTCACGGACCACGGAAGCGCCACCCCGAAGGAGCGGAGGAGGCGAGCGGACGGGGCGGGGTGGCCGCGGGCCGCCCCGGCACCGGTGCGCCGCCCGTTCAGTCGGTGAAGACCTGGACGATGCGGTCGCCCGAGACGGCGACCCCGGTCTTGGTGTAGTTGCAGTTCTTGATGTTCGGCGCGTGGAAGCCGCTCTTGAGCCAGCCGTCGACGTGCACCTTCTCGTCGCCCGAACCCCAGGCGATGTTCTCGGCGGACGCGTTGAAGGTGGCCCCGGCCTTGCGCAGCCGGTCCTGGACGGAGGAACCGTCCGAGCCCGTGTGGCTGGTGGTCGTGTCGTTGGCGTACTCCTGCGCCGCCGCCTGCACCTTGGGGTCGATGGTGAGCGGCTGGCACCCCGCCGCCTGACGGGCCTGGTTGATGAGTTCGAGGATCTTGTTGGGGTCGTTCGCGAGCGGCAGCACGGCGCGCGTGCCGGCCGTGGCGGATGCCGCGCCGGCCGTTGCCGCACCGATGGCGCCGGTGAGTACCAGCAGCGACGAAGCACACGCCACGGTGCACCCACGCCGTATACGAGCGGATCGGGAAACCATGGAATCACCTTCCCTCTCGAGGAGAAGCGACAGCCGATGAGCCGCCGCCGGCCCCCACCCCTCGCCGATTCTCCGCCGCACCCCCCGCAGCCGCATCTCCCCGGGACGAACCCCCAGGTGGGAGGGGGCGACGCGGCCGCCGCCGGGGGCGGACGGACGGCCCGGCGACCGGCCCGGCCAGGGGGTGTCAGGGCGGAGCGGCCCGCTCACTGCGGGTGAGATCCGGGGGCGTTCCCGGTGAGGCGGCCCACAGGACCCACGTCACATACGAACCGGGACCGTAGACCGCTCACCC